>DASYRD010000139.1:0-4498 GCA_036004745.1 Gemmatimonadales bacterium | reverse complement strand
CACCGTCGGCACGTATTGGCGCCAGATCGGGTCGCCCGGCGACTGGATCAGGTCGACCATCGCGGGGGAGATCCGGAACTCGAAGTTCTCGGCCGCCTGGCGCAGCCGGTCGATCTCACCGACGTGCTCCGGCCCAAACCGCGCGGCCAGCGCTTCGAGGGACGCGATGCTCTTCTTA
Organism: Gemmatimonadales bacterium; assembly: GCA_036004745.1. Classification (GTDB taxonomy): domain Bacteria; phylum Gemmatimonadota; class Gemmatimonadetes; order Gemmatimonadales; family GWC2-71-9; genus 20CM-2-65-7. The sequence goes on along the minus strand of DASYRD010000139.1, from coordinate 4,320 downwards.
CGAAGAAGCTCTTGCCAGGTCTCCATCCGTGAGATCCTTGGTGTAGACCACCAGATCGTCACCGGGCGCGTAGTACCCCGGGATGACTGCGGCTCTGGTGTAGCCGCGGTGCTCGTAAAACCCCCGCGTCGGCGCGTAGTCCACGCGCGACGATGTTTCCACGACAACGAGCCGACAGCCGTCAGCCGTCAGTCGGCGCTCCACATCGCGCAACAGCTGCGTTCCCAGCCCCGCCCCCTGGCGGTCGCGGTCCACGACGATCCAGTAGAGGTCGTGGGTCCCTTCCGTCCCCGGCGTCGGCCCCCAGCAGGCGTAGCCCACCAGGGCAGCTCCATCAAACGCGCCGACGAACCGGTAGTCGTCGTCGCCGCCCAGACTTTCGTCGAGCAGTTCGACCGCGGTGGCGACTTCGTCCTCGCGGAAGAAGCCCGTCGCCCGCGTCAGCTGCTCAAGTCGTGCGCGATGCGCGCGCCCGACGGGGCGCAGCGAGCAGCTCACGCGCGGCCTTGGCGCCTTGCGCCTCCCGCAGCGCCACTTCGGCGATGCGGCGGATCAGCTCCGGATAGTCCCACCCAAGGGCCTTGGCCATGCGCGACAGGCCCGCTTCGTCGGTCAGATCGGGGTTAGGGTTCACTTCGAGCACCCATGGGCGCCCGGTGTCGTCCACACGCAGGTCCACGCGCCCGTAGCCCTTCCCCTGCATCGTCCGCCACGCCGTCTCGGCCACCCGCGTAAGCCGATCGGCGAGGCGCTGCGAGATCTGTGCCGGGCACACCGGCCGGCTGCCGATGTCCTCCACGGAGCCGGCGTCCCACTTGGCGGCGTACGTCAGGATCGGCCAACTGCCCTCGGGCATCCCCGTGAAGTCGATCTCGGCGATCGGGAGCACGCGATCGCCCACGAAGCCCACATTGAACTCGCGGCCGGCGATGTACTGCTGAACCAGGACGTCGTCGAACTGCTCGGTCATCGCCGCGACGCGGGCCCGCAGGCTCTTGCGATCGCCGACCACTGAATGCCGGTCGAGACCGGTGCTCGCGTCCTCGGCGGCGGGCTTGACGATCGCCGGCAGCGGGAAGTCGTCGGCGATCCTTCCCTGCACGACCGTCCACCGGGGCACGGGCAGGCCGGCGCGCTGGAGCAGCGTGTTACACACCGGCTTGCGGCGGCACGCCGCGAGCGTCCACAGGCCGGAGCCGGTATGCGGAATGCCGGCGAACTCGAGCGTGGCGACGACGTGGTCTTCCCACTGCGCCACGCCGTGCACGCCCTCGCACAGGTTGAACACCAGGTCGGCGCGGCGGCACGCGCCGAACCAGCGCATGTCGTGCCGCACGGGCACGCGCTGCGTGCGGTGTCCCATCGCGTCGAAGATCCGGGCGATGTCGTCGACCGCCTGCATCACGCCCGCGATGTCCTCGGCCGTCCAGTCTTCGGCCCCGGGATCGTACAGGATGACGACCCTCACGCGGTGGCCTCGGCCGCGACGCTCACCGCCCGCCCGGTGATCCGCTGCCAGGCGATCTGGACCACTTCCTGGATCAGTTCGTCGTACGTCAGTCCCGCGACGCGCGCCGCCTTCGGGAAGCAGGAGTTCATCGCGGGGTCGGGGAGGATCCCGGGGAGCGGGTTCAGCTCGACGATGTTCGGCACGCCGAAGCGATCCACGCGAACGTCCACGCGGCACCAGTCGCGGCAGGCGAGCGCGTGGTAGGCGTCGAGCGCCACGCGCTCGATCTCGCGGTACTGCGGCGCGGCGACGCGGGCGGGACACTGGAAGATCTCGAGCGGCCGCTCGGGCCGGTCCCAGATCCACTTCGCTTCGTAGCCGTACACCGGCGCGGCGTCGCGCGGCAGGATGCCGAAATCCAACCCGACGACGGGCAGGCAGCGCGCAGCGGCGCCGTTGCCGAGGATCGCGACGGTGAACTCAGGACCGGGGAGGTAGGTCTCGACCAAGACCGGCTGCGCGTAGCGCTCTAAGAGGAAGAGGACCCGCTCGGCGAGGAGCGCGGGCGAATCGCATAAGTTATTGACGAATATGCCTTTACCAGACCCCTCGGCGACCGGTTTCACGAACAGCGGGAACGGGATCGGGAGGCGGTCCAGATCGGCGGGGCGTTCCACGACCCGGAACGGCGCCGTCGGCACACCGCGGAAGGCGAGAATCTCCTTGGTGCGCCCCTTGTGGAGCGCGAGCGCCAGCGTCAGCGGGTCGCTGCCGGTGTACGGCACGTTCAGGTACTCGCACATCGCCGGCACGTGGGACTCGCGGCTCGGGCCGTGGAGTCCCTCGGCCATGTTGAAGACGATGTCGGGGCGCTCGCGGGAGAGTTTGTGGGGGAAGAACGCGTCGGCTTCGAGGCGCACGACGCTGCCGAAGAAACCGAGAGCCCGCTCGACCGCATCGATGGTGGATGGGTCGTCCCATTCGGCGTAGTCATCGCTACCGCCTGAGTCGGGTTTCTCGTTGTACGCGAGACCTATTCGCATGTGGTCTCGGGATACCTCCTACAAAAAAGGCCGCTTTGGTCGTGCGGTCTCGAAAAGCGGCAACGCGTTGTCCAGTATCAGAATATGGAATGTCGGCGAGATACGCAATAGCTCTACACCTTGTGGTATGCGACGCGCGCCGCTTCCTGTCGGTCGTCGGCGACGTAGATCTCGAAGTCGGAGAAGAGCGCGCCTCCTTCGCGCTGCAACAGTCGCAACACCGCGATCGCCATGCGACGGATCTCGAGCTCCGCGCCTTCGCCGCAGCGCAGCTCGAGCATCGTGCGCCACGCGCGCGCGTTTCCCGAGACCACGATCTTCACTTCGGTCGCGTTGGGCAACACACTGCGCGCCGCTTCGCGCGCCATCTTGCGCCGGTGCACCTTGTCGGTCACCCACTCGTAGCGCTGCATCAAGCCTTCGACGGCGCGCACGTAGGCCGCCTGCGCCTCGGTCACCTGCCGCTCCCACTCGGCCTCGAGCTTCGCGTCGCCCAGATGCGCCGGCGGCATCACGAACGCCGCATGTGACTCGTCCACGTAGCGCTGCGAGACTTGCGAGTACCCAAACCCGGCGCGATGCCGCACTAATTCGTGTGAGCACGAGCGCGAGATCCCCTCGATGAGCAGCACGTACACCGAGTGCTCCAGCACCGAGCCGTGGGCCTGCTTCTTGATGTTCTCGAGGTACTCGGCCGTGGTGCGGTTCACCGGGTTATGCTGGCTCATGTAGCAGAGCCGGCCGGCATACTCGGCGAGCCGCTCGCCGTCGGTCGAGTCGCCGCGCCACTGGACCTTCAGGTGCTCGGGCTCGACGAACTGCGGGCGGGCGAGGAGGGTGACGCGGGGGGCGCGGAAGATTTCCATCGGGTGTCGGGTGCCGGGTGTCGGGTGTCGGGGGCTACCGGGCCAGGTCGAGCTTCGGTGTGGCCCAGGCGGCGTTGCGTTCCGTCTCGCGCAAGCGCGCCGCGATATCGTCAGGGATTGACGCCGCTCCATCGCCTACCTTGAGCTGCGTGACGGGCGCCCAGTCGGCCGCCGGAATAATAACACCCGGATTGAGGATCGAGAGCGGGTCGTAGGCCCGCTTCACGTCGCGAAACAGCGCGACGACCTCCGGGCCGTAGAAACGCTCGAGCACGCCCGCGCGCAGGCGTCCCACGCCGTGCTCGCCTGAAGGAACACCGTCAAGCCGAATAAGGCGTTGAATGACGTCGTCGAAAAGATGCGTTAGGGCCTTCTCCCAACCGGGTCGCGTGACGTCGGGGAGCGCGTTCACGTGGATATGCCCATCGCCCGCGTGTCCGAAGATCGCGACGGGGATCCCGTGCGCATCGGAGGTGGCGCGGAGCCCGGCGATGTAGTCGCCGAGGCGCTCGAGCGGGACGCAGCCGTCCTCGATCACCTGCAGCGAGCGCTGGGACGGGGGCAGCCGGGCGAGGGCGGGCGAGGCGAGCCGCCGCACCGTCCACAGCTTGTCGAGTCCGGCGCGGTCCACCGCGGTCTCCACGTGGGTGACATGGTCCTTGAGTCCCCGCACCGCGTCTCCCACCACGCCGCGCGCCGCCGCGCCCGTCTCCCGCTCGAATTCGATCAGCAGTAAGGCGGCGTGAACAGGGGCGTTTGGAATGAGGCGTAGAAGCGAAGCGTCGAGCAATTCCACGGCCGAGGGGTTCAGGGACAGGAGGTACGGAACTGCTTCGGCGAGAGCGGCGAGGTCGCCGAAGCCGAGGACCGCGCCCGCGTGATCGGGCGGGATCGGGTCGAGCCGCCAGTGGACAGCGGTGACGAACGCCAGCGTCCCTTCCGAGCCGATGAGCAGGTCGAG
>DASYRD010000138.1:0-38813 GCA_036004745.1 Gemmatimonadales bacterium | reverse complement strand
CCCGCGCAGATTCGCGCGCTGTTCGAGCGTCAGGGCCTCGTCATTCAGGAGTGGGACCGGGTGCGCACCGATTGGCTGACCATCCGCACCGGCGCCGCGGATGGCGTGTTAGGACTGGGCGCCGTCGCGGAGGCATGATGGTCGATGGAGTAGGGTGGCTCGCCACGGCGGTCTTCCTGTGCTCGTACTTCGCCAAGCTGCCGACGACGCTGCGCCGGGTTCAGGGGATCGCCGCGTCCCTGTGGGCGCTGTACGGCATTCTGATCCATTCGTGGCCGGTCATCGTGGCCAACATCCTGGTCGCCAGTGTGGCCGTCGCGACGTCGCTTCGGCCACCTGCCGCTCCCTCGCGCGCGACGTAGCAACTCCGTATCGTTGCCGCGTGCCGACCCAGCGTTTGTCCTCCGGCTCGCGGCGACGTCTCACCCCCGTCGCCCCGTGGCCCGCCGCCGGCAGCGTGGAAGAGCACGTACGCGCCGAGACGGTGCGCGCCGTTTTCCAGCAGGCGCTCCTCGCGCCGATTCTTACATTGCTCGTCGGCGGGTTGGTCGGTGCATCGTTGTGGCGCGCGAGTCTCCACGGCCCGCTGCTGCTGTGGCTCGGCGCCGTCGCGGTACTCTCCGTGGCGCGCTTGACCCTGCTCCTCGCCTACCGGCGTCGCAGCCCACCGCCCGACCGGATGATCGGGTGGGAGCGTGCCTTCGTCTTCACGCTGGTCTTGGTGAGCCTGGCGTGGGGCGTCGGCGCGGCGCTGGTCCTCCCATCGGAGTCTCTCGCCCACGAGGCGATCGTCTACTTCTTCCTGATCGGGATCGCGGGCGGAGCGGTGGCGAGCTATTCCGTGCACCCGCGCGCGGTGCTCCTATGTCTCTTGAGCCTCATGGTTCCGGTGACGATCCAATTCGCGCTCGCGAACTCTATCGAGCTGCGGGCGATGGCCGCCGCCGGTGTCATGTACCTCATCGCCTCGCTCCGCGCCACACGCAACTACGGCGCCTTCTGGCAGCGGACGTTTCAATTGTCGTGGGAGCTGCAGCAGGCACACACGTTGGCGCAGAAGCTGTCGCGCACCGATGACCTGACGGGACTCAACAATCGACGCGCGTTCACCGAGTTGGCCAAGCGCGCCCTGGAGCAGGCGCGGCGCTACGGACGGCCGTTGGCACTGGTCATGTTCGACATCGATCACTTCAAGCACGTCAACGATACGTACGGCCACGCGGCGGGCGATCGGGTCTTGCAGGCTCTGGCACAGGCGATCCGCGGTGCCGCGCGCGATCCCGACATTGCGGGCCGGCTGGGCGGCGAAGAGTTCGCGCTGCTCTTGCCCGAGACGAGCGGCCCCGAAGCGGTGACGCTGGCGGAGCGGCTGCGGCGCGTCGTGGGCGGCATCGGCGTTCCGCACGACGGCGCCACGATTTCGTTCACCTGCAGTTTCGGGGTCGCGGCGCGGCAGGAGGATGTCGCGGTGCTCGATACGCTGCTGAATCGCGCCGACGAGGCGCTCTATCGGGCCAAGCGCCAGGGGCGCGACCGGATTTCGCTGGACGTCAGCGCGGGCGCGGGCTAGCGCCGTGCGGCGGGTCGCAGTCCCAACACGCCGTTGATCCAGCGCACCAGCGGTACCATCAGCTTGAAGTCGGCTTCGAGCAGGGCAGGGAGGCGCGCGCTCACGGCCTGCGTATCGGTCAGGGCGCGGCCCGTCACGAACGACTGAAACTTGAGCCAACGCGCGCCGGGATGATCCGGTGCGAAGCCGCGCGGCACGCGGCGCAGCATCGCGTCTTCGTCCAGGCCGCCGAAGCGCCGCATCAGGGGCTTGTCGGTCGCGATCTTCGCGAAGCCCTTCGGATCCTCCGCGATCGCGTCCCGCAACTTGATCAGCGCTTCGCGCGGCGGCATCCACATCCCGCCCCCGATGAACGAATCGCCCGGCGCGATCTGGAAGTAGAAGCCCGCGCCGCCCCCCGAGGCCTCGCGTCCGACGGCGCGCGACCCATCGCGATGATAGAACCAGCACGACGCATGCGTCTTGTACGGCGACTTGTCGGTGGAGAAGCGGATGTCGCGGTAGATCCGGAACATCGAGCGCCTGGGATCGCCGATGATCTCGGGCGCGAGCCGAGCGAGCCTGACGTCCATCTCCTCGATCAGCTCGCGCATCGGCGCTTTGACGTCCCCCTCGTATTCGGCGCGGTGCGCCTCGAACCAAGGCCGCACGTTATGGCGTTTCAGGTTGCGCAGGTATGTCAGCGTCGCCGCCGAGAAGGCCATCGCGGATTGTACGCCCGGGAGGGGCTTGACGGCAAACGGCGTCTCTTGTATATAACCTACTAGTTATGCAAGCAACGCAGCGTCTCGACGCCATTTTCGCCGCTCTCGCCGATCCCACGCGGCGGGCGATCATCGCGCGCCTCGCCTCGGGCCAGGCGTCGGTGATGGAGCTCGCCGAGCCGTTCGCGATGAGCCAGCCCGCGATCTCGAAGCACCTCAAGGTGCTGGAGCGCGCCGGGCTCATCTCGCGCGGGCGCGAGGCGCAGCGGCGCCCGCGCCGGCTCGAGGCGAAGCGACTCGAGGAGGCCGACAAGTGGCTCGAGCGGTATCGCAAGCTGTGGGAAGCCAATTACCAGCGGCTCGACGCGCTGCTCGAGCAGCTCAAAACCCAGGAGAAGGAAAGGAAGTCCCCATGAAACGCGACCAACTCAAGATCACCAAGTCGGGGGACCGCGATCTCGTGATGACCCGCGTGTTCGACGCCCCGCGCACGCTGGTCTATGATGCGCACACCAAGCCCGCGCTGGTGCGGCAGTGGCTCCTCGGCCCTCCAGGCTGGACGATGCCGGTGTGCGACATGGACGTGCGCGTCGGCGGCAGGTATCGCTGGGTGTGGCGCAAAGAGAGCGACGGCGCCGAGATGGGAATGGGCGGCGTGTATCGCGACATCCAGGCGCCGGAGCGGATCGTCAGCACTGAGAAGTTCGACGAAGCGTGGTACCCGGGCGAGTCGCTCAACACGCTGGTGCTCGTGGAGCAGGGCGGGCGCACCACGCTCACGCAAACGATGCGCTACGAGTCGGCGGCCGCCCGCGAAGCGGTGATCAAGTCGGGGATGGAGCAGGGGGTCGCGGCGAGCTACGACCGGCTCGAAGACGTGCTGGCGGCAACCAATCGATAGCGAGGACTCTATGCAGAAGATCGTCCCGTTTCTCTGGTTCGACGGCCAGGCCGAAGAGGCCATGAAGTTCTACGTTTCGATCTTCAAGAACTCGAAGATCGTGAGCACGATGGCGGGGCCGAACGGCACCGTCATGGGCGGCAGTTTCCAACTCGAGGGACAGGAATTCTACGCGTTGAATGGCGGCCCGCAATACCAGTTCACGCCGGCGATCTCATTGTTCGTCAACTGCGAAACCCAGAAGGAAGTCGACGAGCTGTGGGGCAAGCTGTCCGCGAGCAAAGCCGATGAGCAGTGCGGCTGGTGCAAGGACAAATATGGTCTGTCGTGGCAGATCATCCCGACGGTGCTCGGCAAGCTGATGGGCGACAAGAACCCCAAGAAGGCGGGGGCCGCCGTTCAGGCGATGCTGAAGATGAAGAAGATCGACATCAAGGGCCTGCAGCAGGCCTTCGACGCCGCGTAGCTGAGTGACGACGACAGAGGGCCAGGCCGTTTCGCTGGCGCTCTGGAGGAGCGGGTTAGAGCCGGTAGCCGACCAGCGTTCCCGACGCCGTCTGCAAGAACAGCATTCCCGCCACGTCGTCCACCGCGTAGACGGGCTCGCGCTCCTTGCCCAGGTCCACGCGGGAGCGCGGCTGCCCGCTGTCCTTGTCGATCTGGAGCAGTACGTTCCCGTTGCCTTCCGGGGCCCGCGTCAGCATGAACACCGACCCCGGCACCGACAGCGACGCGCGGAAGCGCTTCGACGCGAGCGCCGCGGCCTGCTGCGAATAACCCGTCAGCTGCGCGCCGCCTTGTGAGTACGCCGTGGCGAGCTGGCCTGCGAAGCGTTTCGCGTTTGAGTCGGTCGCCTGCCGAGAGGCCTGCGCGAACGCGTCGCCGTACGCCGACGCGGCGGCGCCGTACAGGCCCGCGCGGATCGAATTGATCCGATACAGCGCGCGCAGGAGCCCCGGCAGCTGCGGGGCAGGGTAGTAGACCTGCTGCTGCACGGTCCCGTCGCGCGCCACGACTACCAGGTTCTGCGGCGAAATGAGCACGAGTCCGCCCGTGCGGATCTCCATCGCCGTCGGATCCTCGCCGCCCTGCAGCTTGATCTCGCCGCCGAGCGCGCGGAATGTGCCGGCGGTGCGATCGACGGCGTAGAGCCGGTGATCGTGACTGGCGAACACGTAGAGAGTCGTGCCCTCGATCACGTGGTGGAGCGAGTAGCGCGCGGCGTTGTAGTCGCCTGAGCCGAGGGGCTTACCGCTCTCGATCGCGTCCTTGAACTTGACCTCGCCCTTCGTCAGGTCGATGACATTCACCTCGGCGTTCGTGGCCGCATCGGGGCGCGAGATGTACAAGAGACCCGCCGGCGTCAGCTCGGCATACGCGAGCTGTCCCTTGATCTTCACGTCCTTCTTGAGACGCAGCGTGGCGGTGGCCACGTCGAGCACGTTGACGAACGTGCGCGACTCGGCGTCGACGGCGAGTACCGCGGAGCCACCGGTGACCATTGCATCCGTGACGGTGCCGCGCATGCGCAGCGGCTTGGCGGCGATCGTCGTGCCGTCGGCGTACCGCGCGATGTTCAGCCCCGTCTGCACGACGCCGTTGATCACGCGGACGTTGCCCGTCGCCTGGTCGGGCGGCGGCGATTCGGGGAGGATGATGAGCCCGTCGGGATGCTCGACGATGCCGTGCACCCAGCCGTCGATCGTCGGGGGCTTCGCCCACAGCGGCTTGCCGTCGGCGATGTTGTACGCCATGAGCCGGTCGTCGAAGCCGACGTAGAGTCGCTCGGGCTGGTTGAGTGACGGGAACAGCTGCACGTGGCGCGCCGGGTTGCCGGCGCGGGCCGTGGGGAGCGTAGCCGACCAGCGAATCGTCCCCGTGCGGGCGTCGAGCCCGCGGAGACCCATCAGCGTGTGCACGACGATCATGTCACGGCCCGCTTGCAGCACTTCCAGAGCCGTCGCGCCGGACGCCGCGCGCACCAGGCCCTGCATCAGGCCGCCGAGGCCCCCGCGCTTCGGGCCCGTTTCCTGAAACAGGGACTCACTGGCCCAGCGCTGCGCGCCTGTCGTGAGATCGTAGAGCGCGACCACCGGGGGGCCCTGCGCGCGCCGTCCGTGCACGAGCAGCGAGCCACTCTGCGGCAGCACGCGCCGCGTGACGACCTGCGTCAGCGAGAGCTTCCGGGAGTCGAACACGACACCACCCGTCACCGGGTCGAAGACGATCAACAGTCCGGGCCTGGCCGCTTCCATCAGGAGCGATCCCTCGACCATGCGGACGCTGTCGACCGGAAGACCCGCGAGCTCCGGTTTTTCCCACGTCACCACGCCACGATCCATGTCGACCGCCGCGAGCGACGCGTCAGTCGAGACGAGCAGCGCCCCCGCGGGCGTGACCTGCTGCCAGCGAATCGCCCCTTTGGTCTTCAGAGTCCAGGCGGCAGTGGTGCCGGTGGCGGGTGCCTGCGGAGTGGGAGCCGCTTGGAGCAACAGGAGCAGGAGCAGAGTCATGGGGCGATCCTCCGGTGGATCCCTATATCCCCCCACCGCGATTGCGGGCGCAAGAGGCTGAGGCTACTCTCGTACCCCATGCTCCGATCGTACCTGTGTTTCGCGCTCTGTGCGCTGGCGTCCAGTGCCGTGGCGCAGCGCCCCGCCGATCCCGCCGCCAACGTCCCCACGCTCGGCCCCCTCGTCACTCGGGCGGGGAGCGAGCTGGCCGAGGTGATCGAGCGATTCTCCATCGATCGCAACGTCCTCACCCGCCGCTACGACGCCCCAGACTCGCCCGACCAGCGGCGTCGCATGCGCGACCTCTTTCGCGGCTGGCAGCAGCGGCTCCAGGAGCTCGATTTCGGCAAACTGTCGGCCGAGGCCCGCGCCGACTACCTGCTGCTGGACCGTTATCTGCGGCACCAGATCGCCCTGCTCGATCGCCGGGACAAGATGCGCGCGAGCGAGCTGCCACTGCTCCCGTTCGCCGATCGATTGCTGGCCCTGCAAGACGCGCGGCGCAACCTCGAGACGATCGATCCCGCGGCCGTCGCGCGGACTCTCGCGGCAGTCGTCAAACAGGTCGACAGCCTGCGGACTCTGTTCGAGCCGCCCGCGCGCGGCGACAGCGCAGCCCGCTCGCGCGGTCCGGTGCCGCCGGTGACGCGGACCATCGCCAATCGTGCCGCCGATGATCTCGACGACGTGCGCGCCGTGGTCGGCGGCTGGTTCCGCTACTACGACGGCTACGACCCGCAGTTCTCGTGGTGGGTGAAAGACCCGTGCAAGAAGCTCGACGACGCCCTGTCGCGCTACGCGCGCACGTTGCGTGAGCGGGTCGTCGGTATGAAACCACCCGAGGGAGGGCGCGGAGCGGCGGCGAGCGGTTGTGGCGCCGGTGGTCGAGGCGGGGACCAGCCCGACGACAACACGGGCCCGATCGTCGGTGAGCCGATCGGCATGGAGGGTCTCAAGGAAGACCTCGATTACGAGATGATCCCGTACACGCCCGAGGAGCTGATCGCGATCGCGGAGCGTGAGTACGCGTTCAGCCTCGCGGAGATCAAGAAGGCGGCGCGGGCGATGGGATTCGGCGACGACTGGACGGCGGCGATGGAGAAGGTGAAGAACTCCTACGTCGAGCCGGGCCGCCAAACCGATTTGGTGCGCGACCTCGCGCGCCAGGCCGAAGCCTTTCTCGATCAGCACGATTGGGTGACGGTGCCGCCGCTGGCGCGCGAAGACTGGCGCATGGAGATGTTGTCGCCCGAGCGGCAGCGCGTGTCGCCCTTCTTTTTGGGCGGCGAAACGATTCAGGTGTCGTACCCGACCGCCGAGATGACCGACGAAGAAAAACTGATGAGCATGCGCGGGAACAACCCGCACTTCTCACACGCGACGGTCTTCCACGAGCTGAACCCCGGGCATCACCTGCAGGGCTTCATGTCGGCGCGCTACAACTCGCATCGCCGCCTCTTTCAGACGCCCTTCTGGAGCGAGGGGCAGGGTCTCTACTGGGAGATGTTTTTCTGGGACCACGGCTTCCAAGTATCCCCTGAGGATCGCATCGGCGCGCTCTTCTGGCGCATGCACCGCAGCGCCCGCATCATCTTTTCCCTCAACTTCCATCTGGGGAAGATGACGCCGGAGCAGGCGATTCAATTCCTGGTAGACACCGTCGGGTTCGAGCGCGCCAACGCCGAGGGCGAGGTGCGTCGCTCGTTCGGCGGCGCCTACTCACCGCTCTATCAGGCGGCATACATGATCGGCGGGCTGCAGCTGCGCGCGCTGCATGCGGAGCTCGTCGACACGCGCAAGATGACCGAGCGGGAATTCCACGATGCGGTGCTCCAGGGTGGGCCGATGCCGATCGCGATGATCCGCGCTCGGCTCGAGAAGCTGCCGCTCACCCCGTCGGGCGCGCCGCCGTGGCGCTTCGCCGACAAATTGCCCCCGCCCGTGCCCGCGCCGTCGCCGCGGTAGGTCGGTCTACACGTTAGCCAAGGTGTGCACGACGCGATGCTCTCCCCCGGGCGACTGGGGAGCGCGCGCGTCTCGCACGCACAGGGCGGTGTCCATTCCCGCCGCGCGCGCCGCATCCAGCTCGGCGGCGACATCCGAGACAAACAAGATCGATGCCGGGGGGTGGCCGAGCTCGGCGGCGATGCTCGAGTAGCTCGTTGACGCGGACTTCATCCCGGTCGTCGTGTCGAAGTAGGCGCGGATGTAGCGCGTGAGGTCCCCGGCGGCCGCGGTGGCGAACAAATCACGTTGCGCCTGTACGCTCCCCGACGAGAAGATCGCGACCTCCTTGTCCTGCTCGCGCCAGCGGGCCAGGGCAGGAGGGACGTCGGGATAGACCTCGCCTCGCAGGTCGCCCGTTCGGTACCCCTCGTGCCAGATCTTTCCCTCGAGCGACTTGAGTCCCGTCGATTTGCGATCTTGATCGATGAGCCAGTGGACGTACGCCGAGACAGACGCCATCGGGGAATTGGGCGGGGGTGTTTCGGCGGCGTGCTCTGCCCGGAGGAGGGCGATGTCCGATTGCACGTCCGGGTCAGCCTCGTGGCGCTCGAGGAACCCCTGCACCCGCGCCCGCGCATAGCCGAACAACGTCGTGTGGACGAACTCGATGGGCGTGGTCGTGCCCTCGATGTCCAGCAGAATCGTTTTCAGCGCGCCAGCGGCACGTAGGTGGGCCCGAAGCACACGGGCTGGTAGCCCTGATCGACGCCGCTCTTCGTGTAGTGCGGCGTCCACCCCGACTTGTCCTGGAAGAGCCGGATCGCCCGGATGTCCTTCTCGGCACAGAGGTCGAACCAGTGCCAGGTGCCACGGGGCACACGGATCAGATCGCCGGCTTCGACTTCGATCGCGATCACGGGGCCGCCGTCTTTCGGGTGCACGTGAAAGAGCCCGCGCCCGCGCACGATGAAGCGCACTTCGTCCTCGTCGTGCCAGTGTTCGCTGTTGAACTTGGCCAGCATCGCGTCGAGGCCCGGGGTCGCCGCGGTCACGTCGATCACGTCGGCCGTGACGTACCCGCCGCGCGCCTTCAGCTTCGCGATCTCGGGCGCGTAGGCCGCGAGGACTTCGTCCGTGGATGCCGTCGCCGGTACGCGCTGTGCGCCGGGCCAGCGCTCGTAGTCGATGCCGAGCGTCGCGAGATAGCGGGTCACCTCCGCCTGATCGGTCAGGGTGCGCTTCTCGTCGGGGATCTTTACGGTTGCCATGCCATGCCTCGCTTTCGCCCCATCACTTCGAACAAGAACTCCAGGATCTCGACCTGCCGTTTGGCGTCGGCGAGATCCCGGCCCCACGTGTAGAGCCCGTGCTTCCTGATCAGGAAGCCGTGGGCGTGGGGCTGTTCCTTGAGGATAGACTCGACGCGCGGGACGGCGGAAGCCCAGTCCTGCGTATTGTCGAGGATCGGCAGCCACTCGCGGTGCTCGTGCGTGCGCACGCCATCGAGTCCCTTCAACATCTCGTAGCCTTCAATCTCCACGCCGCCGGCGGTGGCCATGTCCGAAAGGATCGTGCTCCAAATCGAATGTGTATGCAACACCGCCCCCGCGCCGCGCGCGCGGGCGACGGCGACGTGCAAGCTCGCCTCGGCCGACGGCTTGCCTGATCCAGCGACGACGGCGCCGCGCTCGTCGATTTCGACGATCTCGTGTTCGGTCATCAAGCCCTTGTCGACGCCGCTGACGGTGATCGCCAGCCGCAGGGGATCGCGGCTCACGACGGCGCTGAAATTGCCGCTCGTGCCCAGGGCCCAGCCGCGGGCGTAGCATTGACGCGCCACCTCAGTGAGTTGCAGGGCCAGCTGGGTGAATCCCAGGCTCGTCGCCATGCGTCAAGAATAACCCACTGCCCCTATATTCTGCCTCCGTGACTCCTGAGATCCCCGCCGACCTCCAAGCCGCGTTGGGCGAGCGCTACGCGCTGCGCCGCGTGTTGGGTCGTGGCGGGATGGCGACCGTCTACCTCGCTTACGACGCCAAGCATCGCCGCGAAGTCGCGCTCAAGGTGCTGCTCCCCGGCCTCGCCGCCTTCCTGGGCGTCGAGCGTTTCCTCAAGGAAATCCAGATCGCGGCCGGGCTCACTCACCCGCACGTCTTGCCTCTACACGACTCCGGTGAAGCGGGCGGCTTCCTTTATTATGTGATGCCCTACCTCGAGGGCGGCTCGCTGCGCCAGCGCTTGCAGGGAAGGCCCCTGCGCGTGGACGACGCGCTCATCATCGCGGCGCCGGTGGCCGACGCGCTGTCGTACGCGCACCGCATGGGCGTTTTTCACCGCGACATCAAACCCGAGAACGTGCTCTTCACACAGGGGCACCCCATCGTCTCCGATTTCGGGATCGCCAAGGCGATCAGCACCGCCGGAGGCGCGAACCTCACGCGCACCGGCTTCCCGCTCGGCACACCGGGGTACATGAGTCCGGAGCAGGCCGCCGGTCTCACCGATCTCGACGCGCGCACCGACGTGTACAGCCTGGCGGTCGTCGTCTACGAGATGCTCGTGGGCGAGATCCCCGGCCGCTGGCCGACCGAAGAGGCGGTGCGGACCGGCCGGTTTCTCGAAGCCACGGCCACGCACCGCTCGCGGCTCACCGACGTGGGCAGTCGGCTCGAGGGCGCGCTCGTACGCGGTCTCGCGATCCGGCACGACCAGCGCACCGCGACGCCCGCGGCGCTGATCGACGAGCTGAACGGCGCCTCGGCCCCGCGGCGGCGCTACAGCGGCGGCGAGGTCGAAGAGATCGTAAAGAAGGCCACCGAGCTGGAGGCGAGCGCGCCGACCGGCGGCGCGATGACCATCGGTGGCGTCGAGGCCCTGGCGGGCGAAGTCGGGGTCGCGCCCGAGACGGTGCGCGCCGCCGCGCAGGCCCTGGAGTTCAGCGTCGAGACGCCCAAGCGCAATCCATGGATCGATGGACCTACGTCGTTGTCGTACGAGCGCGTCGTCCAGGGCGAGCTGCCGGATGCGGAGTGGCAGGTGTTGGTGGATGAGATTCGCCGCGTGCTCAAGAACTCCGGTAATGTGAGTCAGTTCGGGCGCTCGTTCTCGTGGGTCGCCGCGCGATCGCCCGGAATTCGCCGGGACCTCGAGATCGCCGTCTCCGTGCGCGGCGGCCAAACCCGCATCATCATCCAGGAAGGACTGAGCCAGCTGGTCGGCGCGGTGTACGGCGGCATCGGCGGCGGCATGGGGGGCGGCGCGATGGGTCCCATGATCGGGCTCTTCGCGGGCGCGTTGCACCTGGCCGGGCCGGCGATCGCCCTGATGGTGCCGGTGTGGCTCGGGATAACGTATGCGACCGCGCGGACGGTGTATCGCAAGAGCACGAATCGCCGCGCGAAAGCGCTCGAGGGGTTGGCGGATCGGCTCGCCGCGTTGGTCCGGGAGTTGGTCCCGGCACGGCCGCGGCTGCCGCGGTGAGGGCCTAGAAGGCGCCGCCGCCACCCCCCCCACCGCCGCCCCCCGAGAAGCCGCCGCCGCCGCCGCCGCCCCCGAATCCTGAGCCCCACGAAACGCTCGGTCCGGAGGATGAGCCGGAGCCCAACGACATCGAGCTCCGCGGCCCCGATGTCATCGTCGCACCGGCGTGGCTCACCAGGGTGTTGAGGTGCAGGGAGAAGTTTCTCACACTGAAGTTCTGAGCCCCCACTCCTGCGTACCAGTTGGGCGGTTGCGTATAGATTCCCTCGAACGCGCGCGCCAGCTTCTTCTCGAGCCCGAAGACCATTGCGAACGGCAGGCATTTGTCGAACAGCTCGGGGTGCCCCGCGAGGACGCTCTTGTACGTCTCCGACTCGACCCGCCGCAGGAATTCCTCGAGGCCCAACACCTGCTCCAGCGCGCGCGTTCCGGCCTCCGTGCGGGCCGGCATGATCAACGCGAACACCAACAGGATCACGCCGACGAGCATGCCCGCCACGATGAAGGGCACCGGGGTCAGCAAGAACGCACTCGAGATGATGGAGCCGCCGAACGCGACGACCAGCCCCGTGAAGACCGCGCCGAGCATCCAGCGCCGCTGCACGTGATCGGGGCGCGCGTGATAGAGGCCCTGCGACAGGAGCCGGTCGAAGATCGCGTTCCGGATCCCCGGCAGCTCGGCGTAGAACTCGGCATCGAGCTCCTCGAGCGACACGACCGATCCTCGGCCCTCGAACACGCCATTGAAGACCTTCTGTTCGTGCGGTACCAGCGGTTTCGCGTCTGCGGGGGGCGAGAGGCTGCGCAGCTTGTAGGTGCGACCGCCCCCGATGAAGCCCAGGAATTTGGACTCCTCGTGCTCCTCGATCTTCACGTAGCCTCGGACCGCGAGGTCCACCAACGTCGAGGTGATGTCGCGCAGATCGGCCGAGTTGTCGATGAGCGTGCCGGCTTCCGCGGGCGTGATCCCGGCGGGTGGCTCGTACTGGACGGCGATGGGCCGCTGCTTCGGGTCGCGGCCGCGACGCCGCCAGGTGGTGAACGCCACGGCGAACGCCACGAGCGGCAACGCGAGCGGCCAATTGTCGCCGATGATCCCCACGACCCGGTCGAGGAAGGTCGGCCGCCGCACGACGCCCGGGTTCCACCCGACGACCGCCGTCAGTCCCTCACGATACGCGAGGGCATGCGACATCGTGATCCGCACCGTCGTCCCGCTCGTGTCGACCCTGGCGTCCTGTGCCGTCGACCCATACGCGCCGTTGAACGCGATGGCCCGGAGGCCCTCGGCGCCTGACGGGAGCTCGATGCGCGCGCTGACGGCACGCAGCGGGACCTCCCATTCATTGCCCGTGACGTTCCAATACAGTTCGTCGTGTTCGTCAAAAAACCGCAGGCCGTTCGTGACGCGGTAGTGCAGGACGATCGTGCGCGCCGCGTTCGCGGCGGCGGGGATCCAGACCTTGAACTTGATGTAGTGCTGCTCGCTACTGGTCTCGACCTTCAACCGCCGGCCGCTGTCGTCAGTCACGCTTTGCAGCTTCAGCCCGATCGTCCAGTTGAGGCCCTGCGGCATGCGATAGATGACCGGGATCTTGCGGTAGATGCCGTTGTAGGAGCCGACGAAGCGCGCGGTGATCGTCTCCGTCACGTCGAGGCTGGCATCGGGGGCCACCCGGATCGACGCGTCGAAGCGCTCGATGGTGTACGAGCGTTGTGCCGCTGCAGGAGACGCCCAGCAGATCAGCAGGGCGAGGAGCGCTTTCCTATGTGCCATGCGACACAATAGCTTTCGGGTCCCCTTCGCGCGACGGGTCATTCATGAGGACGATCGCTCTCACGCTCGCCGCTGTCATCGCCGCTCCCACACCTGCTCGGGCGCCACTCCAGGATGCTGCTCGCTGGGAGCGGCAGGCACAGAACATCACGATTATCCGCGATGACTGGGGAATCGCGCACGTCTATGGGAAGACCGACGCCGACGCCGTGTTCGGCATGATCTACGCCCAGGCCGAGGACGACTTCAATCGCGTCGAGACGAACTACCTGAATGCCTTGGGGCGTCTCGCGGAAGCCGAGGGGGAGTCGGCGATCTATCAGGACCTGCGCATGAAATTGTTCATCAACCCTGACTCGCTCCGGGTCAAATACGCGGCGAGTCCCGTGTGGCTGAAGCACCTCATGAACGCCTGGGCCGACGGGTTGAACTTCTATCTCTCCAAGCATCCCGAGGTGAAACCGCGCGTCATCACGCGGTTCGAGCCGTGGATGGCGCTCTCCTTCACCGAGGGATCGATCGGCGGTGACATCGAGCGCGTCAACCTGCGCGACCTGCAAGCGTTCTATGAATCCGGCGCCGCATCGCCTACGAGCACCGGGTCCGACGAGGACGATCCCCTCGCGGAGCCGACGGGCTCGAACGGCATCGCGATCGCGCCGGCCAACACGCGCAATCATCATGCCCTTCTGTGGATCAACCCGCACACGTCGTTCTATTTCCGATCCGAGCTCCAGATGGTGAGCGACGAAGGGCTCAACGCGTACGGGGCCGTCACGTGGGGCCAGATCTTCATCTATCAGGGCTTCAACGCCACCGCCGGCTGGATGCACACGTCGAGCGGCGTGGACAACATCGACGAATTCCTCGAGACGGTGACGGAGCGGGGAGGCCGGTACTTCTACCGCCATGGCGTGGCGGAGGCGCCGGTCAGGGTTCGGCGGATCACCGTGCCGTACCGCACCGACGCCGGGCTGGCTCGCAAGACGTTCACCGTGTTCTATACGCGCCATGGCCCCGTCGTCCGCAAAACCGGTGAGCGCTGGGTGAGCATCAGCCTGATGCAGAGTCCGGTCAACGCGTTGATCCAGTCTTACTCCCGCACCAAGGCGAAGGACTATGCGGCGTTCACGCGTGTCATGGATCTGCACACCAATTCGTCGAACAACACGCTCTTCGCCGACGCCTCGGGCAACATCGCCTACTTCCACTCCAACTACATTCCGCGCCGCGACACGACCTTCGACTGGAGCAAACCGGTCGACGGCAGTAACCCCGCCACCGACTACCGCGGCGTGCTGGCATTTTCGGAGACGCCCAATGTCGTGAATCCGCCGATCGGGTGGGTGTACAACTCCAACAACTGGCCGTGGTCCGCCGCTGGGCCAGAAAGCCCCCGGCGGGAGCGCTTCCCTCGCTACGTGGAGAACGGGGCAGAAGAGACGCCGCGCGGCTATCACGCCCTGCGCGTGCTCACGGGCCGCAAGGACTTTACGATGGATGAGCTGCGCGCGGCGGCGTTCGACAGTTACCTGCCGGCGTTCGAGCGGCTCATCCCCGCGCTGCTGCGGGCCTACGATCAGGGGGCCGATTCGGTGAAGTCGAGATTCGCCGAGCAGGCCGCCATGCTGCGCGCGTGGGACTATCGCTGGAGTACGGCGTCGGTGCCTACATCGCTCGCCGTGTATTGGGGGCAGGAAGCGCTGCGGCGCCTGGCCCCAGCCGCGCGCGCGGCAGGAGTGTCTGCCATTACCTACGCCGACCGGGCGGAGGCCGCGGCCGATCTGCTGGCCGCGTTGGGCGCCGCGTGCGATTCGCTCGGCGCCGATTTCGGGTCGTGGAAGACGCCCTGGGGTGAGATCAACCGCTTTCAGCGCATCAACGACGACATTGCGCCGCGCTTCGACGACGCCGGCCCCAGCACTCCGGTGCCATTCACGTCAGCGGCGTGGGGTTCGCTCGCGTCGTTCGGCGCGCGGTCGTACGCCAATACCAAGAAGATGTATGGGTCGAGCGGCAACAGCTTCGTGGCAGTCGTCGAGTTCGGCGACAGCGTGCGTGCCCGCGCCGTGACGGCGGGCGGCGAGAGCGGCGATCCGCGTTCGCCGCACTTCAACGATCAAGCGGAGCGTTACGCCTCGGGCAACCTGCGGGACGTGTACTTCTATCGTTCACAACTCGTGGGGCACACCGAACGGGAGTACCACCCCGGCCACTGACGCCGGGGCTACGCCGACGTGTCCACGGTGGGCGCGGCCCGCTCGGCGTCATCGATCCCGAAAAACTCCCGCGGCTTGAACCCGAACGGGGCGGCGATCAGGTTCGCGGGGAACTGCGCGATCCCCGTATTCCAGTCCCGGACCACCGCGTTGTAGTAGCGCCGCGCGTTCTGCAGCGTGTCTTCGACTTCCGTGAGCGTTTGCTGCAGGGCGGCGAAGCTCGCGACGGCCTTGAGGTCGGGATAGGCCTCGGCGATCGCGAAGATCCGCGACAGCGATTCCTCGACCGGAGTCTCCTCGCGGAAGCGCGCCGCCGGACTCCCCGCCGTGGCCTGTATCGCTCGCCCGCGCGCGGCGACGACGGCCTCGAGCGTCTGTCGCTCGTACCCCGCGTGTCCCTTCACGACTGCCACGACCTGCGGAATCAAATCGTGCCGCCGTTTGAGCTGCACGTCGATGTCGGCCCATGCGTTGTCCGACAGCTGCCGTAGGCGCGTCAGGCGATTGAAGATCCAGACCACCCCCAGGACGAGAGCGCCGGCGGCGAGGAGAAACGGGGTCATGGCGCCAATATAGGTCAGGCGGGAGCCACGTCGCGATCCATCACGACGCGGGCGACGTCCCGCGAGAGCCGGCGGCGCACGCGCCAGAGCAGGACGAGCGCGACCAAGACGAGCCCGACCGTCAGCCCCCACCACAGGCCGCGCGGACCGCCGTGGGCGCCGAACCCCAGCGCGGCGCTCACGGGCAGGCCGACGAGCCAGAACCCCAGCACGTTGACGATCATCGGTGCGCGCGTATCGGCGACGCCGCGCAGGATGCCGATCGAGACGACCTGGATGCCGTCGAAGACTTGAAACACGCCGGCGATCGGGATCAGGCTCGCCGCGAGCGCCACGACTCCGGGGTCCGGCGTGTAGATCCGGGCCAGAAACGTCGGCACGAGGAGCATGACGAGCGCGCTCGCGGACATGAAGCCCACCCCGCAGACCAATCCCGCCGCGGCGGCGCGCCGCGCCTCGGCGGCATCGCCGCGCCCGACGGCGTGGCCCACGAGCACTGCCGCCGATGCCGAGACGCCGAGCGGCACCATGAACGCGAGCGATGCCAGGTTCAAGGCCACTTGATGGCCCGCCAGCTGCGCGGTGCCCATCCAGCCCATCATGATGCCCACGACGGCGAACACGCCGTACTCGAGCTCGTACTGGACGCCGATCGGTGCGCCGAGCACCACCATCCGGCGCAGCGGCTCCCAGTCGAGTGCCTCACGGCGCCACGGCAGCAGCTGCGGCCGGAGCGAGCGCCACGCCACGGCGAGGAGCAGCGCGAGCATTACCCAGCGACTGACGACCGTGGCCCACGCCGACCCGATAGCTCCGCCCGCCGGAAAACCGAGCTTCCCGTAGATCCAGACGTAGTTGAGCGCGAGGTTCGTCAGGTTGCCGACGATCATGGCGCCCACGATCGGGGCGATGCGCTTCAGCGCCTGGAGGCTCTGCCGCAGCGCGCCGAAGATATAGAAAGGAAGAATGCCGGCGATCTCCACGCGCGCGAAGGTCGCCGCGACGTCGGCCACGCCGGGGGGCTGGTGCAGGAGCGCCAGGACCGGGCGAGCGGGGAGGAGGAGGGCGGTCGCGACGACGCTCAGGCCCAGCGACAGTACCACACCGCGCTGCACGCCGCGGGCTACCGCGACCGTGTCGCCGGCCCCCACCGCCTGAGCGACGACCGGATCGAGCGCCATAAGGGCGCCCATCCCGAAGATCGCCGCGCCGAAGAAATAGAGGTTTCCGAGCGCGACGGCGGCGATCGCCTCGGCCGATACGCGTCCGACCATGATCGTATCCACGACGCCCATCAACATCTGGCCCAATTGGACGGCGACGATCGGCACCGCCAGGCGAATCATCGCGCGGAGCTCGGCGCGGAATGTCATCGGCATCGCAGGAATGTCGGGTCAAAACGTCTGTCCGGCAACGACTTCGGCGCGCCGAACGATTCCTGACTTTCCCCGGACGTCGCGGTCACTCGGGGTACAGCAACCTTTACCCTCCGATGAGCGTCAGAGTAATGTCTCCACCCCGAGCCGACGCAATGTCGAGAACGACCGTCCTCCTCCTTGTGCTCGGCATGATCGCCGGGCCCGCCCTCGCCCAAAACATTCATCCGACCACGCCGCCCGTCGCCCGAGCCGTCCCGCTCCAGGAGGAGATTCGGATCGACGGCAAGTTGGATGAGGCGATCTGGCAGTCGGCCCCTCCCGCCACCGGTTTTACGCAGAACCAACCCAAAGAGGGCGAACCCGCCACACAGCGCACCGAGGTGCGGTTCGTGTTTGACGGCGCCGCGATCTACGTGGGGGCGCGGATGTTCGACACGGAGGGGGCCGCCGGCGTGAAGACGCGTCTCGTGCGACGCGACGGCGATCCGAGCTCCGACTACTTCCAGGTCATCTTCGACACCTATCACGATCACATCGGCCGGCTCTTCTTCCTGGTGAACCCGTCGGGGGTGAAGAACGACGCCAACGGCCTCGGCGGCGGCGGCGACGATTCATGGGACCCCGTGTGGGAAGTGAAGACGACGATCGACTCGCTCGGCTGGACCGCCGAGATGCGGATTCCGTTCGCGCAGCTGCGCTATCCCTCGACGACCAAGGAGCAGACCTGGGGCTTGCAGATGTGGCGCCAGGAGAACCGGCTCAATGAGAACTCGCAGTGGTCCTTCTGGAAGCTGACAGAGACGGGGGGCCCGCCGCGCTTCGGGCACCTCGAGGGGCTCGTCATCACTCGTGCGCCCGGCAAAGCCGAGATCCTGCCCTACATGGTGGGCCGCTCGGCCAACGTGCCGGGAAACGCGTCCGATCCGTTCTTTGATCCGCACGCGTTGGACGGCCGCATGGGCGCCGACGCGCGCGTGCTGCTGACGTCGAACCTCACCCTCAATGCCACCGTCAATCCCGATTTCGGCCAGGTCGAAGTAGACCCGGCGGTCGTGAACCTGAGCGCGTTCGAGACCTTCTTCCAGGAGCGCCGGCCGTTTTTCGTCGAAGGCGCCGGCTATTTCGGGCTCGGGGGCTTGAGTTGCTTCTTTTGCTCCAACGTGTCGAGCCTCTCGATGATAAGCACGCGACGCATCGGGCGCTCGCCGCAGATCACCGCGATGCGGGACACCGCCGATCGCTATGCCGACGTGCCCGAGAACACGACGATACTCGGCGCTGCCAAACTCACGGGACGGACGCCCACGGGGTGGTCGATCGGCGTGCTCAACGCGATCACGAAGCGCGAGCAGGCGACCGTGGAGCGCAGCGACCTGTCGCGGATCGGTGTGACCGTCGAGCCGTTCAGTAATTACTTCGTCGGGCGAGTCGCAAAGGACCTGCGCGGTGGAGCCACCCAGCTCCGCCTGATGGGGACCTCGGTGGTGCGCGACCTGAGCGATCCGTTCATTGCCGATCGACTCTCGCGTCATTCGGAAGCCCTCGGCTTCGGTACGGACATGTGGTTCAACAAGCGCACCCTGCACCTGATGGCGCAGATGGCGGGGACGCAGGTCGTCGGCGACTCCGCGGCCATGCTGCGCTTCCAGCGTTCGAGCGCGCGCTACTTCCAACGGCCCGACCGCAAGAACGGCAGCAACGGGTTCCTGACCGATGCGTACGACCCATCCCTAACGTCGATGCGCGGCATGGGCGCATATGCGCGTCTCGCGCGCGAGTCGGGCAAGCTGTTGTGGGAGGTTTCCACCAATCTCCGCACGCCGGGATTCGACAACAACGACATCACGTTCTTCTCGCGCGCCGACTACTGGTACATGGGCGGCAACATCTTCCCGCAGTGGCTCAAGCCGACGAAGTGGTATCGCCAGCTGTTCTTCATCGCCGGCGCGCAGCAGCAATACAACTTCGACGGAGATCTGACGGACCGGCAGTTACAGTCGTTCGGGTACATTCAGACGCTCAACTACTGGAACGTGCAGACCTTCTGGATTCACCGGCCGAGCGTGTTCGACGACCGCTTGACGCGCGGCGGCCCTGTCGTGCGGCGGGCGGGCCTCAACTTCTGGGAGGCCAACGTTTCGACCGATTCGCGTAAGAACATCGTGTTTCAGATGAATGTCGACGTCGGCTGCAACGACGAGCACGACTGCAGCCGGTCCGCCAACGTCTCGGCACAACTGAAACCCGCGTCGAACATCACGCTGTCGCTCGGTCCGTCCATCGGCCACGATGAAGACGGCACGCAGTACATCATGGCCCGGCCAGACTCGACAGCGACCGCTTTCTACGGCAATCGCTACGTGTTCGCGGACCTGAAGCAGAGCTCGATCTCGATGGAGACGCGCTTCAACGTGACGTTCTCGCCGACGCTCACGTTCGAGTTGTTTGTGCAGCCGCTCATCGTGAGCGGCGCCTTCTCGCGGTACAAGGAATTCGCGGCGCCGCGCCAACAGCAAAAGCTGGTGTACGGCGTGGACGTCGGGACTTCCACGCCGGTGGCGTCAGGCGATTCGATTGACCCGGACGGTGCCGGACCCGCTGCCGGGTTCGTCATCCCGTCCCAGGACTTCACGTTCCGCTCGCTGCGCGGCAACGCCGTGTTGCGGTGGGAGTACCGGCCGGGCTCCACGATTTTCGTCGTGTGGACGCGCAGCGGCGAATCGTCCCTCGGCCGGGGCACCATCGACTTTGGGAGCGATGCGGGAGCGCTCTTCCGGGGTCCCTCCGCGAACATCTTCCTGGTCAAGGTCAACTACTGGCTAGGGCTCTAACTCACGCCCTGTTGTTGCGTTAGCGCGTCAGGTGTCGCCGGCGCCCGCCAAAGCGGGCGCCGGTTTTGCGTGTTACCTGAGGCGCCGCACCCTGACCGGCGGCCCGCTTGTTGCGGTTCCGGAGCGTGACCGATATGAGCCCCACTGCCGAACTCCCCGTGGTCCTGGTAGCGATCCGACGCGATCGCTCGCTGATGCGCACGCTCGGCCCCAACGGGTACACGGTAATCGAGTCGCCGTCGGGCGCTCGGGCCCTCGAGCGGGCGCGCGAGACGCGGCCCGACGTCATCATTCTCGATACAGAGCTTCCCGACCTCACGGGGCTCGAAGCCTGCCGCCTCTTCCGCGGCGAGCCGCACATCGGCCGCAACGTCCCGATTCTGATGCTCACGTCGGGACCACCGTCGCCGGAGCAGCGCGTGACCGCGCTGCGCGCGGGGGTGTGGGATTTCCTTCGGTACGGGAGCGACTCGGACGAGATGTCGCTCAAGCTCGAGACCTACATCCAGGCCAAGCGCAACATCGATGCGACCCTCGCCGAAGGCCTGTTCGACCCGACGACGGGTTTGCACAGCCGGCCCGGCCTCGCGCGGCGCGCGCGCGAGTTGGGGGCGCTCATGGCCCGACATCACGGCGCGCTCGCGTGCGTCGTCTTCGCCGTCGATGGACCGCCGGACCCACGGGCGGCGAACCTCGTCGCGCAGACCGCGCGCGTGTGTGACGTCGTCGGGTCGCTGGGACCCGGCGAGTTCGCAGTGCTCGCGCCCGGCACGTCGGACACCGGCGCCCTGCGCTTCGCGCAGCGCGTCGCGTCGGCCCTGTGCGCGTCCCCGGGGGGCAGTCTTGAAGGCACGGTGACGCCGGGGATCCGCGTCGGCTACGACGCGGTGGTGAATCTCAAATACGCGCCGATCGACCCCGTCGCATTGTTGGGACGGGCGGCGGCGGCGGTGCGGAACGGCCGGCCCGAGCCCGGCTATCCCTGGGTGCGGCGCTTCGATGCGGGCACGGCGCTGGATGACGCCCGCAACGCCCGCAGCACGCCGCCGGGACTCGTGCTCGAAGACCATGGGAGGGGCAGGCAATGAAGGCTGTGCGCTTACTGGTGTGTGTCGGGCTCGGTGCGCTCCTGGCAAGCTGCACGGAGCCGTCGGCGCCCAAGCCCGACGCGCTCCTCGGCTTCCCACCGCCGCCGGCCGTCGGGTTGGTCCAATGCACGCCGCTCCCGTACGACTCGGTCACGCAGACCGTCGGACCCGAAGGTGGCACGATCAATGTGGGCGCGCACAGCCTTTGGATTCCGGAAGGCGCGCTCGATACCGCCGTCACCATCACGGCCGTAGCGCCGTCGGACACGCTGCGGCACGTGCGCTTTCAGCCGGAAGGCCTGACCTTCCAGTCGTCGACGTGGCTGACGCTGAGCTATCAGGGCTGCAACCTCCTCGGGTCGCTCGCGCCCAAGCGGATCGCCTACACGACCGACGCCTTCGAGATTCTCGAGTACCTGCTCTCGTTCGACAACCTCTGGTCACAAAGCGTCACCGGGCGTGTCCAGCACTTCTCGGAGTATGCAATCGCTTGGTGAGGCGCGCGCAAGCGCGCCGTTCGTACTTCCGGCGATCGTGCTCCAGCAAGCGCGGGAGCGCGAGCGGGCCGGGGCCATCCCCGAAGCGATCGAACGCTATCAAACCGCGATTGCCGGCGCCGAGCGGGTCGGCGACCAGCGGATCCTGGCGGAGGCGCTGCGGCGCCTCGCCGTCGTGCGCCATCAACGCGGGGACACGGATCCGGCGCGGGAGCTCTGCCTTCGGAGCTACGGGGTGGGACTGCGGATCGACGATCCGGCCCTGGCGGCGGAGGCGCTCAACACGCTCGGCGGGATGGACGTCGCCACCGGCGCGCTGGAAGATGCCCGCGAAACCTTCTTGCTGGCGTTGGATCTCGGTGGGGAGAGCCAAGCGTTGCGGGCCCGGGCGGAGCAGAACCTGGGCATCATCGCCAACATTCAAGGCCAGCTGAACGAGGCGGTGTCGCGCTACGAGCGGTCGCTCGACGCGTACCGCAGCAGCGGCGACGTGCACGGCTGCGCGCTCGCTTATCACAATCTCGGGATGGTGAGCGCCGACCGCGGACGGCTCGACGCCGCGGACTGCTACTTCCGCGAGAGTCGCGCGTTTGCGGAGCGGGTCGGTGACGTCCACCTGTGGGCGCTCTGCCTCGTGAACCACGCCGAGGTACACGTCGCTCGGCAACGCTTCGAGGACGCTCGGCAGAACGCCGAGTCGGCCCTCGGGGTCTTCGATCAACTCGGCGTGCGGGCCCCCAAAGCGGATGCGTACCGCGTCATCGGCATGGTGTACCGCGAGACCGGTCGTCCCGCCCTCGCTGAGTCGCGGCTCAAGTCCGCGATCGACTTCGCGAACGCGGCCGGTTCCGTGCTGGGCGAGGCCGAGGCGTGCCGGGAGCTGGCCATCCTCCACCAGGCGATGGGCCGGAACGAGGAGGCGCTGCGGATGCTCAACGTCGCCTATCGTCTCTTCCGGCGTCTCGATGCCCGGCTCGAACTCGTGCACGTCGGCGGCAAGATGGCGGAGCTGGAGGGCACCTACCTGGCGCTCGTGCGCGAGTGGGGACGGTCGCTCGAGTCGACCGACAACTACACCTACGGCCACTGCGAGCGCGTGGCGAAGAATGCCGTGGCGATGGCGCGGGCCCTCGGGCTCGACGAGCACGCCGAGACGACGATCCTGCTCGGCGCCTACCTGCACGACCTCGGCCAAGTGCGTGTCCCGCATGAGATTCTCAAGAAGACGGGGCCGCTCTCGACCAGCCAGCAGCAAGTGCTGCAGATGCATCCCATCTGGGGCATCGAGCTGCTGGCGAACGCCGAGTTTCCGTGGGATCTGAAGCCGATCATTCGCTCGCACCACGAGCACTACGACGGGACCGGGTACCCCGACCGGTTGAAGGGCGATGAGATTCCGCTGTACGCACAGATCGTCGGGATTCTGGACGTATACGACTCGCTCACGACGACGCGCGGGGATCAGCCCGGAATGACAGTCGATCAGGCGGTTGCGGACATCACGCGGCAGCGCGGCTGGTGGTCGGACCGCGTGTTCGAGACGTTCCTGCAGGTGATCGCGGTCAACGCCCCCCCCCGGCCCGCGACGCGCGCTGCGGAGGAATCGGCAGAGTCACAGTAAACGTCGTGCCCTGACCCAGGGCGGACTGCACGTCCACCTGGCCCTTGAACATCTCCTGTGTGATCTCCCGGACGACGGTCAGTCCGGTCCCCGAGCCCGATCCAAACGCGCGCGTCGTGAATCCCGGGTCGAAGATCCGGTCGCGATGCTCCGTGGCGATCCCCACGCCGCGGTCCTGCACCGCGAGGCGCAGCACGTCACCGGCTTGCGCGAACGTCACGACTACGGGCGTCTTGCCGCCCTGCGAGGCGGAGACGGCATTGCGGACGAGATTCGTGAGCACCTGATACAGGGCGTTGGGGTCACCCTGGAGATAGACGCCGCTGATCGCGACGGTACCCTCGAGTGCGACTCCCGACTTACGAGCCAGCGGCCGCTCCAGCGCGACACAGGATCGGATCACCTGGCCGGCGTCGAACCGCTCCCAGCGGGCGAGCCCGCCGCGCGCGCGGTCCTGGATCGACCGCAGGAACGCAATCGCCTGGTCCATGCCCTCCGCGACACCGGTGAGGTCCTCGAGGATGCCGGCCTTCAACGCCGGTTCCATTGATCCTGCCTCGCGCACCCGTTTGAAGCACCAGTCGAGCCCCGCCAGCGCGGCCGTCAGCGGGTTGGCCACTTCATGCGCGATGACGCTGGGCTGGCGCACCAACTCGGCCAGGGCGTCGGACTCGGGAGTGCGCGGTCGCGCTGTCATGCGCGGCGTCAGATCGACGAGCCCCAAGCACAGACCGGCGAGCTCCAGCGTCATGCGCTCGCGGCTGCGGCGCTCCACGCCGCCGGGCGGCGGGGCGGGGGGCTGATTCCGCACCGGCGCGATGCACCAGTTGCCCGCGTCGTCGAGGCGGCATCCCACCCACCGGCTTCCCTGGATGATGGGGGCGCTCCAACGCTGCAACGTCGAGGTCAGGTCGAGCGTGGTCGCTTCCGGCGGCGGTCCAGGCACGCTCGCCAGGATCGGGAGCACCTGCGCGCGGGGCGAGACCTCCCACATGGCCACGATGCGTCCCTGCAAGGCGACGCTCGCCTGGCGCAGAATCTCGCGCCGGCGGGCGACGTGGGGATCGCCGGCACTTTCTTGTTTGTTCACCGGCGTGCGGAGGCGATGGTCAGCGCGTTAGACCGCGGCTCGACGCTCTAACAGGTCGAGGGCGCGCTCGAGGCGCCGGAGCGCAGCCGCCATGTCGGCGCGCTGCTCCACGCCGACCCCGTCGCTCTCGTTCACGTGATGAATCAGCTGGAGCGCGTTGCGGATGTGCTCGGCGGGCGTCTCCGACGTCCGCGGCCGGCCGGCCCGGTTACGCCGATCGAGGGTGCTGCGACGGTCGGCCCCGCGCCGCAAGTCCACCACCTGGCGGCGATCGACGGGCACGGGCTCCAACGTCGTGCGGCGCGGATCGGTGCGGCGATCCACCCCACCGCGACGGTCGGCGAGCAGGCGAGTGGTCAGAGGCACGACATAATTTGTCACCGCCGGGGCGGCGGCGCCACTGTCAGCGCGGTCGTGTAGATAAAATCGCCCAGTGGTGAATCGTCATCGTTGGCGGCATTGCCTGCCACATTGAACGACACCGGACCCACAGCGGTCGCCGGAGCTGTCCATCGGACGATCCAATGACCTGCGTCACCCGAGAGCGCGGTGCCGGCCAGGTTGTGCTCGATGTAACTCACATGGGTCAAAGTGTCCCAGGTGACGATCGAGCGTTCATCGCCGGGCGCGAGCACACCTGCCTGCGCGCCGGTCGAGGCGCCGTCCGCGAATCGCGCCGCGAGCTGGAATCCCGCCCGGAGCATGCCGGCGCGCCGCAGGACAACCTGCAATTGGTAGGTCCGGCCGGGCTCGTAGCTCACCGGGGCGCCGCTCACCGCGAGCGCGCCTCCGGGCTCGTTGAGCCCCGCGTCGGAATGGCAGGCCCGGCACGTCGGCTCGCCGAACCCGCCGGTGTGCCCGGGCGGCGGTCCCGTCTTGAAAGCCGGGACCGGCGCCAGCGACGCGCCGATCAAAGCCAGCGCGGCCAGCGCGCCGACACTCGAGGCCGACCTACGGAACGGGCGTCGCAGGGGGATTCGGCAGCTGGGCCCGCCCGATGGTGTTGGCGTCGCTCCCGAACCAGATGGCGCGCGCCCGCGGGTCGTAGACCATGTTGCGAATCGTGCCACCGCCGCTGGGCACCGCGACGGACGGCAGGAACCGCTTGGTCCGCGTATCGAACCCGACGAACCGGTTGGGCTGGGAGCCGGTCTCCACGACCCAGATGCGATCCTGATCGTCCACGGCGACAGCGTAGGGTCGCGCGCCGGCCCCGCCGGGGAGGGGCCACTCTTCGACCTTCTTGGTGTTCGGGTCGAACCGGCCGAGCATGCCGCCGGCGTAGTCGCCGTACCAGACGGCGCCGTCCGAGGTGATCGCCATGCGGCGCGGCCGCGCCTCGGCGCGGGGCAGGGGATACTCGGTCAGCGCGAACGTGACCGGATCGACCGTCGCAATCTTGTTCGTGCCGAACAGCACGACCCAGGGCCGCCCGGCGCGATCGAGCGCGATGCCGTAGGGGCGTGCACGCGGCGTCGGCACCTGCACCAGGCGCATGGTCTTGCTCGCTACCGTCAGCTTGCCGATGAAGTTGCCGCCTTGCACGGTGAACCAGATGTCGCCGTGGCGATCCCAGACCATCGTGTGCGGATCGCGCGCCGTCGAATCGGACATCGGAATCCGCGTGATGCTCCCGTCCTTGGGATCGAGACGCCCGATGTGCGACGATGCGTTGCCCGAGTACCACACGATCCCGGTGCTGTCGAGAATCAGGTTGTGGGGCCCCGTACCTGGCGCGAGATCGAACTTCTTGAACTCCCCCGTCCCCGGGTCGAGCACGCCGACGTAGTGGCCGACCTGTCCCACGAACCAGACCTTACCGGCGCGGTCGAGATACGGATCGCGGGGACGCGAGGCCGCCCACGGCACATTCCACTCCTGGATCGTCGGGGTCTGCTGGGCGATGGCGAGCAGCGCGAGTGTCAGAATCATGGAGCCCTCCGCTTGGCGAGCCAGGCGTCGAGGGTCTTGCTGCCACCCCCGGACGTCCAGATGACAAGGAAGATGAAGCAGTAGAGGACGGGCACCTCGCCGTGGTTCACCCACGGCCAAATGCTGCCGCTCTTGCTGGCATGCATCCAGAAATACACGACGGCCGTCTCCCCGGCCGCCAGGAACGCGAGAGGCCGGGTGAACAGGCCAAAGGCGATGGCGAGAGCACCGAAGAACTCGATGACACCCGCGACGCCGAACGGCCAGATGCCGGGCATCGGCCCCATGCCGAACCAACCAAACAGTTTCTGCCCGCCGTGGATCATGTATAAGAAGGCGGCCATAATGCGCAGGGCGTTGAGTGTCAGGTCGTAGTACTTCTCGCCGAACTTGCCGGACACGACGTCCTCCAAAAAAGGAGATTTCGCCAGTATAGCCGGGTCCCGCGCGGCGCGCCATCTTAGGGCGCGCATGACCGACCTGCCCCCGAAGTCCGATCATCGGCCCGCCGTCGTCGCGGGGTTTCTAGGTTGGACGCTCGACGCGTTCGATTTTTTCGTGGTCGTCATGACCCTGACGGCGATTGGCAAAGAGTTCGGACGCAGCGACACCGACATGGCGAAGTCCATTACGCTGACGTTGATGTTCCGGCCTGTCGGCGCGCTGATCTTCGGTTTGCTCGCCGACCGTTACGGCCGGCGCCTCCCTTTGATGCTCGACCTCCTCTTCTACTCGCTCGTCGAGGTGCTCTCAGGTTTTGCCACGAGCTACTGGTCGTTCATGGTGTTGCGGGCACTGTTCGGGATCGGCATGGGCGGAGAATGGGGCGTGGGTGCGTCGCTCGTGATGGAGAAGGTGCCCGTGCGGCTGCGCGGCGTCCTTTCCGGACTGTTGCAGCAGGGCTACGCTGCCGGATCGCTGCTGGCGGCGCTCTGCTACCTCTTCGTGTTCCCGCACTGGGGGTGGCGCCCGATGTTCTTCATCGGCGGCCTCCCCGCGTTGCTCGCCCTGTACGTGCGGTTTCAGGTGAAAGAGTCCGAGGTGTGGCAGCGGACGCGCCACCACGATTGGTCGGGACTGGGCCGCGCCATCGTCTCACACTGGAAGCTCTTCTTCTACATCTGGTTGTTGATGACGATGATGAATTTCGTTTCGCACGGTACCCAGGATCTGTATCCCACGTTCCTGCAACGGGACTGGGGCTTCTCGCCCGAGCGCCGGGCAGTTCTCACGATAATCACAAACATCGGTGCGCTCACGGGAGGGGTGCTGTTTGGGCTCTACTCGGACCGCGTTGGGCGACGGCGCGGAATCGTGCTCGCGCTCGCCGGAGCGCTCCTGATGATTCCTCTGTGGGCGTTCGCACCGTCGCTGCTGCTGCTCTACGTCGGAGGGTTCCTCATGCAGATGATGGTGCAGGGAGCCTGGGGCGTCATCCCGGCGCACATCACCGAGCTCTCCCCGGACTCGGTGCGAGGGTTTCTGCCGGGGTTCGCGTATCAATGTGGCGCGGCCGTCGCGGCCTTCTTGCCCTGGCTGCAAGCGCGGTTTGCCGAAAAGGTAACGTATACGGTCGCGATGCCGCTTACGGCGGGCATCGCTTTCGTGTTATGCGCGCTCGTAGCGTGGCGTGGTCCCGAGCGTCACGGCATCACGTACGGCGCCGCGCCGCTCCCGCCCGGCTGACGGTCACCTTCCTGCGGAGTCTGTAGCCGCCGTATCTTCATCGGAGTCGTGCTCCCACTCGCACACCCGGAGGCTGTATGGTGCCCCGCCGCTCGTTTCTCGCCGCCCTCGCGTCCCTGTCCGGCGTGGCCCTGACGCGCCCGAAATTCAAAGTCGGCGCCGCATCCACGCCCACGTCCGACACGTGGGACCTCTCGTGGCTCGACGACCTCAAAGGACGCCACAAGCAAGTGTTCGCGGTCGGCACGCTCAAGGATCGATTCCCGCTGCTCGTCGTCGTGAACTACCTCGATGCGCATCGCGAGGTGTACCATCTCGCGTATCCGGACATCAACGCCGTGGTCGGCATCGCCCGTCAGGGATTCCCGATCAATATCCAGGACGCGCTGTGGGCGAAGTACGAGCTGGGTCGGCGCTGGGAGCTGAAGGACCCCACGACCAACGACTGGGCGAAGCGCAACCTTTACTTCGATGCGATGCCGGCGCCGCCGGGCAAAGTCGTCGGCGTGAAACCGCTGCAGGCGCGGGGCGCGATCTTTTGGCAGTGCAACAACGCCCTCAACGCGATCGTGCGTGAGCTCGCCACCGATCTGGGGCGACCGGCCGATCCGATCCGCGCCGAGCTGATCGCCGGACTCAATCCCGGCGTGAAGCTCGTGCCCGCGCATACGATGGCGCTGGGGCTCGCGCAGGAGCACGGCTGCACCTACGAGCAGCTCTGAGCGCGCCGGCCCTTCACCGCTCGCTCGGCCTCGTTCGCGCCACTGCGATGGTCGTCGGGACGATCATCGGGGCGTCGATTTTCGTGCAGCCATCGGTCGTCACGGGCGCCGTCCCCTCCGTCACCGGCGTGTTCGCCGTGTGGATCGTCGCTGGAGCCCTGACCCTCGCCGGCGCACTCATCACCGCCGAGTTGGCCGCCGCCGTGCCCGATTCGGGCGGCGTGTACGCGTTCTTGCGTGATGCGTATTCCCCCGCCGCCGGATTTCTGTGGGCGTGGGCGATGTTCTGGAGCATGCACTCCGGGATCATCGCCGCCCTCGCGGTGATCTTCTCCCGCTACGTCGCCTTTTTCGTTCCATTGGACGACGCCGCGATGCGACTCGTCGCGGTCGCGGCGATCCTGGGTCTCTCCGCCGTCAACTACCTCGGCGTGGCCTTCGGGAGCGGCCTCCAGGCCGCGGTGACCATCGCCAAGGTCGGCGCGATCGTCGCACTACTCGCCGTCGGGTTCTGGCTCGGCGCCGATCTCCCGGCGCACTTCGTGGGGGCCTCGGCCGCCGCGCGGGGGGGTGTGACGCTGGGCGGATTTGCCGCCGCGGTCGGGGCAGGTCTCTTCGCGTTCGGCGGCTGGCACATGGTCGCGTACACGGCGGAGGAGACGCGCGATCCCGAGCGCACGTTGCCGCGCGCGCTGATCGTCGGGACGATCATGGTGACGGTGACGTACGTGGCGCTCAACGCGCTGTACTTATACATCCTGCCGCTCGATCGGGTGGCCTACTCGCAGCGGATTGCCGCCGAGGCCGCCGATGCGCTGGTGGGAGGCGGTGGCGCCGCGTTGCTGGCGGCGCTGGTGGTGGGTTCGACGTTCGGCGCCCTCTGCGGGATCGTCCTCGTCGGACCGCGCGTCTACTACGCGCTCGCCCGTGACGGCCTGCTGTTTCGTTGGGTGGGAGCCGTGCATCCCCGATTCCGGACGCCGCACCGCGCGATCGTGCTGCAGGCCGTGTGGTCCGCCGTGCTCGTCGCGACGGGGACGTACCGGGCGCTGTTCACGCGCGTCGTCTACACGGAGTGGATCTTCTTCGCGGCGATGGCCGTGGGTTTGTTGCTCGTGCGGCGGCGCCCAGGATACGCCCCTGCGTACCGTGTGGGCGGTGGGGCCGCGGTGCCGCTGCTGTTCGCCGCCGCGGCGGCATTTGTCGCGGTGAGCCAAATCGCCGCCGCGCCGGCGAACAGCGCCGTCGGACTGTTGATCGTGCTGGCAGGATACCCCGTCTACGTTCTCACCAGGAGCCGCGCGTCGTGAAGGTCATCGACTTCCACAATCATTTCTATCCGCCGGCATATCTCGAGGCGCTGCGCACAGGGCCCACGACCGTCAAAGTCTGGACCGACGACGAGGGCAACCCCGTGCTCGGGTACCCCGGCGATTACAACGTGGCGGTGCAGGGCCATCGCGACATCGCGTATCGGGAAGACGTGCTGCGCCGCGAAGGCGTGGACATGCAGGTCCTGTCGTTCACGACACCCGGGACGCACGTCGAGACGCCCGCGCGCGCGGTCGCCCTCGCGCGGCTCGTGAACGACGAGTTTGCGGCCGTCGCGCGCGAGCGCGGCGCGCGGTTCACCGCGCTCGCGACATTACCGCTCAACGATCCGGCGGCCTCGGCGGCGGAGCTGGAACGGGCGATGACCCAGCTGGGATTTCGGGGCGCCATGCTGTTCGGCAACGTCAACGGAGTCGCGCTGGCGGACGCGCGTTTCGAGCCCCTGTACCAAGTGGCGGACCGCCACGGCGCCGTGCTGTACATTCACCCGACGCACCCGGTCGGCGTCGAGGCGATGACGGAGTACTGGTTGATGCCGCTCGTGGGATTCCTGTTCGACACGACGCTCGCGGCCGCCAAGCTGGTGTTCAGCGGCGTCGTGGAGCGGTATCCGCGCATTCGTTGGGTGCTGGGCCATTTGGGTGGGGCGATTCCATACATCGCGGAGCGTCTCGATCGCGGGTACGACGCTTTCCCGGAGTGCCGCGCGTATATCGGCCGTCCGCCGAGCGAGTATCTCCGAGGATTCTACTATGACACCGTCAACTTCGACCCGAAGGCGATCCGCCTCGCGGTCGATTTCGCGGGGGCGCGCCAGATCCTGGCCGGCAGCGACTACCCGCACCGCATCGGGAGTTTGCGCTCGATGCGCGAGAGCCTGGGCAAAGTGGATGTGTCCGAGCAAGACCGCGCGTTGATTCTGGGCGGGAACGCCGCGCGTCTGCTGAGTGTAAGTGCTTAAACCGTAGCGGCGGCGCAGCATAACCCGTGCTGGCGTTTCGGGGGACACCGTCGCCGCGTGATGAACGTCACCCGGTCTGACGCCCTCGCCGGTCTATGGTATTCCCACCACCATGACGACGTCTGCTGTGGCACGGGATCCGGCACGCCCGTGGCGCGCGGTGACCGTGGCCGGGCTCGCGGTCGTGTATTTCGCGGCCGCCAAGCTCGGCCTTTCGCTGGCGTTCGTGAACCCCAGCGCCACCGCCGTCTGGCCCCCGACGGGGATCGCGCTGGCCGCGTTCCTACTCCTTGGGGCGCGTGCCTGGCCGGCGATTTTCGTCGGTGCCTTCGTCGCCAACATCACCACCGCCGGATCGATCGTGACGTCGCTCGGGATCGCGGGCGGCAACACGGTCGAAGGGCTGTTGGGTGCGTTCCTGGTGGAGCGCTTCGCCGCCGGCCGTCAGGCGTTCGCGCGTCCCCGCAACACGTTCCGCTTCGCATTGCTCGCTGCGGCAGTCAGCACCGTCGTCAGCGCGACGCTCGGGGTCACGAGCCTCGCGCTCGGCGGCTTTGCCCGCTGGGCCGACTTCGGGCACATCTGGCTCACGTGGTGGTTGGGCGATGGGGCGGGGTCGCTCGTCGTCACGCCGGTGGTACTGCTGTGGGCCGAGAACCCGCGCATCGGGTGGACGCGCCGCCAAGCGGTCGAAGCCGCGGCACTCCTGGCGTGTCTGCTGCTCGTGGGCCTGCTCGTCTTCGGCGGACAGTTTCCCAATGCCGCGAAGAACTATCCGCTCGAGTTTCTCTGCATCCCGATCCTGCTCTGGGCCGCGTTCCGGTTCGGCGCGCGCGAGACGGCGACGGTGATCCTGCTGTTGTCGGTGATCGCGATCCGCGGGACGCTGCGGGGCTACGGGCCGTTCGCGCGCGAGACGCAGAACGAGTCGTTGCTGTTGCTGCAGGCCTTCATCGCCGTCATCGCCGTCACGAAGCTGATCGTCGCGGCGGTGGTGACGGAGCGACGCCGCATGGAGGGCCACCTGCGCGACCTGGCGGTACGCGATCCGCTCACGGGCCTCGCGAACTACCGCCACCTGATGGTAGCCCTCGAGGCCGAGATCCGCCGCTCGCAACGGACGCAGCGCGGGTTCGCGGTGCTGCTGCTCGACGTGGACGGGCTGAAGCGGATCAACGACCGCCACGGGCACCTCGTCGGGAGTCGCGCCCTGTGCCGCCTGGCGGAGGTGCTGCACACCTCCTGCCGCGCCGTCGATACCGCCGCCCGCTACGGCGGGGACGAGTTCGCGCTGGTGCTTCCCGAGACCGACGAAGCCGCGGCGCAGCAAGTCGCCCTGCGCGTGGGCGAGCGCCTGGCGGAGGACGTCGAGGCGCCGCGCATCAAGGCCAGCTTTGGGGTCGCGATGTTCCCCCGCGACGGGGCCACCGCCGAGGCCATTCTCAGCGGAGCCGATCGGGCCCTGTATACGATGAAGACTAGCGGCGCGCGCGCGCGGTGACCGAGCGGACGACGTCGGCCACGGTCACCTCGCCCAGCTGTCCCTCGAGCGCGCGCTCGGCGCGGCCGAGCACCGAGGAGAGCGCCGGCTGAATGTGCTTCCCGACGGGGCACTTGG
Organism: Gemmatimonadales bacterium; assembly: GCA_036004745.1. Classification (GTDB taxonomy): domain Bacteria; phylum Gemmatimonadota; class Gemmatimonadetes; order Gemmatimonadales; family GWC2-71-9; genus 20CM-2-65-7. The sequence goes on along the minus strand of DASYRD010000138.1, from coordinate 6,382 downwards.
GGTTGGGGGGCGAGCGGTGCAGGGCGAAGACGTCTGGGGACTCCACGGCTTGATAAATGTCGAGGAGGCGGATCTCCTCGGCCGCCTTCGCGAGCAGGGCGCCGCCCCCGGCACCGAGCTGGGACCGGACCAGACCGGCGCGCGACAACATCGAGAGCAGGCGCCGGATGACGCCGGGGTTCGTGTTGACGCTGCCGGCGATATAGGCAGACGTGACGGGGCGTCCGCGCTCGGTCTCGAGGAGCGTCAGGACGTGCACGGCGACCACAAACCGGCTGCTGGTCATATGTTACTCTTACAGTAACATATGCGCTGGCCCTGTCAAGCGCGGCGGCACCTCTTGCCACGCCGGCACCGGTCACGCACCTTTGCGCTCCACCCACCCATGGGCGTGGCACCGAATGCGTAAGTCAGCGCGCGTCACCGCTGCCGGCTTGGTCTCGGCGGGCGCCCTGATCCTCGCCGCCTGTACGGTCCTCGATGCCCTCGGCCCCACGGGGGCGCGCGGCGTTACGTTCACGTATGCGGGCGATACGGTCCTCTCGGTGGGTGACGTCGTGCCGGTGGCCGTGACGGTATCGGTCGACGGCGTGCTGCTTCCACCGCAGCACCTTCGCGTGGCGATCACCCCCGACTCCACGCGCGTCACGGTGAACGCCACCGGGGATTCGCTGCTGGCCTGCCGGGCCGGGCAGGCCGCGCTGCTCGTGCAGCTGCTCCATTCGAGCGCCTCGGGCACCAGCGCGCCCGATACGGCCATCGCCTTGCAGGTCACCGGGGGCGCCCCGCCCGGCCCTCGCTGCCCATGACCTGCTTCAAGTGCGGCGCCACGGTAGCCGAGGATCAAAAGTTCTGCGGCCGTTGCGGCGCGCTCGTGTCCGACCCCGAGGCGCACACGGTCATCGTCGAGGGTCCTGAAGGTGGACTGTTGGAGCGCGTGCGCACGGTGCTCGGGGGAGATTTCGAAGTCACGGATGAGCTTGCGCGTGGCGGGATGGGCGTGGTGTTTCGCGCCCGCGAGCTCGAGCTGGGGCGGCCCGTCGCGATCAAGGTCCTGGCCGCCGAGCTCGGCATCACGCCGCGCGCCGCGGAGCGCTTCAAGCGGGAAGCCCGCATGGTGGCCGAGCTCGAGCATCCCAACATCGTGCCGGTGTATCGAGTCGGCCAAATCGCCGACATCCTCTTCATCGCCATGAAGTTCATCGAAGGGCGGTCGCTGGGGAGAATCCTCGACACGCATGGGGCACTGCCGGTGCCGGTGGTGCTGCACGTGTTGCGGTCGGTGCTGCGCCCGCTCGCATATGCCCATGACCGCGGGATCGTGCATCGCGACGTGAAGGGCGACAACATCCTCATCGATGACGGCGGGAGAGTGCTCGTCTCCGATTTCGGCGTCGCGCTGCGCTCGGCCGATGTCAACCTGACGGTCGACGGCACCGTCATCGGCACGCCGGCCTTCATGAGTCCGGAGCAGTGCCGCGGGAAACGCGCGGGCCCGCAGAGCGACCAGTACTCCGTCGGGATCGTGGCGTTTCAGATGCTCACGGGGCGGGTGCCGTTCGAATCCGAGACCCTGGCGGGCTTCATTCAACACCACTTGTTCACGCCGCATCCGGATCTCCGCGCCGCGCGGGACGACGTGCCTCCCGGGCTCCTCGGCACGATCAATCGCGCCCTCGCCAAGGACCCGGATGCCCGGTTCGCGAGCACACGCGACATGCTCGAGGCCGTCGAGGGGATGACGTTCTCGGAGACCGACCGGCGCGAAAGCGAGGACGTGCTGCGGGGGCTGGCCAGTGGCGCCGAGGTCGCGAAGGTGGCGACGCGCGACATCCGCTCGTTCTCGCATGCGCGGACGGCGGCCCTCGTACCGGCCCGCGCGTCGCGGCGCACCATCGGCCTGGTTGCCGCGGGCGTCGTGGTTGTCGCGGGCACGGCGGTCCTGGCCTTGCCGCGCCGCGGAGCCACGCCACCGGCGACGGTCGCCGACACCGCGCGTCCCGTCGCGGCCGCACCCGACACCAGCGCCGCGGCGCGGACGACCCGCCCACCGCCGGCGCCGCGGGTCGCCACCGGTACGCTGCGGATCCTCACGACGCCGCCCGATGCGGTCATCCTGATCGATGGTCAGCGCGTCGGGGTGGGTGCGGTGATCGACCACGCAATCCCCGTGGGACGGCGACGCATCGAGGCACGCCTCCGCGGCTACGCGTCCTACGATACGATCGTGGACGTGGCCGCCGGTGCCCTCGTCAATCTGCGGCGCGTCACGCTGCGCGCCGCCGGTGCTACGCCGTGAAGCCCCGCGCCGTCGCCGCGGCCTTGGTGGCCCTACTGACCCTGGCAGCCTGGCTCGCGGCGCCGCCCCGGGCCGCGGCTCAGGACTCGAGCGCCGTCACGTTGCAGCGGGCCCGCGGCTACTACAACGACCTCGACCTCGAGCGGGCCTTGCCGCTCCTGCGGCAGGTCGTCTCGCCGCAGTGGCCCTACGATGTGACGCCGGGGCAGCGCGTCGAAGCCTACAAGTACCTCGCGGCGGCGCTCGTGCTCGTGGGGGAGCGCGACTCCGCCGTGACGTATTTCGCCGCCGCGCTCGCGCGTGATCCGTTCACCGACCTCGATCCGCAGGAATTCACTCCCGCGCAGCGTTTGGCGTTCGCCGCGGCGCGACCGCGCGTCTTTGCGGTCGCCGCGCGCCCCGTCGCCGACGCCCGCGCCGACGTGCGCAGCGACCGTATCCATTTTGTCGTCGCCACGACCCATCGCGCGGCGCTGCAGGTGTTGCTCCATCCCATGGAAGAAGGCGCGACCGCCTTTCCGATCTTCCGGGGCGACAACGAAGGCGAGCGCGAGATCGCGTGGGACGGCCTGACGCCCGATGGCCGTCTCGCGGCGACCGGCCGGTACGCGCTCCTCGTGGTGGGCGCGAGCCGTTTGCTGGACCGCACCGATTCCGCACGGGTCTACTTCCTCGTCGCTCGCGAGGCGCCGACGCTGGAGGACACGCTGCCCGATTTCCCTCGCAGTGCATTGCTTCCAGAACGCGCCGGGTCGTCCCGAGCGACGCGTGAGTTGGCGAAGGGCATCATCATCGCCGGCGGCGCGCTGCTGGTGTCGAGCGCCGTGGTGAATCGCGAGCTGGGCGGGGGAGGGCGGGGCGGCGCGAGCGTCGTGGCCGGCCTCGGCGTCCTGGCGGGCGCCGCCGGATTTCTCACCCTCAGCCGGCGTCACGATATCCCAGAGAATATCCAGGCGAATCTGCAACGGCAGGCGGAACGCCGCGCCGCAAACCAGGCCATTCGGCAACGCAACGCCGATCGACTCGCGCAGGCGGTGTTGATCGTTTCGCCCGCGGCCGGGGTGGGACCGTGAGGGCCGCGCTCGGGCTGGTGCTCTTCCTCGCCCCCGCGGCGGCGGTCGCTCAGGCCCCCCGCGTCGTCGTCAGCGGCTCGCTGGCGACCGCCGAGCACCGCGTGGAGGATCGCAGCGTGGGGGGCGGTGTCGAAATCTCCGCGGGGACGCTGTTCGGCGCCGGCGTCCGGGTCAGCGTTGGGTCGCGGTGGACGATCGCGGCATCGGGGCGCAGTGGCGTCCTCCACCCGGGACGCGGCGCCACGCTGCCGCGCGATGTTGCCGAGCTGGGCGTGGACGGTGCGTTCATGATGCGGCAGTGGTTCGACGTGATCGCCGGCGTGCGCGTCCGCAGTTACACGACGATGCTCGCGCGGCAGCGCTGGACAGCGCCGCATTTGGGAGCTGCGGCGCGCATCCCATTCGCGGTGCCAGGGCTGCGCGGGCTGCTGGATGTGACCGTCCACCCGTTCGCCGGCGTCAACGGTCTCGCCCGGCCCGAGGTGGCGATCAGCACCGGCGCGGGCGTCGCCTACGCTCGCGGCCGGCTCGACGTGCAGCTGGGGTATGCTCTCGAGCGATACGACTTCGCGCGCGGGACCGTCGCGGAGCGATTCGAGCAGCTGTCGGTGCTCACGCTCCAGGTGCAGGTGCGTGCCCGCGGGCGCGCGCCCTGAAACGACAACGGCGCCGCCCAAAGGGCGGCGCCGTGACGCTGCAAGGTGCCGTGTGTGGTTAGAGCTTCACGACGTTCTGCGCCGCCGGACCCTTCTGGCCCTGGACGACTTCGAACTCCACCCGCTGACCTTCGGCCAGCGACTTGAAACCTTCCGCTTGAATCGCGGTGTGATGCACGAAGCAGTCTTTGTCGCCGTTCTCCGGGGTGATGAACCCGAAGCCCTTGGCGTCGTTGAACCACTTCACGGTACCGGTGATGCGTGCCATACTGATGATACTCCTAGCTTAGTAGTGTTCCCGACGACGGGCGTTTTTGACCTTGCGGCGTGCCGCCGCCTTGTCTTTCCGTCGCCGGCGAGTGGCCGGACTCTCGTAAAACCGCTTCTTCTTCATGTCCTGAAACAAGCCCGCTTTGGTAATCTGCCGGCGGAACTTCTTCAGCACGAAGTCGAGACGGTCGTGCTCGGTCAGCGTGACTTCCATGAAGCCCCTTTTGCCGAGGAGTGCCGAGCCAGAAACGACAAAGGACCCGAGGCGGCAGCCCAGGTCCTGTGACAGTCTCTGGTGTTCAGCGCACGGCACCATGCCGTGGCCCTTTCGCTCGCCCCAAAAGTCACCTGGGGTACCTTAATTGTCAACTGTTGCGCGGACTCGACGTTATGACCCTTGGTGCGTCCATCGGAACCTCCCTGCTCCCCTTCGGTAGACGGTGCATGTCCACCCATATCTGGTCTCTCGTGGCGCTCGGCGCCGCGCTGGCTGCTGCTCCCCTGCAGGCCCAAACCGACTCCAGCCGCGGCTGCGCCGACACCATCGCCTCGGGTGGCGTATTGCACGGGACGGCGCTGCGGCGCCTCACCATCGACGATCCCAGGCAGGCGCTCGTAGCGATCCCCGGCGTGCTCTTCCGCGCCGGGGAAATCGGCGTCTCGACGGCGCCGGACATCTCCATTCGCGGCGGGGCCCCGGGGCGCGCCGCCACCTACATCGACGGTGCTCCGGTTCGCTTCCAGACGCTGGGAACCCAGGGGATCGGCGTCGCGGAGAATGCCATCGCCGACGTGTGCGTCACGACCGGTGTTGCCTCGGCGACGCTCGCCGACGTGACGGGCGGAGTCGTCAGCTACGTCACGCGCAGCGGAGGAGACCGGCTCACCGGCCAGGTTCGCTGGGAGTCCGATGATCCGTTCGGCAATGGGGTGAGTGTCGGCTACAACCGCCTCGAGGCCAGCGTCGGCGGACCGCTCCCCGTTGCGCCGAACGTGTCCTTCTTCCTGTCCGCGACGCTCCAGGGGCAGCTCTCCCGCTACCGCACCGCAGCCGCGGCGTCGGTGCCGACGTTCGTGCCGTTTGGCGTGGACACGGTCGTCGAGGTGACCGGTGGGGGTACCACCCAGTCGGTCACGGTACCGCGATTCATCCAGTGGAGTGGGGAGTGCGCAGCGGCGAACAACGCAGGAATCGATTGTCAGGGGCTGCGCCGCCCGATGGATTGGGCGACGACACGGCGGATTCAGGGAAAGGTTCAGCGCACCTACGGCAACGGCGGTGCGTCGCTCTTTTCTGTGACGTTCCTCGGCAGCGACTTCCAACAACGCTCGTTCCCCGGGCAGCTGATCATGGATCCCGGGTTGTACGCGGGCGGGCGGGCGCGCTCAGCAGTGGCGATCGTCAATTGGCACCACCAGCTGGGGGCGCTGCGCGGCGGGCCGTTGGCGCTCGACGTGAACCTGTCGTATGGGAGCGATGACCAGATCAGTGCGCCTCTCAGCGCCGCCTCGGAACCGGAGACACGCGACCCCTACCTTGGGATCGAGATGGGTACGCTCGAGTTCACTGGACCCGACGTGTTTCCGCTGCCTGTCACCGACCGTCTGGTGCGCAACGTGCGAACGAATTCGGGGCAGCGGGTTCCATACCCAGGCCGCAATGATCTCGCCAACCGCCAGCCCTACCGGCTCAATCCGTTCGGCGTGCTGACCTCCACCGCGTGGCCATCGGCGGGCGTGAATGGGGTCCTGAGCTACGTGCGCGAACGCCGCTTGCAGGGTCGCTGGGCTCTCGATTGGCAGCCAGGGACGGCGCATCACGTAACCGTCGGTGTCGATGCCGAGCACACGAGCCTGTCCAAGTATCAATCCGGGATGATCGCGCAAACACAATTCGAGGCCATTGTCGAGTCGCCATCGCGGGTCGGTGTGTTCGGCGGTGATCGACTTGCGCTTGGGGAGGCGGTCCTGGATGTCGGGCTCCGTGTGGATCGCATCGCGCCGGGAGGCGAGTTCGCGAATACGCCTGGGCGGATCTACACGAATCCCCAGTGGTTCCCAGCCGCGGACACGAGCGACGCGTT
>DASYRD010000137.1:0-46591 GCA_036004745.1 Gemmatimonadales bacterium | reverse complement strand
GGTGTCGCGTTGACGGACCCAGGGGCCGATGCTCCCGCCTGCTCCGGCGATGCTGCGCGTGACATAGACACCGGAGTCCGGCAGCATGCGCATCCCGCTTCCGGTGTCGAGGGGCTCGGCGCCCCCGGCGGCGTAGATGGTCGCTCGCAGCGCGCTGCCCTCCGGGAACTCCGCGGCCGCCAGCGCGACGCCCACGGGCGCGCGAGGGAAGGCGGCGCGGCCTTGCCACGTGAGTGTGGCGGGATTGAACGCGGGGGCGGGAAGGACATGCACGGTGGTTGTGAGCTGCGCGCCCGCGCCAGTGATCACGGTCAGCGTCCCGGTCGTCGCGGAGTCGGGGACCGTCGTGGTGATCGTGAGTGCGGACCACTGGGAGTCCGGCAGCGCGGCGCTCGTTTCGCCGCCGCCGACGCGGCTGAAACGCACCGTGCCCGATCCGCGCACGGCGCCGAAGCCGAATCCCTCGAGGACGACCTGTTGACCGTGGGTGAGTATCGGTTCGATGGCGCCGTCGACGTAGTCGAGGCGGGCCGTCGCGAACACCGGCCCTGACGAGTCGCCGCCGCAGCCCACCAGGATGGCGACCGCGACCGGCCACAGCCTAGCGGTGGCCGTTCTCCCCACGCATGAACCGGAGAGCCTGCGACAGTTTGTCGGCGAGGGCCGACAACTCGTTGGCGCCATGGGCGAGATCCTCGATCGCGCGCAGCTGCTCCGACGCGGCGGCGGCGACGGCTTCGGCTTCCTGAGTCGACGTCTGGGCGGCGGTGCGGGCCTGACCCAGCGTCTGGGTGATGTGCGCGGCGAGCTCGGCGCTCTGGCGACCCACTTCGGCGACCCGCTTGCCCGCGCGCGCCGTTTCCGCCGCGGCTTCCGCGATGCGGTCGAGGTCTTTTACCCAGTCGGCGGAGTTTTGTACCACCTCGCCCAGGTCGCCGCGGATCCGCTCGAGCAGCTGCGCCGCCCGATCGAGTGCGCGCCGAGTGTCTTGCACCGACTTCCCGACGTTGCGTGCCTCGCGGCCGCTTTCCTCGGCCAGCTTGTGCACTTCGTCGGCGACGACGGCGAAGCCGCGGCCGTGCACGCCGGCGCGCGCGGCTTCGATCGTGGCGTTGAGCGCGAGCAAGTTCGTCTGGTTCGCCACGAAGCCGATCGTCTCGGAGAACTTCTCGACTTGTCCCGCGACGTCGCGCAGGCGGCGCACTTCGGCCGCGCTCTCCTCGGTGGTGGCTCCGAGGTCGGTCAGCTGGCGCACGGCGCTCTGCGTGCCGGCGCGCACCTTCTCCGCCGTCTTCTCCATCTGTGAGCCGGCGTCACGCGTGCGATCTCCCGCCGTCGCCAACTCGTCCGCGCTTTCCTTCAACTGTTGGGCCTCGGCCGCGGTCGTCGTCACGAGCGTCGCAGCCTGCGCGGCGCCGTCGCTGGCGCGCTGCGCCGACGCAGCGACCTCCTGACTCGAGGCGTGGATCTCCTCGGCGGTGGCCGTCAGCGTCTGCACGTACTGCGTCGTCTGATCGGACGCGCCGGTCACGGGACGCAGGGAGCCCTCGATGGCGATCATCAGAGCGAGCTGCGGGGCGAGCAGCTCCAACAGCTCCCCGTCGGAGTTGCGGTACATCGTCGGATCGGAATGCCGCACGCTCCACAGGCCCACGAGCTGGCCCGCGTGATACAGTGGCACGAGCATCTCCGCGCCGGGCGTCTCGCCACCCGGTACGACGACCTGGTCCTGGGCGAGTCCATGCGCCACGACCGCACGGCGCAGCCGCACCGCCTCGCCGGTGAGCCCGGCGTCGGCGTCGAAGCGGAATGCCGTGCCGGCCTGTGATGCCGTGTCGGCCAGGAGCTCCATCTGACGAGCACGCGCGTCGTACCGCGCGAACCCCATCTGCTCCCAGGGGACGAGCTGACGGGTCAGTTGTTGCACCTGCGAGAAGCTGCGGCTGAGCGTCATTTCGGCGGCGATCGCTTGCGCGAGGCGCTGCACGAGACGCAGCTCGTCGGCGTGCACGCCGAGCCGCACCACGTACAAGCTGCCGAGCGTGGCCAGGATGAGCGCGCCGGCGACCACCGCGCTGGGTCCGGTGGGCAACGCCGAGTGCGTGAAGGCGAGCCATCCCAGCGCCAGGCCGACCGACGCGAAGTAGATGATCGTCTCCCACCGCAGTGTGAGACGCGCGTCCACCCACGCCATCGCCTGGCTCAGAGCGAGGTCGAGATAGACCGTCCCGTTCACGACGAGCGGCAGGAGCGCGATCGCGAGGGCCACGAGACCCAGATTCCCGGCCGTCAGGGCCGCTGCCCCCGTCTGGCCGCCCATGCGCTCGTACATCAGGCCGACCAGCGTAGTGCCCACCGTGAGATAACCGGCGTTGTTGAGAGCCGCGCGCAGCGGCAGACGCCGCAGCAGGACGTCGCCCATCACCATCGCGAACGGCGCGATCACCGCTGCGAAGGCCCAGCCCCGGTCGAGGATGGCTAACAGCATCACGCCGACGACGTATGAAGAGAAGCCATTTCCGGGGAGGGCGATGCCGTAGCGGCGTGACAGGCCCGCGGCGAAGACCAGCACCAGGCCGGCAAGTACCACGTTGTCGCCCGCGGATGCGGTGCCGCGCGCGAACGCTACGAGTCCAGCGCCGAACGCCGCGAGCCCGGCCAGGGATACGATGACTCGGAGCGAGAGAGCGGCCTTCATGAGGGTGTGGCGCAAGCTCGGGTACGTGGCGCGGCGTGTCAAGCGCGGCTATCGTTTACGACATGAAGGTCACGATCGAATTCTGCGTCGTCTGAAACTGCGAACCACGGGCCACCGGTCTGGCGGCCGAGATTCGCGACGCATTTCCCCACGCGGAAGTGCAACTCATCCAGTCCTCCGGCGGCGTATTCGAAGTGCAGTCGGACGGTCGCACGGTCTTCTCCAAGAAGACCGCTCGGCGCCACGCGGAGTCGGGTGAAGTGGTGCGCCTCATGAAGCAGGCGGCCGCCGGCACGCGGTGAAGATCGCGATCTCCACCGGCGGCGGCGACGCGCCGGGCCTCAACGCCGTCATTCGCGGAGCCGTCCTCGCCGCCGTCCACCGCGGGTGGGAGTGCCTCGGCATCCGCCGAGGCTTCGACGGCCTCCTCGGTGACGATGAAGTCGTGCCCCTCGGGCCCGCGCAGGTCCGCGGCATCACACACCTGGGCGGCACCATCCTCGGTACCACCAATCGCGGCGATCCCTTCAAGTGGCGCCGACAGCGCCCCGACGGCACCTGGGACGAGCGGGACCGGTCCGACGAGCTCGTTGCCGCGTTCCATGCCCGCCGCCTCGACGCCCTCATCACGATCGGCGGCGACGGCTCCCTCGGCATCGCCCTCCAGCTGATGGCCAAAGGCATTCCTGTCGTCGGCGTACCCAAGACGATCGACAACGACGTCGGCGGTACTGTCGCCACGTTCGGGTTCGATACCGCCGTGGCCACCGCCACTGACGCGATCGACAAGGTGCATTCTACGGCCGAGAGCCACGAGCGCGTCATGGTCGTCGAGGTGATGGGCCGACACGCGGGGTTCATCGCCCTCAACGCGGGGATCGCCGGTTCGGCGGACGTGATCCTGATTCCCGAGATCCCCTTCGACATCGAGAAGGTGTGCGAGAAGATTCGGCGTCGCGAAGCCGAAGGGCGGCACTTCAGCATTGTCGTCGTCGCGGAGGGCGCGGCGCCCAAGGGTGGTTCGGTCTCGCTCATCGACCCGGAGCACCAGCGGCTCGGCGGGATCGCCGACAAGGTCGCGAACTCGATCCAGCAGATGACCGGCAAGGAGACGCGCACGCTCGTGCTGGGCCACCTGCAGCGCGGCGGCAGCCCCACGACGTTCGATCGCTTGCTCGGGCTGCGCTTCGGCGCGGCGGCGGTGCGACTCATCGCGGAGCGGCGCTTCGGCTACATGGTGGCCCTGCAGCCCCCGGTCATCGGCGCTGTGCCGATCAAGGAAGCCATCGCGAAACCGAAACGCGTCCCCCTCGACTCCGACACGATCGCGACCGCGCGTGACATCGGGATCAGCCTGGGCGATTGAGTAGGGCAGGTGTACCCGGGGGCGGACACCCCCGGGGGTCGTTCCCCCGCCGCTCCTCTCTCAGAATCCATTGCAGGCCAGTCAGTTACGCCGCAATTGCCGGCCCTGGCACGGGTCTTCCTTAGAGAGGCGCGCGAGGAGGAACCTATGAAACGCACCCTGGCAGTGTTGGCCCTATTGATCGCCCTCGGCGGCGGATCGCTCACGGCGCAGACCCGCGTGAGCGTGTCGTTTGGATTCGGCGCGCCGTTCGTGGCGTATCGTCCGTACGCGTATCGCTACCAAGCGTATCGCTACCACTCCTACGACTACCGTCCCTATCGGTTCTATGGCTCCCGGCCCACGGTCATCATCGTGGAGCCGCGGCGCTACGCCGTCGTGCGGCATCGGCCGCGTCGACACCACCGTCATTGGTAAAGGACTCGGAGCCGTGCTTCCGGATGCACGCGTGATAGTGGCAGTCGTCCGGAGGCGGCGCCTGGCGCCCTAGGCCAGGGTCGCCGCGCGGCTCTTCGCGGGAGGCGCACACGCGCGCCTCCCGCTTTTCCTTTGTCGGGTTTACTGAGGTTGTTGCGGGGCTGGTGCGTCCTTACGACCGAACACGCGCTTGAGCCAGGCGCCCACCGCGATGACCGCCACCACGAGGACTTTCTTCAGCGCCAGGATCCCAGCGATCAGCAGCTTGAAAAAGCCCGCTTTGGCGGCGATGCCACCGGCGATCAACGCCGCGACACCGTACTCCGCGACCTTGTCACTCCCCGCGACGAAATCGCCGTAGCGGTGGCCCTCGTTGAAGTCGACGAACGTGATCACGTTGGCCATGCCGGCTTTGACAGGCTGGAGTTGGTCCATGGTCGCGACCGCGTTGAGGATGAGCACGCCGCGCCGACCCAACACACGAACGTTGTAGTTCAGGGTGTGGGTGGTGCCGTTGCCGAAGCGGAGATCCTTGGCCCAGTAGAGTTTGCGACTGACGCTGTCATAGCTTGGGGTCTCGGCCCAGCCGACAAGCTCCACCGGCGGGTAGCCTTCTTTCTGCCGCTCTTCGTTGTCCTCGCGCGTCTGCCGCTGCAGATCGCGCAGCATCTTGGCGTAGTCGATCTTGGCGGCGTCGGCGTCGTCGACGTGTCCGTCCTCGTCGTACTGAATCACAACGGCCCAAGATTCAGGAGCGAATACGCTCGTGCCGGACGGGACGAGCATACCCAGCGACGTGTTGCCGGGCGGGTTGCCCCACGCGGTCAGCACGACGTCGGTTTCCTTGGGATTCAGGTACCGGAACGTGGCCGGCAGGTTCAGCGTCGCCAGACCGTTCCCCACGACGACTTTTCCCGTTTGGTAGTGGAGGCGGGCTTCGAGCTGCTCGGCCTTGATGTCGGTGGTGTCGGGTCCCTGGCCCAGAGCGACACCAAAGGGAACGAGCATCGACCAGGCGAAGCGCGTGACGGACATGTGACGCTCTCCTCTCGTTCGGGGCGGGGTGCACACCCGGGGGCGCATCGCCTAATATTGCGGGTGTGCGCATCTCCCGCGACCACTTCCTCCCTCCCGATCCTCAAGCCTACCTCGCCGCCGAGCCAGCGACTGGACGCGTCATCGTGATCGCGCCGACGCGCGCCGCGTGCGAGACGATCGAGTTGGCTCTCAGGCTCAAACTCGAGACGCTGCTCGAGCGCGAGCACGGCGACGACATCCGGCGGCTCGCCGCCGCGAGGCAGGCGGGCGGCTTCGGAATTGTGGCGGGCACGGGGACCGGGAAGACACTTGCCATCCGCAACATCGCGGAGACAATCCTCAACGCGCCCCTCAAGGTCGGAGTGGTGAATCGGGAGCGGGAGGCGACGCCCGAAACGCCGACCTGGAACGTCGTGATCATCACGACCGGCATCGCGCGGCGCTGGTTCCAGGACGGCCTCATCACGGCTCAGGATACTCTCGTGGTGGACGAGATCCACCAGACGTCGGCGGAGATGGAGTTGTGCTTGGCGCTCGGCAAGCGGGCCCGCTGCCGCTTCATCTGGCTCTCGGCGACCGTGGACCCCGCGTTCTACGAGGACTATCTGGACTCGGCGGCGGTGCTCGAGACCCGGGCCTTCGATCCCGCCAAGGCGGCCAACGTCCAGGTCATCGCCCAGCGGCCTCTCGAATTCTTGAGTGAGCGGTTCATCAAGCGGGTGCTGCGAGAACGTCGTGGAGTCGCCGTGTTCGTGCCCACACGGGCGGAGGTCGAGCAGATCGCCCGCGAGCTGGGGGATCGCTGGCAGTCCCTGGCAACGGCGTTCTACCACGGCGGCGAGCCGATTCGCGTGATCAGACCGTTTCTTGACGGTTTGGTCAAACGTCCATTCCTGCTCGCCATGACCGCGGCCGGTCAGTCGGCCCTCAATATCCGAGGGCTCGACACGGTCGTGATCTACGACGCGCGCTACACGAACGTCGTGGAACGCGGCAAGAACGTGCTCACGCGTTTGTACCTGGGCGCGAACGAAATCCTTCAGATGGCAGGGCGGGTGCACGGCCGCGTCGAGGCCGGCGAGGTCTACATCCTGAGTGACCGCGACCTGGTTTTCGAGGAGCTGCGCCCGACGCCTCCCGAATTCCAGCTCGCCGGGGACGCGGAGCGGGTCGCGATCACCTGCGCCGCGATCGGTGTGGATGCGGCGGATCTCGACCTGCCCGTACCGCTCGACCGCCGCGCCTATCGCGAGGCGGTGACGCTCCTCACCGAGCGCGGTCTCATAGAACACGGCAGGCTAACGAGTTACGGAAGGTCGGTTGAGTCGATGCCGGTGCAGCGGCCCTGGGGGGAGCTGCTCTATCACGCCGATCCGCCGCTCATCCCGATGGTGGCGGTCGCCGCGAACATCGAGTCGCTGCATCGCATGACCCGCGAGGAGCGGGAGCTGAAAGGGCTGATCCTTGCCGGATCCGACCACCTCACTGCGTACAATGTGTATGCCGAGGCCGTAAACAAGCACGGGTACCTGGGGGAGGTGTACGGTCTCCCCCGCCACCTATTTCGCGACGAGATCGATCATTGGGCCGAAGGACGCGGTGTGTTGGTCAAGGCGATCGAGGACATCGCTCTGGGCACCGCGTCAGTCTATCGCCAGCTCGAAGTGCCGCTGCCCGAGCGTCTACCGTACGCCGACCAGAAGGCCCTCGAGATCTTTGCTGACCTTTTGGCCAAGATCATGCCGTTCGATCTCGTGATCGATGAGGAGACGTCGGACGGTCGCGAGGCTCGGGTGAGCCGTAGCTCGGTGTGCGGCAGCTGGGGTGCAGTCGCAGGGACGCTGCGCTACTTCGCCGATCGTTTCGGCGTGCCGCGCGCCAGCATCGAGGGGACCCAGGTCCCCGAGCGCGCGATCCGGCGCTACGCCCGGCGCGGGCCGCCGACCGTTGTGTTCGAGCGGCAGCGGCGGCGTGAGGGGTTGATGGCGGTGCGCACCGCGGTGTACGGGGGCTTCACGCTCGATCGTGAGGTCGAGCCGCTCCCCAGTCCGTTCCCGGCGGACCTGGCGGATGCGGCCCGCCTCGCCCTCGTAAAGGCCTTGCTCGCCGGGGAGACTCCCCACCCCGACCAGGGGAAGCTGCGGCGCGCTCTCGAGCGCTTCGGACACCTCTGGCGCCGCTCAGCTGGCCGGCTGGCACCGGCGCAGAGCGAGCGACTCTCCGAGCAAATCGCTGAGCAGATTGCGCGGGTTCGGTCCTGGGACGACTTCATCGCCACGCGCATCGTGCTCGATCCCGATGCTGCGGTCCCGGAGCCCGAACGCGCTCGGCTCGACGCGCTCCCCACCTCCATCAACCTCTACGGCGACCGCGTCCCCCTCGACTACGACGTCGAGCAGGGAGTGGGCGTGGTGCGGCTGCGTTTGAAGGAGGGTCAGGCCCGGCGACTGCAGGCGCGCGACGTTCCGACGTTCGATCGGCCCGTGCGCTTTACCGTGACGCGCGGCAAACACGATGCGGTGCGCGCGGCGTCGCTCGAGGAACTGCGCGAGGGTCTACGGTCGCTGACGCGCAGCCCGCGGCCACATGGGGGTGGTGGGGGCCGAGGGGGTCGGGGAGGGCCTAGCCGCCGCGGAGGCCGGCGTCGTCGCTGAGGTCGAGCAGCGCGAGCCAGAGGGAGTGGTAGGCGTCCTGTAGATCCGCCAGCGAAGCGCCCGCGGCAAGCGCCGTGGCGCAGCCGTCGAGCACAGCCTGACGGGCCGTGCCCTCGAACCCCGCCGCATCAGCCGGTCTCTCGATCAGGCCCGCGGCGCATAGCCCCAGCCACGCCCGGGCCGTTCCGTCCTCCGCCTGGCGCCGCAGCTCCTCCCAGCAGGCATCGACCGCGGCAGTCCCTCCAGGGGCCAAGGCGCTCGCGAGCCCCGCAGCGCGCTCCCTGGTGACCTCGTCCGCCGCCGTGCGCAGCAATCGGCCGCGTGAGCCGTAGTGATAGAGGACAAGGCCTTTGACCACGCCGGCGCGGCGAGCCACTCCGTCGAGCGTGAACCCTTCGACGCCGCCCCGTTTAAGAGAGTGGACGGCGGCAGCGAGAATCGCTGAACGACTGGCGGTGGAGTCCTTGGGCACGTTTCTGTCCTCGCGGTCAATAATGCGATGCCCGGCGAGTGGGAGCAACCGCAACCTTTTGGTCGAGTTGGGCGTCTCATCCTGACACGATCCTAACACGCCCCGCGGTTCGGTCCGAAACCTTGTGACGCGGGAATTTGTACTGAGGTGTAACTGACATATGATCGACAAACCTGTCGCCGCCGCCGCACCCCCTGCCTTCTCCCCCCTCGCTCGGGCCGTGATCGACACGGTCGGCGAAGGAATCGTGGTCTTCGACTCTCAGGGCCGAGTGCTGTTCGCCAACTCCGCCGCGCGCCGCGTCATCGACGGTCAGAACGGTGACGTGCGCAATCGACTGCAGACGCTGGGCGCTCGCTTCGCCGCGCTCAAGAGCGGCGCGCAGCCCCTCGGCGAAGCCGCGATCCTCGCAGCGGGCCCGCAGACGTTGGCCGACCGGGAGCGCCAGGCGATCATCGAGACATTGCAGGACACGAGCGGGAAGCTCGCGGAGACGGCCCGGCGACTGGGTATCAGCCGCACGACGTTGTGGCGTCGCCTCAAGGCGTACGGCTTGGACGGCTTTCGCGCCACTCGGTAGCATCCTACCTTCCCCGGGCAATGACGCCCGGGCCCTTCCTGATCGAAGAGTATGTCCGCTGGTCCGACGTGGACTTCGCGGGCATCATCTTTTACGGCTCCTATGTGCGGTTCTTCGAGATCGCCGAGACGGAACTGTTCCGGAACTGCGGACTTGCATACGCTGAGATGTTCGATCGGTACGACGTCTTTCTGCCTCGTAAGGCCGTTCACAGCGAGTTCTACTGGCCCGCTCGGCTCGACAATCGGCTGCGCGTGGCGGCGTACGTCGGCCGCGTGGGTACCAAGTCCATGACGCTGAACTTCGACGTACTGCGCGATGGCAGCTCGACTCTCGTTGCCGCCGGCTGGATGGTGCTCGTCTGCGTCGATCGCAAGACCCTCAAACCGAAGCCCCTTCCGAGCGGCATTCTCACGGCGCTCGCCCCGCACACCTTGAGCCCGGAAGCGGCCCGGGCGGCGCTCGGAGTCGGCGAGCCCTGAAACGCTTGACGATTCTGGCGCTGGCGTTCGCCTGCCGCGGCGGGGGCACGGGAGTCGACGAGCCTGCCCGCCTACGCGCAACGCTGATCCCCCCACATTCCGACACGCTCCGGTTCGCCGTGCCTGCGGCCGCGCACCTTTGCAACGGCAGGAGCGCGCTGCTCCTCGAGGCGGCCGATCACCACGGCAACGGCATGCTCGCTCTGCTGCGCTACGGCGATTCACTGCGGCCCGGTCCCATCTCAGTCATCGCGCTCGGGGACTCGCTCACTCCCCGGGGCGCGAACGTGGCGGTGCGCTACATGAAGAGCGACGTAGCGTACGGGCTTTCGGTCGATAGCGGCTCGGTAGAAGTCACGGAGGCCGGCGAAGTGATCGCCGCGCGCGTGCGCGGGTCGGGGCTCGAGGGCGGGGTTCGTGTCGTGGTGGATGCCGTGTACGGAGGCGTGCCGCGCCCCGGCGCCGATGACACGGTCCCCTGCCAATATCGGCCATGACGGTCCGGATCGGGTTCATCGGGTCGGGCTTCGCGCGCCGAGTGCAGCTTCCGGGGCTCGCCTTCGTGCCCGGGGCGCGCGCGACGTCGATCTCGAGCGGACGGCGCAGCAACGCCGAGGCGGTGGCGCGGGAATTCGGGTTGCCCCACGTGTTCGACGACGGCGTCGAGCTCGCGCGCAGCCCCGAAGTCGATCTCGTCATCGTGTCGTCCACGCCCGACTCGCACGCGCGTTACGCCATCGCCGCGATCGAGGCGGGAAAGCACGTTCTGTGCGAGAAGCCGATGGCGCTCGATGCGTACGAGGCGTCGCAGATGCTCGCGGTCTCCGGGCGGCATCCCGATCGCTTCGCCTGGATCGACCACGAGTTGCGCTATGAGCCCAATCGGCGGCGGGCGCGCGAGCTGATCTCGAGCGGCGCGATCGGCGCTGTGCGGCACATCGAGTTGTCGCTCAAGCCGTACCTGCGCGGTGACGGCCGCCCCCAGGCTGCTAATGCACCGTGGAACTGGTGGTTCGACGGGGCGCGCGGCGGTGGGCTCCTCGGCGCCGTGGGCTCACACCTGATCGACCTGTGCCGCTACTGGACCGGGAGCGACGTCACGTATGTCGGCGGGCTGGCCGAGACGTTCGTGACGGAACGGACCGACGAGGCGGGGGTGAAGCGTCCCGTCACCGCCGACGACTTCACGAGCAGCGTCCTCCGCATGGCGAGCGGAGCGGTCGCCACGATCACCTTGAGTGCCGTGGCGCACCACGGCCCCGGGCACCTGGGTCAGGTGACGGGGAGCGAGGGGACCTTGGTGCTCACGGGCGAGACGAAGCTCGAGCTGGCAAAACTGGGCGGGCCCCTCGAAGACGTCTCCGCTGCGGACGACCTGTGGGAGAAGACGAAGCCGAACAACATGTGGGCGCGGTCGTTCGTGCGGTTACTGCGCGACATGGTTCGCGTGATCGGCGGCGGCGTGGCCGAAGGGGAGCCGGCGTCCTTCCGCGATGGCTGGCAGGTGCAACGCGTGCTCGACGCGATCCGCGGCGGCCGGGGCGTGCAGTTAGATTGAAGGTCCAAGTGGAACAGACCTACTTCCGTAAAGGCTTCGGGTTGAAGGGCGCCATCGAAGGCGCCCTGACGGCCGATTACCACAGCCGAGTCGTGGATGCGATTCGTGGCGCGGGCTACGCGCTGCGCGTCGGCGACCTGACCTTCCGGCTGGCCGGAGAGTTCGGGTTCTGCTACGGCGTCGACCGGGCCGTCGAATACGCGTACGAGACCCGCACCAAATTCCCGGGCAAGCGCACCTTCCTCGTCGGCGAGATCATCCACAACCCGCACGTCAATCACAAGCTCGAGGCTATGGGCGTCTCGTTTCTCCATCGCCCTGACGGTGGCGCCTTTGATTTCTCGGGGATAGGTGTTGATGATGTCGTCATCTTGCCGGCGTTCGGCGTCACCGTGAGCGACTTTGAGCGGCTGCGCGCGATCGGGTGCGTGCTGGTGGATACGACGTGCGGCTCCGTGCTCAATGTCTGGAAGCGCGTCGAGTCATACGCGCGTGACGGCTTCACGGCCGTCGTGCACGGCAAGAACTACCACGAAGAGACGAAGGCGACCTCGAGCCAGGTCAACAAGCACGCCGGCGGCAAGTATCTCGTGGTGCGGGACATGACCGAGGCACGCGTGGTGTGCGACTACATCGAGGGACGGGGCAACCGGGACGCATTCGCCGAGCTGTTCGCCGGCAAGATGTCGCCCGGCTTCGATCCCGACCGCGATCTCGAGCGAATCGGCGTGGCGAATCAGACCACGATGCTGTCGGGAGAATCCCTCGCGATCGCCGCCGAGATCGGGAGAAGCATGGCGCGACGCTGGGGTGAGGCGACGCTGGCTGAGCACTTCCGTACCTTCGACACGATCTGCTCGGCGACTCAGGAGCGGCAGGACGCGGTGCTCAAACTCATCGCCGAGCCCCTCGACCTGATGGTCGTGATCGGTGGGTACAACTCGAGCAATACGACCCATCTGGCCGCGATCTGCCACCAGAAGGTCACGACGTACCACATCGCCGACGCCACCTGCATCGACGTCGACTCCGGCGCGATCCGGCACCGGCCTGCGGGCGAGCACGACGAAAAGCGGCAAGAACGGTGGCTTCCCGAGGGGCCCCTCACGATCGGGGTTACGGCGGGCGCCTCCACGCCGAACAACAAGATTGGCGAGACGATCGAGCGGATTGCGGCCCTGCGGGGGGTTTCCCTTCAGGAGGCGCTCGGCTAGACCTTCGGGTATATTTCGGGTATGGCTCTCTCCGGTTTTCACCCCGCCGTCGAGCGCTGGTTCAGTGGACGTTTCGCCGAGCCGACGGAGCCGCAGCGCGCCGCCTGGCCGGTGATTCAACGGGGCGGCGACGTGTTGATCGCGGCGCCGACCGGTTCAGGTAAGACGTTCGCCGCGTTCTTGTCGGCGATCGATAGCCTGGTCCGCCAAGGTCTGAACGGCGGGTTGAAGGACGAGACGCAGGTCCTCTACGTCTCGCCTCTGAAAGCCCTCTCGAACGACGTTCAGAAAAACCTCTCGGAGCCGCTCGCCGAGATCTGCGCCGCCCTGCCCGACGTCGAAATCCGCACGTTGCTCCGCACGGGCGACACGCCGCAAGCCGACCGGCAGGCGATGCTGAAGCAGCCGCCACACATCCTCGTCACGACTCCCGAGTCGTTATACCTGATTCTCACCTCCGATCGCGCGCGCGACATGCTGCGCACGGTGCGCACGGTCATCGTCGATGAGATCCACGCGGTGGCCCGCGACAAACGTGGCAGCCATCTGGCGCTGTCGCTGGCGCGGCTCGATGCCTTGGTCGGCACGCGTCCGCAGCGCGTCGGCCTCTCGGCGACGCAGAAGCCGATCGACGAGATCGCCCGGTTCCTCGTCGGCACGAACGCCCCACTGCCCCAGATCATCGACTCGGGGCACGCGCGCACGCTCGATCTGTCGATCGAGATTCCCTCTTCGCCGCTCGAAGCCGTGATGTCAGGTGAGGTGTGGGAAGAAGTGAACACCCGCATCGCCGACTTGATCACCGCGCATCGAACGACTCTCGTCTTCGTGAACACACGGCGCCTGTGCGAGCGCCTGGCGATGCAGATCTCCGAGCGGCTCGGCGCGGATCAGGTGACGAGCCATCACGGCAGTCTGTCGCGCGAAAAGCGGCTCGAGGCCGAAGAGCGGCTCAAGCGGGGCGAGCTCAAGGCGCTCGTCGCGACGGCGTCGCTGGAGCTGGGCATCGACATCGGGACCATCGACCTCGTCATCCAGATCGGCTCGACCCGATCGATCGCGACGCTGCTGCAGCGGGTGGGGCGCTCGGGGCATCGTTTGACCTCGATTCCGAAGGGACGGATCTTCCCCCTATCGCGCGATGAGCTCATCGAGTGCGCGGCACTGGTGCGGGCGACGCGCGAAGGACGCCTGGACCGCCTGATCATCCCAGAAAAACCGCTCGACATCCTGGCGCAGCAGATCGTGGCGGCCGCGGCGGCCGAAGAGTGGGGCGAAGATGCGCTCTTCGATCTCGTGCGGTCGGCATATCCCTACCGCAACCTGACGCGACGTGAATTCGACGAAGTGGTGCAGATGCTCGGCGAGGGGTTCACCACACGGCGCGGCCGGCGCGCGGCGCACCTGCACTATGACGGGGTGAACCGCCGCGTGAAGGGGCGCCGCGGCGCTCGGCTCGCGGCCATTACTTCCGGCGGCGCTATCCCCGACCTGGGGGACTATCGCGTCATTCTCGAGCCGACCGAAACGTTCGTCGGCACGTTGAACGAAGACTTCGCAATCGAGAGCGCGCCGGGAGACATTTTCCAGCTCGGCAACACGTCCTATCGGATCGTGAAGGTCGAGTCGGGGCAGGTGCGCGTGGCCGACGCCAAGGGAGAGCCGCCCACGCTCCCGTTCTGGCTGGGTGAGGCGCCGGGCCGGACGATCGAGCTCTCGGAGGAAGTCTCACGGCTGCGCCAGGACGTGAGCGATCGGCTCAGCGACCCGAAGGCCGCGATCGATTGGCTGGTCGATACGATCGGCCTCGTCGAGGCCGGTGCGCGCCTGATCGTCGAGTACCTGGCGGCCACGAAGCAGGTCCTCGGCGTCATCCCGACGCAGCAGTGTCTCGTGTTGGAGCGATTCTTCGACGAGGGCGGCGGGATGCAGCTAGTGTTGCACGCGCCCTTCGGCAGCCGCATCAACCGCGCCTGGGGCTTGGCGTTGCGCAAGCGGTTCTGCCGCAGCTTCAACTTCGAGCTGCAGGCGGCCGCGACCGAGGACGCGATCATCCTGTCGCTCGGCGCGCAACACAGCTTCCCGCTCGATGAGGTGTTCCAGTACCTGAAGCCGGCGACCGCGGAGACACTCCTCGTCCAGGCGATGCTCGACGCGCCGGTGTTCGGGACGCGCTGGCGTTGGAACGCGACGCGCGCGCTCGCGGTGCTGCGGTTCCGCGGCGGACGCAAAGTACCGACGCCGCTGCAGCGAATGGATGCGGAGGACCTGGTCGCGGCGGTGTTCCCCGACCAGCTCGCCTGCCCCGAGAACCTCGTGGGAGACCGCGAGATTCCCGACCATCCTCTTGTGAATCAGACGATCGCCGACTGTCTGCTCGAGGCGATGGATTTCCCCGGGCTGAAGCGGGTGCTCGAGGGGATGGAAGCCGGCGCGTACACCCTGGTCGCGCGCGACACGCCCGAGCCGTCGCCCCTGTGCCACGAGGTGCTCAACGCCCGGCCCTACGCGTTCCTCGACGACGCGCCGCTCGAGGAGCGGCGCACGCAAGCCGTCATCACGCGACGCGGGCTCGACGTCAAGAGCGCCGAAGAGTTCGGCAGACTCGATGCAGCCGCGATCGATCGAGTGCGCGAGGAAGCGTGGCCTGACCCGCAAGATCGCGACGAGGTGCACGATGCGCTGCTCGTCATGGGCGCCGCCCCGTTCCATAAGGAATGGCTCGCCCTGTTCGAGAACCTGCGGGGCGCCGGTCGCGCGACGACACTGAACGGCCGGCTCTGGGTCGCCGCCGAGCGGGTCCCGATGCTCGAGGCGGCGTTCCCCGGCGCGTCGTGGGAGCCAGGCGTCGTCGTCCCGGAGCGCGATCGCGCGAAGGCGTGGACCCGTGAGGATGCGATTCGGGAGCTGGCGCGCGGCCGGCTCGAGGTCATCGGCCCAACGACAAGCGCGGAGATCTCGAGTGTCCTCGGCATCCCTGCTGGCGATGTCGATTTCGCCCTTGGCGCTTTGGAGCACGAAGGGTTCGCGCTGCGCGGGCGCTTCTCGTCGGGCGTAGAAGCGATCGAGTGGTGCGAGCGGCGCCTGTTGGCACGCATTCACCGGTACACGCTCGACCGCCTGCGCCGCGAGATCGAGCCCGTGGCCGCGGCAGACTTCCTCCGGTTCCTGTTCCGCTGGCAACGCGTCGCTCCCGACGCCAATGCCGAAGGCCCGGAGGGTCTCGCGGCCGTACTCGACCTCCTGGACGGCTATGAAGTCGCGGCGGCCGCGTGGGAATCGGACGTCCTGCCAGCCCGGATTGCGCAATACGATCCGCTGTGGCTCGACGGGCTGTGCCTGTCGGGAGAGACCGCGTGGGGTCGGCTGACGGCGATGCGGAGTGCGGAGGCCGGAGCGCGGGCCAAGGCGGGACCGATCCGCACAACGCCCATCGCGCTCTTCAGACGGGAGCGGGGAGCCGTGTGGCATGCCGCGACGCCCGACGTCGACCCCACTGAGCTGCCGCTCTCGCATACGGCGCGAGCGTTGGTCGCCGCGCTCGACGAGCGCGGCGCCTCGTTCTTCGGCGACCTGGTGAACGCCACCGGCCTGTTGCGCACGGAAGTCGAGAAGGGGCTCGGCGAGCTGGTTGCGTGGGGGCTCGTATCGTCGGACAGCTTCGCGGGTCTGCGGGCGCTGCTCGTCCCGTCGGCCCGGCGCCAGCCGCTGAGTCAAACGGGCGGCTATCGGCGTCGCGGCCGTGTGGCAGCGTTCGGCGTCGAGACGGCGGGGCGGTGGTCGCGGGTGCGGCACCGGTCACCACTCCCCGACGAGCAGATCGCCGAGGCGATCGCCTGGCAGCTACTGCGCCGCTACGGCGTCGTGTTCCGCCGCTTGGTGCAGCGGGAGAGTCTGCTCGCGCCGTGGCGCGACGTGTTGCGCGTGTACCGGCGCCTGGAAGCGCGGGGTGAGGTGCGCGGGGGCCGCTTTGTCGGCGGCTTCTCGGGCGAGCAGTACGCGCTGCCGGAGGCGATCGGACTGCTGCGCCAGGTGCGGCGCGAGCCGGGGAACGGCGAGCTGGTCGCGGTGAGCGGGGCTGATCCCCTGAACCTCGTCGGCATCCTGACTCCGGGTGATGCAGTGCCGGCGGTCGCGGCCAACCGGATTCTTTATCGCGACGGTGTGCCCGTGGCGGTCAAAGAGGGAGAGGGGCGAGGGGAGAATGTCCTCGTGGACGTGACACCCGAGGAGCGCGAGCTGCTGCGGACGGCCCTGGTGCGGCGCCGCGTGGCTCCGCTCGTGCGGGCGTACCTCAGCTCTTGAGCTTCTCGAAGTACTTGCTGCGCAGCTTCGCCACCTTGGGCGCGATCACCGCGCGACAGTAGGCCTGGTCCGGGTTCCGCGCGTAGTAGTCCTGATGGTAGTTCTCCGCCGCATAGAACTTCTCGAGTGGCACGACTTCAGTCACGATCGGATCATCCCAGACCTTCTCCGCTTCCAGGTCTTTGATCGTCCGCTCGGCCTCGGCCTTCTGCGCCGGTGAGTGGTAGAAGATCGCCGAGCGGTATTGTGTGCCCTCGTCGTTGCCCTGGCGGTTCACGGTCGTCGGGTCGTGGATCGTGAAAAAGATGTCGAGCAAGTCGCGATAGGCGATCACGGCGGGATCGAAGGTGACCTGGGTGACCTCGGCGTGGCCTGTGGTGCCGGTGCAGACGGCCTGATACGACGGGTTGGGAACGCTCCCCCCCGTGTAGCCGGACACGACCTTCGTGACGCCGCGCAGTTGCTGGAACACCGCCTCGAGACACCAGAAGCACCCGCCGGCGAGTGTAGCCAGTTCGGTCGCCACTAGAGATCGACTCCAAACTCTTGGGCCACGATGTCGGTCAGCTCGGCGTCCTTGCGACGCGCCGCCTCCATCTGGGCATCGAAAGCGTCGAGAGGGAGGGGCGGAGGAGCGTCCTGGCCGAGGCGACGACAGGTGTCGCGCAGCCACTCGTCCTTGGAGCCCGAGCGATCGCCGGGCGGAACGAGATGCAGGAGCTCGGGCTCCGAGCCCGTGTTGAAGCCTTCAAGGACCAGGCGCACCCGCGCCGGTCCCTCGGACGTCACTTCCACCTCTGGATAGCGGCCGATGGACACGAACTCGGCGGGGAGCGCCACGTCGGCGCGGGTCAGCTCGAGCTCGAGGTTGGCGGGGAGGGGTCGCTCCGCCACGTCACGGACAAGCTTGCGGGCAACGACGCTCATGAGAAACCGCGCGGCGCGGCAGTGATTGGCGGCGACGGCTCTCATCTGGAGATCCGGCAGTCCATGCAGGGCGAGGCCGGCGGTCGTGAAGTACCCGCGACCGTCGTGCTCCCGCGACGCGAGGAACATCAGGTTGATCGGGCCCCCCCCCGTCGGGGCCACCGGCTTCGGCGCCTCGCCGGTCCACCACTCGGGATGCGCGAGGATCGATTCGACGAGGGGCGCGCCCTCGTCCTCGTAGTTGTCTCCCAGCTTTTTCCGCAGCATCGGCTCGAACAACGCGAGGCCTTGACCAGCGCGGAAGGCGGCGCTCGCCTGTTCGTCCGCGGCGTAGGCCGCGACCAGGTCCTCGAGCCCACGCAGCAGGCGGGGGAGGGCGCCGGCTGCCGCTACGCGGCTGCGGTGCCGGCGCACGACGTCTCGCACAGATGTCTGAGGCGCAACGCGCTCCAGGGCGACTTCGGGGCGGTTGGGCACGGCGCTCTCGGTGCTCGAGCGCACCGTAATGATCGTGCGGCCGTCTTCGAGCCACGACTGGAGCGCCAGGGAAGTCGCGGTGCCGAGCCGGAACCAGATGGCCCCGGTGGTGGCGTCGGCGGCGAGGCCGAGTCGCACGAACACATTCTTATCGGGGTGGGTGCGACTGAACGTCTCGTCATCGAAGTCGCCCAACGACGCGATGCCCTCTGCCGCCAGGTCTCGCTCGGTGCCGTCGTAGTAGGCGGCGTCGTATTCGGGATAGTCGTCGGCCCGCACGAGACGATACTCGGTGCGGTGGTCGACGAGCGTACGAACACTCTCCACGATCCTGCGCGCCGAGTCATCGATCTGCTGCTGGATCTCGCTCAGCTCCTTCATCGTCTCGGCGAGTTCCTTGAGGGGTCGTCCATCAATAGGGCGCGAATGTGATCGGCTGCCGAATAACTGACCGCACGGCTCTCCCGCCCTGCCGGGCCGGTCGGTACGTCGCGGCCAGCACGACGCGCCGCGCCTCATCGTCGAAGACCGGGTTCGGACTTTGAACGATTCTGACGCTGCCCGGGATCACGTGCCCCGTCGTGTCGAGCGTCGCCTCGACGATCAACGTGCCGCCGACGCGCAGCGCCTGCATTTCGGGGGCGTAGCGGATGGACGGGTGGGTGACCAGCGCCGGTTGCTGATCCACGCCCGCGGCGCTCGGCGTGCCGAGCCCGGATGCCACGGAGGGTGGTGCCACGCCGCGGCGCCGGGCCATGCGAACGGAGTCCGCCAGGCGCCGCAGGAACGGGGCGAGATCTACGCCTCGCGCGGTGAGGTCACGATAGCCCGCGGTCCCCGCGTCGAAGGCGGCGGAGGCGAGACTGTCCCGTCCCAGGGCCTTCAAGGCGAGACCTTGTACGAGTTGCGCGTAGACCCGCTCGCCCGGTGTCGCGTTCGCGGCGGGGTCGAGCGCGTCGGTCACCAAGGCGAGCGCGCTGTCGGCGTGGTGGGCGGTCAGGTGCCTGCGCGCGGCACTGACGAGCTGTGTCGCGCCGAGCGTCGGTACGGGCGGGGGCGCGAGGTTGAATGACAGAGATGTCATGCTGCGCACGGGATGGCCGCTGACCCGGCCCGGCGTGAATGTCGTCGCGACAATCATCTGCGTCAGGGGCGGGAGAAACCCGGAGTCCGGCGTTTCGATCACCTCGACCGAGCGCGGCTCGACGTGGCCCAGCGTGTCCACGACCATTCGCACGACCGCGAGGCCGGCTACGCCACGGCGTTTGAGGTCGGGCGGGTAGACGAGCTGGGGTCCGGAATTCCAGGCGGGCTGTTGCTCGAGATCTGCGGCGTGGTAGACGCGGGCCGCCCGCGACTCGGCGTCGAACAGGTCCCCGAGACCGGGCGAGATCTGGTCCAAGCCCCGCACTGCGGTGGCGGGATTGAGGATCAGTGCCCGCCGGAAGTTCTGGCGCGCCAGGCTGTCGCTTCCCCGTAGTCGTTCCAGAATGCCGCGCCATACGAACACATTGACGCTGTCCATTACGTAGACGGAACTCTCGAGCGCGGACCGCAACATCGCGTCGGCGCTGTCGAGATTATTCGTCGCCATGTATTGGCGCGCTGCTTGAAGCTGCGCGGCGGAACGCGATTGGCCGAGAACTTGGCCCGCTCCCTGGAGCAGGATTGCGGCAGTGAGCGTGACACCGAGCCAGGGGCGCATTCAGTGGTTCGCGATGTAGCGGAGCACCAGCTGATTGTAGTACGACGGATTACTTCTGTTCATCCAATGCCCGGCCGATGGAACCGTAGCCGTCGAGTCATTTTGTAGACAGCGCGCCAACTCGGTGGTGATCGCCTGGAACACGGGTGGGCTGCGGTCCCCGCGGACGAGCAGCACGCCGGTATGGAGCGCCCCGAGGTCCGCGCAGGTCAGCGGCGGCATGTACTGATCGCGGCTGGCGGCCATCTCGCGGCGCATCTCGAACGCGTGCGACATCGTCGTGGACCCCGGAGCGAGCCCCTCGCCGCGGAGAAAGGCGGTCAGCGCGCCAACGGAGTCTCCTCGAGAGAACGCCGCCCGCGCCACATCGAGCGTCGTGGTGACGTAGTTACGGCGCAGCGCGTCGCCTTCGGGTGAGCGTGTGAGCAGCGGCATGATCGGCGGCTCGCCCAGCACGATGGAGCGGACCAGCTCGGGGTGCTCCATGGCCAGGACGAGCGCCGTGTACGCCCCGTACGACTCCCCGACGACGTGCGCGGGCGCGAGGTCGAGCTGCAGCAGCAGGGCGGCGAGGTCCTCGGCGTGCAGGTTGGGCGAATACGTCTGCGCGTCGTCGACCTGCGGGTTGGGTGGGTGGTAGCGGCGGCTGTAGACGAGGACGCGGTGCGTCTGGGCGAACGTGGCGACTTGACCGTTCCAATCGCCCTGGTCGCCGAGGCTGCCGTGGACGAAGACGACGGGCGTTCCCGAGTCTCCCACGACGCGATAGGCCAGAGTGGTCCCGTTGACCACGGCCGAGTTGAGGACAATCGGGGCCGCGCGAGCGGGTGCAGCGCTTGGCGCCGCTGCTGGACCCGGTCGAGCCGGGGGAGGCGTGCCGCCGCCACAGGCGGCGGCCAGACAGAGCAACAGGACGCGACGCATGCCATAGGTTGGCGACGCGGCGCCGATTCCGCTACGGGGCGCTCAATGTCCCGGCACGAACTCCCAGCGGGCTTGGACGGATACGCGAACCACGACGTCTGGCGGCGTGATCGCCGGCCCCGAGCGCGCCGCAACGCCGGTTACGACGACCTCCTCAAGCGCTGAAGAGTAGCCGAAGCCGTAGCCTGGTCGTGACGAGACTTCGACGAGTTTGCCAAGCGATCCCCCGGCGGCAGTCGCCAGGGCTTCTGCGTCGTTGCGAGCCTTTGCGAGGGCCTGGGCGAGTGCGCGCTGGCGGCCGATTTCCACGCTGTCCGATTCGAACGTGATGCTCGTCAGATCGGTGGCACCGGCCCTCAACGTCATGTCGATGAGTGGACCGATCCGGGTCAAATCGTGCACCACCAGGCGAACACCGGCAGTCGCTTCGTAGCCGGTCACCTTGCTCCCGTGCTCGTAGTCGATGTTGGGACCGACACCAAACGCGACTGTCTGGAGCGACTCACGCGGGAATCCCGCGCGCCTCAAGGTATCGAGAACGCTCTGGAGGAGCTTCGCGTTGCGGTTCGATGCATCCGCGGCATTGGCCGCACGGCTGCTCATCCCGATGCGGAGGGTGGCCCGTTGAGGTGACAAGGTCGTTTCACCAGACCCGGCCGTGAGGATCTCTGCCGCGGCTCTGGGGGAGGAGGCGGGGGACGGCGCTTGCACGAGAAGCAGAGCAGCGAGCGAAGCCGTAATAGGATTGAGCATGTGTCCTCCTGGTGAGGGTGTCATTCACCTTAGGACGGTTACCGGCTGGATTCGCGCACACTCATCCCCAATCCTTCGAGTCCGGCGCCACCTGGCGCATAGCCTTGAGGAAGGCGCCGCACTGCAGGCCCTCGATCTCCTCAGCCAGGACGTTCACCGTTCCATCGTCTTTGGCGAGTTTGCCGCGGATCCAGAGGAATGGCTCGCCCCGCACCGCGGCCCGGTAGCGGTCATAGATGTCGGGCCGGACGATCACGTTCGACATCCCCCCTTCGTCCTCGAGCAGCACGAAAACGAACCCCTTTGCGGTCTCGGGGCGCTGGCGGGCGACCACCAGCCCGGCTACCTGGCACTGGGCTCCCTCCTCGAGCTCCGATAGTCGGTTGCTGGCGGTCAGCCCCGGCGGCAGGGCATCCCGCACCAGGCTCAACGGGTGCGCCCCCGCCGAAAACCCGATCGTCGCGTACTCGGCGAGGAGCCGTTCGTGGGCCGCGAGCCCCCCAAACCGCAGGTGCTCGTGCGGGTGGTCGAGGGCCAACTCGAGCTGGCGCCGCCCGCGGCCGTCGCCGCTCTGCTCGGTTTTGGGGGGCATCCACAGGCCGACCTGCCAGAGCAGCTCCCGGCGCGTGAGCCCGAAGCCATCACACCCTCCCACCCACACCAGGGCTTCGATCGCCGTGCGCTTCAGGTCTGGGGGCGTGCGGCGCACGAAGTCTCCTACGCTGCGGAAGGGTCCGCGCCGCTCGCGCTCGAGTACCGTGGCCGTCGCGGTTTCTTCGCTCCAGTGGCGCACGAAGCCCAGGCCGACACGCAACGCTCGGGCCTCGACGGTGCACCAGACGTCGCTGGCGTTCACGTCGGGGGGCAGGATTTTGACGTTGTTGCGTTGCGCGTCTCGGCTCAGGACATCGAGCGAGTAGAATCCCATCGGTTGATTGTTGAAGAGGCCGACGTAGTACTCGACGGGGTGGTAGTGACGCAGCCACGCCGACTGATAGGCGAGCAGGCCGAACGCCGCCGCGTGCGACTTGGGGAAGCCGAACTCGCTGAACGCGATCACCTGCGTGAAGACTTTCTCGGCGGTGGCTTCGGGGACGCCGCGCGCCGCGGCGCCCGTCTTGAACTCCTCCCAGAACCCGCCCATCAGCTCGCGCGAGCGGCGCCGGCTCATCGCGCGCCGCAGCGCCTCCGCCTGTCCCGAGGAGAATCCCGCGAGCGCCCGGCAGACCTGGAGCACCTGATCCTGATACAGAATGACGCCCAGCGTTTCGCCGAGACACTCGCGCAACAACGGATGATCGACGGGCGGCTCGTAGGGCCGGCCTGCTTCGCGCGCGTGACGTTGCGCCTCGCGGCGCCGCACGTACGGATTCACCGCGCCGCCCACGATGGGGCCGGGGCGCACGATCGCCACTTCGACGGCGAGGTCACCGAGATCGCGCGGACGCGTGCGGCGCAGCATCTGGATCTGTGCGCGGCTCTCGATCTGGAACAGGCCGACGGTGTCGCCCGCGCAGATGCGGTCGTACACGGCGGCGTCGTCGAAATCGATGCGCGACAGATCGGGGGGCCGGCCTTCCTTGCGCGCGATCAGCTCGACGCTCTCCTCGACGAGCGACAGCATCCCGAGCGCGAGGAAATCGATTTTGATGAAACGCGCGTCGTCGCAGGACTCCTTGTCCCACTGGCAGACGACGCGGTCTTCCATGGCGGCACGCTCGAGCGGCACAATCTCGACGAGGGGCCGGGAGGAGATCACCATCCCGCCGACGTGCTGCGAGATGTGACGCGGCAGTCCCCGGATTTCTTCCGCGAGCTCACACAGCTCCTTCCAGAGCGGCGCGTCTTTGCGCCCAGCGAACCCGGGGAGCCGCTCCAGCTCGTCGGCCAGTCCACCCGACCGCCGGTCTGCCAGTTTCGCCACCAGCTCGATCTCTCCGAGCGGCAGGTCGAGCGCTTTGCCGATCTCGCGCACCGCCGATCGCAGCCGGTAGGTGGGGTAGGAGCAGACGAGGCCGACATGGTCGTCGCCATAGCGCTTGTAGACGCGGCGAATCAGCTCTTCGCGGATCTCACGCGGGAAATCGAGATCGATATCGGGCACCGAGGCGAGGGTGTCGTTCAAAAAGCGGCCGAGGAAGAGGCGGTTGGCGA
Source organism: Gemmatimonadales bacterium (assembly GCA_036004745.1). GTDB lineage: Bacteria > Gemmatimonadota > Gemmatimonadetes > Gemmatimonadales > GWC2-71-9 > 20CM-2-65-7. The sequence continues at coordinate 22,867 of DASYRD010000137.1, read as the reverse complement.
TCGGGTCGATGTGCGACAGGCCGAGCAGATAGCAGACGATCGACGACACCGACGAACCTCGCCCGCGGCCGGGAAGGAGATTCCCCGACGCGCGGCGGGAGCCGCGGCGCACGTCGGCGGCGACCTCTCGGGCCAGCTCGAACAGGTCGTTGTAGACGAGGAAGAAGCCACTGAGCCGGTGATGCTCGATCAGAGCCAGTTCTTCGCCGAGCCGTCGTTCGGCGGCGTCCACGTACAACGAGTCTTCAGGGTAGCGATCGCTCATCCGGGCGCGGCACAGCTCGGCGAGAGCCTGCGGCGCGGGCGCTCGGGGCGCCTGAAGTGGACCGCGAAATTCGGGGAAGGTGTAACCCAGGTCGCGGGTCAAATCGAAGGCCCGACAGCGCTCGGCGATGCTCAAACCATTGGCGACAGCATCCGGACAGTCTTTGAACAGCGAGATGACTTCTTCCAGTCGCCGCAAGTAAAATTCGCTGTTGGGGCGGCGGGCCCGATGCGAGCCATCGAGCGTCGTGCGAGTGCGGATTGCGACCTGCACATCGTGCAGCCGGTGTCGCTCGCGGCGGTGGTAATGGACGTCCCCAGACGCCACGACGCCAAGACGACAAGACGCCGCGATGTCCATGAGCGCCCGTGACACTGACAGATCTCCCCGCACGCGATTCCGCTGCACTTCGACGAAAAACCGGTCCCTTCCGAACAACTCCCGACAGCGTTCGGCGAGCTGGCGCGCCGCCGCGAGTCCTTCGGTTTCGAGGGTCCGCGGCAGCAGTCCGTCCCGCCGGCCGCCCGAGAGCACGATCAGCCCTTCCTGACGCACGGCGAGCGAATCGAACGCGAGCCGCGGGTCGAGGCGATCGGCGCCGAGGTGCGTCTCCGTGAGCAGCCGGCACAGGTTGGAGTATCCCTGCTGCGTCTCGGCGAGCAGCGTGAGGTGGGCACCGTCCGTGAGCGTCACCTCGGCGCCGGTGATCGCCTGGAGACCGAGCGACTTCGCCGCCTGCGCGAACGTCATCGACCCGTAGAGGCCGTTGTGATCGGTGAGCGCGAGGGCCTGATAGCCGAGCTCGTGCGCGGTCCCCGCGAGGTCTTCGGGGAGAGACGCGCCGTCGAGGAAAGAGAAGGCGGAGTGGCAGTGCAGCTCGGCGTACATCACGGCATTTGGGCGAACCACTCACCGGTGGCAACGTCCTCGAACAGCACGACGCGCTTGCCGCCCTCGAGGAGGACTTCGTGATAGCAGCGCGTGATCGATTGGCGCCACCACTCGTCGTCGATGCGCCAGCTCTCGAGGATGGTCTCGATGGCGATGTCGCTCACCACGCGCGGCCGATCGTCCTCGTCGCACTCGACGGCGACGGGCTGGGGGACGTTCAGGGCTCGAAGTCGATCAGCGCGTAGCGGCGTTCGGGCAGGCGCGACCATGGCTGGACCTCGATGACGTGATAGAGACAGGTGCGCTTCAAGCGCTGGTGGATTTCCCGCGCGGCGCTCTCGAGCGCGCGCCGCTGACCCGCCCGCGCCGCGGCGACGGCGTCACGCGCGAAGAGCTGGAGCTCGGTGGTCCCCGGCGCGAACGCGGTAAGCTCGAGGATGAGACGGGTGACCGCGCCGGCGGGTGGCGCCTGCTCGAGCCGCGTTCGGAGTGGAGCGGCGATGCGCGCGCCGTCGGCGGTCGGATCCTTGAGGAGGAGATCGGCGAGCCAGGAGCGGCCACCCTCGACTTCGGCGACGAGGCGCACCGCCTGCACCCGCCAGCCGATGCGGCGCGAGTCTTTGAGCGCGCGCGCGATCAGCTGATCGATGGCGCGTTCGATCAAATCGCGTTCACCGACCGGCGTGAAGAATGTGAGCGCGGCGACAATCGGCTCGGGGGCGATACTCCCGACGACCGGCTCCACGGTGCGTCCCGCCGCGAGCCGCCAGAGCCGCCGCCCCACCGCGCCGAACTGCGCCGTCACCGCTTCCTCCGGCAGCGCGGCGAGCGCGCCGAGGGTGCGGATGCCGAGCTGGCGCAAACGACGAAGGGTGTCGGGGTCGAGAGGGAGGACCGCGATGGGTTGAGCAGCGAGAAAATTCGACTCACCACCCGCCGGGATGATTACGGCTTCGCCCGGTTTGGCGCGGCTCGCGGCGACCCAGGCGGTGAACTTGCCGAAACCCCACCCCACACGTGCGGCGTGCGGCGTGTTGCGTGTGCACGTCGCACTCCGCACGCCGCACGCGATTGCCTCGACGATCCTCCCTGGCGCACCGTAGATCCCTTCCAATCCATCGGTGCCCACGTACGCCAACCCCAAGTCTCCCGGCTCGACGACGGGGCTCACCTCGTTCAACGCCGCGAGCAGACGGGCGAACCGCTCGTCATAGTGCACCGGGTCGGGTTCGCAGAGCCGGAGCGTGGGGCAGAGCCCGATTGCCTGACTTACTGTCATCCCCGGCCGAACGCCCGTATGCCGGGCGAGCGGTGAGACCTGCCACAGCTTGCGGCTCAGGTCGGGGGCGAGGATGGCCGTAGGGTGAGTGACGAGCCTCTCGCGGCGCGCCTCTTCACACCGGAGTGGGAAAAGGGGAATCCAGACGCAGGCGGCGAGCGAGCTCGTAGGACGCTGAGACATTGACAGAGATCAAATGGGACCCGAATATATCCCGAAGATCGAGAAGACCGCAACCCTCTATTTTTAATAGATAAGTGATTGGTATGTTTGAGCTTCTAGAATGAACCAGCCTGATCTGTTCGAAGACTTCGAATCCCTCCCAAGCCCCAACGCCGAGTTGGCTGCGTTGGCTCGGCGCGTGCCCGCCAACGTCCGATTTGGCACCTCCACCTGGACGTACGACGGGTGGTATGGCGACGTCTACCACCGCCGCTATCGAGGTCCCCAGCCGGCCAAACGACTCGAGGAATACGTCCGCTATCCCCTGTTCCGGACGGTGGGGATCGACAGCGCCTTCTACGAACCGCCGTCAGAGGACGTGCTCCGCGCCTACGCGCAGGCACTCCCCCTGGGATTCCCCTGCGTCAGCAAGGTCTGGGACCAGATCACGGCAAAACAGAACCCCGCCTTTCTCAACGCGGTGAAGTTCAAGGATGAGGTGCTCGGCCCCTACGAACGCGCGTTCCGGGACCACGCCGGATGCTTCGTGTTCGAGTTCCAAGCGATGCGCGGCCGGGACCTCCCCGATCCTCTCGTCTGGGCCGATCAGCTCGACGCCTTTCTGGCCGAGCTGCCCTCCGGCTTCCGCTACGCCGTCGAGCTGCGTAATCCGGAGCTGTTCACGGGGCTCCACGGGGAGGTCTTGAAGCGGCACCGAGTCGCACACGTATTCAACTCCTGGACCGAGATGCCCACGATCGGCGAGCAGCTGCAGCAGCCGTGGACCTTCTCCGCCGACTTCACGGTCGTCCGGGCGCTACTCAAGCCGGGGCGGCGATACTCGGATGCGGTGAAGGCGTTCGAGCCGTACGACCGGATCCAGGAGCCGCAGCCGGAGTTACGGCGGGACCTGGTCGAGATCATTCGGGCGGTGTTGCGCCAACGCATCGAGGCTTTCATCCTCGCCAACAACCGGGCCGAGGGGAACGCGCCTGGTACGATCCGGGAGGTGGCGCGGATGTGGGCGGAGCAGGAGGGGCTGGCACTCCCGCGTGACGGAGGGTAGAACTGAGGACGTAGCCGTCACGAGGTTCGCATGCGCACCGCGTCGTTCGCGCCGTTGTTGGTCGTTTCCCTCGTCGTCATCCCCGCCTGTAGCGATGACGTCAGTACTCCCGTAGTCGCTTCGTGGCTCGAATGGTCGGACTCTGTCACCGCGGGCGTGCCGTTCGGCATTCGGGTGTACGGTGAGATGGGCCAGAGTGCCACTTCACTCCGCGTCCGGATTACGGTCGCTCGCGACACGATCACGATCCAGCCCTACTCGGTCGAACCGCCCTGCCGTGACATCTGTGCGTTGAGCATCCACGCGTTCGACACGCTGGTGTGGGTGCCGGCGATCTCGGCGAGTGTGCCGCGCTCTGTGACAGTGCGCACGCCGAGTGGCTGGCACCAAGTGGATCGCGTGCCCATTCGGACCTTCGGCGCGTTGACCGTTTCTCCCGACACCGTGGTACAGCCGCTGACGCGATCGGTGGGTGTTGGGTCCGGGTTCCAAGACGGGCTCGGATGCTCCATCATCTCGCACGGCGCAAGCCGGCTCGTTTCGGCCAATCAGTCGCCTCCTTGGGCTCCTGGTTTCTACGGCTTCGTGTATGGGAGGGTCGATCCCGTCTTGGGCTCCCCATGCGCGCTGGATGCCCCCGTGATCCTGGTAGACAGCATCGCGCAATAGTCACTCGTCACAGGAGGAAGCCTCATGCGCTCAGCCTCGTTCGTTCTGTTGTTCGCCGTGCCCGTCGTCGCCTGTTCCGAACCCGATACCCGCATCGAACCCGCCCAGGTCGGCTGGATGGAGTGGCCCGCTGAGGTGTCGGTGGCCACGCCGTTCACCGCGCGGTTGGTGGGTTACAGCCCGTCATGCGCACAAGTCCAGAGGTTCGTAACGACGCCGGCCGTGGACCAATCGGCGGTCACGTTCGAGCCCTATTTCCTCATCACCGGTCAGCCGGCCTATTGCCGCCTCGATGTGATGGGGAGCGCGCCGATCGACACGGCCTCGATCCGGATCGTCGCGCAGTTCTTCGACACGAAGGCGGATGTGCCCGGGCTCGAGGCTGAGTTTTCACGCACGTACGAGATGCGCGCGGGAACGAACGTCTCAGCGCGCAACTTCCTCGCGGGGTTCCCCATCCGCACGTTCGGCGATATCACGGTGAGAACCGCGCAGGTAGAGAACGGCCGCACCAATGCCGGCGGTACGGCCTACGCCTCGCGCGACTCGCTCGGCTGCGTGTCGCTCCATCCGTTCGGCGTTTTCCCGGGCTACGTGATCGAGAATCCTCCCGCCGACACGGCGCAATACTGGTCGGCGTTCGTGCGTGGGTACATCTACGACGCGCCCGCGCCGGTGTGTGGGGAGTCCAAAGTCTTCCACCTGGTCACGCGGGACTAATCGGAGGAGCCATCTATGCGTCGTCTCTTGTTCGGCGTTCTCTTCGCGTTCATGGTCGCGTGTGAGCCCGCAGCCGTGATGCGAACCCCAGTGGTGTGGATGGACTGGCCCGCGCAGGTCATCGCAGAACGGCAGTTCACCGTGCGGCTCGTCGTGCCTCGGCGGTGCGCCCGCATCGAATCATTCAACCCTTCTCCACACGCCGACACGTCGGCCGTGACGTTCGCGCCTTACTTCCTCGCCGACCGGGATGGCATGGGGTGCGTGACAGCGCAGTCGGTCGACGTCCTCGTGGATCTCAACAATCTCGATACGACAGGCCTCGCCCCCGGGTTGGCCAGCGACTTTGCCCGAACCTACGAGATGCGCGGCGCCACCCAACCGTCCGGCACATGGTCAGAGCTGTATTGGACAGCGCGGGCCTTTGGCGGCGTGGTCGTATACCCCGCCGTCCCGCCGCCCTCAGCGCCGATCCGCAACGCGGCGGGCTGGGTGCAGTTGCAAGTCGACACCGCGGGTTGTGCGCGGATTCGCCCAGCAGGGCTCTACGGGCGCGGGGCGCTGATGGTCCTTGAGGATCAGGCGGATACCGTCGGTCTCTCGGGAGCCTTTGTGCGCGGGTATCTCCACTATCCGGCTGCGCCGGTGTGCGGTGAGGCGCAGGTCTTCCACCTCGTTACGCGGGAGTGAGACCTATGCGTTCTGTCCTGTTCGTCGCACTCCTCGCGTTGGCGGCGTGCGAATCGGACATGAAGGTCCAGGCAACACAGATCGTGTGGATGGAGTGGCCGGCCGAGGTCCAGACCTTCGATCCGTTCCGCGCGCGTCTCGTGGTGTGGCAGCCGTGCGCCATCATTCGCGGTTTCGAACCGTCGCCGGCGACCGATGCGGTATCCGTGACGTTCGCGCCGTACTTCCTCGTCGATAAGCAGCCGGTCTATTGCCTCAACGGTCAGGGATACACGAGCGACTTCACGGTGAACGTGCCTCTCGATACGGCGGGCACGGCGCCGGGGCTACCGTTTGAGCGGGTGTACGAGATGCGCGGCGCCGTGCCATACTCGAATTGCGCTGCGTGTGCCGTACTCAACTCCGCGCCTTGGCTGTCGTTTGGTTTCGTCACGGTTCGTCCCACGGTGCCGCCCACAACGGTCCGCAACGCCGCTGGAACGGTCTTCGCCCAGCGAGACTCGGTGGGGTGCACGCGGATTCGCCCTTCGGGGCTCTTGGGGCCGAACGCCGAGATCGTCGTAGAGAATCCGCCGGACACAACCGCGCAGTGGCCGGCGTTCGTCCATGGCTACATCTACGAGCCCGCGGCGCCCGTGTGTGGAGAAACGAAGGTGTTCCATTTGACCGGGCAATGGAGTCTTGCCGAGCCGGCGACCGGTGGCTAGCGTCCGTATCGTGTAGGGCACGGGAAAACGCACGAACTGCACGGTCGGAGGGGTCGAGATGAAGATCGACCACCGCGGCGTGCCGACGCTCCCCGTGACGCTCTTGCGTGACTCCATAGCGCGAGAGGTCGCGCGCCAGTCGCTCCGGCACGCCGCACGGCAAGTCGCCATCAGTCCCAACGGCCTCCGTAACTTCCTCAACGGCGCCGCACCGAGGTCGGCTACCCGCGTGAAACTTGAGCGGTGGCTGGCCGCCCAGCACCGCGTGAGCCGCCCCCCCAACGTGGGCCAGTTCGTACGGCTCGTGAGTGAGCTGGCCGGGGATCTCACCCCGCAGCAGACGCTGGCGCTGGGCCGCGAAGTCGCCCAGATCCTCGGCGCCGCCTACGAGGAGCGTCGTCTCAGCCCTCCCCGCTGGGTCAAGGACCTCGCCAAGCGCTTCCGGTCCGCCCGCTCGGTTTCCGACGTCGCTTGAGGGCTCCCCTTGCCACCCGCCCTGCGGAGGCGTATAACCAAGACGTGCAGTTCGTGCAGTAACACGTAGTCCCCCCTAGGCCCGGTTCGCGCCCCCGGGAACAGCCGATGACCGAAGCGAAAAGGCTACGGATCCTCGTGGTCGAGGACGAAGACCACGTGCGTGCCGTGCTCCGCCTGGCTCTGGAGCAACAGGGGTGCGAAGTCGTCACGGCTGAGGACGGCGTCGAAGGCCTGGACGCCGTGGACCTCCAGCCGTTCGACGTCGTGGTGGCGGACGTGCACATGCCCCGGCGCGACGGGATCTGGTTGTGGCAGCAGGCCGTCGCGGTGCGTCCGGAGCTGGGGGGGCACTTCCTCTTCATCAGCGGCCAAGACTTCCCCGAGAAGGACCACGGCTCGGAGCGCGAGTTTTTCCTCGCCAAGCCCTTCACGATGACGCAGCTGTGGACCATGATCGCCACGATCACGAAGGTCGAACGCTAGCGTCCCCCCAGCGGAAGCTCTTCCTGCATCACCGGTAAGCGGTTTCTGTAGCGATCCACCATTCCATCGTTTACTTCGAAGCCGAAGCGCGCCTGCAGGCGCTTGATGCGGCGGCTCAAGGCGCGCGCGTACGATCGCGGCGCGGAGCCGCTGCCGGCGTAGGCGGCGCGATAGCGAGCGGCCAGCGCGGGGAAATGCTCGTCCAGGAGAGGCAGGAAGCGATCGCGGATCGCGGGATAGAGCCGCAGCGGCCCGGCGTGCAGGAAGCGCGCACCAGCCTCGCGCGCCGCGCCGAAGAGCGCCTCGAGGTGGGGGAGGTCGTCCGTAATGCCGGGGAGCACGGGCGCGACGATGAGACCTGCGTTGATGCCGGCCGCCGTCAGCTTGGCCAGACCCCGCAGCCGGGCCGCCGGGAGCGGCGAGCGCATTTCGAGGGTCCGGACCAATCCCGGGTCCACCGTGATCAGGGAGACGTACACCTCGAGCGCGTTTCGCTCCCCCAGCCGTCGCAGCACATCGATGTCGCGTGCCACCAGCGGACTCTTCGTGATGATCCCGATCGAGAGTCCTTCGCACCGCGCTAACCGCCCCAACACCGCCCGCGTGACGCGGAAGCGCCGCTCGGCGGGCTGATACGGATCTGTCGCGGTGCCGATGACGACAGTCTGGCCCTCCGGGAGGCGTCGGAGGTCGGTCTCGAGCGCGCCAAGGATCTGCTCTTTGACGAAGATGCGGCGCTCGAAGGCCTCCCAGCCGTGGGGCCCGCGATAGTCGGCGAGCTCGGCGTCGGTCAGCTTGCCGGCACTGTGCGCGCGCTCGACCACATAGCGGTGCGCGAAGCGGGCGTAGCAGTAGCTACAGCCGAACTCGCAGCCGACGTACGGGTTGAGGGACCAGAAGTCCATCCCGGTCTGACTGGGCGGGTTGAGCACGCGCTGAGAGGCGATCGAGACGAAGCGCGTGCCCCGCAGGCGCTCATCCAGGACCGACAGCCGAGGGGCCTGCGAGATGACCGACAGGAGCGGGAGCCCCAGCTGCTCAGCCACAACGGGCCCAGCCACAGTGGGGGCAGATCAGGCATCCGGACTGCGGGACCGCCGGCGAGCGGCACTCGGGGCAGGTCCGGGCCAGCGTCGTCGGTGACAGCGCGGGCTTCGGCGTGCGCTGCGGGCGGGGGGTCTCGACGGGGGCTCGAGTAAAGGGCAGTGCGGGTGGCATAGGGACACCCGAACATATACCGAAGCCTCTCCGGCGGCAAGCCGGGATGCTACTTCGCGACCATGCGTCTCCAGCCGTAGTACACGGGCACGCCGAGGAGCACGAGCGCGAGGCCGAGGAACGAGTAGGTCCGGGTGCCGGCCTGATTCAAGAGATTGATGGCGATCAGCCCGGTGAGGACGACGTACAGAGCGGGCAGCCAGGGGTAGCCGGGAGCCCGGACGGGGCGGGGGAGGTCTGGGCGTTTCTTGCGCAGGGCGAAGAGGGCAATTGCGGTGACCATGTAGAACGCCACCGCGGCGAAGATGACGAAGTTGAGGAGCTGACCGTACGTGCCGGAGAGGCACAAGACGCAGGTCCAGATCGCCTGCACGACGAGCGCGACGGCGGGCGTCTTGTACTGAGGGTGCAGCACGGCGGCCGACTTGAAGAACAGATTGTCTTCGGCCATCGCATAGTAGACACGCGCACCAGACAGGATGAGTCCGTTGTTGCAGCCGAAGGTCGAAATCATGATCGCGACGGCCATGATGTAGAGGCCGGGGGCGCCGAACATCGCTTGCAGCGCGGCGGTGCCGACGCGGTCCTGCGGCGCGTTCGCGATCGCGTCGGCGGGGAGCACGTGGAGGTACGCGACGTTGGCGAGCACGTACAGCGTCGTCACCGTCAGCACGCCCGCCGCCATGGCGAACGGCAGGTCTTTCTCCGGCTGTTTCAGCTCTCCCGACGCAAAGCCCACGTTGTTCCACGCATCCATCGAGAACAGCGAGCCGACCATCGCGGCGCCGATCACCGGCAAGAGCGCCATGGTGAGCCCGCTCGCCGGCCAGAAGGCGGGGCCGAAATTGTTCGCGATCGCCTCCGCGTTGCGGCCGATCGTGATGCCGAGCAGGATGAGGGCCGCGAGGGCGACCGTCTTGATCGCCGTCAACGACGTCTGGATGAATGCGGCGGTGCGCACGCCGCGCACGTTGATCCAGGTGAGCAGCACGATCGACACAATCGCGAAGATGCGCTGGGGCGAAAGCCCGACGGCGATGTCGCCGATCGGTTGGGGGAAGTGGAGCGTGGTCCCGAGGAAGACATCCGCCGACAGGCCCGGGAAGAGGACCGCCGTGAAGCGCGCGAAGGCGACCGCGACGGCGGCGATCGTCCCCGTCTGGATCACGACGAAGAGCGTCCAGCCGTAGAGGTAGCCGAAGAGCGGCGAGATCCCTTCGCGGAGGTACACATAGTTGCCACCGGCCTTGGGGAACATGGCCGCCAGCTCCCCGTAGGTAAGCGCGCCGAGCAGCGTCACGACACCCGAGATGCCCCACACAAGGAGGAGCAGCCCGGGGGTCTGGACCTGGCGCAGGATGTCCGCGGACACGAGGAAGATGCCGGAACCGATCATCGAGCCGACGACCAGGGCCGTGGCGTCGAGCCGGGAAATGGCCCGAACGAATTCCGCGCGGGAAGCGAGAGGAGTGGTCATGAGTTCGATAACCTAGTGGCCGTTTCGGTCGGCCGCTATCTTAGGCCGCCACCCTTTCAGGGGACACCGTGCGCCTCCTGCCTCGCAATGAAGAGTTTTTCGATTTGTTCACCGATGTCGCCACCCGCAACAAAGAAGCCGCGCAGCACCTCCGCGACCTGTTCGAAGCGGCGCCCGACCGCCGCACGCCCATGGTCGAAGCCATCAAGAAGTTGGAGCACGAAGCCGATCAGGCCACGCACGAAGTGGTGAACCGGCTCGACCGCACCTTCATCACGCCGCTCGACCGCGAGGACATCCACCAGCTCGCTTCGGACCTGGATGACGTGATGGATGCGATGGACGGCACGGCGCGGCGCGCCCAGATCTTCCGGCTCGGTGTCGCGCCGCAAGGCGTGCGGCGCCTGACGGAAGTAATCCAGCGGATGGTAGCGGTCCTCGCCGAGGCGGTGGGACGGCTCAAAAAGGGCGACGACGTGATGCGGTTCTGCGTGGAAGCGAAGCAGCTCGAGGAGGAAGGTGACGCCATCTACCACGAGGCGCTCGGCCAGCTGTTCGAGAAGGAGCGCGACGCAATCGAAATCATCAAGTGGAAAGAGATTTACGACAACCTGGAGAACACGCTCGATCAGGCGGAAGACGTCGCCAACGTGGTCGAGTCCATCACGATCAAGCACGGCTGATGACCGCCTCCGTGTGGTTCGTCCTGGCGATCGTCGTCGTCGCGCTCGCCTTCGATTTCATCAACGGCTTCCACGACGCGGCGAATTCCATTGCCACCGTCGTCTCCACCCGGGTCCTCTCTCCGACCGCCGCGGTGGTGTGGGCGGGCGTCTTCAACTTCGTCGCGTTCTTCGTATTCGGCACCGCCGTCGCGAAAACGATGGGCAAGGGGCTGGTCGATCTGGGGATCGTGGACGCGAACGTCGTGCTCGCCGGCCTGCTCGGCGCCATCGCGTGGAACCTCATCACCTGGTACGGGGGACTGCCTTCGTCCTCGTCGCACGCCCTGATGGGCGGCTATGCGGGTGCCGCGGTCGCCAAAGCTGGCACCCACGCCATTATCGCCAGCGGCTGGGTCAAGCCGCTCGCGTTCATTGTTTTGTCTCCCATGATCGGCATGGCGGTGGCGTTTTCGCTGACCATCGGCCTGTCGTGGTTGCTCCGCAACTCCCTGCCCAGGCGCGTCGACCGCAACTTCCGTGTGCTGCAGTTGGTGTCCGCGGCGTTTATGTCCCTGAGCCACGGCAGCAACGATTCGCAGAAGACCATGGGGATCATCGTAAGTCTGCTGGTGGCGGAGCAGGCCCTGTTTCAGAACTTCCCGGTTGCCGCCTTCCACGTCACATCGGTGGATACGATCCCTACGTGGGTGGCGTTCGCGGCCTACGTCGCGATCGGTGCCGGGACCATGGCGGGCGGATGGCGGATCGTCAAAACGATGGGCCAGCGCCTCACGAAGCTGAAGCCGTTCGGTGGGTTTGCGGCGGAGACGGGGGCGGCTGTGACGATCGCGTTCGCCTCGCACTACGGCATCCCGGTCAGCACCACGCACACGATTACTGGCGCGATCACCGGAGTCGGCGCGGCCAATCGCATCTCGGCGGTACGCTGGGGGGTAGCGGGACGGATCGTGTGGGCGTGGATCCTGACGATTCCGGCGTCGGCGGGGATCGCCGGGTTGAGCTACGTCATCCTGCGGGCGGTCGGCCTGTAGCGCTACAGCTGGGTGAGGTCGATCATCTTCACGCCGCCCACATAGTCCGTCACGGGCGCGTGCGTCACGGTCGCGAGCTTCTCCATGCTCTCGTTCACGCGCCGCGCCATCGCGATGATGTTCTCGAGCGACCTGACGTCCTCGGGATGCGTGAGCCGGCCGTCCTCTTCGAGTAGTTGGCCTTCCGCAATGATCGCCGCCAGTGCGTTGTTCACCTCGTGCCGGATCGCGACCGCGACCTGCCCGACGACGGCCACGCGCTCTCCCTCGATCGCGCGGTCATAGAACAGGTGTAGCTGCTCCGAGAGCCACCCCACCGAGATCGCGATCGCTCCGTAGGCCAAGTAGATCGGCACCGTGATGCGCCAGTCCTCGGGCTCGAGACTCCAGGCGACGAGGAACTGGATCGCGGTGAACAGGATCGTCCCCATCACGAGCCCCGAGACCGCGCCGTGCATCCCGTAGTGCAACGAGAGCACGTACGCGGGTACGAGCGTGAGGAGCCAGACGAGGTCGCGGTAGGGCACATCCGTGGCGGGGACGAGCTGGAGGACGACGCTCGGCGCGAGGTAGGCGATCGCGCAGTAGAGCCACCAGCGGCGCGGGAGCGGCGGCCGGTAGCTCATGGGCGTAAAACCGAGGAGGTCTAGGAGGTGCTGCCGCAGGCGCTTTTGCACGTCAGTCGAGCTTCAGGGTGAGGACCCGCAGCTCGGTCATCTCTTCGATGGCGCAGCGCACGCCTTCGCGGCCGAGGCCCGACGCCTTCGCGCCGCCGTAGGGGAGGCGGTCGACCCGGAAGCCGGGGATGTCGTTGCCGTTCACGGCGCCCACGTCGAGCTCCGCGTGGAGACGGAACATCGTCTTGAGGTTCGTGGTGAAGACGCCCGCCTGGAGTCCGTAGGGGGAGGCATTCACCGCGGCGACGGCGTCGTCGAGCTTCGCGTAGGGCGTCACGGTTACGAGCGGCGCGAAGACTTCTTCGCAATTCACTTTCATCTCGGGACTCGTGTGCAAGAGCACCGTCGGCTCGAGGAGCTGCGCGGTCCGCTTTCCGCCAAGCGCGATCTCCGCGCCGGCCGCCTTGGCCTCACCGATCCAGCGTTCGACGCGCTCGGCGGCATCGAGCGAGATCATCGGGCCGACGTCTGTTTGCTCGTCGAGCACGTCGCCGACTTGCAACTGACGGACTCGTTGAACGAAGGCGTCGAGAAACTGCGTGTACACAGATTCGTGGACGAAAATGCGTTGGGTCGAAATGCACGACTGGCCCGCGTAGGTGAACCCGCCGATGGCACAGCGCGCAGCGGCCCAGGTGAGGTCGGCGTCGGGCTCGATGATGACGGCGGCGTTGCCGCCGAGCTCGAGGGCGACGCGTTTCGTGCCCGCCTTGGCGCGAATCGCCCAACCGGCCTTGGCGCTGCCGGTGAAGGTGATGAGCCGCACGCGTGGGTCTTCGATCAACAGTTGGGCGACCTCGACGTGACAGGGGACGACGTTGATCCCACCGGCCGGGTATCCCGAGGCCTTCACCAGCTCCGCCAGGCGCAGGGTCGTTAACGGGTCCTGGGGAGGCGGTTTCAGCGTGAGGGTCGCGCCGCACGCCATCGCGGGCGCGATCTTATGAGCGGCGAGGAGCACCGGGAAGTTGAACGGTGTGATCGCGGCGATCGGCGACAGCGGGAAGCGGCGCGTGATGGCGATGCGCCCGGCGCCCGCGGGGACCGAGTCGGCGGGGAGCATCTCGCCTGAGATGCGCGTCGCTTCCTCGGCAGCGTCCTTGAACACGGCGATCGCGCGGTCGAGCTCGGTGCGGGCTTGCGTGATCGGCTTCCCCGCTTCGAGAGCGAGCGTGCGGGCGAGGTCGGCGCGTTCGGCGGTCAGGGCCTCGGCGATCTTGTGGAGCGCCGCGGCGCGCTGGTAGGCGGGGAGGGCGCGGCACGCGGTGGTGGCGGCGACGTTGGCGTCGAGCGCCGCGCGCACTTCTTCGGGACCCGCGAGCGACACGACGCCGATTTCACTGCCGTCGTGCGGCGCGCGAATCACCGATGTCTCGCGCTCTTTGCCCTTCTGTTTGGTCGTCATTCCTCAGTCAGTGAACAAGCGACGCAGGGCGCGCTCGGTCTCGGCGAGGGCCTCCTGGAAGTGTTGCAGGTCGTCGCCGAACCCGAAGCGCAGGTACGACGGCATCCCGAAATGCTCGCCGGGGACGAGGAGGACGCTATGCTGCGCCCGCACCTTCTCGACGATTTCCGTGGCCGGGATCGCCTGACGATAGCGGGCCCAGCAGATCGCCCCCGCCTGCGGGGCGTGCCAGGTGAAGGTGTCGCCGAAGCCCTTGAGCCACGTTTCCATCACGGGATAGTTGGCGTTCAGGATGCGGCGCGTGCGCTCGAGCAGTTTCTCGCGCACGCGCGAGTCGAGCGCCACGGCCGCCAGGTGATCGCTGGCGCCCGAAGGCCCAATCGTCGTGTAGTCGTGGCGCGACCAGACTTCCTGCGTAACGGCGGGCGGCGCCACGATCCAGCCGACGCGCAGGCCCGGGAGTCCGTAAGCCTTCGAGAGGCCATTGACCACGATGACCTTGTCGTAGGCGCCCCAGAACGACTGCGTCGTCTTGCCGCCGCGCTCGGCGCCGGTGTAGACCTCGTCGGCGAGGAGCCAGGCACCGACTTCGGCGCAGCGATCGATGATCACCTTGCGCGAGGCGTCGGAGAGGACGTGGCCCGTCGGGTTATGCGGGTTCGTGACGACGACGAGCTTCGTGCCGGGGGCGATCGCGGTGCGAACTTCTTCGGGGTAGGGCTCCCAGCCTTCCTTCTCGTGCAGCTGGAACGGGCGGACCTGAGCGCCGAAGTTCTGCGCGAGTCCCCAACTCTGCTGGTAGTTGGGCTGCATCACGGCGACCTTGTCGCCGGGTTCGACCATGCGCCAGCAGGTGATGAAGTTGGCTTCGGAGGAGCCGGTGGTGACGAGCACCTGGTCGGGCGAGGCGCCGGGGTAGAGCGCGGCGATCCGCTCTCGCAGCAGGTCGGTGCCGTTCGACTGGCTGTAGCCGAGGCGCACTTCGAGGAGCGGCATGGCGGAGGCGCCGGCGAGGCCGAGCAGCTCCTGGATCGTGAGGGGATGCACGCCGGACTCGGAGAGGTTGAAGCGGACCCGGTTTTCCCAGGTGCTCTGCCAGCGCTCGAGATCGAAGGGAATGAATTTGGTGGGCGTCATGGTCCGTAAAGCTGCGCTAGTTGCGAGGGTTTCTCCAGCCAGTAGTCCGGGGCAAGGTCTGCGAGGTGTGCGCGATCGAAGGGGCCCCAGAGGACGGCGGCGGTTTTGACGCCGGCGGCGCGGCCGCACTCGAGATCGTGGCGCGAATCGCCGATGAACACCGTTCGCACCGGGTCGGCAGCGAGGAGCTCCAGGGCTTTGAGCACGGGCTCGGGATGGGGCTTGGGGTGGGTGACGCTGTCGGCGCCGACGATGACTTCGAACGCCCCTTCGAGCCCCACGAGTTTCAGGCCGCGGCGAGCGCCCCCCACGAACTTGCTGGTGACGAGTCCCAGGCGCTTGCCGGTGGCGTGCAACGCGAGCACCGCGTCGGTGACGCCTTCGTACGGTTTCGCGAGCGCGTCGTGGTGCGAGAGGTTGTATTCGCGATAGGTCGCGACCATCGCGTCGATCTCGGCGGCGTCTTCGGTCCATTCACGGAACTGGACTCGCAGGGGGGTGCCGAGGCCTTTCATCCAGACGTCGTCGGGCGGGAGCGGCTCGTGGGCGCGGTGGATCTTCATCGTGTGGCGATACGACCGCAGGATCAGGTCGATCGAGTCGATGAGGGTGCCGTCGAGGTCGAAGAGGAAGGTGTCGAGGGGCACGAGATGGAATCTACACACAGCGCCGCGACGAGTTCTACATCGACGCCCGCGTCGTCGCCCTGCAGAGGCGGAAGCCGCGCGTGCCACTCGAGGAGATCGCGCACCGCGAGGGGCTCGCGGCGGGACAAGATGCGCTCGAGCAGCAACTCCTCCCCCACCGTCATTCCAGAGGCGAGTCGAGACACCAGCCCGTCCAGCGCGGTGAGTTGCAGCGCGTCGCCGCGCCGCGCGGCACGACGACCCGCCGACAGCACCCACGGAATGAGGCGGCGAGCCAGCCGATCCCGGTCGGTGGCCCGCCAGCGGGCGTCCTGCAAGGCAGCAAGCCGGGTGCGCACGAGCCCCGCCGCGGCCTGCACGGCTCGCCGTACGTCTCCAAGACCGCCCTCAGTCGGCGCCGCTGTCGTCGCTTGGGCGAGAAGACGCGTGGCGGCGACGGGATCTGCTCGCGCCACACCCCCTTCCACCACGATGGCCTCGGCGAGGCGACCGATGCGCACGACGACCACCGTCGCCTCTCGCTCGCCACGGACGGCGGCCCACGCGCCGACGGGCGCCGTATCACCCGTGCGCGCCAGGTCGCCCAGACGGTCGCACCAGTCGATCCCCGCCGTGTCGGCCGCCGCGCCCCGCGTTGTCTCGAGCTGCGCTGATGCGGCGGTCACCTGGGCGCGAATCTTGGCGGCGAGGCGCTCCTCGAGCGCCAGCGCAGCTGACAGAGGCTCCGGTGGCAGGAAGGTCACCGTGGAAATCCCCGCGTGCGGGGAGCCGAGCCGGTCGACGCGGCCGACGCGCTGCGCGAGGCGCGCCGGACTCCACGGCACGTCGTAGTGCACGACGCGTTCCGCGTCCTGGAGATTGAGCCCTTCGCTCAGGAGATCGGTCGCGATGAGCACGTCCGTCTCCAACGACCGCAACGGAGGTGGCGCCCCCTGTGCCGCGGGCGCGAACGCCCGCAACACTTCGTGACGGGTCGCAACGCCCGCGGCGAACCGGCTCGATTCCCGTGCGGATCCGCCGAACACCGCGGCGACCCGGCGCGATCGCAATCGGTGCAGCAGGTGCCGCACCGTGGCCCGCGCGTCGGCGAAGACGATCGTCTTGCCGGGATGCGTGTCGAGGAAGCGCTCGAGCGCGTCCGCTTTGGGGTCGCGCCCGTCGGCACCGAGCGCGCGGAGGCGAGCCAACGCGCGTCGGTCCTCGGGAGTGGGTGAGACGGCGCCTCGCTCGAGCAGCATCGGAAAGAGCACGAGCTGAACATCAGGAGACTCGTTGCGAGGAAAGCAGCGTTGGAACTCGCGAGGCGTGAGCCCGCGACCGTCCGCCGCGGCACCTGCGGCGAGATCCAGGTACGCCTCGTGACGCGCGAGGCTCGCGCGGAACGCGGGCAAGCTCGAGGCCAGGCGCCGCAGCAACATGAGGCGTATCAGGGGTGCCGCGTGACCGCCCGCAGTCAGGCTGCGGACTCCGGTCACGAGCGCCTCCAACACTTCGTCGGGCGCAGTGCCGACGCGTATCGGGTCGGCATCGCTGCGGCGCGGGAATGAAAGCGCGACCGGACCAGCGACGTAGCCGGTGCGCACCCGCGCACGGGTGCGGGCGACGACGAGTCGGGCGACTGCGCCAGCGATGGCGGTCTCGTCTACGTCGCCGAGAGCCGCACGCCGGAGCGAGGGCACGCCGATCGCGGCGAGAGCATGGTCGCGCAGGAACAGGCGCAGGAGGTGCAGGAGATCGGCCAACCGATTGTGCACCGGCGTCGCCGTGACGAGCAGCACGCGCGCCCCGACGACGAGCCGCGCCAGGGCGCGATGGCGGTTCGTCTCAGGGTTCCGGAAGCGGTGGGCTTCGTCGACAACAAACAGACGGCAACGGACGGTAACGGACGGTAGAGGGCGGTCGGCGTGGGAGCTGAGCGTCTCGTGCGTGATGATCGGAGCCTCGACGCCAAAACGATCGAGCAGTGAGCGCCATTGAGGCGCGAGTACCGCCGGGACGATCAGCGCGAACGGCTCGGCCCGCGCGAGTGCGACGGCGAGCGCGACGTACGACTTGCCCAGGCCCACCGCGTCTGCGAGGAGGGCTCCGCCGTAGCGGGCGAGAATCCGACTCAGACGCTCTGCCGCGGGGACTTGGTGCGGCGCGAGCCACGGCGGCCACGCTTCCGGATGCGACGCCGTTTCCAGCGCCGGCCCGTCGAGCAGCGCGCGCGCCGCGCGGCACGCGACCGCACGTGGCGGCGCTTCGCTCCCCGGCCGGAGCGCGAGAGTGAGCGGCTCCGGGACCGGGACGAGGTCTTCACTGAGAATCGATCTCAAGGGCCCGGCGATCACGTTGGTCGAGCTCGAACGCATCGGCGACGATGTCGTCGGCGGGTTCGCAACGCCCGCCGAGGGTGGCGAGCGCCGTCCACACTGGACCTGGGCGCGGCACCGGCAGGCTTCGTACGACACCGGCGTTGAAGCGATGGAAGCCGCCGCGCGCGGGATCGGCGACGAGACGCGCGAGCGCGGTGAGCCAGCGCGAGTTGAGGAGTGCCGCGAGGGCCACGGCTTCTTGTTCATCACGTGTGGTGATACCGTACACGGTATTCAGGGGCACGATCGCCGCGTCGGGCACGGCGGCCGCGAGCCGGCGGGAGAGATCGGGCCACAGGACGCGATGCCTCGCCTGCGCGAGCGCAGTGCGGAAGAGTTGCCAGGGGGCACCCGCGCGGTAGTCAGCACGGCGGCGCAATCGCTCGAGATGCGGTGCGAGCTGGGCGGCGACCTCCGAGGGCAGACGCGCCAGGGGCCGTCCGTTCGAGTCGTGGGTCCAGAGCAGATGAAGGCGCGCGGCGCAGCGCCAGGCACCCAGGTCTCGACCTCGCACTGCGGGTCGTGTTCCCGCGCCGGCGTCAGACACCAGAAACACATCATCGGCACCGGTCTTCACGCCGAGTTGCGGCGTCCAACGGTCGGCGACCGTGGGGAAGGCGGCGCGGAGGCGTCGCGCCACGCGATCGGCGTCGGGCGCCAGGACCCATGGACCCGTGGCCTGGAGCAAGCGCTGGGGGACTACCGAGGCCGCGCCCTTGGGGCCCAGCGCGGTGGCCGTCATGTCCATGCCGGTGGGGTCGGCGCGGGCGGCGACGAGCGCCATCGGATACACCGCCGCAGCGAAGGATCGGGCGGCGAAGGCGTTCAGCGGCGCGGCTCGTTCAACCCGTGTCGCGTACGCCAGACGTTGGCGCAGCGCCTCGCCGTATCCACTCGACCCGAGCTTGGCGGGAACGAGCAGCGCGACGACGCCCCCGGGACGTACCAGCTCGAGTGCCCGTTCGGTGAACGCGACGGCGAGATCGGGAAGGTGCGCGAACCCCGGGCCAGCACCGCCCGAGCGCCAGCACGTGTAACGAGTCGCCAGCGTTTCGCGCACGGTGGCGGGCAGGCGCTCGGCCCGCACCCAGGGCGGATTCCCTGCCACGACGTCGAACCCACCACCCTGCGCGACATCGCCGAAGTGGGATTCAAAGGAAAAGAACGGGACGGTGCCGTCGCGATCGAGTCTCCGAGCCGCACCGCGCAGATCGCGCAGGCTCTGACGTGCTCGCCTGAGCCAAACGCGCTCGGCGGGAGCAAGGCCGCGGCGGCGCCCGAACAAATCGCGATCCTTGGCGGCGATCATCAGCTCGGCGATCGTCTCCTCGAGTCGGGCGATCGCCTGCGCAAAGAGACGGCGCGCGAGCGCCGCTTCGGCGCGTGCCAGGTCGTTCTGGGCGGCGCGCTTGGTTGGGCCCGAGAGGTCGAAGAGTGTCCGTCGCGCCGCCGCGAGGCGGCGGACTTCGGGTCCCCCGATGCGAAGGCCGCGTCCGCCCAGCGACCCCGCCAGCGCGAGGGGGTCGAGCAGCGCATCGCCCTGCCGGACATGACCGCCGAGATTCGGCAGGGGCGCGACGGTGGCCGGGTCCGAGTCGTCATCGGCGACGAGCGCGAGCCAGAGGCGCAGCTCGGTGAGCCGGACCGCGGTGGGCGTGAGGTCGACTCCGAAGAGCGAATGGGCGAGCACGTCGCGTCTCACGGTCTGGATGGGCCCTTCACCCGCCGCGCAGCGGAGCGCCACGAGCTCCGCCAGGGCGCCGAGCAGGAATGCCCCCGATCCCACCGCCGGATCGAGCACGGTGAGGGTGCGCAGGTCCGGAGCCGGGCTCGGGGCGAGGCCTTCGTAGACCCAGCGGGACGCCGCGGCGGTGCCGAGCCCCAGGCGGTTCACCAAGGCGGCCTCGAGACCAGCGCGCACGATTTCACGGACCAAGGCCGCCGGTGTGTAGTAGCTGCCGCTGGCGTGACGGTCGACTGGGTCCATCACTCCCTCGAAGACTCGCCCCAGCATATCGGGCGCAACGAGCTCGCCCGCGTCGTCTTCTCGCACCGAGAAATGGAATCGCTCGAACACGTCGTCGAACGCGTCACGCCAATCCGCGTTGGTCCAGATCGCGGGACCGTGCTTTCGCTCGAGGGGAGTCGGCTCGAAGAGCCCGCCGTTTAGGAAGGGCACTTGGCCGAGCGCCGAGGCGCGTTGGCTGCGACTGGCTACCGGTCGGTTCAAGACGCCGAAGCAAAGCGGATGAAGGAAGACGCGATGGAAGTGCAGGCGCCTGGTCAGGGCGCTCTGCAGCAGCCTGGGCAAGTAGCGACCGTCGCCGTCGAGCCATCGTTTCGCTTGCACGAAATAGAGGAAGAGGACACGCGTCAGCGCGGTAAGCGCCAAGTCATGCCGATCTCTGCGTGCGTGGGGCAGGGCCAACCGGTCGGTGAGTTGCTCCAGAGTCTGGCGGAAGGCGCGGAAGAACCGTGGGGTGACGCCTTCGGTCGCCAACACCTCGCCCACACGAAGACTGAGGGCGAGGGCTGATTCGCCGGCCGCCGGGGCGAGGCGCTCGAGGACGGCCAGGGCGGCGCCCGGCGGATGGAGCAGAGGGATAGTGGTGAGGCGAAGGCCGACGGACCCGGCGCATACCAAACGGCGGGGCACGCCGCCGAGCGCGCACGCCAACCCCCGCTCGGCGCCGGCGGCGAGCCGGCGCGCGGCGGCGCGAGCGCCGCTTTCAGGATCCGCAGCCTCGAGGGCAAAAACCCGAAAGGCATCGTGACGCGCCACCAGCGCCGCGCGTGTGACGCCGGCCGCTGCTGCCGCCTCCTCGCCCAGCCAGGGCCCGGGTGGCACGGCTTCCCACGCCGCGTCGTACCCGAGCACGCGAAACAGGTCGCGGAGATCGTCGATCTGCTCGGTGCGGGCAAGAAGTTGCCGCAACACCACGGGCCCCTCGGGCTAAGAGGGGAGCTAAGGTGGGGCTGGTGGGTCGCGGATTAGGTACCGATTTGCGGCGGGGAGGAGCGGATTACTGCGCGGTGGGTGGCGTTAACCCCGGGCTGGCAGCCCGGGGTCAACCCACCCACCCGCAACTTCACGTTGCCTTACGCAGCCGAATCTCCCCATTCACCGTCGACAGGTTCAACGACCGCCCGCCTGACCCGATCGTGCCGCGCATCCGGCGCGGGCCGAAGCGCCCGGTGATCATGAGGGGATAGTCCGTCGTCATGTCGCCGTTCACGGTCGACGCGCGGATCTCGGTGTTCAAGACCGAAGGCAGAATCAGCGTAATGCCGCCGTTCACGGTACTGAAGTCCAGCTCGTCGCTCCAGTCGGCGCGGCCCATCTCCACGTACACGGAGCCGTTCACCGTCGACGCTTCCGCCAGGCCCGTCGTCGTCACCCGGACGCTACCGTTCACGGTGCTGGCTTTGACATCGGCTTTGAGTCCCTCGGCGGACATCTCACCGTTCACGGTCTGGCCCCCGAACTCGACACCCGCCGGGATCTTCACTTCGAAGTCGACGGTCACGTCGTTGTCCTCGGTGCTCGAATGCCACGAGTCACCGACGTCGCACCGGTTCTCCTGGCGGGCGCGGCGCGGCGTCGGATAGACCGCGCAGATCGTCACGCCACCGTCATGCTCGATCACCTCGATCTTCACATCGTCGGGATCGGAACGGCGCGAATGCTTCGCCGCCGTCACTTCCACCTCGGTGCCGGAGCTGAACACGGCACGGACGTCGCCGTTCACGCCTTTCACTTCCACCCGCTTGCCGGCGGCAAGGCGGCCGTGCCAACGAAAGTCGGGACTCTGCGCGGCCGCGGGGGCGGGGGCGGCGAAGGCAATCGCAGTCAGGATGATGGGTACGATGGTCGTCAGACGCATGGTTAGGGCTCCTCGTTTTCCATCTCGTGGTCTTTGTCCTTGTCCTTATCCTTGTCCTTTTGGCGCTCCCGCATCTCCGCAGGGCGGCGCAGGTCGATGTCGCCCTGGAACGACTCGGCTTCCATCCGCGCGCTGCCGGTGCCGAGCTTGAACGTGTAGCGATGCTTCTCACGCGTGCCCTGGAAGGGCAGGGAGAAACTCGAGTTGATGTCACCATTCGCGGTCGCGACCGACAGCGTCACGTTGGAGCCCTCGGGGATCGAGACCGTGATGTCCCCGTTGTGCGAATTGAACGTGTAGGTGCCGGCGTCGGTGACGGTGCCCTCGTACTCCACATCGCCGTTGATGGTCGTCGCCTCGACGCTCGACGACTTGATGCCCCACAGCATCACGTCGCCGTTCGTCGTCTCGGCCCTGATCGGCCCCGAGATGTTCGACAGCTCGACGCTCTCGTTGATGGAGTTCACCTCGATACGGCCCGTGGCGTCCGCAAGTGTCACGGATCCCTGGACCGAGTGCAGGATGACGTTGCCGCTGCCCCCGCGCACGTCGATCGAGCCATCCACCGTCTCGGCGGTGATCGCGGCCTTCGAGCCGTTCACCTCGATCTCCGTGTAGGTGCCGCTCAGGTTCAGAGCCATGTCGGCAGGTACGGTGATGTCGAAATCCACCACGGACGGGGCGCCGTGCCGGCTCCCCGCCTTCAGGGTCAGGACCGTGCCGACCAGCGACGCTTCGATGCTGCCGCGGCTGCCGTGCTCGGCGTGCACCTTGACCCGGTTCTGCGTCCAGGTATGGATGACGATCGCGCCGCCAAAATTGTTCACCGACAGGCTCGCTTTGGCCGGCACGGCGATCGTCGTGTCGGTCTCCCCCTGCAGCGGGGCCAGCGTAGCCAGGACGGCGGCTGCAATGGTCGTCAACATGTTCTCTCGATTC
>DASYRD010000136.1:0-13401 GCA_036004745.1 Gemmatimonadales bacterium | reverse complement strand
CCACCACGTATCTCGAGCGGGCGCGCGCCTTGGCCGTGGCGATTGGTGACCTCCGGGTCGAGGCGAATGCGGTCGGGTCTCTGGCCGGCGCGCACGAAGACCGTGGCGACCTCGCAGCGGCGCGCGACGCCTACGCGCAGTTGCTCGCGCTCCGCGACCGCATCGGTGACACGCGGGGTAGCGCGGCCGACCACAACAATCTCGGGCTTTTGGCGCAACGACTTGGCGACCTCGAAGAAGCGCGGCGCCAGTTCGACACAGCGCTGGCCATCAATCGTCGTGACCGTCGGGACGACGTCGCGGCGACGAACCTGGTCAACCTCGCGGGTCTCGCGAGTCTCGCCGGGGACTTCTCACGCGCGGAAGTGCTGTACCGCGACGCGCTCGCGACGTGGCGGGCCCGCGAGTCGTGGGCCGAGGCGGCCGTCGCGCTGCACGGGCTCGGCCAGCTCGAGCTGCGGCGCGGCGACTACCCGGCGGCCCGGAGCACACTCAGCGACGCGCTGGCGATATATGCCCGCACCGGGCCTGTGGCGAACGAGCTCGCCGTTCGCAGTGATCTGGCGGGCGCGCTCGCCGCGATGGGCGAGTTGCAGGACGCTCGCAACGAGCTGCGACGTGCCCAGCAACGCGGAGACTCGGCACATGCGCCGCCTTCGGCGCGGGCCGGCATCGAGCTCGCGCGCGCCGATCTCGCGCTGCAGCTCAACATGTTTGCAGAGGCGCAAACGCTGTACGCGCGCGCGGAGTTGTTGTATCGCCAGGGAGCCGAGTGGGGCGGCGAAGCAGAAGCCCAGCAAGGGCGGGCGGTACTGCTGCTCGCGCGCGGCGAGCCCACGCGCGCCCAGACATTGCTCGAATCGTCGCTGCGCGCCCAGGCCGCCGCCGGAGATTGGCGCGCGGAATCGCTCACGCGTCTGACGCTCGGCCAGGCGCTGCTTCAGCGCGGTGACACCGCGGCGGCCTTTCGTGAACTGACCCGTGCAGCCGCCGATCTCGAGCGTCACGGCGATCCTGTGGCGGCCGCCGCAGCAGCCGGGGAGATCGCCGCGTTGCAGTTGCAGGCAGGCGCTCCCGACCTTGCCGATTCACTGTACCAAGCCGCCCTCGCGACGCTCGGCGACCGCACGGCGCCCGAAATCGCATGGCGGCTGCATGCCGGCTGGGCGGAGGTCCTGCGGGCTCAAGGGACCGCTGATGCGGCGGCGCGCGAGCTGCGCATCGCGTTGCGCGAGCTGGAGCAGCCGAGCCGCTCGCTGACACTCGCCGAACGGCGGTCCGCCTTCCTCGCGGACAAATGGGACGTTTACGCCCAGCTCGCCGTTCTCGAGCAGGAGCGTGGTCACCCCGCTTTCGCATTCGAGGTGAGCGAG
This sequence comes from Gemmatimonadales bacterium, assembly GCA_036004745.1. Taxonomy (GTDB): domain Bacteria; phylum Gemmatimonadota; class Gemmatimonadetes; order Gemmatimonadales; family GWC2-71-9; genus 20CM-2-65-7. Next base: position 12,028 of record DASYRD010000136.1, on the reverse strand, counting down.
CGGCTGCGGGCGCGCGAAATGTTAGAGCTGTTGGCGCGGGGCCGCGTGGCGGTCGCGGACACAGCGGAGGATCTCGTCGCGCGTGAACAGGACCTCCGCCGGCGGCTTGCCGAGCTGACTCAGGACGTGGCCGGCGCTACGTCAACCGCGAACCCGGAAGCGTCGCTGCGTGGTCCCGCCTCCTCGGCCGGTGTCACGCGCGAGACACTGCTCCGCACGCAGGACGCGTACGGCGAGCTGCTCCTCGAGATGCGGGAACGCGCGCCCCGGCACACGGCGCTGGTGGCGCCGGACATCGCGTCCTGGGAACGCGTCGCCGCGCGTCTCAAACCGGAGTGGGCATTCGTCGAATACCTCGTCAGTGATTCAGGGGCGCTGGCATTCGTCATCCGGACAGACACGATCGCCGCGGTGGATCTCGGTGCGCGCCGGGCAGATCTGGCGCGCTTGGTCGAGTTCGCTCGCGGGACCATGGCGCAGCGACCGAAGAGCGGCGATTCCCTCTGGCGCGCCGCGTTGCGGCAGCTCTACCAGCGTTTGATCACTCCGGTCGAAGCGGCTGGGCTGCTCAGGGGGGCCACGCGGCTCGTGCTCGTGCCACATGCCGAGCTGAACTATCTCCCGTTTGCGGCGCTGCTGTCGGCGGAAGGATCCAGTCAGTTCCTGATCCAGCGGTATGAGATCGAGCTGACGCCATCGGCATCAGTGTGGCTCGCCCTGGGGGATCGAGGGGGGGGAGACCGGCAGCGCAGCATCTCGGCGGGCGGCGTGTTGGCCTTCGCGCCCCAGCCCGCTGCGCTCCCCGCCTCGCCGCGAGAGATCGCAGCAATCCAGCGCCTCACCGGCCCATCGACACGCGTCCTGACCGGTCCGGCCGCGAATGAGGAGACATTCCGGCGCGAGGCACCCACCGCTCGCGTGCTCCATATCGCGAGCAACGGGGTCCTGAATAGGCGCAACCCGCTTTTTTCGTATGTCGAGCTCGCGCCCGGGCGCGATGATGACGGACGTCTCGAGGTGCATGAGATTTTCGGACTCGAGCTCAGCGCAGATCTGGTCGTGCTCTCCGCATGTCAGACCGCGCTGGGATCCGGCGCCTTGGCGGATGTGCCCACAGGGGACGATTGGGTCGGTTTGACTCGCGCCTTCCTGCATGCGGGCGCCGCCAATGTCGTGGCCACACTCTGGCAGGTGGACGACTGGGGCACCGCTGCTCTCATGGAACGGTTTTACGGGGCCGGCGATGCCGCGCGGAACCCGGCTCATGCGCTTGCTCTGGCGCAACGGCAAATGTTGACGGGGACCTCGACCGCGCATCCGTTTTACTGGGCAGGCTTCGTGAGCGTGGGCGGCGCATCGCGCGGCGGCGGCCCATGAGCAGATCGGGATCAGATGTCCGTCTGATGACTCGCGAATGAAGCGCCTAATAGCCTTGCTCTTCGTCCTCGCCTCCGTGGGGGCATGCTCGGACCAAAGCGGTCCAACACCGCCGCCGCCGCCCCCCGAGGGCTTGTTCGTTTCCGATCTCGCGCCGACACCAACGTTGAGCCCGACGGCGGGACTCGCATCGCGAAATGCCCAAGACAATGACGTGGTGTATGCGTCGCTCTTGCCGGAAACGGCGCCGCAGGGGTCCACGGCCTCAGTGCGCAGCGTCCGGGGCGGAATGCTGCTCTGGACCGGTGTGAACGACGGCGGCTTCGCGCCGGTCGAGCTTGTTGCCACCGTCGATGACACGATCGAGATTGTCGTGCACGACGTCGCGAGGAGTCCCGTATACACCGCCCGCACGCCAGTCGCCAGCGTGCGTGCTCCGATCGTGGTTCGAACGCAGCCGCGGCCGCGCAAGCGAGATGTTGCGCTGAACGCGCCGATCGTGATCATCTTCAGCGAACCGATTGAACCAAGTTCGCTGACGTCGTCCTCAGTCCGTCTGTCCAGCGGACCGCTGGCAGTGGCGGGCACGCTCACACTGCTTCCAGGAAATGGCTCGGCGGTCGCTTTCAAGCCTGTTGCGCCTCTCGCCCGGAACGCGCAATACAGCCTCGTGGTGACCAGGACGTTCCGAGATCGAGATGGCGACGCGTTGGAGCAAAGTCTGACAGTGCCGTTCACGACCGGGCAGAGCTCAGTTAGCCCGCCGGCGTCGATCACCGTATCTCCCGATACTGTCTACCTCGTGGGCTCAACGTACCAGCTCACGGCAACCGTTCAGGACGCGGCGGGGAACATCCTGGTCGATCAGCCGGTCACGTGGTCTACCCTCGACCCCTCCGTCACGATTTCTCAAACCGGGGTCGTGACGGCGCAGGTCTCTGGTCTTTACCAAGTCACCGCGAGCGTCGACACGTTGACCGCGTACGCATATGTCGCTGTTGGGGGGGCCCCAAACTCCGTAATGATTTCACCTTCAGAGGCGACGGTCGGTGCGGCCGGCGATACAATCAAACTGACGGCGACCGTGCGCGACGCAGAGGGACGGCTGATTCCCTATCCCTCGGTGACCTGGACGAGCAGCGACACGGCCTTGGCGACCGTGACAGCGAACGGCGCTGAGAGCGCGGGGTTGGCGTTCGCCACCGTAACGGGCGTACGGGAGGGGAGCGTCACGATTACCGCGACCAGCGAGACGGCGAGCGGGACGGCTGCGGTCACGGTCACTCCGCCTCTGCCGGTCGCGTCCGTGAGCGTCACGCCAGCGTCGGCGACGCTGGTAGTGCAGGGAGGCACTCAACTCTCCGCGACGCTGCGGGCAGCGAATGGCAAGGTGCTCATCGGCCGGCTAGTCAGTTGGAGCAGCGACAACACGGCAGTGGCGACCGTAAATGGGGGCGGGTTAGTCACCGGGGTCAGCGAGGGTTCGGCGACCGTAACGGCGACGAGCGAGGGCGTGAGTGGTCCCGCAGCCATCACCGTGCGGGTGATCAGCTTCGGTTCGCTGAGCGCGGGCGACTCTCACACCTGTGCACTCAGCGGTGATGGTTCGGCCTACTGCTGGGGCTCGAATTCCTCTGGCCAACTCGGCGACGGATCGAGCAGGAGTAGCTCAGCTCCGGTCGCGGTCTCGGGAGGCTTGAGTTTCAGGACACTCGTCGCGGGCGGCTTTCACAGCTGTGGGCTCACGAGCTCGGGGGCGGCCTATTGCTGGGGTCGCAACGCAGCCGGCGAACTCGGCGACGGCTCGACCACGAACAGCTCAACGCCGGTCGCCGTTGCCGGGGGCCTGCACTTCGACGCCCTCTCTGCGGGCTTCCAACATACCTGCGGGCTCACAAGCTCGGGGACAGCCTACTGCTGGGGCTACAATACCGCAGTCGGCGACGGGACGACCACGGATTACTCAGGGCCCGTGCCGACGCCGGCTCCCGTCGCCGGAGGATTGAGCTTCCGCGCGCTCGCCGCAGGCGGCGATCACACCTGCGCGTTGACGACTGCGGGGGCGGCCTACTGTTGGGGCGATAACAGGTGGGGCGAGCTTGGCGACGGCTCGATTACGTTCGGACCGAGGCCGGTCCCCGTCGCCGGCGGACTGATCTTCAGTGCCCTCGCCGCAGGCGGCGCTCACACTTGCGGGCTCACGAGTCCGGGGACGGCCTACTGCTGGGGGGACAACTCCTTCGGCGAACTAGGCGATGGGTCGAACACGTCTCGCTCGACGCCCGTCCCCGTCGGCGGCGGATTGAACTTCAGCACGCTCGGCGCGGGCGGCGCCTACACCTGCGGGCTCACGAGTTCAGGGGTGGGCTACTGCTGGGGCGATAACACGTGGGGCAAACTCGGCGACGGGTCGACCACGAATCGCCCGACGCCGGTCCTCGTCGCCGGGGGCCTGACTTTCAGCGCCCTCTCCCTCGGCGCGTCCCATGCGTGCGGCCGGCTCACTGGCTCAGGCGCGGTCTACTGCTGGGGAGACAACTCCGTGGGCCAGTTGGGGGATGGTCAGGACTGGCGGGTTCCGGCACCCGTCTCGGGCGGCTTCGGATTCAGCAAAGTGACCACGGGCAGCGACCACACCTGTGCGCTCACGAATTCAGATGCGGCCTACTGCTGGGGCAACAACAACTGGGGCCAACTCGGCGACGGCTCGACTACGAATCGCCCGACTCCAGTCGCCGTATCCGAAGGCTTGAGCTTCAACACGCTCGCTGCAGGCGGCGGCCACAGCTGCGGGCTCACGAGCTCAGGGGCGGCCTACTGCTGGGGCTACAACTTCAACGGCGAACTCGGCGACGGGTCGACCACCCATCGCTCGACGCCCGTCCCCGTGACCGGAGGCTTCAGCTTCACCGCGCTAGCAGCAGGCGTCACTTACACATGCGGGCTCACCATCTCAGGATCGGCCTACTGCTGGGGCTACAACCACTGGGGCCAACTGGGCGACGGCTCGACCACGAACAGCTCAACGCCGGTCGCCGTTGCCGGGGGCCTGAGCTTCGGCGCCCTCTCTGCGGGCTCCCAACACACCTGCGGGCTCACGAGCTCAGGGGCGGCCTACTGCTGGGGGGACAACTCCGCCGGCGAACTCGGCGACGGCTCGACTACGAATCGCCCGACGCCAGCCGCTGTGGCCGGGGGCCTGAGCTTCCAGGCCCTCGCCGCGAACGGCGGCCACAGCTGCGGGCTCACGAGCTCAGGGGCGGCCTACTGCTGGGGCTACAACAATGGCGGCCAACTTGGCGACGGGTCGACCACCAATCGCTCGACGCCGGTCTCGGTGACGGGAGGCCTGACCTTCAGCGCTCTCGCTGCGGGCTACGATTACACTTGCGGGCTCACGAGCTCAGGGGCGGCCTATTGCTGGGGGGACAACTTCCGCGGCGTACTCGGCGACGGCTCGACTACGAATAGCCCGACACCAGTCGCCGTGACCGGGGGCTTGAGCTTCCGGGCCCTCGCCGCGGGCGGCGAGAACCACACGTGCGGGCTCACGAGTTCGGGGGCGGCGTACTGTTGGGGGCAGAACTACAGCGGCCAGCTCGGCCGCGGCGTCTTCAATTACTCGACGGTTCCCGTCAAGGTCGCGGGGCAACCGTAGCACTGTATGAGCAGTCGTCCTGTTTCCGTCCGTCACATATCCGTCGACAAGCAGCATCTCCCGTTCGGCGGAGGACGACATGCGCATCCGACTTGCTCTCCAGTTTCTCAGCTTCCCCCTTGCGACAATTCTGACAGTGCGCCCCGATTGCGCCCGAGGATCGGCTCCCGTTCTCGAGGCAGGACGCCGTGAAGACCCAGTCCGCAGCTTCCTCCAACACTGAACGATAGTGATCGTGCCGCAAGACAGCTCCCGACTTGTCTCGTTCCAGTGAGGATGGGTCCTATGCGCGCTCAGTCAATCGTTCTCCCGCTGCTCGTCGGCTGCTCGACGTTGCTATGGGGCTGTGGCAAGGATTCCTCAGGCCCCGTTACCCCGAAAGCGATCGCCATCGTCTCGGGCGACAACCAGACGGGTCCGGGAGGCGACGACCTCCCCGATTCGCTGCGCGTCGTGGTGACAGGATCGGACAAGCGGCCCATGGCGGGAGTGACCGTCACCTGGGCCGCCGGCGGCGCCGACGTGTCGCCGCCTACGAGCACCACGGACGCCAATGGGGCGACCGCGGTCCAGCTGTCCCTCGGCCCTGTCGGCGCGGTGATCGTAACCGCAACCGTCGCCGGGCTCGCGCCCGCGACGTTCAACGAGACCGCTGTCGATCCGTGCACCTGGCGGCACCCTTTGAGCATAGGCGAGACCGTCATCGGGCTCCTGCACTCATACGACTGCCTGGACCGAGTGTGGTTCATCGATTACTACCTCCTGCCCGTGAGCGGGCTTCAGCGGACGCTCGTGGTCACGACGGCCTCAGACGTACTCTTGACGTCTCTGCTTGTCTGGAATGGGGCGGGACACGTTGTCGCCTTTGACGACTATGACGAAAGCACGAGCTACCGCAACGCGCGTGTCAAAATCGTCGCTGCCGGTGGCGAGTATGTGATCGGCGCCATCAGTACCCTTAGCGGCGCGTCGGGGCCCTATGCCCTTGCGGCGGCCGAGACGCCATCTTCGGAAGAGAACTGTGAGGACTTCTGGCTGACTCGCGGCGTGACGACGCAGCAGGTGCTGTCGACCACGGATTGCGCGGAGGCCGGCTCGACCTACGGTGACGAGTTCCTGATCGATCTCCACCCAGGCGAGACTCTGGACGTGACGGAGACCACGACGGCGTTCGACGCGCTGATCCAGCTCTACAGAATCAGGACCAGCGATTACTATCTCAGACTCAGGTCCAGCTCGGCTACGCTCGTAGCCTCCGACGACAGCGTCGGCGGGACGCACTTGACGTTTACGGCGGATTCAACCACGTACTATGTGCTGGTCGCCACGACCATGACGCCCGGTCGTCAGGGCGCGTACACATTGACCCTCGCCCCGCCGGTCGGTGGCGCGGCGGCTCTCAACGGGCCGCGCCTGCTGGTTCATCCGTCGCTCCCGTCTCAGTGGCCCGGTAGACGTCTCAGGCGCTGAGCCCGGGCCACCACTGAACGCTGCACGACGCACGCACTTGTACGTCGACATTTCCAGAGCTACATGGAGCAGACGAGGACAGGATCCGAGGTGGTGCGGTGCGTGCCGACGAAAGTCGTGGGGCAGCCATAGCCCGAGCAACGCCACCGCCGCCGTCCGTCTCACAGTGCGTGTTGTCCAACCCCCTTAGGAGGCGGCCGATGCGTTCCCGAATCGCTCGACTGGTGGTTCAACTCTCGTTCTTCGCTCCGCTGATTGGCTGCGCGCGTCAAACGGTCGATCTGGTAGCCGCACGGGCCGAGGTTCTCAAGACAGTCGACAGCGACAATGCGGATCTCATCAGATCCGACACAGCCGCAATCCGGGCCGAAGTCCCCGAGGGAGACACCGTCTACAGCGTCATGCGTGGGCAGATCTTCCGAACGACACGAGCGAACGCATTGGAAGGATACGACTTCGAAAAGATTCGCTACACCGCAGCTACCCCGCTCGATTCACCGATCGTGCACTTGTCACCGGACGGTCGTGTGGCCTGGATCATTGCTCGCTACCGCTACTCGTACGTAGAGAAGAACGCGGCGGGAGTCGAGCATCCGGGCGAACTGACTATCGCCTGGCTGGTCGTCTATCAGAAACGGGGCGCACGTTGGGTGGGCATGGCTCTGGCACAGACCTTCCCGTCGACGAGTCGGTGACATCCCCGAACGCCTAGCTCCCGAAGCCCAACAACTGACGAGCAATCCACCTCCGGCGATCCGTCCAATGAATCACTCGCTGGACGCGCCGGAGGTGGCGGATGAACTCCATCTCGCGTTACGCATCACTCCTGTCATCGGTCATTCTCTTCAGTTCATGTGCCGCATCAGTCACTGCGCCCGACTCACCCGTCGCGGTCATGCTCGGCGAATAGAGCTACGCCGTCCCGGTCAGGACCGCCGAGTCACCATCCTTGAACACGGGCGTCCACGTGCTGATCAGCATCGACTCGGTCGAGGCCACGTGCTTTTGGGGCCGCGTCACGCTGTGGTTCTCCGGCGACGTCGGCATTTCGCCCAGCGCGTTCGGCCGAGTTGCCGGGCGGATCGATGAGCATAACGGGGTGACGCTCGAGATCCCTCGCCGGTCGCCCGGCCAAGTCACGGTGACGGTGATGGCTGAGCTCGTGGGCGATGTCTTGACGGTCCATGACTGCTACAGCGGTGTCGACTCGGGGCCCTTCGCGATCGGGACGACGTTCGAGCGGGTTGCCGTCCAATGATGGCGGTCGGCCCGATTGGCCTGCTGGGATGATTGGGGTCCTGCGGCGACCCGCACTCCATGGACGGTCCCCGGGAATCTTGTGTTTACTCGGATGAACGCCGGAGGTTCTGGTCACGGATGTGCCATAACCGCGACCGATGTGGCCTACTGTTGGGGTCGTAACGACGCCGGTCAACTTGGCATCGGCACACAAGACGACAGCTACCACTCCGCCCCGGTGAAGGTCGGAGGCCAACCGTAACCGGACCGACTCACCAAATACGCTGAGCAACGCCGTCGCCGCGTCCGTCTCACATTGGCGTTCACTCCAACGCCTTTAGGAGGCGGCCGATGCGCTCCGCAATCGCACGACTCTGCTTTCTCTGCAGCTTGACCGTCGCCGCGTGTGACCCCGACCCCATCGGCCCCTTGAGCGCGCGGCAGATGCGCGATCCCTCCGGCGCTTTGGCCAAGCCAGTCAACAGCACCACCGTCCAGGTGGGCTGGACTGATAGCGCTCCCAACGAGGTCGGTTTCCGCATCGAGCGCTCCGCAACCGGGGCCGGAGGGTGGGCGCTCGCTGGGACGACTGGTCCCGACGTCACGTTGTTCAACGACGGCGGCCGGACGAGCGAACAACAGGTTTGCTACCGCGTCTTCGCCGTACTCCGGAACGCGCTTTCGAATCCGTCCAACACGAGCTGCACGACCCCGCCCGCTGCTCCCACCGGGTTGACCGCCACGATGGTGGATCAGCAGGCGATTGACCTGGCATGGGCAGACAATTCCGCCGTTGAGCACGGCTATCAGATCGAGCGTGCGACCGCGGAAGCGGGACCGTACGCCCCGGTGGCGTTCGTTGCCGCGAACACGACCAGCTACCGCCAGAGCGGGTTGACCACGAATACCACGTACTGGTACCGCGTCCTAGCCAACAACGACGGCGGATTCAGTGACGCGTCCAACATCGCACATGCGACGCCGGCATTCACCGTGCCCGCTGCTCCATCGAGCCTGTCCGCCAGTCCCGAGGGTGGGATCGTGTTCGTGTCGTGGGTCGACAACGCATCCAACGAGGACGGCTTCCGCGTCGAGCGTTCCCTCGATCTCGGCGGCAGTTGGGCGACTGCCGTGAATCTTGGCTATCGCAACGCAACCAGCACGTACGATTACAATCGGGCGCTCGAACAGCAGGTCTGCTATCGCGTCATCGCCTACAATGCGCAGGGCTCGTCGGTTCCTTCGAACATGGATTGCACCGCGCCGCCCGCGGCTCCGACGAATCTACGCGCCATCCCGGTTGACCAGTCGGCCATCGATCTCGCGTGGGAAGACAATTCCAGCGTTGAAGACGGCTACGTCGTGTGGCGCTACGACGGTGTCACGGCCTCTAGCATCGTTGCACGCTTGCCCGAGAACAGCACGAGCTACCGCGACGCCAGTATGATGGTCGATCACCAGTACTGGTACTATGTCGTGGCAGCGAAGGATAGCGGCGGCTCGTATGCGTCGAATGTCGCGACCGCGATCGTGGCCACCGCGCCACCGCTCGCGCCGAGTGACACTCGCGTTACGCCGTTTTACAGCACGGCAATCAGTGTGGACTGGACCGACAGGTCGAGCAATGAGCAGGGGTTCCGTATCGAGCGCTCGCTGAACGGCGGCGCGACCTGGGACAGCGCCGGTATCTCGAACGACGCGTCCGGATTCCTGGATGGCGACCGCACGCCCGACGTCGAAGTGTGTTATCACGTGATTGCGTTCAACGCCCGCGGCGATTCCGATCCGTCCGCCCAAGAGTGCACCGCGCCCCCGCTCGCACCGACGGACCTGGCCGCGACGCCGATCGACCCGCAGACCGTCGACCTCGCCTGGACGGACAACTCGAGCATCGAAGCTGGCTACGTGGTCGGGTATTTCTACTTCGACGATTACAACTGGATATGGGTGTTTCAGGACGTCGCGGACCTGCCCGCGAACGCGACCAGCTATCGCCTCACGTGGCTCGCAAGTGACACGTATTACGTGGCGGCCACGAAGGATGGCGGACAGTCGGACTACGCTGGGGTAAGCGTCGTCCCGGGATCGGCGCCCGCAGCGGCTGCGCCATTCACTGGGTCTCGTCTCCGCCCCATGGGCCGGAGCGGCAAGCCCACGCGGAGCCCACGCTGATGCGTCGTGCGCCCCGCTCTAACCGGAGATCAGACATGAACCGCGTTCCATCGAGCTTGTTTGCATGCGCAGCCGTCCTGCTGGTTGCCGCGTGCCGCGATCGTCCGGCGCCGACCGCTCCGCGCTACCTTGAAACCGCGGAGGCAACCACTCCGTGCGTCTGGGCCGAACAGGTACAAGGCGTGACTGAGTCGGGGGCGCTGTACGCCATGTTCCTGCCGGACCGCTGGAATGGCCGCTTGGTGATCTTCATCCACGGGCTGGTCGACCCGGCGCGCCCCATCGCCCTCCCGACGTTGGGAGCGGCGGCCGACACGCAGCGCGTGCATTGCAACGCGCTCGCCTACTCGAGCTTCTCGGAGAACGGCTGGGCGGTGAAGGACGGCGCCCAGCGGACGCACGAGCTCAGCGCCCTATTCGCCGGGCAGTTCGGCGCGCCGAGTCACACATATCTGTACGGCCAGTCGATGGGTGGGCTGATCGCGCTCAAGCTGGCCGAGTCATATCCCACGCAATACGCCGGCGTTTTGGCCGAGTGCGGCATCCTCGGCGGATCGTTCGCGCGGTTCCGCTACATGTTCGATGTCCGACTCCTGTTCGACTTCTTCTACCCGGACGTGCTCCCCGGAAGCGTTCTCGCCGTGCCCGACGGGCTCGACCTCATCAATAGCATTCGGCTGCCAGCCCGCGCCGCCATGGCCACAAACCCGGCGGGTGCCCACAAGATCGCGTCGATCGTGCAGACCCCGGTGCCGTTCAGCAGCGACGCGGAGCTCGTCATGTCAATCGAAGACCAGCTCTTTCGACACGCGCGGGAAGTCAACGACCTCATCGCGCGCGGACACGGCGAGCCTGCGGTCGGCAACAGGGACATCGAATACACGGGAGCGCTCGACCCCGAACTGCTGCAGGCCATCAACGCATCGGTGCCGCGATTCGACGCTGGGCGCTACGCCGCCCACTACGCGTCGCAGTACTACGAGCCCGATGGCGATCTCCACGTGCCGGTGCTGACACTGTTCACTCCCCGCGACCCGGCCTTGCCGGCTGTTATGAGTGAGGTGGTCTATCAGGCGCGGGTGGCGTCGGCGGGTCAGTCGGACTTCTTGAGGCGGCAACAGTCGAGCGTTGGCTATGGGCATTGCACGTCGAGGCTGGCCGACCGCATGGCTGCATTCAACAGCCTCGTGAATTGGGTGGAGCCGGTGGAGCCGTAAGCCACCGGCCACAGGAATCTCGGCGGAATTGGCCAGCTCGGCGATGGAGCAACGACAAACAACCTTGCGCCCGTCGCCGTTTCGGGCGGATTCACGTTCGCAAGCGTGAGTCCTGATCTCCAACACACGTGTGGGCTTACGACGGCGGGCGTTGCTAGAGGCCGAACACTGAAGCTTCGGGTTTAGACCGCTCGAAACAATTCGGCCAGCGCCAGTGTGAACGGCTGGCCGGCTCCCGCCGGATGCCACACCAGGCGTTCCGACTCGATCGTGGGAAGCTCCGCATCCGGCGTCCACACCTCGACCCGCTGCTCCTCACCGTCCACGATCCAGTAAAACGGTACTCCCGCCTCCTGGTACCAGCGCCGCTTGGTGAACCGGTCAGCTTGCGCCGTCGACGGACTCAGCACCTCGACCACCAACAGCAGCGACCGGAGACGCGTCCAGTCACCAGTCCGCGCTTCATCGGGAGGGATGATGAACACATCAGGCTGCACCAGCACGTCTCGAAGCCCCCAGGAAATGTCGGCTGGTGAGGTGAGCATGATGCCGACCGGCTCGCGCTCCAGGTACCTGGCGGCGGCGACGGCCAGTCGGCTCACGAGAAGTTGATGGCTCAGGCGGGGCGCGGGCGTCACCAGCAGCTCCCCGTGGACGACTTCGTACCGATTGCCGTCGTCGGGAAGCTGGCGCACCATCTCGGCGGTCCAGTAGGTCGGAGCGGCCATGCCCATAGTATCGGCTCCTCGGCGCAGGGTGAGCAAGGGAGCGGCACGCTCGAGCATGACGCCTAGTCGGTCGATTGTCGTCATCGTTTTGATGTCGGTAGGACCAAAATGCAGCGAGCTGCCGTACCTGGCCCAGATCCTACGGCTGAAGGACGTCCCCCAGCCGA
>DASYRD010000135.1:0-1847 GCA_036004745.1 Gemmatimonadales bacterium | reverse complement strand
GCGCTGGCCTCAATCTTTCTGGATCGGCTATGCGCTCCATGACGCGCTCGTCAAGCCCATGCCCGGCAACCCGAGAGCGCCGAGCCTCGCGGAGTCGTGGACCTTCAGCGCGGACCGACGGGTCTATGACTTCAAGCTGCGCGAGGGGTTGAAGTTCCACAACGGAGACCCCTTCACCGCCGAGGACGTGAAGTTCAGCTTCCTGCGCTATCGACCAGTGGGACCCCAAGTCGCCGTGGTCCGATCCACGGGTGCGGCTCGCCGCCAGTCTCGCCATCGACCGACGCTCCATCAGCGAGGCAGAGACGGTGGGAGCCTCGATTCCGACGGGGAACATCGCCCCCCGCGAGTTCGACTTCGTGTTGCCCCTGGAACCTCATCCGTACGAGCCAGCCAGAGCGAGACAATTACTGATGGTCGCGAATTATCTGGGGGCCATCGGCATCAAGCTGAAGGTGCGCACGATGGAGCGCGCAGCGTTCATTGCCGCCCGGGCGGCCAAGCAGCTCCGGGGAGTGTGCATCTGCGGCACCGGCCGATACGGCAACGCCGCCGTGCGGATCGAGGAAACGGTGATCACCGGTGGAACGTTCGCCTACGGGGGCTATCCCGACCTCGACGATCTGTTCAAGCAGCAAGACGCCGAAACGGACCGGGGCAAGCGAGAGGCCATCTTGCACAAGATCCAGCGGATGATGCACGAGCGGGTGGTCGTCGCGCCCCTCTTCCTCTACATCTGGCCGAGCGGGATCGGGCCGCGCGTCGAGGAGCCCGGGTTGATGTTGATCAACCCGTACCCCTGGTCCGCGCCGTACGAAGACGTTCGCCTCAAGAGGCCATGACGACGAGGTGCAGAACGTCCCTGAGGCGACGCGCCAGGGCCGGCGTCAGCGACGCGGGCGGATGGCGACGGCCTCGATCTCGATCTTCGCCAGCGGGTGCACGAGCTTCGTCACCTCGACCATCGTCGACGCCGGCTCGCGGCCCGCGAACACGGTATTGCGCACCTGGTTCACCGCGGGGTAGTCGCGCACGTCGGTGAGGTAGGCCGTCGTCTTCACCACGTCGTCCATGGTGGCGCCCGCCGCCGCGAGGATCCGCTCGATCACGCCGTAGATGTGCTCCGCCTGGCGCGCCGTGTCGGCCCCGCCCACGACCTGACCACCGGCGTCGATGGCGAGGTGGCCGGCGACGTGGATGATCACCGCCTCCCCGACGTCGACACAGTAGGCGTTCGAGAACGCGCCCGTGCGCAGCCCGAATTCCGGCGCGGCGATCTTCGTTCGCTTCATGGTCGTCTCCCCATCACCACCCAGGCGGTAGCGGTCCCGTTCGCGCAGCCAGAGAAGGAGCCGGCGGTCGCGTTCTCGAAGGAGCTCGTCAGCGGGGCGGTCGCGGTACTCGTAGAAGCCCCGCCCGCTCTTGAGCCCGAACGCTCCGTCGGCCACGGCCCGCCGGACGCTCGCCGGCACCTCGCGCGCCGCGCTGATCTCGGGGAACATCTGCGCCCACACGCGCGAGAACGTGTCGAGGCCACCGAAGTCGACCACGGCCATGGCGTCGAGGACGGGGAACCGGAGCGCGATGCTCTCGCGCATCACGGCGTCGATCCCGGCGGCGTCGGTCACCCCCTGCTCGATGAGATCGAGCGCCTCGCGATAGAGCGCCGAGTTGAGCCGGACGCCGATGAAGCCGGGCACGTAGCGGGCGAGCGTGACGGGTGTGCACCCCCAGGCACGCAGCAGATCTTCGATCTCGCGCACGGTCTCGGCGCTCGTCGCCGCGCCCGGCACCACTTCCACGAGCGGCACCAGGTACGGCGGGTTCCAGAAGTGCGCGATGATCAG
>DASYRD010000134.1:0-8234 GCA_036004745.1 Gemmatimonadales bacterium | reverse complement strand
TCGTGATCGGGGGCAGCGGGCGCTGACCCGTGGCCGCGGTCGCTTCACCGGCCCCATGTCCTGCCCAGCCGCCCGGCGTGGCACCTTCGTATCCGCGCAGTCCGTTGTCGATCAGGTTGAGGTAGCTGAACGTGTCGCCCTCACCGAGGAACTCTCCCTTCGGGCGGGGCGGTGTCCAGACGATGTAGCCCTGTGCCTTGAGCTGGTCCGCGGTGTAGCCCGAAAACCCAGCGTAGTCGAAGATGTCGCCATGCACCATCTGCTTTCCGTCGCCCCACACCCGGTACAGTGCGCCGAATGCCCCGCGGCTCGAGATGTTCTCCCGCGTCCAATCGGTGGAGTAGTAGACCGAATCATCGGCGCTCACCGCGGCTTGCGCTTCGTAGCCCAGCAGGACGCCGCCCACGCCGGCCGGGAGCAACCGAATGTCGGGCCAGTTCGGATGGATGTAGGTCGCGTACGTGCCGTCCTGATCCCCAGACGGAGAGAGGATGGCTTTGCGCGACACCTTCGAATAGATCACGGCCCACTCCGCAGTCCCCGAGTACTGCAACTGAATCGACTTCAAGGCGCGTGCGATCGTGCTCTGTCCACCCCACGCGAGCAGGTAGACGGGACCCGGCTCGTCGTCCAGGAGCAGCGCCTTGATCAGATCCGAGCCGGGAGTGTCGTGCGAAATGTCTCCGTCGAACTCCACGTTCCCCCATCGGATCTTTGACTGTAGCTCCGCGGGCGCCGGGTAGGTCGGATTGTGCACCCGGAGGTTCGGATACACCTGCGCGTACGTTGCGACAGCAAGGTCGATGAAGTGCTCGTCCGAAGCCCAGCGCCATGACGCGCACGGGCAGAGGTTGAGGCCCCAACGGGAGTACTCGCGGTTCGGGACGGACCGTTTCGTCCCCGTGCCGTCGCCCTTCCAATGGAACTGGCTCGAAGCGTAAATGAGCCCTTCGGTTCGAAAATCGGTACTGAACAGCAGATAGCGGATGAGGGAATTCGCGTCGTCGAGCTCAGGATCGGTCGTGACGACGACCCGTGGTTTCTGGGCAGAGGCGACGGTCGTCGCGACCGCCAGCATCAGTACGAGCGTCTTCATTATCAACCAAGATAGGAGCGGCGCCTAAGGACCCGCGCGCGCCACGAGTGCGAGCGGCACCCTACGCAGTCCTTTCCAGGCTCTCGCCTGGCCCGTCGAATCCGAGATGGTCACTTGCGCCGAGAGTCCCCCGTCGAGCAGCACCGCGTGCCGTGCGCCGAGCGCGCCCATCACCGCCGCCATCTCGGGCACCGTGAGTCCGAACGGGATGCGGTCCGCGCCGGGGATCGGCACGTCGAGTCGCGTCATGGCGACGAGCAGGCGCCCCTGGCGATCGAGGCCGAGTGCCAGTCGAGCGTCGCGATGGGTGCCGTTGATCGCGCCGTCGCGCAGCGCCACCGGCACCGCGCCGTCGCCCACGAGCAATGTGGGATACGATTGAAATGCGAAGCGCACGTCTGCTCGGCCGAGCCATGTCGAGACATCGTCTCCGTCGACCCAAACGACCCGGCCATCCGCGAGCCCGACGACCGCCGATGAGAGCGGCCCGTGCCCGGGCGCGAGGCGCTCCCGGCCGTTCATCACCACCCAGCCCCAGGGCAGCTGCTCCACGAACATCCCGGCATTGAGCGCGAGCGCGGCGTCTGTCGCCCGATCGACCGTCCAGGCAGCCCGATCTCGCTCAATGCCCCACACCAGATCCAAGGACACGCTCCGCGGGTCGATGCGCGCGAGCACGAGCGTGAGCGCGTGCGCTTCGCCCTGTCCCGCGATCGGGACCGTCGACCATTCGACGCCCCGCTGGCCCGGATGCCAGGTGACGAGCGCAGCGAGGCTCGCGTCGGCCGCGGTCCATCGGACGGGCGCGTGCGACTCGCGCCAGAACACGCGCGCCGCTCCGGAGGAGAGCCGGAGAGCCAACGTCGCGCCGCCAGGACGGGCCGGATCGGCGGCCGCCGCGAAGAGCGCGACCGCTGCGACGCAGCACGCCGTGCGTCCGATCACCCGAAATACTTCTTCAGGTCGACGAGCCGCGCGGAGAGTGCCTGCTCTTCGGTTGAAGAGAAGACATAGCCGCTGCCGACATTCCCGGGCTTCTGGAGTGCGACGAACGCTTCGGCCCGCTCGGCCGCCATCGCGAACTGCGCGGGCGTCATCCCGGCCGCGCTCGAGCCAGAGACGCGGGCGGAATCCTCCACAACGCGCGCTCGGACGAGCAGCGTGTCGGAGATCGCCGCCAGTGAGTCGGCGCGCCGCATCCACGCCGGCATCGGGGTCAGATGGCAGGTCGCGCGCGCCTTGGCGCTGTCGGCCCGCGCGTCAACACCCATCAGCGTATTCAGCTTTGCCTGCGCGCGTCGCAGCCCGACCGTGTCGTTGCTCGCCGCTGCTTGCTGAGCTTCCTGCCCGGCCGCCGTCCAGTCCTGCATGAATTTCATCTTCTCGGGCGTGTTCACTCCCGTCATACCCATGAAACGCTGCTGCATCGCCTGCATGTGCTGCTCGTTCGCCTTACTGAGCTCGTCGCTCACGCAGCTCTCGGCCGTGTTGTTCGCATCGACCCACTGCGCGCGGTCGTCGCTGTGCTGATTGTTGATGGTCGCGGCTTCTTCGGAGGCGGCGGACGAGCGGGTTCGCAGCTGTGCGGCGGTCTGACCTCCGGCACCGCGCGCCGTACTGCGGGCCTCGAGGCCTTTGATGAGTCGCGCGACGACCTCCGGATTCAGCTCGAGCATCGTGTTGTCGAACTGGGGCGGCGCACCGCGCGGCGGCCTCTGGCCGGTCACGGCCTGCCGACCGGCGTCTCTCACCTTGCGACGGATGCCGCCGATTTGCGCCTGCGCGACGGAGGCGAGCGCGAGGGCGGCGAGCGCGATCATCATGGAGGGGCGATGCATCGGGCGTCCTGGAGTGTGGGTTTGGAACGTGAAAAGGACTCCATTTTGCAGTCAGTGGCCAGGGGCAGAATCGAACTGCCGACACGCGGATTTTCAGTCCGCTGCTCTACCAACTGAGCTACCTGGCCCGAAATGGAAGTGGGATTATAGAAGGGAGACGCCTGGACGCCAAGTAGACGCCAAGACGCCAAGGCGCCAAGCGGTCACCAGTTGCGAGGTTTGCGGTCAAACCGTCTATTCGCATCATGCCCTCTCGGCGCGAGTTCCTCGTCTCCGTCGCGCAGGCCAGCGCTGCCCTCTCGGCGCTCCGCCTGGCGCGCCCCTCCGCCCCGTGGACGGACCCCGGCCTCGACTGGCGTATGCTCGGTCCCTTCCGCGGCGGCCGCTGCGACGCCGCATCGGGCGTCCCCGGCCGGCCCGACGAGTTCTACTTCGGCCACGTAAACGGGGGCGTCTGGAAAACGAAAGACGCTGGCAGAACCTGGCTCCCCATCTTCGATGACCAGCCCGTCGCCTCGATCGGCGCATTGGCGGTTGCGCCATCGGCGCCGGACGTGATCTACGTCGGCTCGGGCGAATCCACCCTGCGCGACTCCGTGGGCTTCGGCAACGGCGTCTACAAGTCCACCGACGCCGGCCAAACCTGGACTCACCTCGGCCTCGCCGAAACCCAGCACATCGGCAAGATCGCGATCGACCCCAAGAACCCTGACGTCGTCTTCGTCGCCGCGATCGGACACCTCTATGCCGCGAATCCCGAGCGCGGGGTGTTCCGCTCGAAGGACGGCGGCCGCACGTGGCAGAAAGTCCTCTACAAAGACGACAACGTTGGAGCGGTGGAGGTCGTCATCGATCCCACCAATTCGCGTGTCGTATACGCGGGGCTGTGGAATACGCGCCGCCCGCCGTGGTTTACCTACGCGCCCACGAACGGCCCCGGTGGCGGCATTCACAAGTCGACGGACGGCGGATCGACCTGGCACCAACTGACGACGGGCCTGCCCGCCGCAGGAATCGGACGGACCGGCATCGCCGTCGCACGGTCCAATCCGCGCCGCGTGTACGCCGTCGTCGACTGCCTCGTGCCCGATCCCACCGCGCCGGCACCGCCGGCACCCGCACCGGGGCGTCCCGTCCCAGCGCCACCCGGACAAGGCGGCGTGTTCCGCTCCGACGACGCCGGGGAGACCTGGCGCCGCGTGGGCGCCGACCCGGCGCTCTGGGGTCGCGGCTGGTACTTCGAAAAGATTGCGGTCGATCCGCGCGATGCCGACATCGTGTACGTGCCCAACGTCGCCGTGAACCGCAGCCGCGACGGAGGCGCCACCTGGGACGTGATCCGCGGCTCGCCCGGCGGCGACGATTACCACCAGGTGTGGATCGCGCCCGAAAACCCGAACGTCCTGATCGTCGCCAGCGACCAGGGCACGATCATCACGCGGAACGCGCGGACGTCCGATCCGCGCGACATGACCTGGAGCTCGTGGCTGAACCAGCCCACCGCGCAGATCTACCATGCGTCGGTCGATTATCGCTTCCCCTACTGGGTCGTCGGCGCACAGCAAGACTCGGGCGCGGTGGCGGTGCGCTCGCGCGGCAAGTTCGCGCAAATCTCCCAGCGCGACTGGGAGCCGATCGGCGCCGCCGGGGAAAGCGGCTACGCGATGGGCGACCCGTTACATCCCGGCGTGATCTACGGCGGCGAGGGCAGCCGCTGGGATCTCGAGACCAACCTGACGGTCCCCAACACCGCGGCGCCAAAGGGCACGGAGACCGACCGGGGGGATTGGACGCAGCCGCTCGTGCTCTCGCCGGCGGACCCACACGCGCTGTATTACGCCAGCCAATTCCTATTCAAGACCAGCGACGGCGCACACACGTGGAAGCAGATCAGCGGCGACCTGACGCGCCCCGATCCCGGGATCCCGCCGAACCTCGACGCGACCGCCGCGGCCGCCACCGATCGCAACGGGAAGCGCGGCGTCATCTACGCGGTGGCTCCGTCGCCGCTCCGCGCGCCGCTAATCTGGATCGGCACCGATGACGGGCTAATTCAGGTCACGACCGACGACGGCGCGACCTGGCGCGACGTCACACCGGGGGCCATGACCGCGTGGAGCCGAGTCAGCGGCATAGAGGCGTCGCATGTCGACGCCGACACGGCGTATGCGAGCGTGGACCGGCACCAGCTCCAGGACTTCGCGCCGTACATCTATCGCACGCGCGACCAGGGCCGGTCCTGGCAGCGCATCACGACGGGCCTGCCCGATGGGGTGTACGTCCACGTCGTCAAGGAAGACGCCGTGCGCCGCGGGCTGCTCTTCGCCGGGACCGAGCGCGGCGCCTTCGTGTCGTTCGACGACGGCGACCACTGGGAGCCCCTGCAGCGCAACCTGCCCGTGACGTCGGTGCGCGACTTTGTGATCTACGGCAACGACCTCATCGTCGCCACGCATGGTCGCGGGTTCTGGGTCATGGACGACATCAGCGCGATGCGGCAGATGACCGACGAGGTGCTCAAGGCCAATGCCTGGCTGTTCCGGCCCGCGGACGCCATCAACGTCGTCCCGGGCGATGACAACGGGACGCCCCTCCAGCGGGACGAGCCGCAGGCGTTGAACCCGTCCGACGGCGCCCGCATCGACTTCTATCTCAAGACCGCAGCGGCGGCGACGCTCGAGATCCTCGACGCGGCCGGCAAAGTCCTGCGGAAGTGGCCCGCCGAGCCGGCAACAGGAACGGCGACACGGAGTGGCCTGCCACGCGTATCACCGCTGTGGCAACCGGTGCCGGACGTGTTCTCTACCACGCCGGGCATGCACCGCGTCGTGTGGCGCCCGGTCGCCCCGGCGGAGCAATCGCGACGCGGCGACGGCCCGCGCCTCACCGGTATGTTCACGGCGCGATTGACCGTGAACGGCCGTGCACTCACTCAGACTTTCACCGTGCGCCCCGATCCCCGCGGCGACCCCAAAGCCGGTAGCCAATAGCCGCTGTTACTGCCCCGCCGCCTCCCACTGCTGGCGACTCATCACGGCGATCGGCTCCAGCTTCTTCGTCCGTAGCGCCGCATTGATGCCTGCCAGGTCGCGCGTGGTCCACGCGTCGAAATCCCGCATGACGTCGGCCAGCTCCCGCGCCAGCGCGTCGGCGCGCTCGGTCTGGGTCTGCGACGGCCCGCCATCGTACCCGACGATGTTGCCGTACAGGTCGGTGATGTTCTCGCGCAGGCGCTCCTCGCCGGTGATCATCCCGCCCTCTTTCGTCGCGACGATCTTCTTGCGCAAGACATCCACGGCCGCGGCCGCGGCGCGCAGGCGTCTCGCCACCGCGTCACCCACCGGCAGGCGCGTCGCGCGCTGCTCGAGCGCCTGGCGCACGGCGTTCATGCGCTCGACCGCGAAGGTCATGTCGGTGAGCGTTCCCGAGATCTTGAGCGCGAGGTCGAGCGACGCCTGGCGCTCTTGCGCCGTGTGGGTGCCCCGCGGATCCGGCACGACGACGAGCTGCGTCGTGTAGGTCGCAGTGTCCTTGGTCATCTTGATGGTGTAGGTCCCCGGCAAGACCCGCGGTCCGACGGTCGCGCCGAAGGCGGCGCTCGCCGCCGGAGGCACGCGCGGCGCCGTCAGCCGCATCGACCACGTCGCGCGGTTCAAGCCGCGGCGTTTGCTCGTCGGGAGCGTGCCGACCAGCTTGCCGCTCGCGTCGAAGACCTCGAGCTTCATGTCGCCGAAGATGTGCCGGCGCCGCTGGTAGTAGGTGATCACGGCATCGTTCGGTGGATTCGGGCCGACGAACATCGCGTCGCCGTTGGCCCAGCCACCGCCCGATTGCAGCCGCTGCACCGTCGCGCGCCCCGGTAAGAACGTGACGGCGCTCGCGAGCGCTTCCGGCGTCAATGCCCGGAGCGGCGAAATGTCGTCGACGATCCAGATGCCGCGGCCGTGTGTCGCGATCACGAGATCGTGGTCGCGCGGGTGAATCGCCAAGTCGCGCACCGCGACGGCTGGGAAGTCTCCGCCCTTGTAGTGAGCCCACTGCTTCCCGCCGTCGACCGACACCCACAGGCCGAGCTCCGTGCCGAGGAACAGCAGGTTCGGGTTGACAGGATCTTCCTTGATGACGTGCGCATAGCCACGCACGGGGCTATCGGGTCCGGCGAGGGGCGTCCACGTCGCCCCGAAATCCGTGGACTTGTAGGCGTACGGCCGCATGTCGCCGAAGGTGTGCAGGTCGAACGTCGCGTAGATAGTGCCCGCGGCCGAGTGCCCGGGTTCGACGGACGACACCCACGCGTTCTTCGGCAGGCCGGTGATGTTGCCCACCACGTTCGCCCACGTTTTGCCGCCGTCGCGCGTGACTTGCAGATTGCCGTCGTCGGTGCCGGCCCAGATCACCTGGCCGTCCCGCGGCGACTCTGCAATCGCAAAGATCGTGGTGTGCATCTCGGCCGACGAATTGTCGACACTGACGCCGCCCGACTGCTCCTGCTTCTGTTTCAGGGGGTCGTTCGTCGTCAAATCGGGCGAGATGCGCTCCCACGTCTGTCCGAAATCCTTGGATCGGAACAGGACTTGCGCGCCCAGGTAGATCGTGCCGGGCTGCGTGGCGCTGATGTGGATCGGCGTATTCCAGTTGAACCGGAGCTTCTTTTCCTGGTAATGCGGTAACGGCTGGATGCTGCGGCCCTCATGGGTTTTGCGGTTGATGCGCCCGATGTAGCCGCCCTGAGACTCCGCGTAGAGGTAGTCGGGGTCGGTGGGGTCGGCGAACATCCAGAACCCGTCGCCGCCGTACATGTTCTCCCACCGGCTGCTGGTGATGCCCCCCGGGTATTCCGACTCCCCCACCCAGGAGCTGTTGTCCTGCAGGCCGCCGTACACGTGGTACGGCCGGTCGGCGTCCACGCTCACGTGGTAGAACTGCGAAATCGGGAGATTGTCCGCCTTCCACCACTTGTTGCCCGCGTCGTAGGAGTACCAGAGGCCGCCGTCGTCCCCGGTGATCACCTGGTCGGTGTTGGTCGGATCGATCCACACGTCGTGGAAGTCGCCGTGCGCCCCGCCCGAGATGGTGCTGAAGCTCTTCCCGCCGTCGGTGCTGACGATCAGGGGCCCGTCCGGCTTGTAGATCCGGTTCTCGTTCTTGGGATCGACGATCAGGTTGGCGAAGTAGAACGGCCGCCAGATCATGGCCTGGCTGCGGTCGCGCGCCTCCCAGGTCCGGCCGCCGTCCTCGGAGCGGTACAGCCCGTTCTTCGGCGGCTCGGCCTCGATGACGGCATACACGACGGTGGGCTT
>DASYRD010000133.1:0-43554 GCA_036004745.1 Gemmatimonadales bacterium | reverse complement strand
GCCCACCGGCAGAGTACCGGCGCTCGGCCAACCGCCGCGACTTCTCGCTCGAGCCCGTAGGGACGACGCTCCTCGATCGGATGGCCGAGGCGGGTGTGCGGCGGGTGGGCATCGGCAAGGTGGACGACCTGTTCGCCGGCCGGAACATCGCCAGCGAGCACACGCCGACGAATGGCGATGCGTACCGGCTCATCGAGCAGGCGCTGGACGAGGTGGAGACGGGGTTCGTGTTCGTGAATGTCATCGAGTTCGACCAGACGTGGGGGCACCGGAACGACGTGGCGGGGTTTCATCAAGGGCTGCGCGAGCTCGATGCTTGGGTGCCGCGACTCATCGCCCGGCTGCGCCGGGACGACCTGGTGATTCTCACGGCCGATCATGGAAACGATCCGACGACACCGTCGACCGACCACTCCCGCGAGGTGGTTCCGGTGCTGGTGCTGGGGCCTCGTGTGAAGCCGGTGGCGTTGGGCGTGCGGCGCACCTTCGCGGATTTGGGCCAGACGGTGGCGGAGTACTTCGGGCTGACGCGCCTGGCGGCCGGGACGTCGTTCCTCGGGGAGGCATGGGGGGGGGCGTGACCGATTTGGTGGCACGGGCCCGGGAAGCGATGCAGAACGCCTGGGCGCCGTACAGCGAGTTTCACGTCGGCGCGGCCATCGAGGCCGAGGACGGGCGCGTGTTCGTCGGGTGCAACGTCGAGAGCGCGTCGTATGGTCTGACGATCTGCGCCGAGCGGATGGCGTTGGGGGCCGCGGTCGCGGCGGGCGCCCGGTCGCTGCGGCGCATCGCCGTGACGACCGAGGTCGATCCACCCGCGGCGCCCTGCGGCGCGTGCCGGCAGTTGCTGGCGGAGTTTGGACTCAAGCTCGAAGTGATCGCGGTGGGGCCATCCACCGAGCGACGCTGGACCCTCGGCGCGCTGTTGCCCGATGCGTTCACCAAGGAGACGCTCGACCGGTGAAGGTTCGATTCACTCGACTCGTCCTGCTGCTCGCGCTCGGCGCGTGTACGGAGCAGGCGACGGCGCCCGGTGTCTGCCCGGACTTTTGTCCCGGCGGCCAGATCGGCGTCGTCGACACGATCTTCACGGACATGATCGAGCGTGACACCGCGTTCAGCGGCTACGTCGAGGCGACCGGCGGCGAGGTCATGGCGGTCGCCGACGTGCCCGGGGCGGTCGATAGTCGCGCGATCTTCCGCATGAATGCGATGCCCACGACCGTCGTCATCCACGACACGACGACCTCGCCGATCATCGTCGATTCGGCGCGGCTGCGCATCGAGATTCTGCACCGCGACACCAGCGCCACGAATCTTTGGATCAAGCTGTACCGGCTGCCCCTGTCCATCGATTCGACGACGACGTTTGCGCAACTGGTCCCCCCGTTCACGGACTCGATCATCGACAGCGTGAACGTGAATACCCTGTTGAGCGCCCCGCTCATCGGCGACACGGCCACCGTCCGCATTTGGGGCGACACGATCCGGACAGACTCCGCCGGGCACGTCCTGCTCGTCGGCGCCGACTCCTCGCTCGTCTTGTACACGGATCTCGACACCGCGCAGGCGCGTTTCGTGGCGGCGGACTCCGGCAGGGTCGCGTTCGGTTTGCGCGTGTCCCCGGACTCGGCCAATACGATCGCGATCGGGACGTCTGACAACGGCCGCGGTCCTCGACTGACCTGGTTCTTCAACTTCCTCGACTCCACGGCGACCGCGAAGGACTCGAGTCTCGCCCGCGGGCCGATCTTCGACAGCTTCGTCTTCAACCCACCGACGCCTCCCGTCGATTCGAACCTGGCGATCGGCGGGGCGCCGGCCGCGCGCAGTCTGCTGCGCGTGAAGATTCCCGCACTGCTCCGGGACTCGGCGGACGTGGTGCGCGCCACGCTCGTCATGGTGCCCGTCGGTCCCGTCCCCGGGGCGCCGGCCGACTCGTTCACGATTCTGGCGCGAGCCGTGATCGCCGACCTCGGGGCCAAGTCGCCGCTCAGCACCAACGCGCAATTCTTCGGCTCGAAGGTGATTCACCTGAACGTGGCGGACACGCTGCGGATGGAGTTGACCGACCTCGTTCGCTCGTGGGCGCTCGACTCGACGCTTGCGTCGGCCCTGATGCTCGGGCAGGCGCCCGAGGCGGCGTCGTATACGCAGGTGCGCTTCTACTCGACGCGTGCGCCCGCGTTCCGGCCGACCTTGCACATCACGTTCGTGCGGCGCTACGCCTTCGGGGCTCCATGAGGCGCGCCTTCCTTCTTCTACTTGTTGGGGCGGTGGCGTTCGCCGCTCCGGCGCTCGCGCAGGATTCGCAGTTCGGCATCCGCGGGCTTGGCACGCCGGGTCGCGGGGAGAGCGTGCGGGCCCGCACGACCGGCGGCGCCTTCGCCGCGTTCGATCCCTTTTCTCCGCTGCTCGACGCGTCCGCGGCCGATGTGCGCCGCGTCTCGGCGGGCGTCACCACGGGAACGTCGTGGCGCACCGTCGACTTCGGGACTGCAAGTGGCTCGCTCAGGACCTCGCGCTTTCCCGCCTTCGTACTGGCCGGGCCGATCTCTTCGAAGTTCGTCGTGATGGGCGGCTTCTCGACCTACCTCGACAAGAGCTTCGGCATCACCACGCGCGACACCATCGACATTCGGGGCACGCCCGAACCCGTGAGCGACGAAGTCACGAGCGACGGAGCGGTGACGGATCTGCGGATCGGGCTCGCCGCCCGGCTGCGTCCCCGTTTCGCGTTCGGCGTCGCGCTGCATGGTCTGACGGGCTCAACGCGCGTGACGGCGATCCGCCACTTCGCCGACAGCACCACGTACCGCACGTCGATCGCGCGCGACGAGATCGCCTACCACGGCCTGGGCGGTTCGGCGAGCGCGCTGCTCGATCTCAGCCCCGACCTGCGCCTCGCGGCGTGGGTGCGCTCGGATACACACGTGCGCGCCGACATCCGGGGGCGGACGGTGTCGGACGACGATCTGCCGTTCTCGTACGGTGGTGCGGTGCGCTGGCGCCCCGGGACCGAGGCGGCAGTGGCCGCCGCTGTCACGTGGCGTTCCTGGTCGGGCGCCGGTCTCAACGCCCACGACACGTTCAATTGGTCGCTCGGCACCGAGCTGGGATCGCCGACGTCGCCGGTCCGCTTCGGTGTGCGGGGCGGGCAGCTCGCCTTCGGTCCGGGCGCGAAGGCGCCGACGGAGTTCGGCCTCTCGGCCGGGATCGGCAAGCAGTTCTCGGGTGGACGGGGGCGGCTCGACTTCGGGGTCGAGCGACTCGAGCGCAAGGGCACGGGGCTCACCGAGCGCGTGTGGTCCTTCCTGTTGGGGCTGACCGTGCGGCCGTGAACGTTTACTTCCACACGTTCGGGTGCCGGGCGAACCAGTATGACACCGAGGTTGTTCGCCAGGCTTTCACCGAACAGGGCGCCGTCGTCGTAGACGACCCCGCCGCCGCAGATCTCACCGTCATCAACTCCTGCACCGTCACTCACGAAAGCGAAGCCAAGCTGCGGCGGTTCGTGCGCCACGTATCACGCACGGGCCGCGCGGAGACGATCGTAATGGGCTGCGCCGCGGCGCTCGATGACGGGGCGATCGCGGCGTTGCCGTCGGTGCGCGCCGTGGTGGCGAATGCGGATCCGGTCACGGTGCTGCGGGCGGCTGGGTTGTCCGCAACGACGCGCGTAGGGGCGCAGCATGCTGCGCCCCTACATCGGCATCGAGCCCTCCTCAAGATCCAGGACGGTTGCGACGAGCACTGCACCTTTTGCGCGACGACCCTGGCACGCGGGGCGAATCGCTCGCGCTCGGTCGCCGAACTAGTCGAAGAGGCTCGGGCGCTCGCGGAGCGTCACGCGGAGATTGTGCTGACGGGGGTACACATCGGGACCTACGGGCAAGACCGCTCGGCTGACGCCGGGCGACAGCCCGGGGATAACGGGGAGGGTGATTCCTCGCGGTTTGGTTTTCCCCGGGCTCGCGCCCGGGGTCAGTCGACCTTAAGCTCACTCCTCGAGTCCCTCATCGACGCCGTGCCCCAGGTGCGCTTCCGCCTCTCCTCCATAGAAGCAACAGAGGTCGATGACACACTCGCGCATCTCCTCATCGAGGCCCCGCGCCACGTCGCCGCGCACCTGCACGCGCCGCTGCAGTCGGGATCGAACCGCATCCTCAAGCGGATGGGGCGTCACTGGTACACGGCCGAGTCCTACCGCGCGCGCATAGAGTGGCTGGCGGAGCGGCTCCCGGTTTTTGGTCTTGGTGCCGACATCATCGCCGGCTTCCCGGGAGAAACCGATGACGATCACCACGCCTCACGCACGCTGTTACACGCCTTGCCCTTTACGTACTTGCACGTGTTTCCCTTCAGCGTTCGGCCCGACGCTGCGGCGGCGCGGTTGCCGGACCAGCTGGCGCCCACGCTGATCAACGGGCGCGCCCGCGAGCTGCGAGCGCTCGGGGAAGCCAAGGCGCAGGCGTACCGCGCGCGCCGCAAGGGCGAAGGGGCCGATGGGGTTGTAGCGGGTCGGGCGGGGGGGCGCGTGGACGTCCTCACGGAAGACTACTTGTCCGTCTATCTTCCTAGCGATCGGTGGGACGGGCGCCCTCGCTTCGACCTCATCGTGGACTGATCATGCCCCGCATTTACATCGAAACCTACGGCTGCCAGATGAACGTGTCGGACTCTGAGCTGATGCTCGGCGTCCTCACGCGTGAGGGATACGTCCGCACCGACGATCCCGCCGACGCGGACGTCATGCTGGTCAACACGTGTGCCGTGCGCGACCACGCCGAGCAGCGCGTGCTCGGCCGGATGGGCGAGCTCAAGCGGCACAAGCGTCCTGGCGACATCCTCGGCGTCGTGGGCTGTATGGCCCAGCGCCTGGGGCCGACGCTCCTCGAGCGCGTGCCCCAGGTGGACCTCGTGATCGGTCCCGACGGGTACCGCGGTCTTCCCGAGTTGATCGCGCGCGCCCGCGGCGGTGAGCGCGCTTCCGACGTCGAGTTCAAGTCGTGGGAGCACTACGAAGACGTACCCGCAGTGCGCGCGGACAGCGTGTCGGCGTTCGTGACGGTGCAACGCGGCTGCGATTATCGGTGCACGTTCTGCATCGTTCCGATGACGCGTGGACCGGAGCGCAGTCGCAAGTTGGCCGACGTGGTGGGCGAGGTGGCGCGCCTCGCGGAGTCGGGTACCACCGAGGTCACGCTCCTTGGTCAGACGGTCAACAGCTATCACGACGGCGAGTCGGATTTCGCCGACCTGCTCGGGGCCGTTGGCGTGGTGCCCGGGATCCGTCGCGTGCGCTTCACATCGCCCTATCCGACCGACTTCACGCCGCGCGTTCTCGAGGCCATGGCGGCCACGCCCACGGTCTGCGAGCACGTGCACCTGCCGGTGCAGAGCGGCAGCTCGCGGGTGCTCAAGCGCATGCTGCGGCGTTACGATCGCGCGCGGTTCCTCGAGGTCGTGGCGGCGCTGCGTGAGGCCATTCCCGGGATCGCGCTCTCGACCGACATCATCGTCGGGTTCCCGGGTGAGACCGAAGACGAGTTCCAGGAAACGCTCTCGCTCGTCGCCGAGGTCGGGTTCGACGACGCCTACACGTTCAAGTACTCGGTGCGCGAGGGCACGCCCGCCGTCCGCCTCAAGGACCACGTCACGGACGACGTCCAAGCCGAACGCCTCGAGCGGCTCATCGCGCTCGTGCGGAGCGGGGCGCGGCGCAAGAATATCGGTCTCGTCGGCAGCACGCACGAAGTGCTCGTCGAGGGGCGGGCCAAGCGCGGGGGTCTGCTGCAAACGCGCACGCGCGCGAACAAGGTTGCGCTGGTCGATGGGCCCGACGAATGGATGGGGTCGTACCGGCGTGTACGGTTCACGGGCACGACCGGCTCCACGTTCACCGCGTTGCCCGTCGAGCAGCGCAGCCCAGAGGCGGTGGTCTCATGAGCGTCACGAACGTCTCATGGGAGATCGTGCAGCGCGAGTACGCCAGCCTGCGCGACCAGCTGCCCACCTTCTGCGGCTGCGACACCTGCCGCGGCGATGTGCTGGTGTTCGCCTTGAATCGCCTCTCGCCTCACTACGTCTCCACCCGCCAGGGGGAGATTCTGACCGAGCTGTCGCTGGGCAGCGATCAGGAGAAGGCGAAGCTCGACGTCGCGTTGCTCGAGGGCTTCCGCAAGGTCGCCCTGGCGCCACGCTGCGGAGCCAAGCCCGTCCAGCTGTAGCCTGAGGCGGGCGTGCGCCCGCCGATTCTCTGGATCACCGTCGCGTTCGGGCTTGGCCTGTGGGCCGGGCTCGCCGGGAGTGGGGCGTGGGGCGTGGGTGCCCCCGTGCTCCTGGGAGCGGCGACGCTGTGGCGCCGCGCCCCGGTTGGTGCAGCGTGCGGCGTGATGCTCGTTGCGGGGCTGCTGTGGGGATGCGCGGCGCTGCGCGAACGTGGTGCGACCTGCGCGGGCACGTGGGCGCACGACCGGTCGGGTCGCACTCACGCTGCCGTCGTCGTGCTGCGCGATCCCGTGTCGGCGCGGGGCGGCACCGTCGACGCCGACGTCGCCGGCGCGCCGTGCGGCGGTGTCCTCAAGGTGCGCTGGCCGGAAGAACACGTCGCCCACGGTGGCTCGACCTGGCTCGTGGCGGGCCGTTGGCTAGGGCCCGACGTCGATCGTGGCGTCTTCGTCGCGCGCCGCCTGCGGCTTGTCGATGGCGCGCTGAAGGGACGTGGCGCGTTGCGAGACCGGATCGCCGCGCGCAGCGCTCGGCTCTTCGGACGCCGCGCGCCACTCGTCGACGCGCTCGTCATCGCCCGCACGGCGGACCTCGATCTGGCGGTGCGGGAACGCTACGCCCGCTCCGGCCTCGCGCACATCCTGTCGATCTCGGGCCTCCACGTCGGCTTCATCGCCGCCTGGCTCGGCCTCGTGCTGCGCGTCTTGGGGCTCGGCCCGCGGACGCGGTTCTGGGCGTCCACGACGCTGATCGCCGTCTACTGCTGGCTCCTCGGTCTCCCCGCGCCCGCGACACGCGCGGCCGTGATGCTCGCGCTGGATGGGGTCGCGCGCCTCCGCCAACGAGTGGTCGCGCCGCGAGGGTTTATCGCCGTCGCGGCCCTCGTCGTACTCATCCTCGATCCCTGGGCCGTGCGATCGGTGGGCGCGTGGCTCTCGGTCGGCGCGGTCGCGGCCGTGATCTGGGCCGCGCGTGCCACGGAGCGCAGCTCCCGCATCACGCGCGTGCTCGCGCCGGCAGTGACGGCGACGCTGATCACCGCGCCGATCTGCGCGTATTCGTTCGGAACGGTGGCGCCCGTCGGCATTGTCGCGAACCTCGCCGCGATCCCGCTCGGCGCCATCGCCGTTCCTGGTGTCATCGTCGCGCTGCTCTCTTCGTCGACGCTGATCGCCGCGGGCTCGGGATTCTGTCTGGCGCTGCTCGATGTCGTCGCCGCGGCAGGCGCCGCGCTCCCGGGCGGCCACACGGTGATGGCCGCCGGTTGGGCCGCCGCGGCGCTCTGGTGCGGTGTCCTGCTCGTGGCGTGGTGGCTGTGGCGCACGCCGCGCCGCGCGTGGCTCGTCGCGGCGCGCGTCGCCTTCATCGGCGCCGTGTTGTCGTTGACCACGCTCGCCCACGCCTTTACACGCCTTTCAGAGTGCCATT
This sequence comes from Gemmatimonadales bacterium, assembly GCA_036004745.1. Taxonomy (GTDB): domain Bacteria; phylum Gemmatimonadota; class Gemmatimonadetes; order Gemmatimonadales; family GWC2-71-9; genus 20CM-2-65-7. Next base: position 35,895 of record DASYRD010000133.1, on the reverse strand, counting down.
GCCTCACCGTACATTTCCTGGACGTGGGTCAGGGTGACGCGGTGGCTTTACGCACGCCCGCGGGGCGCTGGGTGCTGATCGATGGAGGCCCTCGCAACGAAGCGCGAGACGCCGGGCGACGCGTCGTCGTGCCGTTCCTTCGCCGGGCCGGGGCCGAGCGGCTCGCGGCGATCGTGGCCACGCACGCGCATGCCGATCACGTTGGCGGATTACCGGCGGTGCTCGGCGCGTTGCCGGTGGAGAACGTGCTCGAGCCGGGTGAGCCGCTCGGGGAAAGTCCGTACCTCGAGTTTCTAGCGGCGACGGAAGCGTCGGGCGCCCATTGGTACGCGGCGCGGCGCGGAGACCGGCTGGACATGGACAGCGTGCGGATCACCGTCTTGAGTCCGGATAGTGCCTGGGCCGCCGAGACGACCGACCCGAACGAAGAGTCGGTGGTCCTGCTGGTCGAGTACGGGCAGACCCGCTTCTTGTTCACGGGCGACGCGGGGCTACCGGTCGAAGCGCGGCTCGCAGGGCACGTGGGCGACGTGGATGTGCTGAAAGTGGGCCACCACGGCTCGTATTCGGCGACCTCGGACGCCTGGCTCGACGAGGCGCGACCGGAGATCGCCGTGATCAGTGTCGGGGCGCGCAATACCTACGGGCACCCGGCGCCCGTCGTGGTGGCTCGGCTGGCCGCGCACGGGGTCCAGGTGCATCGGACCGATCGGGAGGGCACGATCACACTCGAAAGCGATGGGCAGCGTGTTTGGACCCACTGAAGTCATCACGATCGAGCGGTTCATCATGGAGCAGGAACGGCTCCACCCGGAAGCGACGGGGGAGCTGTCGAACCTGCTCTATGACATCTGTCTCGCCGCCAAGATCATCTCGCGCCAGGTGCGCCGCGCCGGGCTCACCGACATCCTCGGCGCGATGAACACGATCAACGTGCAGGGCGAGCTGCAGCAGAAGCTCGATGTGTTCGCCAACGAAACCGTGCGGAACAGCGTGCAGCACACGGGGCGCATCTGCATCATGGCGTCCGAAGAGGATGAAGATCCCGTGCCCGTCCCCCCGGGAAAGCCCGCCGGGAAATACGTGCTGCTCTACGATCCGCTCGACGGCTCGGCCAACATCGACGTGAACGTGTCGATCGGCACGATCTTCTCGATTCATCGCCGCGTGACCGCGAAGAAGAACGGCGCGGGCACCATCGCCGACTGTCTCCAGCGCGGTCGCAAACAGGTGGCCGCCGGGTACATCCTCTACGGATCGAGTACCATGCTCGTGTACACGACCGGCTCCGGCGTGCACGGGTTCACGCTCGATCCGACGATCGGCGAGTTCCTGCTCTCGCATCCCCAGATTCGCACGCCCGAGGTGGGCAACTACTACAGCGTGAACGAGAGCCACTGGAACCAGTGGACCCCCGGTGTGCAGCGCGCCGTCGGCGCGTTCAAGAACGGCGACGGGGCGGGGCGGGTCAGCGCGAAGAACGCGCGCTATATCGGATCGCTCGTGGCGGACTTTCATCGCAATCTGATGTCGGGGGGTATCTTCCTGTATCCGGCCGACACGCGCTCGCCCCAGGGTAAACTGCGGTTGCTCTACGAGGCGGCGCCGCTCGCGTTCGTCGTCGATCAGGCCGGAGGACTCGCCACGGATGGCAGGCAATCGATCCTCGACATCAATCCGGAGGCCCTCCATCAGCGCACGCCACTCGTGATCGGCAGCAAGGCCGACGTGACGTTCGCGACCGAGACCATCGGGGGCGCACGCGCGTGACCGAGCGCAAGCCGGTGTACGGGCCCGAGGACTGGCGCGGCGATCCCGCGCGCGACCTCGGCGCGCCCGGCGCCTTCCCCTTCACGCGGGGCGTCCATCCCTCGATGTATGCCGGCAAACAGTGGACGATGCGCCAGTACGCCGGCTTCGGCACCGCCGAGGAAACCAACGCGCGGTTCCGTCACCTGCTCGATGCCGGTCAGACGGGGTTGTCGGTCGCGTTCGACCTGCCCACGCAAATGGGATACGACTCCGATCACGCGATGGCGGAGGGGGAAGTCGGGCGCGCGGGCGTGGCGATCGACACCGTCGACGACCTGGAGCGGCTCTTCCACGAGATTCCGCTCGACCAGGTCTCGACGTCGATGACGATCAACGCGACCGCGGCGATCCTGCTGTCGATGTACGTCGTCGTGGGCGAGGAGCAGGGCGTCGCCCGCGCCAAGCTCCAGGGCACGATCCAGAACGACATTCTCAAGGAGTACATCGCGCGCGGGACGTACATCTACCCGCCGGAGCCGTCCCTCCGGCTTGTGGCCGACATCTTCCGCTGGACGAGCGCCGAGGGGATGTCCTTCAATCCCATCTCGGTTTCGGGCTACCACATGCGCGAGGCGGGCGCCACAGCCGTGCAGGAGGTCGCCTTCACGTTCGCCAACGGGCTCGAGTACGTGCGGCGGGCCGTGGCCGCGGGTCTCGACGTCAACGTGTTCGCGCCGCGGGTCTCGTTCTTCTTCGCGGGGTACACCGACCTGTTCGAGGAGATCGCGAAGTTCCGGGCGGCGCGGCGTCTGTGGGCGCGCCTCATGCGGGAGCGGTTTCAGGCCTCCGAGGCCGCGTCGCGGCTCCGCTTCCACACGCAAACCGGAGGCGCTACTCTGACTGCGCAGCAGCCGCTCAACAACGTCGTGCGCGTCGCCATCCAGGCGATGGCGGCGGTCCTGGGGGGCACCCAGTCGCTGCACACGAATTCGTACGACGAAGCCCTGGCATTGCCCAGCACGCAGAGCGCGACGCTGGCGCTCCGCACGCAGCAACTGCTGGCACACGAAACGGGGGTCCCCGACGTCGTCGATCCCCTGGCGGGCAGCTGGTACCTCGAGGCGCTGACCGATGACCTGGAGCACGAGGCGCGCGCCCAGATCGACGAGATCGAAAAGCTGGGCGGCGCGGTGCGGGCGATCGAACGTGGCTGGTTTCAGGAACGGATCGCCGCGAGCGCATACGCGCAGCAAAAGGGCGTCGAAGCGGGCGGCGCGGTCGTGGTGGGCGTCAACCAGTACGTGACCGAGGAACCGGCGCCATCGCTGCCGGCCCCCGACTACGCCCAGCTCGCTGCCGGGCAGCGCGCGCGGGTCGCGGCGGCGCGCGCCAAGCGTGACCAGAAGCCCGTGGCCCGGGCGCTTGATGAACTGGAGTCGGCCGCTCGGGACCCGCGCGGCCCGGTGATGGAACCGATCTTGGCGGCCGTGCGGACACGGGCGACGTTGGGGGAGGTCAGCGACGTCTTGCGAAAGGTGTGGGGCGTGTACGGAGCGACTTCATGAGCGACGAGATCTTCACGCGGCTCAAGTCCCTGCTCAAGGCCTACGACGAACACAAGGCGGCGACCGCCCCGGGACCCCGGACGGGGGGCGGCAGCGACCGCAAGCGACAGGCGGGGGCCGAGGCCCTGCGCAAAGTGGTGCGTCCCGTGCTGGACGCATTCATGACCGAGCTAAAAGGCGCGGGGCATGAGGCATCCACTCGCGAGCATATCGATCGCGCCGACGCGTACCCGAGCGTCGCCTTATCGTTCACGCCGAAGGGAGGCCTCGCCTCGGCGCTGATGTTCAAGTACGACCCGAAGCGCGGCATCGTCGTGCAGCGGGAGGTCAAGGCGGCCCCCTCCCAATCGCGCGTCGCGGCGGCGACGGGGGACCGCACGGGCACCATCGGTGTGGACGCGATGTCGGCCCAGTGGGTCGAAACCAAGACGTTGGCGTTCGTCGCTGACGTCCTCAAGGCGAACTAGACATGGGACGAGAGCACATCTTCGTCGCGAAGATCGTCATCGCCATCATCTTCGGCGTGTTGCTCGGGTACGGCATGGCGGTCAGCACGAAGGCCGACTCTGAACGGGCGAAAGCGCTGACCATGAAGCAGTACGTCGCCGACTTCGACAGCTACAAGGCGAAGCTCGAGGGGGGCCAAATGCCGATGGCCTTGTCCGCTGTCGTCGGCGTGCTCATGGTGCTGGCCATGTTCGGCGTCTACGAGGGGCTCGCGTTCGGGCTGGGCAAGCTCTTGGCGTTGATCACGCGCGGCTCGACCACCGCTCCACCTGGAGGTCCGCCCCCGCCATGGGGGGTGGATCGGCCGTAACTGTGGCGAAGCGGCGGCAGACCTACGAGGCGCCCGAGATCATCGTCACGTTCCATCCCGACGTCTGCATTCATTCCGGCGTCTGTGTGCGGGGGCTCCCCGACGTGTTCGATATCAAGCGCAAGCACTGGATTCGACCGGAGCTCCGAGACGCCGATGTCGTTGCCCAGCAGATCGAACGCTGTCCGTCGGGAGCGCTCAAGTACGTGCGCAAACCCAAGGCCGATTGACCACGCCGGAGTGCGCGGCTAAGTTGTTGCGCGATGCCCACCTACGAGTTCAAATGTCCTAAGGGTCACGTGTTCGAGAAGTATTATCCGACGATCACGAACACGCGTCGCCTGAAGTGCCCCCAGTGCGGCAAGATGGCCCAGCGCCTCATTTCGGGTGGGGCGGGACTCGTCTTCAAGGGCTCCGGGTTCTACATCACCGATTACAAGCGGAAGGGTGAGAAGCCGGACACGGGTGAGAAGGCCGAGAAGACCGAGAAGGTCGAGAAGGTCGCGAAGCCCGCGGAGTCCACGCCGAAGCCCAACAAGAAGTCGAAGGATTCCAGCTCCGACAAGTGAAGGCACACGACACGCTCCGTTCGGCGCTCGTGCAGGCGGCGGCGAAACTTGGCGCGCCCGGCGCCGATGTGCTCCTCGAGCGCCCCAAGGACCCGGGGCACGGCGACGTCGCGACCAATCTGGCGCTGGCGCTCGCCAAGACGCTGAAGGCCAAACCGCGCGACGTCGCGGGTAAACTCGTCGCGGCGCTCGAGCTGCCGGCGGGGTTCGTGCGCAAGGTCGAGATCGCCGGTCCGGGTTTCATCAACTTCTTCCTGGCGGAAGAACAGGTCGTGGCCGTGCTCCCCGCGATCCTCGCCGCCGGGGCAAGCTACGGCAAGACCAACGTCGGGCGTGGGGCCAAGGTCAACGTCGAGTTCGTGTCCGCGAACCCGACGGGGCCGCTACACGTCGGACATGGGCGCGGCGCGGCCCTGGGGGACGGGATCGCCGCGCTGCTCGACTGGACGGGTTGGAGCGTCGCACGAGAGTTCTACGTCAACGACGCCGGCACGCAGATCGACAAGCTCGCCCAGTCACTCTGGGCGCGCGTGCAGCAGGTCGCGGGGCGCGCGGCCGAAGTGCCCGAAGGCGGCTACCAGGGCGACTATCTCAAGGAGTTGGCGGAAGGGATTCTCGCGAAGGAAGGCAAGGGGTTCGCCGACCTTCTGCCCGACGAGGGCCTGCGCCGCTGCCGCACGATCGGTGTCCGTTCGCAGCGCGCCGAGCAGGACGAAGACCTGGTCGAGTTCCGCGTGCGGTTCGACGTGACCTTCAACGAGTCGGACCTCTACCGCGAGGGGCTCGTCGAGCAGACGCTCGCCGAGCTGACGAAACGCGGCCACACCTTCGAGGAGGACGGCGCGCTTTGGTTGCGCACCACGGCCTTCGGCGACGACAAGGACCGCGTCCTGCGCAAACGTGACGGCACGTTCACCTATCTCGTGCCCGACATCGCATACCACCGCCACAAGCACGAGCGCGGGTTCCAGCGCGCGATCGACGTGTGGGGTGGGGACCACCACGGCTACACGCCGCGGATGCAGGCCGCGTTGCGCGCGCTCGGCTACCCCGAGGACTTCCTGCACGTGGAAATTGTGCAGCTGGTTCGCGTGATGCGTGGTGGGGAGGAAGTCCGCTTCTCGAAACGCACCGGCGACTTCGTGTCGCTGCGCGACTTGTTCGAGGAGACGGGGGTCGATGCCGCCCGTTACTTTTTCCTGATGCGGCGCGGCGACGCGCAGTTCGTGTTCGACGTCGATCTCGCCAAGAGTCAGACGGAGGAGAATCCGGTCTTCTACGTGCAGATGGCCCATGCGCGCATGACCGGGATCTTCCGCGTCGCGGCGCGCGTGCCCGAGACCGTCAGCCCTGACGGCGTGGATCTCACCGTGCTGAGCCAGCCCGAGGAGCTCGAGCTCCTCAAGGAGATGGCGGAGTTTCCGGCGATCGTGGCCGGCGCCGCCGCCGCCCTCGAGCCGCACCGGATCACGGGCTATCTCGAGGGGCTGGCCCGGATCGCGCACGGGTGGTATCACAAGTACCGCGTGCTGGGCGAGCCAGAGGAGGCAGCTCGTCTGGTGCTCGCGCGCGCGGTGAAGCAAGTCCTGGCGAATGGCCTCACCCTGTTGGGGATCAACGCCCCGGAACGGATGTAGCGTGGGCCTGCTCGTCGTTGGTTCGATCGCGCTCGACTCGGTGGCCACGCCGTTCGGCGAAACCGCCGACGCGCTCGGCGGCGCCGCCGTCTTCTTCTCCATGGCGGGGGCCGTGCTACACCCGGTGCAGGTGGTCGGCGTCGTGGGCAGCGACTTTCCCGAAGCGCACCTCACGGCACTGGCCGCGCGCGGCGTCGATCTCGCCGGCGTCGAACGGCAGAAGGGCGAATCGTTCCGCTGGAAGGCGCGCTATTCGTACGATCTCGCGGGGCGCGAGACGCTCGAAACCCGGCTCGGCGTCTTCGCCGAGTTCCGCCCCCGCATCCCCGAGAAGTTCAGCGCCGCGCGCTTTGTGTTCCTCGGGAACATCGACCCCGAGCTGCAGCTCAGCGTGCTCGATCAGGTCAAGAAGCCGAAACTCGTCGCCTGCGATACGATGAACTACTGGATTCAGTCGAAGCGGGACGTGTTGCTCGAGCTGCTGCGCCACATCGACATTCTCATGGTCAACGACTCCGAGGCCCGCGAGTTGTCGGGGGACTGGAATATCTACCGCGCAGCCCAGTGGATCCTGGGCCGCGGGCCCAAAATGGCCGTGATCAAGCAGGGCGAGCACGGCGCGCTGCTCGTGGACCAGAACACGACGTTCAAGGCGCCGGCGTATCCGCTGCAGGAGGTCTTCGATCCGACGGGCGCGGGGGACGCGTTCGCCGGCGGCTTCATGGGGTACGTGGCCCGGAGCGGCGACATCTCCTTCGATAATCTGCGCCGCGCGATGGTGTACGGATCGGCGATGGGCTCGTTCGCCGTCGAGGCGTTCGGCGTGCAGCGATTCGAAACCGTGACCCTGAACGAGGTCGACGCTCGGGTGCGCGCCTTCCGCGATCTCGTGCACTTCGACTTGGGCGGAGAAAAACGGTGACCGAACGCTACGCTGCCGCCGGCGTGCGGCTCGACGCCGCCGAGGACGCCAAGCGCCGCATCGCGGACCTCGTGCGGGCCACCCGTACACCGCTCGCCGTGGGGCACATCGGTGCGTTCGGGGGCATGGTGCGCGTCCCCGAGGGATACAAGAAGCCCGTGCTCGTCATGTCCACCGACGGCGTGGGCACCAAGGTGCTCGTCGCCGCGCAGGCGGGCGTGCACGACACCGTGGGCGAGGATCTCGTCAACCATTCCGTGAACGACATCCTCGTGCACGGCGCGAAGCCGATCGCGTTTCTGGACTATTTCGCGACTGGCAGCCTCGTGCCGGAGATCGCGGCGGGGATCGTCGCGGGGATCGCGCGCGGCTGCCGCGAGCACGAGATGACGCTCGCCGGCGGCGAGACGGCGCAGCTCCCCGACCTGTACGAGCCGGGGCACTACGACCTGGCGGGAACCATCGTCGGCGTCGTGGAAGAGGACGAGGCCCTGCACGGCGACCGCGTGCGTCCCGGAGACGTACTCATCGGCTACGCGTCGAACGGACTGCACACGAACGGGTATACGCTGGCACGGCGCATCGTGTTCGAAGACCTGAAGCTCGACATCCGCGATCGCTTCCCAGAGACGAACCGCACGGTGGCGGAGGTGTTGCTGGCCGTCCATCGCAGCTACGCGCCCGTCGTGGCGCCGGTGTTGAAGCGCGTGCACGCGCTGGCGCACGTGACCGGAGGCGGCATCGCCGGTAACCTGGTCCGTGTCATGCCCGACGGATGCCAGGCCGTCGTCGATGTCGGTGGGTGGCCCTGGCCCCCGGTGTTCCGCGTCCTGACGCGCGCCGGCAAGGTCTCCGTCGACGAGATGCGCCGGGTTTTCAACCTCGGGGTCGGCATGATCGCCGTGGTCGCGCGCGACGACGTCGACGCCGTGGTCCAGGCCGCGGACCGCGCCAAGGTCCCGGCCTGGTTGATCGGCGAGGTGCACGCCGGGAAAACCGGGGTGCGGTTTTCAGAACGCTAGGCTACAAGGAGGGACCATGCAGTCATACATGCCATCACTCGTCCTGTTGACGGTTGTCGCGTTCCCGGTGGCCGCGCAGGAACCGCAGTGTCAGAACGTCAACGCCCAGGCCCAGGCCGCGTGCAACACGATGGTCGATGCGACCAAAGCCTTCCACCCGCTGGCCGGCATGATCGTGAGCGGCGGTAATCCGGTGCTCGGGAGCGCCGGCACACTCGGCGGCTTCGGGCACGTGAGTGCCACGATTCGCGTCAATGCCATCAAGGCCTCGCTCCCCAACCCGGACAGCGCCGCGCGGAACCCCGTGCCCTCGAGCTTCGACGGGTACCTGCCCGCGCCGGTCGTCGAGGCCGCGATCGGGCTGTATGGTGGGCATGGCGGTGGGCTCCTGTCGATCGACGGCCTCGCGAGCGCCGTACTGCTCCCGGCGAGCCGCGTGCAGGGCATGTCGGTCGATCCGGATGCACCCAAGATCGGCGAGGTTGCGCTCGGCCTCGGCTACGGAGTGCGCATCGGGGTGCTGCGGGGCGCGTTCCCGGTCCCGTCGATCTCCGTGAGTGTCATGAAGCGGCACCTGCCGCGGGTGCAGTTCGGCGACGTGGCCGGGGGCGATCCGGCCGACTTCTCGACGGATTTCGATGCGGTCAACTGGCGCGCCACGGCCGGGATGCGCGTCGTGTTCGTGGATGTGGCGGCGGGAGTCGGGATCGACCACTATACGTCGGCCGCGATCATTCATTATTTCGACGGGCTTACCACGCACACGGTGACGCTCGATCTGGCGAACACCCGCGAGGTGTTGTTCGCCAACGCGGGACTCACGATGGGTCTCGTCAAACTGGTCGCGGAGCTCGGCTATCAGACCGGGACGGACCAGAGTTTCGCCACCACGTTCTCGGATTTCGATCCGAAGGCGGGGCATGTCTTCTGGGGCGCGGGTCTTCGCATCAACTTCTGAACAATCGGCCGAGCGCGGCGCGATGCGCCGCGCGTTGGACCTCGCCTGGCGGGGTTGGGGCCACGTCGCCCCCAATCCCCTCGTCGGCGCTGTCGTTCTCCAGGGCGGCGTCAGCGTCGCCGAAGGATTCCACGCCGAGTTCGGCGGACCTCACGCCGAAGTGAACGCGCTCCGCGCCGCCGGTGGGCAGGCGCGCGGGGCGACGCTGGTAGTCACCCTGGAGCCGTGCGCGCACACCGGCAAGACGCCGCCATGCACGAACGCGATTCGCGCGGCGGGGATCCGCCGCGTGGTCGCCGCCGTCCGGGATCCAGATCCCGACGCGCGCGGCGGCATCGAGATCCTGAAGAGCGCCGGCATCGAGACGAGCGTCGGACTCCTCGCCGAGGAAGCCGCGGTGGTCAACGCGCCTTTCCTCTCGACGCGCCTGCAGACCGAGCAGCCATTCGTAGCGCTGAAACTTGCCACGTCGATCGACGGGCGCATCGCGGACTCGCGCGGCCAATCGCATTGGATCTCCGGCACCGAAGCGCGTGACTACGTGCACTGGCTGCGCGCGGGATTCCAGGCGATCGGTGTGGGCGGCACGACCGCCCTCAAGGACAACCCTCAGCTGACGGTGCGCGGCGCCGTCACGCCGCGGCAGGCCCCCGTGCGGGTCGTATTCGATCGCCGCGCCATGCTGAACTCCGGCGTGACCCTCGTGCAGACGGCGCGGGAGGTCCCGACGTGGGTCGTAGCGTCGCACGACGCGCCGGCGTCAAACGTATCGGTGCTCGAAGCGAACGGCGTACGCGTCTTTCGTCCCGATACGCTGGCCCAGGGCCTGGCGCAGCTGCGGCTCGCCGGGATCCAGTCGTTGTTATGTGAAGGAGGCGGGGCGCTGGGCGCCAAGTTGCTCGCCGAGGGGCTGGTGGACCGGCTCTACTGGGTGCAAAGCCCTGTCTGGCTCGGCGAAGGCGCCGTCCCGGCGTTTCCGGGAGTGCCGGACTTCCCGCTGGCCGAGGCGCCGCGCTGGATCCCCGTGGAGCGCCGTGCGTTAGGCGCTGATACATTACTGATCTTGGACCGACGGCTATGTTTACCGGAATCGTAGACGCGGTGGGACGTGTGGACGCGGTCGCCGTGAATAGCGGCGTGGAACTGCGTATCAAGGCGTCCTACAAGGCGTTGAAGAAGGGCGAAAGCGTTGCGGTGAACGGCGCCTGTCTCACGATTGAACGCGTCGTCAGGGGCGGCTTCACCGTGCACGCCGTCGAGACCACGCTGGGGCGTACGCTGATCGGGGAATGGAAGAAGGGCCGGTCCGTCAATCTGGAGCGCGCCCTGAAGGTGAGTGACCGGTTGGGCGGGCACTTCGTGCAAGGGCACGTGGACGGTCTCGGCAGCGTCGAACGAGTGGTATCACAGGGCGACGCCCTCCTCGTCGACATCTGGATGCCGGCCGACGTGGCGGAGACGACGGTGTTGCACGGGTCGGTCACGGTCGACGGGGTGAGCCTGACGGTGAACGCGTTGCCCCGGCCCGGAGTCATGCAGGTGTCGCTCGTGCCGTTCACGCGCACGCATACGACGCTGGGCCGGCTCGCCGCCGGCGACCGCGTGCACGTCGAGGCGGACGTTCTTGGCAAGTATGTGAGGCAGCTATGTCGTTTGGAAAAGTAGAGCAGGCGATCGCGGACATCCGCGCCGGGAAGCTCGTCATCGTGGCCGATGACGAGCGGCGCGAGAACGAGGGAGACCTGGTCGGCGCCGCCGAGAAGGTCACCCCCGATATGATCAATTTCATGGCGACGCACGGGCGCGGGCTCATCTGCCTGCCCCTGATGCCGGAGCGTTGCCAGGCGCTCGGCCTGCCGCAGATGACCGAGCACAATAATGAATCGCACGAAACCGCGTTCACGATCGGCATCGACGCGGCGGCGCGCTTCGGCGTCACGACGGGGATCTCGGCCGCCGACCGCGCGGCCACGATCCGCGTCGCCCTCGATCCGGCCACGGTGCCGGCCGACCTGCGCCGGCCCGGCCACGTCTTCCCGCTCCGGGCGCGGCCCGGCGGTGTGCTGCAGCGCGTGGGCCAAACCGAATCGAGCGTCGATCTCGCGCGGCTCGCGGGCCTGTATCCGGCGGGCGTGATCTGCGAGATCCTCAACGCCGACGGGTCGATGGCGCGCCGGGCCGACCTCGAGCGCGTCGCCGCGCAGCACGGGCTGACGTTCATCACGGTCGCGCAGCTCGTCTCCTACCGTCTCGCGCACGAGCGGCTCGTGCACCGCGTCGCGGAAGCGCGGCTGCCGACGCCGTTCGGAGAATTCCGCATCATCGGGTATCGCAACGACGTCGATGCCGCGGAGCACGTCGCCCTGGCGTACGGCGACATCGCGGGCAAGCGCGACGTCCTGGTGCGCATGCACTCCAAGTGTCTCACCGGCGACGTCTTCGGGTCGGGACGCTGTGACTGCGGGTGGCAGCTGCACAGCGCGATGCGGATGATCGCGGCCGAGGGTCGCGGCGCCATCGTGTACCTCGATCAGGAAGGGCGGGGGATCGGCTTGCTCAACAAGCTCAAGGCCTACGAGCTGCAGGACGCGGGGCACGACACCGTCGAGGCGAACGAGAAGCTGGGCTTCAAGCCCGACCTGCGGAACTACGGCATCGGGGCGCAGATTCTGCTCGACCTCGGGCTCTCGTCGATTCGCGTGTTGACGAACAACCCGATGAAGCTCGTCGGTCTGGAAGGCTACGGGCTCGACATCGTCGAGCGCCTCCCCATCGTGCCGGCGCCCTCCGACGAGAATCGGGCCTATCTCGACGTGAAGCGGGACAAGCTCGGCCACTTCCTCACCCACTGACGGTGGCCGCGCCCTCGTCCCGGCGCCGCGTCGCGGTCGTCGTCAGCCGGTTCAATGAAACCGTAACCAACCTGCTCCTCGAAGGAGCGCGCGACGCGTTGCGCCGTCACGGGCTCCCGGACTCGCACGTCGACGTCGTGTGGGTGCCCGGCGCCTTCGAGCTGCCCGTCGCGGCGGAGGCCGCCGCCGCCGGCGGACGCTACGACGCCATCGTGGCGCTCGGCTGCGTGATCCGCGGCGAGACGCCGCATTTCGAATACGTCGCCGGAGAAGCCGCCCGCGGGCTCGGCAACGTCGCACTGGCACACCGCATCGCCGTGGGATTCGGCGTCCTCACTACCGAGACCCTCGAACAGGCGATGGCGCGCGCAGGGGGGAAATCCGGAAACAAGGGCTTCGAGGCCGCCGAGGCGGCGCTGCAGACGGCCGACGTCCTCGAACAGTTGGGCCGTGCAGCGTCCCGAGACTAGGGCGCGCGCCCGCGCCCTCCAGCTCCTCTACGCGTGGGAACTCTCCGGCGAGCCGTCCATCGAGACGGTCATCGCCCGCGTGGCCGGGATGTACGGCCGCGCGCCGGAGGCGTACGACCGTGGCGCCGAACTGGCGGCTCAGGCGGTGGCGGGTCAGCGCGACTTCGACCGGCGCGTCGCCGACGCCGCCGAGCACTGGCGCTTCGAGCGCGTCGGCGTGGTGGAGCGTAACATCCTGCGCCTCGCGCTTGCCGAGATCGCGGAGGGTGCGACGCCCGCCCGCGTCGTGATCGATGAAGCCGTGAAGCTGGCGCACTGGTTCGCCGGCGCGAAGGCGCCCGCCTTCATCAACGGCGTCCTCGACGCAGTGGCGCGGGAGTCGGGCGCGCTGTGAAGGTGCTCGTCGTCAACTGGAACGATCGGGAGAATCCCCACGCTGGAGGGGCGGAGATCCACCTACACGCGCTCTTCGGCCGGCTCGCGGGATGGGGACACCAGGTCGATTTGATCGCGAGCGGCTGGCCCGGCGCCGCCAGGGCGGCGCAGTTGGGTGGGGTCCACGTTCAGCGGGTGGGGGGGCGGCACAGTTTTGCCCTCCTCGGGCGCGGCGCCGTGCGCCGAGCATTGGCGGCGCGCGCGTACGACGTGGTGGTCGAGGACGTCAACAAACTTCCCCTCTTCCTCTGCACCATGACCCGACTCCCGTTTGTCGCGATTGTGCCACACCTCTTCGGGACGACGGCTTTCGCCGAAGCGAACTGGCCGATGGCCACGGCGGTCTGGCTCGCGGAGCGGGCGCTGCCGCGGGCCTACCGCCGCGCTGCCTTCCACGCGATCTCCGAGAGCACGCGTGAGGACCTGATCCAGCGTGGCGTGGAGGCGGCGCGCATCGAGGTGGTCTATCCGGGCGTGGACTCGACGTGGTTCTGCCCCGATCGCGCGACGCCGCGGGCCGAGCATCCGACGTTCTTGTACGTTGGGCGCCTCAAGCGTTATAAAGGAGTGGAGATCGCGCTGCGGGCGCTGTCGCTGGCGCGCCAGACGCGATCCGATCTGACGCTCGAGATCGCCGGACAGGGCGACGACCGGCCGCGGCTCGAGCGCGTCGCCGGCGCCCTCGGTCTCGGCGACGCGGTCCGCTTCCTCGGGTTCGTCGGTGAGGACGAAAAACGCCGTCTGCTGCGGCGCGCGTGGGCGGTGGTCTTCCCCAGTCCGAAGGAAGGGTGGGGCATCTCGAATGTCGAGGCCGCCGCGTGCGGGACTCCCGCGCTGGCATCGGACAGCGCGGGACTGCGGGAGTCGGTGCGCCACGGCGCGACCGGCTACCTCGTGCCCCACGGCGACGCGGACGCCCTCGCGCAGCGCCTGCTCGCGCTGGCCAACGACCCGGCGCTGGTGATGCGCCTCGGCCGCGCCGCCCGCGCCTTCGCCGAGGGGTTGTCGTGGGAGACGGCGGCGCGGGCCACCGAGGCTCAGCTGCAGCGCGTCATCGCTCAGGCAGGAGCTTGATCATGCGGATCACGATCACCGCCCGTCATTGCGAGATTCCCGACGAGCTGCGGGCGCGCGCGCGCACGCTGGTCGAGCGCCTCGCCAAGATCGCGGCACGGCCCCACGACGCGCAGGTGATCTTCGCCGACGACCATGGGGTCGCCGCGGTCGAGCTGCGGTTACACACAGCGCGCAGCAAGGTGTACGTGGCCAAGGCGCAGGCCGATGATCACCGCAGTGCCCTCGACAGCGCCGCGCAGCGCGTGCGGCGGCAGCTCGACAAACGCTCGGTGCCGGTGCGATGACGGCTCTCAAAGTCCGCGATCTCCTGACCAAGCGGGGCGACCCGCTGCAGCTGGAAGCGCTCACCGGCGACGCCGGACTCGACCGCGAAATCCCGTCGCCCGAGGCCTCGAGCCCCGGGCTCGTGCTGGCGGGATACACGGCGCGCTTCGCGCGTGCCTCTGAGCGCTTGCATATCCTGGGCGAGACGGAGATCACCTACCTCGCCTCACTCGACGCCAAGGCCCGCCGAGCGGCGATTGAAACGTTCCTCTCCTTCAACGTGCCCTGCATTTTCGTCACGAAGGGCCAACAGCCTCCCGAGGAGCTCGTGACGCTGGCGGGCGCGAAGGGCACGCCGGTCATCCGCACGCGCCTCAAGACCGACGAGTTCTACCGCCGGCTCAAGCCGTTTCTCGACGATGCGTTCGCGCCCAGCACCACGATTCACGGATCGCTCGCGGACGTCTTCGGCGTCGGCTTGCTGTTTCGCGGCCGCTCGGGCATCGGCAAGAGCGAGTGCGTGCTCGACTTGGTGGAGCGGGGGCATCGGCTGGTCGCGGACGATGTCGTCCGCGTGACCAAGCGCGGCAACGACGTCCTGCTCGGCCAGGGCCACGAGGTGTCACGCCACTTCATGGAGATTCGCGGCGTCGGACTGATCGACATCAACGCGTTGTTCGGGATTCGGTCGGTGCGCCAGCAGAAGCGTGTCGAGGTCGTGGTGCAGCTCGAGGATTGGGACACCTCGCGAGAATACGACCGTACCGGCCTGGATCTTCAGGAAACCGAGATCCTCGACGTCCAGCTGCCGCTCGTCACGGTGCCGCTCAATCCAGGAAAGAATCTGACGGTGATCTGTGAGGTCGTCGCGATGAATCACTTGCTGCGCTACAGCGGCGTGCATTCGGCGCAGCACTTCAACGACCGGTTGATCAAGCGCATGCAAGAGAAACGGGAGCCGCAGGAGTATCTCGAGGAAGACTATGAGTGAGCCGTTGCGCGGCGTCATCGTATCCCACTCGGGGCTGGCGCAGGCCCTGGCCTCGGCCGTCTCGACCATCACCGGCGTCGCGGGCGCGCTCGTCCCGGTCAGCAACGACGGGTGCGACAACGACGCGCTCGGCGAGCGCTTGCGCCAGGCGGTGGGCGAACAGCCGGCGGTCCTGTTCGTCGATCTTCCCGGTGGGTCGTGCCTCACGAATTCGATCCGCTACGCCAAACAACACGCCGACATCGCCGTCGTCACGGGCGTGAACCTCGCGATGCTCCTCGATTTCGTGTTTCACCGCGAGATCACTCCCGCCGAAGCCGCGCGCCGCGCCGCGGATGCCGGTGGCAAAGCCATCCGCGTAACGGCGGCATGAGCATCGCGCTCTATCGGATCGACGACCGTCTCATCCACGGCCAGGTGGTCGTGGGATGGGGTCAGCCCCTCGACTGCACCTTCATCGTGCTGGTGGACGACGAGGTGCGCGGCAGCGATTGGGAGCAAGACCTCTATCGGATGGGCGTCCCGCCGCACATCGAGATCATCTTCGCCTCCGTCAGCGAGGCGGCCGAGCGGTTGCCCGCCTGGGAGGGCGACACGCGGGTCGGCATCGTGCTCGTCCCCGATATCGACACCGCCACCGCCCTCGTGGGCCAAAGCGATCGCGTCAAGAAGCTCAACGTCGGCGGCATTCACCACCGGACCGGCCGCACCGAGCGGCTCCGCTTCGTGTATCTGAGCGACGACGAGCGCGCGAAGCTGCGGCAGCTCGCCGCCAAGGGCGTCGACGTGACGGCCCAGGACGTCCCGACCGCACGTCCCGTCCCGCTCGCGGAGTTCGCGTGAGCCTCGAGGTGCTGATCGCGTTGCTCGGATGGGGGACGCTCGTGGGCGTCGACCTCGTGAGCTTGCCGCAGATGATGATCGCGCGGCCGCTCGTGGCGGGCACCGTTGCGGGCGCCATCCTGGGTGACCTGGAGTCCGGACTCAAGCTCGGCGTCATCTTCGAGCTGCTGCAGTACGACATCCTCCCCGTCGGCGCGGTGCGCTACCCGGAGTATGGTCCGGCGACGGTCGCGGCCGTCGCGACGGCGCATGGCGCCGCGGGCGCCCTGGGACTCGGCCTCGGCGCTGTGGTCGGGCTCGTCATCGGACTCCTCGGCGGCATCACGATGCATCTCATGCGGCGCATCAACTCGCGCATCGTGAGCAAGGCTACCGCGGCGCTCGAATCGGGAGACCCCCGGGTCCTCGTGCGCATGCACGTCGGCGGCTTGTTGCGTGACTTCCTGCGGGCCGCGGTCGTCACGGGGCTGGGGCTCGGCATCGCGTGGTTGGTGCCCCCCCATATCACGGGCGTCTTGACCCCCCGCGGTGCCACCGTCCTCGCCGGCGCCGCCGTCGCCGCGGCGTTCGCCGCGGGCACCGCGGGAACGCTCCGGCTCGTGGGCCGCGGTCCCAACCTCGCGTGGTTTGCGGCCGGGCTGAGCGGCGGCGTCGTGGTGGCTGCGTGGCTGTGGTGACGCCGCGGTTCGGGCGCGCGCTCCTGCGGCTCTTCGCCGTGCAGGGGTCGTACAACTACGAGCGCATGCTCGGGCTCGGCGTCGGCGTTGCGGAGGAGCCGCTGCTGCGCGGCCTGCCGGCCGACGGCACGGCGAGCCCGTACCGCGCGGCGGTGGCGCGCGGCGCGCACTTCTTCAACTCGCATCCCTACCTGGCAGGTCTCGCGGTCGGCGCCGCGGCCCGTGCCGAGCACGACGGCGCGCCCGCCGAGCTCGTCGAGCGGCTGCGCGCCGCGCTGTGCGGCCCGCTCGGCTCCATCGGCGATCGGCTGGTCTGGGCCGGCTGGCTGCCGCTCCTGTCGGGTCTCGCGCTCGCGGCCGTCAGCCTCGGGGCGGGGTGGACAGCGGCCGTGGCGTTCCTCGTCGTCTACAACGTCGGTCACGTGGGACTGCGCTACTGGGCCCTGCGCGAAGGCTGGAAACACGGCGTGCGCGTGGCGTCGGCGTTGAATAATCCGATCCTGCAGCGCGGCGCCGTGCTCGCGGGACCCGCGATGGCCTGCGCCGTCGGCCTGGCGCTGCCGCTGGCCGCGGAATACCTCGCGGCATCGTTCGGAGGGTGGGGTCGGGCGGTGATCGCCGCGGCCGCCGGCGTCGGATTCCTCGGCCTCTACCTGCTCCCCGGGCGGTTGACGGGTTTGCGCCTCGCCCTCGGGTTTGCAGCGATCGCGCTCGTTGCGGGGTGGATATGGCAGTGATCGAGCGCGAGGCGAAGATCGTGAACCCCTTGGGGATGCACGTGCGGCCCGCGGCCGAATTCGTGAAGGTCGCGAACCGCTTCAAGTGCGCGGTCGAGGTCCGGAAGGACGACGTCGCCGTCAACGGCAAGAGCATCATGGGCGTGATGACGCTCGCGGCCGAATGCGGGTCGTCACTGTTCATCAAGTGCGATGGGGACGACGCGCAGGCAGCGATGGATGCGCTGCTCGCGCTCGTCGCCGACGGGTTCTACGAGATGCACTTGAAGCCCGAAACCGACGAGGCGACGTGAAAGATCGCCGGCTCAAGGGGATCGGCGTTTCGCCCGGGATCGCGATCGGGCCCGTGGTGGTCGTGCGCTGGGCGCTGCCCGAGGTGCCGCACCGCGTGGTGGCGCGCACCCGGGTGGAGAAGGAGGTCCGCCGGCTCCGCGCCGCGATCAAGGACGTCAAACGCCACTTGGGCGAGCTGCGGGAGCATGCCGCCGACCGCGCGGGCGTGGACGAAGCGCGCATCTTCGACGCGCAGATGCTGATGCTCGAGGATCGCGAGTTCATCGGCGGCGTCGCCGAGCTGATCCGCGAGAACCACCTCACCGCCGAGAAGGCCTTCGAGTACAAAACGCTGGAGGTGCGGGATCTCTGGACCGGGGCCGGGAGCCCCTTCCTGAAGGAGCGTCTCGCCGACGTCACGGGCGTCGCGATCCGCGTGATCCAGCACCTCATGCACCGCGGCGCCGACGCCCTGTGGGAGGGCGTGTCCAAGGCGTCAATCGTCGTCGCCAAGGAGTTGTCGCCCGGGCTCACGGTGCAGCTCGACCGCGAGCACGTCATCGGTCTGATCAGCGAGGAGGGGACGCGCACCTCGCACGCGGCGATCCTGGCGCACTCGATCGGCATTCCCGCGATCTTCGGCCTGCGCCAAGCGGTCGAGCGCATTCGGGCCGGCACGACCGTGATTCTCGACGGCACGCGCGGCACCGTGCTGCTCGATCCCACGGCCGACGAAATCGCGGAAGCCGAGCGCAGCGAGACACGGCGGGGCGAGCTGTCCGCGCGCCTCGAGGAGGCGGTGACACAGCCTTCGGTCACCGTGGACGGCACGCGCATCGCCCTGCGCGGGAACGTCGACCTGCCTGACGAGATCGCCGCGGCGCAGGCGCACGGGGCGGAAGGCGTGGGACTGCTCAGGACGGAGTTCCTGCTCACCGGGCATTCCACGCTGCCCACCGAGAACCAGCAGGCAGACTACTTCAAGAAGGTCGCGGATGCATTTCCCGGTCATCCGGTGGTGGTGCGCACCTACGACCTCGGGGGTGACAAATTCCCCGCGCCCTTCCGCACCGCGCCGGAAGCCAATCCGGCGCTGGGATGGCGCGCGATCCGCGTGTGTCTCGACGAGCCGGAGATGTTCCGGACGCAGATCCGCGCCATCTTGCGCGCGGCGGCCCGCGCGCCGATCCACCTCATGATCCCGCTCATCACGCGCCTCGATGAAGTGGAACGGACGCGCGTGTTCGTGGCGGAGGAGGCGGACGCGCTGAAGAAGGCCGGCATCGAGGCCGCCATGTCGGTGCCTGTCGGCGTGATGGTCGAGACGCCCGCAGCGGCGGTGATGGCCGATCGCCTCACCGAGATCAGCGACTTCTTGAGCGTCGGCACGAACGACCTCACGCAGTACACGCTCGTCGTGGATCGCGGCAACGCGCGACTCGCGGATCGTTTCACACCGCACGATCCCAGCGTGCTCCGGCTCCTCAAGCTCGTGGCCGAGGCGGCGCGCGCGGCGGGGAAACCCGCCAGCGTGTGTGGCGAGATGGCCTCCGAGCCGTTGTCGGCGTTCCTGCTCATCGGCCTCGGCTACGAGACGTTGTCGGTGGCGCCGCCGGCACTGCCGCTCATCAAGTGGTTGATCCGGCAGGTGACCACCGAACGGGCGCGCGCCGCCGCTGAAGCCGCGCTCGCGGCGCGCAGCGCGGAGCTCGCGCTCGACATTCTGCGCTTCTCACTCAAGGAGGCGGTCGATCTTTCGTTGCTCGATCCCGACGCACGGTTGCCCGCCGGACGGCGCTCGGGTAGCTTGAAACCCTAAGGACAACCTATGCCTGCACATCGACACGTCTTCACTTCCGAGTCGGTCACGGAAGGCCATCCCGACAAGATCGCCGACCAGATTTCCGACGCGATCCTCGACGCGATCCTCTCCAAGGACCCCGCGGCGCGCGTCGCGTGCGAAACGCTGGTCACCACGGGCATGGCCGTCGTCGCCGGCGAGATCACGACCTCGACGTACGTGCATATCCCCGACATCGTGCGGGGCACGATCACGTCGATCGGCTACACCGATGCCAACTTCGGCTTCGACGCGCAGACCTGCGCCGTGCTCACGACGATCGACCGCCAGTCGGGCGACATCGCCATGGGCGTGGATCGGGGCGGAGCGGGCGACCAGGGGATGATGTTCGGGTACGCGACGGATGAGACGCCGTCGCTCATGCCCCTCCCGATCGTCCTCGCGCACCGCCTCGCCGAACGGCTCGCGGCCGTCCGCAAAGCGGGCGATCTGCCCTGGCTCCGGCCCGACGGCAAGACGCAGGTCAGCGTCGTATACGAAGGCGCCAAGCCCGTCGGCCTCAGCAAGGTCGTCGTTTCCACGCAGCACTCCGACATGATCGATAACGCCGAGCTGCGCAGCGGCGTGATCGAGCACGTCGTCAAGCCGGTCGTCCACGACGCCGGCTTCGACGTGACGGACGGTGACATCCTCGTGAATCCGACGGGCCGATTCGTGGTCGGCGGCCCCCAGGGTGATGCCGGCCTGACGGGCCGGAAGATCATCGTCGACAGCTACGGCGGCATGGCACGGCACGGCGGCGGCGCGTTCAGCGGCAAAGATCCGTCCAAAGTCGACCGCTCCGCCACGTACGCGATGCGCTGGGTGGCGAAAAACATCGTCGCGGCGGGCCTGGCGCAGCGCTGCGAAGCGCAGGTCGCCTACGCCATCGGCGTCGCCGACCCGGTGTCGGTGATGATCGAGACGTTCGGCACGGGGACCGTGCCGCAGGAAGCCATCGAGGACGCCGTCCGCGAGGTGTTCGATCTCCGGCCGGCCGGCATCATTCAGGCATTGAACCTCCGCAACCCCATCTACCGGCCGACGGCCGCCTATGGCCATTTCGGGCGCGCGCCCGAACGGCGCCGGGTGGCGGACCGCGATGTCGAGCTCTTCACGTGGGAGCATGCTGACCGCGTCGAAGAGCTCAAGGTCGCCGCCGACCGGGCGTCACGCGCTTCCCGAAAGGCCAGGGTGTGATTACCGCTTCGAAGCCCGAACACGACATCAAGGACGTCAAACTCGCCGACGAGGGCCGCCGCCGCACCGAATGGGCGGAGCGCTCCATGCCGGTGCTGCGGCAATTGCGCGAGCGGTTCGCCAAAGAGCGCCCCCTCGCGGGCAAGCGCCTGGCCGCCTGCCTGCACGTCACCACGGAGACCGCCAACCTGATGGTGGCCTTGCAGGCCGGCGGCGCCGACGTGGCGCTGTGCGCCTCCAACCCCCTCTCGACGCAAGACGACGTGGCCGCCCACCTGGTGCGCGACCACGGGATCAAGGTGTTCGCGATCAAGGGTGAAGACCACACCACGTATTACGAGCACATCCGGGCGGCCCTCGCCCATCGCCCCGACATCACCATGGACGACGGCGCCGACCTGGTCGGCGCGCTGCACATGATCGCCCTCAACCGGCTCGACGACCTGTCGCCACCGGTCCGGAAGTGGGTCGAAACGCTGTCCGCGGCCGATCGCAAGGCGCTCGTCACCGGCGTGATCGGCTCCACCGAAGAGACGACGACGGGGGTCATTCGTCTCAAGGCCATGGCCAAGGACGGCGTGCTCCAGTTCCCGGTGATCGCGGTGAACGACTCGGACACGAAGCACCTGTTCGACAATCGCTACGGCACGGGCCAGTCGACCCTCGATGGCGTGATTCGGGCGACCAACATGCTGATCGCCGGGAGCACGGTGGTGGTGGCGGGGTACGGGTGGTGCGGGCGCGGATTTGCGCTGCGGGCGCGCGGGGCGGGGGCCAACGTCCTCGTCACCGAGATCGACCCGATGAAGGCGCTCGAGGCGCAGATGGACGGCTACCGCGTCACCACGATGGCGGACGCCGCCCGCGTCGGCGACCTGTTTGTCACGCTGACCGGCAACGTCGAGGTCATCCGGGTGGAGCACATGCGAGCGATGAAGGATGGGGCGACGCTCGCCAACTCGGGGCACTTCAACGTCGAGATCGACCTCGAGGGCCTGAAGAAGACCGCGAAGGGCCCAGTGGCGGTCCGCGACTTTGTGGAGGAGTGGCAGTTGGACGGCAAGAAGATTTTCGTGCTGGCCGATGGGCGGCTCATCAATTTGGCGGCGGCCGAGGGCCATCCCGCCAGCGTGATGGACATGTCGTTCGCGAACCAGGCGCTCGCCGCCGAGCACGTGGTGCGCCACGCCAAGTCGCTGTCCAAGGACGTGCACCGCATTCCGACCGAGCTCGATAAGGAGATCGCGCGCCTCAAGCTGCAGGCGATGGGCGTCACGATCGACACGCTGACGCCATCCCAGAAGAAATACCTCGCGTCCTGGGACATGGGCACCTGACGCAGATGATCCAGGTCCGCGTGGCCCACCTCGGGCTGGACCGCACGACCAACACGCCGGTCGTCATTCTGCAGGAGCAGGAAGGGGAGCGGGTGCTCCCGATCTGGATCGGACCTGCCGAGGCCAGCGCCATCGCGATGGAGCTGGCGGGCGTGAAGTTCTCGCGCCCGCTGACCCACGACCTGCTGAAGCAGGTCATCGTCGGCCTCGGCGCCGACCTCCGCAAGGTGATCATCACCCAGGTGAAGGACAACACCTACTTCGCCGAGTTGCACATCTACCGGGGCGACACCGTCATTCAGATCGACGCGCGGCCCTCCGACTCGATCGCGATCGCGTTGCGGCTCAAGGCGCCCATCTTCACGCACGAAAACCTGCTGGAGCTCACGTCGGTCGAGACCGCCGAAGGCGGCGTCAACCCGGCCGCGGGCCCGCTCGACGCCGATTCGCTCAAGTCCTACCTCCAAAACCTCGATCCTGAAGACTTCGGCAAGTTTACTCCTTAGCCTGCTCGGCACCACACTCTCCGCCCAGACGGTGACCGTGAGCGGTCGCGTGCTGCTGGGCGGCAGGGACTCGGTGCCGCTGCGCGGCAACTTGGTGATACTGCACCGCGTCACCCGGGAATCCGCCGGCCCCATAGACTCGGTTCTCACCGACGCCGCCGGCCGCTATCGCATGCAGCTCCCGCGGCCTCGTGCAACAGCCGACTCGGGGGCGGGCGCCGCGTACGTCGTCAGCACCTTACACGACAGCCTCGCGTACTTCTCGTTACCGCTCAACGTCCAGGGTCGGACGGCGGTGCACGTCGAAGATCTCGTCGTCTACCCGGCGACCAAGGGCATGCCGCCGATCCAGCTGGCCCGGCGGCTTGTCACGATCGGCTTGCCCGGCACCGACGGGACCCGCGAGGTCCTCGAGATCCTGGAGCTCCAGAATTCCGGGGCGAGCACGCGCATCACGGACGATTCGCTCGTCCCCACCTGGTCCGGAGCGATTCCGCCCAGCGCGATCCAGTTTCAGGCGGGTCAGGGCGACATCTCCCCCGAAGCGATGAAGCGCGTGGGCGATCGGGTCGTGGTGCTGGGCGCGATTCCCCCGGGACAGGTGAAGCAGCTCAGCTATGGCTACATGCTCCCCGCCGGCGTGGGTAGGCTCCCCATTCCCATCGACCAGCCGACGCAAGACGTGAACCTGCTGATCGAGGATACGGTCGCGGCCGTCGACGCTCCGGGCGTCGCATCGCTCGGGGTGCAACAGATCGAGCAGCGCCGCTTCGCGGCGTATCGCGCCGGACCGCTCGCGCCCGGCGACCGCGTGACGATCGGCTTGCCGGCGGGCCCGTTCCGGCCGCAGATGTTGGTGCCGTACGTCGTCGGCCTGCTCGGGGTGGGGATGCTCACCGCGCTCGTGTGGGCCCTGCGGCGCAAACCTCTTGCGTCCGGTCCCGCCACGCCCTAGACTGACTTCGACTACGCGAACGGGGATCCACGGAAGCCGGTGCAAATCCGGCGCGGCCCCGCCACTGTAACGGGCACGTTGTAGCGGTTCAGAGCCACTGGGTGCGTGTCACCCGGGAAGGCGAGCCGCTCGCCCGAAGCCAGGAGACGTCTTCGTTCGCGCCACCTGTTATTCCCTCGCGGGAGGGATGGTGGCGCTTGCGCACTTCAGGCGCAGACGCTCGCCCATCTCCGTTCCGCGGGGGGTGGGCGTTCTCACATGCGCAGGCTACTCCTCGCTTCGTTGCTCGCCGTCGCTTGCCGCCCCTCGGCCGAACGCCCGTCTGTCCTGGCGACCGCCCACCGCATCGTCTCGCTCGCGCCTTCGTCGACGGAGCTGCTGTTCGCCATCGGCGCCGGGGAACAGGTGGTCGGCCGGACGACCTGGTGCCGCTATCCGGCGGCCGCGCTCAGCGTGCCCGCCGTCGGCGACGGCCTGAACCCGAACGTCGAGGCGATCGCTGCCCGGAAACCCGACCTCGTGGTCCTGTATCGCTCTCAAATGAACGAGACGGCCGCAGAACAGCTCGCCCGCCTCGGGATCCCGACCGTCACGCTGGCGCAGGACCGGCTCGAAGACATCGCCCAGGCGGCGCGCGAGCTGGGGCGGCTGACGGGCCACCAGGCCGCCGGCGACTCGGTCGGTGCGGCGATCGAGGCCTTGCTCAAGGCGCCGACCCCGGCGCCCCTCGCGCGCGTGACTTTCGTGGTCTGGGACAATCCGCCGATGGTGATCGGCGGCGGCAGTTACCTGGACCAGCTCGCCACGCTCGCGGGCGGGAACAACGTGTTCCACGACCTCGGCGCGGCATCGGCGACCGTGTCGATCGAGACGATCGTCGCCCGCAATCCCGACGTCATCCTGGTGCTGTCCGACAGCACGGCGCCTCCGGCCTACAGCGCGCGCCGTGAATGGCGCGCCATTCGCGCGGTGCGCGAGGGACGCTTCATCATGCTCCCAGCGGACCTCTTCGGCCGGCCCTCGCCCAGTGCCCCCGCCGCGGTCGCCGCGCTGCGCCGCTCATTGGAAGCGGAAGCGCGCAAGTGAAACGCTGGCTCGGGCTGGGGGCGCTCGTCGCACTCGCGCTGGTCAGCGCCGTGGCGCTCGGGCCGGCGCATGTCGCCCTCAGCGATCTGACGTCCTCGGCGATCGTGCGGTCGTTGAGAGTCCCGCGAGCGCTCCTGGCGCTGCTCGTCGGAGGCTCCCTCGGCGTCGCCGGCGCGAGCCTGCAGGCCCTCGTCCGCAATCCGCTCGCCGACCCCTTCCTGCTCGGCCTCTCCGGCGGGGCAGGGTTGGGTGCCGTGCTGGCGATCGCGCTCCACGTGGCGGGGCCCTGGGCCCTCCCGCTCGCCGCGTTCGTGGGCGCCCTCGGCGCGATGGCCCTGGTCTACCGGCTCGGCCTCGTGGGTGGTGCGCAGCTCGATCCGCGCGTCCTGCTCCTCGCGGGTGTCGCGGTGGGCGCCTTCGCCGGCGCGATCACGACCGCCATCGTTTCCCTCGCCGAAGCCGCCGATCTCCGCAACGCATTTCTATGGCTCTGGGGCGGGCTCTCGGGCGCGTCCTGGGACACGGTCCTCGTGATGGCGGTCTACATCCCGGTGCCCCTCGTCGTCTTGTACGCGGCGGCACGGTCTCTCGACCTCCTCGCGCTCGGCGAAGAGCCGGCGACCCATCTCGGTGCCGACGTGGAGCCCCTCAAGCGGCGCGTCTACGTCGCCGCCTCGATGCTGACGGCGGCTGCCGTGGCGGTGTCGGGCGTGATCGGCTTCGTCGGCCTGATCGTTCCGCACATCACGCGGCTCGTCTGGGGCCACCGCCATCGCGCGCTCTTGCCCGCGGCGTTCCTCGGTGGCGGGGCGCTGCTCCTCTTTGCCGACACCGCGGCGCGCGTGTCCGTCGCGCCGCGCGAGCTCCCCGTCGGCATCGTCACTGCCCTCGTCGGTGTCCCGCTGTTCGCGGTCCTCTTGCGACGCTGGACGGGGGCCCGCGGATGAGCCCCGCCACGCCGTTGCTCTCCGTTCAGCGGGTGACCTACCGCTACCCCGGTGCCGCGGGCGACGCGCTGCGGGACGTGTCGCTCGAAATCCGCGCCGGCGAGTTCCACGCCGTGCTGGGACCCAACGGCAGCGGCAAGACGACGCTCGTTCGCGTGGCGCTGGGACTGGCGGCCCCGGAAGCGGGGACGGCGGAGATCGCGGGCCGCGCGGCCGCGGCGTGGTCGCGACGGGACCTCGCTCGGATCGTGGGCGTCGTGGCGCAGCGTGAAGACAACCTGTTCCCGCAACAGGTGCGTGAGACGGTCTTGCTCGGCCGCTACCCGCACCTGTCGATGTGGGGCGCCGAGCGTCCCGTGGACCGCGAGGCGGTCACGCGCGCGCTGGAGCGGTGCGACGCGCTTGGCCTCGCCGACCGCTGGATTTGGACCTTGTCGGGCGGGGAGTACCAGCGCGTCCGGCTCGCCCGCGCGCTCGCCCAGGAGCCGAAGCTGCTCGTCCTCGATGAGCCGACCGCCTCGCTCGACGTGCGCCACGAAATGGAATTGTTCGAGCTGGTCCGAGGCCTTGTAGACGCCGAAGGACTCTCGGTCCTGATGATCACGCATCACGTGAACCTTGCCGCGCGCTTCGCCGATCGCGTCCTGCTGCTCGCCGAAGGCCAGACCGCCGCGCAGGGCGCGCCCCGGACGGTGCTCAGTCGAGAGACCGTCGAGCGTGTCTTCGCGTGGCCGGTCGCGATCGAACCCTTCGATGGTCATCCCCAGATGATTCCCCTGCGTCAACTTCGTCAACCTAGGGAGCCCACATGACCGCCCTTCTCCTGCTGCTCGCGCTCGCCGTGCAGGACACCGTCGTCCTGAAGCCCGTGGTCGTGACCGCGACGCGTGTCCCGGTCCCCGCCGACGCCGTCACCGCCGCGGTGACGGTGATCAAGGGCGCAACGCTGCGCGAGCGAGGGGTCCGTACGGTCGCGGAGGCGCTGCGCGAGACGCTGGGAGCGACCGTCGTCGAGACCAACGGGGCGGGGAGCCAAACGTCCCTGTTCCTGCGAGGGGGTGAAAGCGACTACGTGAAGGTGCTGCTCGACGGGGTGTCCCTGAACCAGCCTGGCGGCGCGTACACGTTCGCGCACTTGACCACCGACGACGTCGAGCGCATCGAGATCGTCCGGGGCCCTGTCAGCGTGCTCTATGGTTCCGATGCGGTCGCGGGCGTCGTGCAGATCTTCACGCGCACGGGTTTCGGGCGGGGGGGAGCCCTGCCGCGCGTGGATATCGAGGCGGGGGCCGGGAGCTACGGCTCGAGCCGCTTCGGAGGCACGATCACCGGTGGGACGCCGCGGCTCGCCTATTCCCTGGGCGCCTCGCGCTTCGCCTCCGACGGCATCTACGCGGTGAACAACAGCTACCGCAACGACGTCGTCACCGCGCGCCTCCACTGGGAGCCCGACGCGCGCACCGACGGGTCGATCACCGCGCGTCGCGGCGACGCGGTATTCCACTACCCGACCGACGGCGCGGGCCAAATCGTCGATGCGAACCAGTTCGCCACCGACCGCGGACCGGCGGTATCCGTGGAGCTGGGCAGGCACGTCACGTCACGCCTCGAGACGCGCGTGCTGCTGGGGACGAGCGACGCTGACGGACTGCTCGATGACGACCCCGACGGCCCCGGCGACACCACGCTGATCTTCCACTCGCGCGACCGCGTCCGGCGGCGGAGCGGCGAGGTGCGGGTCAATTGGCAGGCGAGTCCCTCGGCGCTGATCACCGGAGGCATTGCCCTGGAGGACTCCCGGCTCCGCCATACCGATGCCTGTCAGTTCTACTCGGGAGGTTCGTTCTTCGATTGCAGCGGCGCGCCGATGAATCGCACGCGGTCGACGCGGGCCCTGTTCGCGCAGTTGCTCGGGGGAAGTGGGCGCCCGGTCTCCGGGAATGTGGGCCTTCGCCTGGAGGACAACGAGCAGTTCGGCACCTTTGCGACGTGGCGTGCGGGAGTGGCGTGGCGCCTCGATGCGGCCACGCGGTTGCGCGCGGCGGCGGGGACCGGCTTTAAGGAGCCGACCTTTCTCGAGGCGTACTCGACGGGGTTCGTCGTCGGTAACCCGGACCTGAAGCCTGAGCGCTCGTTCAGCTGGGAAGGCGGGATCGAGCACACGGTGCCCGGCACGAGCCTTTCTCTTGCCGTGACCTACTTCAACCAGCGGTTCTCGGATCTCGTCGTCTACGATTTCTCGCAGACACCGAACTACGTGAACATCGCGGCGGCGCGCTCGAGCGGGGCGGAGATCCAGCTGGACTGCGTCCTGTGGCGTAGCGTCTTGGCGTCCGTCGCATACACATACCTCGATACCCGGGTGCTCGATGGCGGCGGAGATCCCACGTTCGAGACGGGCAAGCGACTGATCCGGCGGCCCACGAACGCGGCCACTGTGCGCGTCACCGCAGGCCTGGGCCAGCGCGGCACGGCGACCCTCGGCGCCCGCTTCGTCGGGGATCGAGACGACCTCGACTTTTCGGGGTTCCCCGCGGCGCGCGTGACGTTGCATCCCTATACCCGCGTCCAGGCGGGCGTCGAGTACACCGTGCTCCGGGGCCGGTCGTGGGGGGACGTCACGCTGCGGGCGCAGGGCGAGAACCTGTTGTCCGACAAGGGCCGGGAGATTGCCAACTACCCGGTGCGGGGCCGCACCCTATTTTTCGGCATGGCCCTGGCTACTGGAGGCGCGAAGTGAGGCTGAAGACGATCGTGCTCGCCGCGGCCCTGGTCGCGGCGTGCAGTGACGCGCTCGAGCAGGATACAACCGCCGGGCTCGTGATCGCCGTTGTAAACGCGGGATCCAACTCGCTGTCGTTCGTAAGCGCTACCTCGTTCACCGGCGGCGGGAGCGTCGATCTCACTCCGCCGACCGGTGCGCCCGCCAGTCTCGACGCGCGGGGCACGCTCGTGCTCGTACCGATGGGGTCGGCGAACGCTGTTCGCGTGTTCAGCTTTGGGACTCTGACCGGGACGCCGATCA
The DNA here is from genome assembly GCA_036004745.1 of Gemmatimonadales bacterium. Taxonomy (GTDB): domain Bacteria; phylum Gemmatimonadota; class Gemmatimonadetes; order Gemmatimonadales; family GWC2-71-9; genus 20CM-2-65-7. Next base: position 7,138 of record DASYRD010000133.1, on the reverse strand, counting down.
TCCCGCTTCCCACGAACTCCGGAGCCAGGGGCATCGCGATCCAGAACGACTCAATCGCCTGGGTCGCGAACCCCAACCTGAACAGCGTGACGCGGGTGAACTACCTCACCGGCGACACGCTTCCCCAAGTCGCGGTTGGGGTCGACCCCGGCGCGATTGCCATCGTCGGGACTCGGGTCTTCGTCGTGAACAGCAACGCGCCCGGGGGTCTCCCGGCCGGCGACAGCTGGCTCACGTCATTCCCCTGTTGCGCGCCCCCGACCAAGGACTCGATCGCGCTCACGGGCGCGAACGCGCGCTCCATCACGCTCGGCGCCGATGGTTTCCTGTACGTTGTTCTCGCCGGAACATCGGGTCGCGCGGATGGCAAGGTTTCCATCGTCGATCCCGCGACCCGCCGGGAGGTCGCGGTCCTCAATGGACTCGGCGAGTCACCCCTCGGAGCCGTCTATCATCCGTCGGGACGACTCCTCGTCGCGTCGGTCGCCGAAGGGATTCTCGAGATCAACACGCTCACACGCGCGGTTACGCGCGGCCCCGGGGCGGGAGTCAAGCCGGGTCCAGGCATCGTCGCGCTCGCGCTCGATCCGCGGGGCAGGGTGTACGCCGTGGCGTCCGGCACCTGCGCCGCGCCTGGGACCGTCCACGTGCTGTCCGCTCCTCCCGCCTACCATCCCCTCGGAACGGCGAGCGTCGGCGTGTGTCCCGCGGCCGCGGCACTGGCGGCGCTGCCGCCCGGGCCCTAACGAGATGGCGCTCGTCTCGACGCCGGCCGTCATCCTCCAGACTTTCCGCTACAGCGAGACCTCCAAGGTCGTGCGCCTGGCGACTCGCGAGCTGGGCGTGCAGAGCGCCATCGCGAAGGGCGTGCTGCGCCCGCGCAGTCCCTTTGGGGCGGCGCTCGAAACGCTGAGTGAGGGCGTGGCGCAGCTGTATCACAAGGAGACCCGCGACCTGCAGACGATGGCCGCGTTCGACGTGACCGACCTGCGGCGCGGCCTGGCGCGCGACCTGGGGCGCTTCGCCGGGGCCGCCGCGCTCGCGGAGGTGATGCTCAAGATGGCGCCCGCCGCGCCGCTCCCCGCCGCCTACGATGCGTTCACCAGTGCCCTCGACGCGCTCGCGACCGCCGACCCTCGGGAGGCCGATGCAGCCGCCGCGCGCTGGATCTGGCTCCTCGTCGGTGTCCTGGGCTTCGCGCCCGAGCTCGACGCGTGTGTGCGGGACGGCACACCTGTCGCTGGGAACGGGGGGGGTGGGGTCGCGTTCAGCACGGCCGAAGGTGGCGTCCTCTGTTCCAAGTGCGCGGGTCCGCAGCCCCCGACGCGCCTGCCGCCCGACGCCTATCGCGACCTGCTGGCGCTGAACGACGCCGGTGCCGCGCTGCCGCGGTTGGACACCGCGCACGCCGCCGCGCACCGCCGGCTCGTCGCCCGCTTCGTCCGTCACCACATGGGTGAATCGGGACCCTTGAGCGCCATGGACTTCTGGGAGCGCCGCGCGTGGGTCACCCCCGCCGCCTCGTAGTCGGCACCGCCGGCCACATCGACCACGGCAAGACCGCGCTGGTGAAGGCTCTCACCGGCGTGGACACCGATCGCTGGGAAGAAGAAAAGCGCCGCGGCATTACGATCGATCTCGGCTTCGCGCCGCTTCCGTTGGAGGGAGATCTCCAGGCCAGCGTCGTCGACGTGCCCGGGCACGAAGGCTTCGTCAAGAACATGCTGGCGGGCGCGACCGGGATCGACGTCGCCCTCCTCGTCATCGCGGCCGACGAAGGCGTCATGCCGCAGACCGAGGAGCACCTCGCCATCGTCGAGCTCCTCGGCGTGCGCCGCGGCGTGCCCGTTCTTTCCAAGCGCGACCTCGTCGACGACGAATGGCTCGCACTCGTCCGGACCGAGGTCGCCGACCGACTGAAGGCGAGCCGAGTGCGGTGGGATACGCCGATCGCTGTGTCGGCGCTGACGGGCGCGGGACTCGACGATCTCCGCGCGGCGCTGGTGCACGTGGCCGACGATCTCCCGGTTCGGCCGACGGAGGACCTGTTCCGGCTCCCCATCGATCGCGTGTTCGCGGTCGCCGGGGCGGGGACCGTGGTGACGGGGTCGACCTGGAGCGGCAGCGTGGCCGTCGGGGACTCCGTTCGTCTCCTGCCCTTGGATCGCGAAGTGCGTGTGCGTTCCATCGAGGTGCATGGCGAAACGGCGGAGCGCGCGGTCCCCGGGCGTCGCACCGCTCTCGCCCTCGTCGGCGTCGACAAGGAGGAGCTGGAGCGCGGCGCCGTCGCGGTGACGGGCCCCGGGTGGGCGTCGACGACGACCCTCGACGTGGCCCTGGAGCTCCTTCCCGGGGCGCGGAAACCCCTCGCCGTCCGCACGCGGATTCGCGTGCACCTCGGCACCGCCGAAGTCCTCGCGCGCGTGGCCCAGGTGCGGTCCATCGCGCCGGGGGAGACGGGCTTGGCGCGACTGCTGCTCGAGCAGCCAATCGTCGCGCGCGGCGGCGATCGCTTTGTCGTCCGCAGTTTCTCGCCGGTGACGACGATCGGGGGCGGCCTCGTGCTCGACCCATTCCCGCCGAAGCGCCCCCGGGTGGCGGAGCGGGGACTCGCGGTCCAGCAGTCCGGAGGCGAGCGCCTCGGGCGCCTCGTGGAGGAGGCGGGGCTGCGCGGCGTCGCGGTGCGCGACGTCCCGGTCCGTGTGGGCATCCTTCCTGGAGGGGTGAGCGCTGCCGTCGAGGGAGCCGGGAAGGGTGTGATCGCGTCAGGCGATCTCCTCATCGCGCGCCGAGCACTCGCGGCTGAGGTCGAGCGGCTGGCTGGGGTGGTTGCGTCGCATCACGAGACGCACCCGCTGGATCCAGGGTTATCGCTTCAGGCGCTGCGCGCCGCCGTCGCGGTGGAGGACGTCCCGGGGCCCGTGTGGGATCTGCTCGTGGACTTCGGCGTCAAGAAGCAGGCGTTTGAGGTCTCGGGCGCCGTCGCGCGCCGACCCGGCTGGAAGGCGACCCTCGAGTCACACGCCGGCGACTCGGGGGTCCGGCTCGTTCGGCGGCTCGCCGAGGCGCGCTGGCAGGTGCCGACTGTCGCGGAGCTGCAGCACGAGTTCCCCGAACTGGCGGTGGCGCCTTTGCTGGCGCACCTTGCCCGAGAGGGTGGTGTAGAACAGGTCGACCAAGAGCGTTACGCGTCGAAACCAGCGCTCGAAGAATTCCGTGGTACCCTCGAGGCGACGCTCCGTGAGCTGGGCCGGGCCACACCGGCCCAGCTTCGCGATCGGACCGGGTTGACCCGCAAGTACCTGATCCCGCTGCTCGAATGGGCGGATCGGCGAGGACTAACCAGGCGGGACGGGGACGCGCGGGTGTGGGCGCGCTTGACAGGGGCGGCGGGCGGTTCCTAGGTTCAAGTGGGAGTGGCCCCCTGGTAGCGCCCTAACAGCAACTCAAGGAGAGCGGTCTAAACGCATCTTTACGTTCGCAGAGGGAGTGGTGGAGATGACGCGGTTTGCCTGGGCAGTGCTGGGGCTCGGGCTGGTGGTGACGGGGGCACGAGCAGGTCAGGGGCAGGCGCAGGGCCCCCCGGCGCCGGTCGAGCTCAAACAGAACTACCCGAACCCGTTTAACCCGGCGACCACGCTGCCGTTCAGTTTGAGCGGCGATCTGTTCGCGAATGGTCACCGGCCAAGAGTCTCGCTGAAGATTTACAACGTGCTGGCGCAGCTCGTCGCGACACCGATTCTGCAGGGCACCGGCCAGGATCTCGAAGACCTGGAGTTGACCTGTAGCAACCCGTCGGGATGCAGCTTCAGTGCGTACTGGGACGGCAAGGTCCTGAAAACGGGCCGAGAAGCCGCCTCGGGCGTTTACATCTATCAATTAATCGTGGATGGGCGGCGCTACACGAAAAAGATGATCGTGATGAAGTAAAGCGTTGCACAAAGGCGTTGAACGAGGGCGTCAAACGGAGGCGTAACACGCTCCTGTTTGACGCCTTTTTTCTGCCGTTTCGGCATCTTCGAACGGCACAGAGGTTGCCCTTGGGGGGGGCCGCCATGATCCGACCCGAACGTCTCACCGTCAAAGCCGCCGAAGCCCTGCAAGAAGCCGCGGCGCTCGCGCGCACGCGCGGGAATCCGGTGGTGAACGACGCGCATCTCTTCCACGCCCTCCTGGAACAGGAGGAGGGCATCGTTGTTCCCTTGCTCCAAAAGTCCGGCCTCAACGTCGCGCAGCTGAAGGCCGACACCGAGCGCGAGATTGCGCGCTTCCCCAAACAATCCGGCAACGGAACCGAACCCTCGCTCTCGCGCGAGCTGTCGAAGGTGCTCGACCGCGCCGACGAGGAGGCGAAGGCCCTCGACGACGCCTACGTCTCGACAGAGCACGTGCTGCTGGCGCTCGCCGAGGAGAAGGGCACGACGGCGCGCGAGCTGCTGTCCGCCGGGGGCGTCGACCGCGCCCAATTGTTGGCTGCCCTCCAGGGCGTGCGCGGGTCGCACCGCGTGACCGACCAGGAGCCCGAGGCGAAGTACCAGGCGTTGCAGCGGTTCACCCGCGATCTGACCGAGCAGGCGCGCAAAGGCAAACTCGACCCCGTGATCGGCCGCGACGAAGAGGTGCGCCGGGTGATGCAGGTGCTCTCCCGCCGCACCAAGAACAACCCCGTGCTGATCGGCGAGCCCGGCGTTGGCAAGACGGCGATCGTCGAGGGCCTGGCGCAGCGTATCGTGAACGGCGACGTCCCCGATTCGCTCAAGCAGAAGCACCTCGTGTCGCTCGACCTCGGCGCCCTGATCGCCGGCACCAAGTATCGCGGCGAGTTCGAGGAGCGCCTCAAGGCCGTTCTCAAGGAAATTACGGAGAACGAGGGCAGGTTCGTCGTCTTCATCGACGAGCTGCACACGCTCGTGGGCGCCGGCGGCGCGGAGGGCGCGGTCGACGCGTCCAACATGCTGAAGCCCGCGCTGGCCCGCGGCGAGTTGCACGTCATCGGCGCGACGACGCTCGACGAGTATCGCAAGTACGTCGAGAAGGACGCGGCTCTCGAACGGCGTTTCCAGCCCGTGTTCGTGGGCGAGCCGTCGGTCGAAGACACGATCGCGATTCTGCGCGGTCTCAAGGAGAAGTACGAGGTGCATCACGGCGTGCGCATCACCGACAACGCGCTCGTCGCGGCCGCGACGTTGTCGAACCGCTACATCACGGACCGGTTCCTCCCCGACAAGGCGATCGACCTCGTCGACGAGGCTGCCGCGCGTCTGCGCATCGACATCGATTCGCTGCCGCAGGTGATCGACGAAGTCGAGCGCAAGATCGTCCAGCTCCAGATCGAGCTGCAGGCGCTCGCCAAGGAGAAGGACAAGGCCTCAAAGGAGCGGCGCACTAGCATCGAACAGGAGCTCGCCGGCCTGCGCGAGCGGTCCAACGCGATGAAGGCGCAGTGGCAGGCGGAGAAGGAAGCGATCACGGCGCTCCAGGCGAAGAAAGTCGAGCTCGAGAAACTGCGCGCGGAGGCCGATCAGGCGACGCGGCGCGGGGAGCTCCAGAAGGCCGCCGAGATCGGGTACGGCACGATCCCGGCGACCGAAAAGGAGATCGGCACGTTCGAGAAGCGGCTCGCCGAGATCCAGAAGAAGGGCAAGTACTTGAAGGAAGAGGTCGACGCCGACGACATCGCGCAGATCGTCGCGAAGTGGACGGGAATTCCCGTGTCGAAGATGCTCGAGTCCGACCGCGAGCGGCTCACGCGGCTCGAGGCGGAGCTCGGCAAGCGCGTGATTGGGCAGCCCGAGGCGCTGGCCGCCGTGGCCAACGCGGTCCGGCGCGCGCGCGCCGGGATGCAGGACCCGAATCGGCCCACGGGGTCGTTCATCTTCCTGGGGCCCACGGGTGTCGGCAAGACGGAGACCGCGCGCGCCCTCGCCGAGTTCCTGTTTGATGACGAACGCGCGATGGTGCGCCTCGACATGTCGGAGTACATGGAGAAGCACGCGGTGGCGCGGATGATCGGCGCGCCCCCGGGCTACGTGGGATATGAGGAAGGCGGTCAGCTCACCGAGGCGGTGCGCCGGCGGCCCTATGCCGTCGTGCTCTTCGACGAGATCGAGAAGGCGCACCCCGACGTGTTCAACGTGCTGCTCCAGATCCTGGACGATGGGCGCCTGACCGACTCCCAGGGCCGCACCGTCGATTTCCGCAACGCGGTCCTGATTATGACGTCGAACGTCGGTTCGCAGTATCTGCTCGAGGCCGAAGCGGTCGGCTGGGAGCAAACCGAGACGAAGGTGATGGAGTTATTGCGTCAGAGCTTCAAGCCGGAATTCCTGAACCGCGTCGACGACGTGATCATCTTCCGGCCCCTGTCGCGCGAAGATGTCGCCAGGATCGTGGACATTCAGATGAAGCGGGTCGAGGGGCTCCTGCGCGAGCGCAAGCTCACGATCGACATCACCGCGGAGGCGAAGCAGCTGATCGTGGCGGAGGGCTACGATCCGGTGTACGGCGCCCGGCCTCTGAAGCGGGCGATCCAGCGCCTCCTCCAGAATCCCCTCGCCATGTCGGTGCTGGAAGGGAAGTACGTTGATGGGGACCGCATCAAAGTCGACCGCGCCAAGGACGCCAGCTCGCTGACGTTCGAGCGAGCCCGTGGCTGATCGGTCCGATGTGGGGATGACGCTGGCCCTCGAACAGGCCCGCCACGCGGCGGGTCTGGACGAGGTGCCGGTTGGGGCCGTCGTCATGCGGGAAGGTCAGGTCGTGGCGCAGGCCCACAATGAGACCGTGCACCGCAGCGACCCCACGGCCCACGCCGAGCTGCTGGCGATCCAGCGGGCGCTCCAGGCCCTCGGCACCGACCGGCTCGACGACGCGACGCTCTACGTGACCCTCGAGCCGTGCGCGCAGTGCGCCGGGGCGATCGTGCTCACCAAAGTCGGCAAACTGGTGTTCGGGGCCTACGACGACAAGGCGGGGATGTGCGGGTCAGTCGGGGATCTGGTGCGGCATGGCCGGCTGAACCACCGAGTCGAGGTCGTAGGTGGGATGCAGGCGGAAGAGTGCGGGGCGTTGCTTAAGGCATTCTTTGCAGCGCGTCGCTGAGTTGGGCATCGGTGACATACGGCGCAGGACCAAGTCG
>DASYRD010000132.1:0-2151 GCA_036004745.1 Gemmatimonadales bacterium | reverse complement strand
TCGACGATGCAGTGCTCGACGGGCCCAATTCGGTGGTGATAGACGAGGCGGAGAATCGACTCCATGCACAACGGGCGTTGCTGATCGAGATCATGGGAGGAGTGAAATGACGGCGGCGATCGAGCCGGCAAGGGGGATCGTAGGACTGAAGGGTGCCCTGCGCTACGTGCGGGCGTACCGCGATCGGGTATTCGTGGTCAAACTCGGCGGTGAAGTCCTGGAAGACGCCGACGGACTGGACAGCGTGTCCGCGCAGCTCGCGCTGCTGGCGTCGCTGGGCATCCGTATCGTGGTGGTGCACGGCGGCGGAGTCCAGGCGACCGCCCTGTCACGCAGGCTCGGGATCGAGCCGCGATTCGTCGCCGGCCGGCGCGTGACCGACGACCGCACGCTCGAAGTGGCGACCATGGTGTACGCCGGCCAGGTCAACGTGGCCGTCCTGTCCGCCCTTCGAGGACATCGCGTCCAGGCCGTGGGCGTTTCCGGCGTGGACGGGGAGCTGATCACCGCGCACCGGCGTCCGCCCGTGACGGTTACCGACGACGACGGCACGGTGCGCGAAGTGGACTATGGACACGTGGGCGACATCGACCGCGTGGATCCGCACCTGTTGCGCACGCTGCTGGACGCGAGGTTCGTCCCGGTGGTGGCGAGTCTCGCCGGCGACGAAGATGGCGGCGTGTACAACGTCAACGCCGATACCGTAGCCGAGTCGCTCGCCGTGGCCCTCACGGCGCAGAAGCTGATTTTCCTGACCGGCGCGCCCGGCGTGCTGCGCGACCGGAATGATCCCGCCACGCTCGTGACCTTCGCGGACCCGACCGATCTGGAAGAGCTGATCGCCAACGGGTCCCTGGTGGGCGGCATGCGGCCCAAAGTCGAAGCGTGCATCCGCGCCGCAACCAAGGGGGTCGAGCGAACGCACATCATCGACGGCCGGGCGCCGGATGCTCTGCTGCTCGAGGTGTTCACCGGCGTCGGATGCGGGACGATGATCGTGGGTCGCAAGGAAGGGACGGAGCTTGAAGGCGACCTGGCCGACTGAGATCGCGCTGCTCGCCGATCTCGTCGCGACTCCGTCGGTGAGCGGCGACGAGGGGGCCGTGGCGCGCCGGGCCGAGGCGGCAGTGCGCGCCTGGGGGAGCGGCCTCGCCGTGACGCGCGACGAGCGCGGCGTCCGGGTCGAACTGCGGAGCGGGCAGCCGGGTCCCACGCTGGCGCTGGTCTCTCACCTCGATGTGGTGCCCCCGGGCGAAGGCTGGACCCGGGATCCGTTCACGCCGGCGTTCGAGGACGGCAAGCTGTACGGTCGCGGCTCGGGCGACGCCAAGGCGTCGGTAGCGGCCATGCTGACGGCGGCCCACGACGTGGCGGCCGGTGGCGGCCCCGCGCGCGGGCGGCTGCTTGTGTTGCTCGGCTACGGCGAGGAAACCCGTCACACCTCGATGCCGGAGCTCGTGGGTGCCGCCGGATCGATCGACGCCGCCGTCGTCGGGGAGCCGACGAACCTCGACATCGCGGTCGCTCAACGCGGGCTGATGATGATCGATCTCGTGGCCCATGGCGATCAACGACACGCCGGGTATGCCGACGCCGGCGGCAACGGCGGCGATTTCGTCAACGCGACGCAGCGCCTGGCGCGCGACCTCATCGCCCTCGCGGGCGTGGCCCGCGACCGCGCGCACGCCGTGCTCGGTCACCCGACGATCACGCCCACCATGCTCGAGGCCGGCATCGGCCGCAACGTGACCCCGCCCGTGGCGCGCGCCGTGCTCGACGTGCGCACGACGCCGGCCTGGTCACACCCCGAGCTCGCCGCTGCGCTGCGCGCCGCGCTCGAGAGCGAAGTGGTCGTCACGTCGGACCGCCTGGTGCCGTGCGAAACGCCGAAGGATTCGCGTCTCCTCGCGGCCGCGCTGCGGGTGCGACCGGAGGCACGGTGTTTCGGCAGCCCGACCTGCTCCGACTGGGTGTTCCTCCGGGACGGGGACGCGATCAAGTGCGGGCCCGGTACGAGCCGGAACAGTCACGCCCCGGATGAATGGGTGACCCTTTCGGAGGTGAGTCTGGCGCGGTCGTTCTATGCCCGGCTGGCGCAGGAGTATCTCGCGTGAAGCCCCGCCCCCGCCCACGCTCCCGTTCCCGGTCGCA
>DASYRD010000131.1:0-30151 GCA_036004745.1 Gemmatimonadales bacterium | reverse complement strand
GCTCCGCCCCGATTACTTCGACCGCTGGAAGAACCAGCTCACGGGGGGCCTCTTCCAGCTCGTGAGCGAGGGCGCCGTCTTCGCGGATGGTTTCCAGGATCACGCGGTCACCGAGACGGCGCCGGGACACTCGACGATCCTGTCGGGGCTCTGGCCCGCGCACACCGGGATCATCCGCAACTCGCAGGGCGTCCAGGATTCCGCCGCGACGCTCCTGGGCGGCGTGAATGGGCCGGGCGCGTCCCCGCGGCGCTTCCGGGGCACGACGCTCTTCGATTGGCTCAAGGCCGTCGATCCCACGACCCGCGCGCTGTCCGTGAGCCGCAAGGACCGCGGCGCAATCCTGCCGATCGGGCGTGCCAAGGAGCAGGTGTACTGGTACCAGTCGGGTCTCTTCACCACGAGCCGCTATTACGCCGACTCGCTGCCGGCGTGGGTCAACGCCTTCAACGCGCGCCGTCTACCCTTCAAGGCCGCGAACACGTCGTGGTCGCTGCTCCTCCCCGACAGCGCCTACAAAGAGGACGACAACGAAGCCTGGGAGAACGGCGGCCGCGACGTTCTATTCCCCCATCGCCTGCCGGCCGACAGCGTGCGCGCCGCGGGCGCCCTCGCTGGCACGCCGATGCTCGATTCGCTCACGCTGCTCTTCGCGCTCGACGGTCTCGAGGCGCTGAAGCTCGGCCGCAAGGGCACCGATATTCTGGCCGTGAGCCTGTCGTCCACCGACGCCGTGGGGCACGCCTTCGGGCCCGACTCCCGCGAGATCCACGACCAGATCCTGCGACTCGATCGCTACTTGGCATGGTTTCTCAAACGTGTGGTAGACAGAGTCGGGCGCGATAACGTGGTCGTAGTGCTCACGGCTGATCACGGCGTGACCTCGTTCCCGGAGCGCGTGCGCGCCAAGACCGGGGCGCAGGTGTATCGCGTGTTCCTCGATTCGATCGTCACGGCCGTGAACCGTGACCTGGATGCCCAGGTGGGCGCCGGGACGTCGCGCGAATGGCTCAGCTTCGACAGCGGCATGCTCTTCCTGCAGGACAACGGCCGCTTCGCAGCGACGGGCGTGAAGACCGACAGCATCCTCGACGTCGTCGCGACGCGGATGCGGGCCGTGCCCGGGGTGGGGCGCGTCGACCGCGTCGCCGACCTGGCGCGCGCCGACACCGCCTCCGATCCGGTGGCGCGCCGCTGGATCCACCAGATCGTCCCGGACGCCGGCGTCGTGCTGGTCGCGTCGCCGCAGCCCGGGTCGGTGTGGGGAATCGAGAACGCGCCGATCGCCATGCACGGCCAGCCGAGCGACGACGACTCCCACGTGCCGATCATCTTCTGGGGCCGCGGCGTGAAGCGCGGCGTGTATCGCGGCCGCGCCAACACCGTCGATATCGCCCCGACCTTGGGCCGGCTGCTCGGCGTGACGCCGCTCTCTCTAATCGACGGCCGCGTGCTCACGGACGCGCTCGCGCCGAGGAACTAGGCGTGGTCGAAAAACTCACGCCGAACCAGGTCCGCCAGATCGAGCTGATTCAGGGGTTCATTCGGAACGTTGAGCACGTGAAGAAGCTCGTCGGCGAGCTCGAGGGAAGCCGTGCGGCCCGGCCCGTGATCATCAATAACATCTGCGGCGCCATCGCCCGGGAGCTGTCGCAGATGCGGCAGCGCGCGCTCAGCGCCAACGTCGGCACCCTGGCGGATACCGCGGGCGGACTCGCCGTCCTCGCGTCGCGACAGGGGAGCGGCATCAACTTCAAGTTGCGCGCCCTGGCCGAAGGGGTGAACAGCCTGATGATCCAGCTCGACCAATCGCTCAAGAGCGCATCGCAGATTGAGAAGCCGGACGGGGAGCAAGCACCCTCCTGACTGCCGCCCCCGCCATCCGTTGCGTCGGCCTGACCAAGCGCTACGGCGACGTCGTCGCCGTGGCGGGGCTCGACCTGACCGTCGCCGCCGGCGAGTGCTTCGGTCTGCTCGGACCGAATGGCGCGGGCAAGACCACCACGATCGAAATCCTCGAAGGCCTGACGTCACCGGACGGCGGCGACGTCCAGGTGCTGGGCACCCCTTGGCGCGACGGTGCCGAAGGCCGCGCGCTGCGCGAGCGGCTCGGCATTCAGCTGCAAGAGACGCAGCTCGCCGACAAACTCACCGTGACCGAGACGGTCGCGTTGTTCCGCTCGTTCTACCGTCGCTCCCACACGGTGGACGAAGTCCTCGCCCTCGTGGAGCTCGAGGAAAAACGCGGCGCGCGCGTGTCGACGCTTTCGGGTGGCCAGAAACAACGCCTCGCCGTGGCGTGCGCGCTCGTGAGCCGGCCCGAACTGCTCTTTCTCGACGAGCCCACGACCGGGCTCGATCCGCAGTCGCGGCGCCAATTGTGGGAGATCATCCGCAAGTTCAAGGTGGCGGGCGGGACGGTCCTCCTCACGACGCACTACATGGAGGAAGCCGAGCGCCTCTGTGATCGTGTGGCGATCATGGATCACGGCAAAGTGATCGCGCAGGGCACCCCCGACGAGCTGATCGCATCGCTCGGCGCCGATCAGATCGTCGAGTTCGCGCTGAGCGATGGCACGACGCCGGCCGGCCTCGACACGTTGCCCGGCGTGAAGGGAGTTCGCCCGGGCTCCGATCGCGTCGCGCTCACGGTGGCACAGGTGCACCGCGCGGTTCCGGCGCTCCTCGGCCTCGTCGAGCGCCAGGGTGCCGAGTTGTCGCTGCTCACCACGCATCATGCGACGCTCGACGACGTCTTCGTGGCGCTCACGGGACGCCAGCTCCGTGATGAGTGAGCATCCGCTCGTTCAGCTGACGCTCGCGCGCATGCGCGAGTTCTACCGCGAGCCCGAGGCCATCTTTTGGGTCTTCGGCTTCCCGATCGTCCTCGCGTTTGCGCTCGGCCTGGCGTTCCGGAACTCGGGGCCAGGCGAGCTGAAGGTCGCCGTGGCTGCCGGTCCGGGCGACAGCGCGATCGCCGCGACCCTCGAGGCCGCACCACAGCTCAGCGCCGTCGTGCTCGACAGCGGGGCCGCGCGCCTCGGGCTCCGGATCGGGCGTGTCGCGCTCCTCGTCGTCCCGGGAGACCCCGTGGTCTACCGCTACGACTCGACGCGCACCGAGAGCCGCCTCGCCCGCCTCGAAGTCGACGAAGCGTTGCAGCGCACGCGAGGTCGCAGCGATCCCGTGGCCGTGCGGGACGAGCGCATCGTCGAGACGGGGTCGCGGTACATCGACTTCCTGATCCCCGGCCTGCTCGGGATGAACCTGCTCGGCAGCGGGATTTGGGGCGTGGGCTTCTCGGTGGTGCAAGCGCGGCAGAAGAAGCTCCTCAAGCGCTTCATGGCCACGCCGATGCGGCGCAGCCATTACCTGCTCGGGTTCATCCTGTCGCGGCTGATCTTTCTATTCGTGGAAGTGCTCGCGCTCGTCGGCTTCGGACGCCTCATGTTCGGCGTCGGGATCCGCGGGTCGGTGCTCTTGCTCGCCAGCATCTCGATACTCGGCGCCCTCTCGTTCGCGGGCCTCGGGCTCTTGGTGGCGAGCCGGGCCCGCACGATCGAAGGCGTCTCGGGCCTCATGAACCTCGTGATGCTGCCGATGTGGATCCTCTCGGGGACCTTCTTTTCCTACGCCCGCTTCCCCGACGCCATGATCCCGTTCGTGAAGGCGTTGCCGCTTACCGCCTTGAACGACGCGCTCCGGGCCGTGATGATCGACGGCACCGGTCTCACGGGCCTCGGCGCGCCGTTGGCGATCGTGGCGGCCTGGGGCGCCGTCAGCTTCGTGGTCGCCCTTAAGATCTTCCGCTGGCGCTAGCCCTCGGGGCGGAGCAGGGTCCACAGCCGTCGCAGGAACCCTCCCAACGCACCTTCGAGTCCCTCTCGAAACTCCACCGCCGTCGCGAACCGCTGGGCCGGCTCGCTGCGCACCGCGTGACGCAGCACCTCTTCCAGCTCCCGCGACACATCCTTTCGCTGCGCCGCCAGCGGGGGCAGATCATTCGTCGTCTGGCGGGCGAGAATCTGTTCCGGCGTGATGCCGGCGAACGGCGGACGACCGAGCAGGGCGAAATAGGCAACGGCCCCGAGCGAATAGAGGTCGGCGCGCTGGTCGACGCGCTCGCCGAGGAGCTGCTCCGGCGCGGCGAACTGCGGCGTGCCGCTGCGCGACGTGGCGCCGCCGAAGCGTCCCTCGCCGCGCAGCGCCAGTGCGAGCCCGAAGTCCGTGATGCGCAGGCGGCCGTCGGGCTCGATCAACATGTTCTCAGGCTTCAGGTCGCGGTGCACGAGGCCCAGGCCGTGGGCGTGTTCGAGCGCCGAGAGCGCCTGCGTGAGCAGTCGCTCGGTCTGATCGACCGACAGGGGGCCTTCGCGCTGCACCAGCTGCGCGAGATTCGCGCCGGGGACGAGCTCCATCGTGTACCATTGCAGGCCCGCGCGGCCCATGATGTCGTAGATGCTCACGATGTTCGGGTGGCGCAGCCGGGCGGCGAGCTGCGCCTCGCGGCGGAACCGCTCCATCACGCTCAGATCGGCGGTGAGGGATGGATGCAGGACCTTGATCGCCACGTCGCGCTCGAGGCCCAGGTCGCGCGCGCGATACACGCGGCCGAAGCCGCCCGTGCCGATCTCCTCGAGCAGCTCGTAGTCGTCTCCCAGCGCGCGTCGCAGTCGGCGCTCGAACCCCGACTCGGTCACCTCGGGCGCCGCGGCGGGAATGTGGAACGTCCCCGCGTCGCTCACGAAGTCCTCGAGCATCTCCGTCGCGGTGAAGTAGCGGTCCTTGGGCACGTGCGACAGCCCGCGCAGAATGACGCGCTCCACCGCGGCGGGGATCGCCGGGCGCAGTTGGCGCGGCGGCACCAGTTCGTCGGGATCGGGGTTGGGCTCGTGTCCCGTGAGCGCGGCGTAAACGTTGGCCGTGACGGTGTACACGTCGCTGGCAGGCTCGCCGGCCTGGCCCCCGCGCACTTCCGGCGCCATGAACGCTGCGGCGGTGTCGTCGGCGGGCACGTGAGGGAGGCACCAGTTGGCGTAGCGGAGGTCGGTGATCACGCCGCGCCCGGCGGTGTTGATCATCAGGGTGGTGGGCACGATGCGGCGCATGATGATGCCGCGGGCGTGCGCATGCTCGAGCGCCGAGAGCAGATCGCGGATCAGCGACAGCGCCGTCGGGATGGGGCGGGGCCCGCGCCGCAGCGCCTCGGCGAGACTCTCGCCCTCGACCCAGTTCGCCGTGCGATAGGCGAACGTGCCGATCTCGCCCGCGGCGTACGCATGGCGGATGGCGGGATGGTCCAGCGCGGCGAGGGTTTCCGTTTCGCGGACGAACCAAGCACGCCCCGGGGTACCGGGGAGCAGGTGAACGCGAATCGCCACGTGGCGCTTGAGGAACCGATCCCACGCCTGGTACAGCGCGCGCTCCGGCGACAGTGCCACGAGGTTGTCGAGCCTGAACCCGGGCTCCAGCGCGCGGATCGCCTCGTCGAGGAGGCCGATCGGCGGCGTCGGACCGGAGGCGCGCGGGGCGATTGATGCAGGCGTCGTCGGTTCGGAATGCACGAACGCGAAATCTAGTCGATCGTGGCGGCTGGCACGAATCACACGCCCGCCACAAATTGGTCACATGGACAAGCGGCGCCCCGACCTGCGTCATCGTGTGGAACGTCGCGTGCGGCCCGACCGCCGTCGTGGCTTCGACCGCCGCGTGTCCGACCGCCGGCTGCAGGTCGAGGGTGAGGTCCCGGTCGAGCGTCGCCGGTTTGCGGATCGACGCGCCCTCGTCGAGCGGCGGGGCCCTCAGTCTCGGCGCAGCTGGATCGACCGTCGTGGCTCAGGCATCGGGTTCACCGACCCCGACTCAGACTGACGCTCACCACGCCCCAGCCGCCCCGTCCCGTCCGCGCATAACGCGCGTCCCGCAGGTAGACCGTCACCTCACCCACGCTGCTCGAGTCCACGTCCGCCATCAGAAAGCGGGCGAACTGGGCCATGGCGCGCCCCTCCCGCGTCTCGTGTAAGGCGCGCTCGACGATCGGCGCATCGAGGTGACGCGGGATCTGCCAGCCGCGGCCGGCGATGGTGTCGGGGCTGGCGTAGACCTCCTCCCACTGGAACGGTGTTCCGATGCGCGTGAGGGGTGCCCACCGCGCCGTGGGTCCGAAGCGCTGCATGGCCCTCTGGTGGATTGCCGCCTTCTCGAAGTGCGCAGCGATCCCCTGCGCGCCGGCGTACGCCGCGAGGATGAGAAGCGCGAACACGGCGACTCGGCGCCGCGCGACGGGACCGAACCAGTACCGCGCCCAGCCGATCGCCGCGACCACGCCGAGCGCGAAGTACGTCACCAGGACCCAGCTGGCCGCGACGTCGGCGTTCAACGCGACAACGGCCGTCGTGATGCCTCCCACAATGAAGATTGCCGCGAGCGGGATCCAGTGACGCTCCGTGCCCCACGCCACGGCGATGAGCGGCACCAGCCAGAAGAACGGATCGGCGATGGCGACCCAGTCGGCGTAGTACCAGGCCGCGCTCCAGGGGAGGAACGGTCGCAACCCGTAGGACCCTTGCCAATCCATG
Source organism: Gemmatimonadales bacterium (assembly GCA_036004745.1). Lineage (GTDB taxonomy): Bacteria > Gemmatimonadota > Gemmatimonadetes > Gemmatimonadales > GWC2-71-9 > 20CM-2-65-7. The sequence goes on along the minus strand of DASYRD010000131.1, from coordinate 23,573 downwards.
TAGAGGTGGCTCAGGACCGTCGCCGCGATGCACAGGGTCAGCGGGCCCCAGGGGGGCGCCACGCCGCCGCGCTTCCGGACCCACCAGCGCGCCGCGAGGCCCACCAGCAGCGTCAGCCCGATGATCTCGACGAGTGCCCCCACCAGGGAGTGCGTGATGCCGCGGTGGAGCGTGAGGAACGCGCTCCGGTCCCCTGGCAGGCCGATGAACAGCTCGGACCAGTCCGGCGCATTGGCGGCGACGGCGCCGATCCAGGCGGCGCGTGGCACTTTGGGATCGCCCACGGCGCGGCCGAGGGCCGCCCCGACGAGCGCATGGGCGATGTTATCCACGGCTACACGATGTGGGGGGACCTCGCGGGGCGTCCAGAGCAGCCGTACCTTTTTGGGCCATGATGTACCCCCCCTCCCGGAGCCCCTCGTATGGGGACCGCCGCCGGCGCGCCGACCGCCGGCTCCTCGACGACCGCCGTTCCGGCGTCGAGCGGCGCGGCGGTGTGGAGCGTCGCACGCAGGTGTTGACGCCCGCCGTGGAGCGCCGCGAGGGTGGCGAGCGGCGGCTCGGGGCGGAGCGGCGGGACGGTGTGCGCCGCCGCCCGGGCGTGCGCCGCCGGATCCCGGACCGTCGCCATCGTGGTCCCCTCCCACTGACGTAGCCGTGCCCTACATCCGTTTGGTGGAGTCCAATCGCCCCGGTCAGCCTGCGACCGAGGCGCGTGAAAGCCCTCTGCGCATCGGTCGCGAACCCGGGTCAACCATTCTGTTTGGCGGCGACGCCGCGAAAGTCGTGTCCACACGCCACGCCGAGATCCGTTTCGAGGGCGGCGGGTGGGTGCTGGCCGATCTGAGCAGCCGCAACGGCACGTACCTGAATGGTCGTCGCGTCGGCCCCGCGCCGACTCCCGCCCTCAAGGTCGGCGACACGATCCGGCTAGGTGAGTCGGGCCCGGAGCTGCGGATCGCCGCGGTCGCGGAGGTGGCCGAGGAGACGCTGGCCGAGCACCCAGCCTTGGACGCCAAACCCGCAGAAGTCCGAGCGTACGGCGTGACCCTGCTCGCCGCAGCGACGGGCAAGCGCTACGAGGCGCGGGGGACCCGAATCAGGCTCGGGCGCGGCAGCGAGTGCGAGGTCCAACCGGTCGAGGCTGGCGGCGAGACGATCGTCTCCCGCGTGCACGCCGAGCTGACCGTTGGACCGTCGGGAGCCTTGGTGCTGCGCGATGCCGAAAGCAAGAACGGTACCTACCTGAATGGCGAGCGGATCACGCGGTCCACGCCCGTCCGGCTGGGAGACAAGATCATGCTGGGGCAGGGGGGGCCCGTGCTCCTCGTCGAGGGGATGGGGACGGCCCCCGTGAAAGCGGTCCCGCGGCCGCAGGCCGGCGCGGGACTCGGCCAGCAGACGGTCATCGGGTTGATCGGGCAGGCGCTGGCTAGAGCCCGCGATGAGAAGAAGAAGGGAGGGCGCGGCACGACGGCCTTCATGAAGGCCGTGGCCGAAGAGGTCGGGAAGGATTCCCGCCGCAAGATCCGCTGGCTCACGAGCCTAGTCATTCTGCTGATCCTCCTGTTGGGTGGGGGCGTGTACGGCGTGTACTGGCTGCTCTCCCAGCAGGAGGAGCACACCGAACAGGCTCTGCGGACGGCCGGCGACTCGGCCCGCGCCGAAACCGAGAGGCTGCGCCGCGAGTTGGGGGAGGCCCGGGCCGCGGCGGCTCCCGCCGAGCAAGTCGAGCTACTGCGCGGCCAACTCGAGGCGGCACAGGAGCGGACCAACCAGCTCCAGGCGGCGCTCGATCGGGCCCAGCACGCGCTGGGGGACCAGTTGGCTGCGGGGGAGACGCGCCGAGTAGAGGCGCAGCGAGATCTCCAGCGCATGCGTGAGCAGCTGGCCGACGCGGAGCGGCGGGCACCCTCGCAGGGATTGATCGACAGCCTGCGGCGCGCCGTCTCCACGGCAGAGACCCAAACGGCGACGCTCGACGCCAAACTCCGCGCCATCCGCGCGACGGACTTCGCCGGCCTCGCTCAGCAGAATCAAGGCGCGGTGGGGCTGATCACGGTCGCCTTGGGCGGCAGCTATTACGACGGGACCGGGTTCATCATCAGCCCCGACGGCTACATGCTCACCAACTGGCACGTCGTGGCGGACTCGACGCACGCGCAGCCCGACACGATTTGGGTGACCATGGCCGACCAATCGCTGGCCCGGCTCGCCGACGTCGTGGCCACCTCGCGCGAGCGCGACGTGTCGATCATCAAGATCCGGAATTACCAGGGGCCATCGCTGAGCGCGATCGACTGGCAGGGCACGAAGGCGAGGCAGGGGGAGCCCGCGGCGTTGATCGGGTACCCGGCGGGGTCGGGGTTCGCGCGTGACCGCGCCTCGGTGGTGCGGACGTCGATGACGGCGGGGATTCTGTCGCGCGTGACGTCGGACCTGATTCAGTTCGACGGAATGACGACGGGGGGCTCGTCGGGGAGCCCCGTGTTCAACGCTGATGGTGAGGTTATTTCGGTGCACCGGGCCGGGTTGCGACAGGGGCCCGGTTTCGCCCTGTCTGTGCCGGTGAAGTACGCGATTCCCTTGATGCCGCCAGGGCTGCGCCAGCGGCTCGGGCTGTAGGCTAGTTGCGGGAGTAGTCGATCGTTACGAGCAGAGCGCTCGACTGATTGGCCCGACGTTCGACTGAAACCTGGGCCACTGTCGTGACAGTATCAGGGCTCCCGATTCTGGAATCGAGTCTGGAATCGGTGGCTGCGGAGACCGCGGCGCGCGCCGCATCGAGAGCTCCGAACCCCTGCTTCGTGTCCACGACCGTGGCGCTGGCTTGCAGCGTGCCACGAGCTTGGGCTTCTGCGGCGGCGGGCAGCCCAGCACCCCCCAAGACGACCAGGGCCACTACCGCAAGCACCTTCAGGTACGATCGCTGTGCAACTGGGCGCATTTTCCTGCTCCATCAGAGGGTGATCGCTTCGCTCGATCCCCCTCTAAGGCACGCGGCATACCGTCTACGCGAAACAGTGTAACTCAATTCTCCACAGGCTGTTACACGACTCTCTGAAACTCAGAAACTGACGCAGATTGTCAAGAAATTTGACGCTTCGGTACGATTTGCATTTGCTAACCCTTAGTCCTATCTTCGCCTCCCCTTTCGGGGCATTTTCGTCAAAGAATTTGACAGATGGCAGGGTTTTCGACACTTGGCACGGCTATTGCCCCTGTAGCGTGCCGGCAACAGGAGGGGAGCCGAATGGCCCCCCCCACGAGATGAACTCACAGTTCGACACCATGAGGGTAGACCAGATGCGTATCTCCAAGCTGTCCCTGGCCGTGATCGCGCTCGTTGTTATCGGCGCGGCGTCGGCTCAGGCCCAGACGAACAACGCGAGCATCACGGCGACGGCGGCTGTCCAGACGCCGATCAACGTGGTGGGCGCTCAGCAGTTGAACTTCGGCAACGTCTTCCCCGGCGTGAACAAGACGGTCGCCGCGACGGATCTGACGAATGCCGGCCGTTTCGACGTCACGGGCCAGGCCAGCACGCCGGTGACCCTGTCGTTCACGCTGCCCGCGACCCTTTCGTCGGGCGCGAACACGATGCCGATCGACACCTACACCGGCATCTCCGCCGCGACCAGCGCTCAGACAGGCGGCGTGGCGTTCAACCCCGTCACGGGTGCGAACCCGTCGCTCAGCGGCGCAGGCGCGTTGTTCGTGTGGATCGGCGCCCGCGTGACCCCCGCCACGAACCAGGCGCAGGGCACGTACACCGCCAACGTTACGATGACGGTGGTCTACTAGGCTACACCATGGTGTCGAGCTTGTGATCTGCGCCGGCAGAGGGTACTCATCCTCTGCCGGCGCAGTCGCAAGGGAGACCCGCAAGCCCATGAAAACCCTGACCTGGCTCGTGATCGGACTGGCGCTGCTCGAGGCCACCGTGCCCCCCGTTCTCGGGGCGCAGGGGAAGCCGCTCAGCGTCACCGGTGTCCGCGGCATCACGTTCGGCGTCGTGTTCCCCGGGGTGCCCAGGGTCGTCGTGCGCACCGATGCGGCGAACGCCGGGCAGTTCGACGTCGGCTACGCGAAGTTCGCCCCGATCCAGATCACGTTCTCACTCCCGGCGGCCATGAACGGTCCCGCGGGCGCGACGATGCCCATCGTCTTCGGGGCCAACGACGGCGGGTATTCCTCCCCCGAGACGATTACCAGCCAGGTGGGCTTCGATCCTCGCGTGGCGTTCTCGACCGCCCTCGACAAGAACGGCCGCGCCGCCGTGTTTATCGGCGGCACCGCTCAACCGGTTTCGTCCCAACGGGCTGGTAACTACACGGCCACGATCACCATGACCGTGACGGTGTTGCCATGACGCGCGCCCTGTGGCTTGCCGCCGCTCTCGGCTTCGGGGGATCGGCGCTTGCAGCCCAGGGCGTGATGGTCGCGCCCCACGCTGTGTACATCGACCATCGCGTGCGCAGCGGGTCGATCCTCCTCTACAATCCCGGGACCGAGCCCGTCGAGGTCACGATCTCGACCCTGTTCGCGTATCCGACCACGGACTCGTCGGGCGCGATCAAGCTCGACACGTTGCCCGCAGACTCGGCGGCCTCGGCACTGGCGTGGATTCAGGCATTCCCACGGCGCCTCACCGTGGCACCCCTCGAGCGGCAGACGGTGCGCCTGCTGGCGCGGCCCCCCGCGGGGCTCGCCGATGGCGAGTACTGGGTTCGCCTCGTGATCGCCGCCAAAGCGGGAACGATCCCGATCACCGGCGTGTCGGACACGACCGCGATTCAGGTTGGGCTCACCCTCCAGGTACGCACTATCATCGGCGTCTCGTACCGCAAGGGCCCCGTCACGACTGGGGTCACCCTGTCGAGCCTGCGCGCACGGATCCTGAACGACACGACCCTCGTGACGCAAAGCCGGCTCGTCCGGCGCGGCAACGCCGCGTTCGTGGGCACCATCCACGGCACCGTGGTCGATTCAACCGGGGCGACGCGCGCTTCGTTTGCGTCCCCGCTCGGCGTCTACACCACCATGGAGCCGCGCATCGCCAGCACGATCAACAAGCTGCCCCGCGGCCGCTATTGGCTCCGCTACGAAGTGGTCGCGCAGCGCGAGGATCTGGATCCCTCGGTCGTTCTCCCGGCCCCCACCGCGCGCGACTCCGTGCGGCTGGTGGTGCCGTGAACCGTTCGGCTGGACTCCTGGTGCTCGCCGCCGTGCTGACCTTTGCGCTCCCGCAGCGCGGAACCGCGCAGGGCGGATCGGGCACGTTTAGCGCCGACGCCGTGGTGGTGACCGTCGGCATGACGATCGCCACGATCCAGGACCTGAACTTCGGCACCGTCCCCAAGGGCGTGGCTACGACCGTTGCGCCCGCCGACGCCACCGCCGGTCAATGGCAGATCACCGGCAATCCGAACGCCTTCGTGACGATCGCATTCACGGTGCCGACGGTCCTGACGAACATCCAGGCGCTCCCGGGCTCGACGATGCCGATTTCGTTCGGCCTCACGTCGGCGTTGTGGCGCCGCGCGAACAACAACCCCGCGGGTGCGACGCCTTTCAGTCCGGCGCTGGGAACCGTGGGGCGCTTCGGGCCGCCGGCGAATGCGACGCTCAACATCTGGGTCGGTGGCACGGTCAACCCTGCGGCCGCGGCGAAGCCGGGGATCTACCAGGGCACCATCATCCTGTCGTTGACGTACCTCTAATCCCATGAGCCGCGCGCGAGGCGCAGCTGTCGCGGTTGCGCTGATCGCGCTGCTCGTCGGGGTCAACCTCGGCGCCGGCGCGCGCCACGCCCCACCGCCGCATTTCGTCACGCTCGGGTCTTCACCGCCGCGCGCGGCGACGTCGACTCGGCGTCCCAGGCGCGCGGCGCAGGCCGCGGGCTCGACCGTCCTCCAAGAGAGCGTCGCGGGCTCCACGCACGCGGGGATCCGCTTCGCTCCCGTCGCGGACACGCCGCAGGATACCGCCGCCGAGCCGGTCATCGTCGAGCTGCGCATCGGGCGCATCGCCCGCTCCACGGTGCAGGGCTTCCGCGTGCGCACCGAAGTGCTGCTCCCGCTCTCGCAGTTCTTGCAGCTCGTCGAAATCCGCCATCGGCTCTCGCCGGAAGGCCGGCTCGACGCGGCCGTCGACCCGGGCAACCGGCCGATCGTGATCGACGTGCGGCGCGACACGATGCAGTTCGGGGACCGGCGCGTGCGCATCGAGCCCGAGTTTCGGCGCTTCGAGAACGGCGAGCTGTACGTCGGCGCCGAGCGTCTCGGAGACTTGTTGGAATTGCGGTTCGCGGTCGACTGGGCCGATCTGACCGTGACGGTGATCGACCCGAACACGCTGCCCATTGCGCGCCGCCTGCAGCGCGAAGCGGCGCGCGAAGCGTATCTGCGGCGCGTCGAGGGCCCCAAGGCCGATGTCACGTTCGGACGCGAGCGGCCGCGCTGGGACGGCGTGGTCGTCGACTACTCGCTCTTCTCTCCGTCGGTCGACCCCGTCGGCGGCGCGGCCTACACGCTCGGCCTCGGCGCCGACGTCGTCGGCGGCTCGCTCGAAGTGCTCGGCCAGAGCGTCGGCCCCGCGTCGGATGGCCACGTGCGCGTCGACGCGTCGTGGACCGGCGTGTGGCGCGATCAACGGTGGGTCAAGCAGCTGCGGCTGGGGGACGTCACGTCCACCAGTCCCCGCGCGCGCAGTATTCGCGGCGCCCTCGTCACCAACGCGCCCTATGTGCGCCCGTCGCTCGTCGGCGGGCTCCGCTACACGGGCCAGCTGGAGCCGGGGTGGTCGGTCGAGGCGTACCGGGGCGGTGACCTCGTCGCATTCGATTCCACCGACGGGGCCGGCGCGTTCGCCGTCGACCTACCGGTGCGCTACGGGGAGAATCCCGTCGACTTCATCGCCTATGGCCCGTTCGGCGAAATCCGCTCGTTCAACCGCACGTACCGGGTCCTCAGCGAGCTGCTGCCCGCCGGTCAGTTCGAGTACGGACTTTCCGGTGGCCAGTGCCGGAGCATCGTCTGCGCGGCCACGGCGAATCTCGATTTGCGCTACGGCGCGACGAGCCGCGTGACGATGCAGGCGGGGCTCGATCAGTTCTGGCGCGACAGCGTGCCCGACCGCTTCCACCCGTACGCTTCGGTGGTGGCGAACCCGACGAACGCATGGGCGGTGCAGGGGGACCTCGTCGCCGGCGCGTTCGCGCACGGCGCCGTGCGCTACGAGCCGTCGGTCGACCTCCGGATCGAAGGCGATTACTCCCGTTTCACGCGCGACTCGTTCTCGGTGGTCGCCGTCCCGGGGCGCCGGGCGCAGTGGAGCGTGAACGGCTTCGTGCGGCCACCGACCAAGGGTGGGTTCTTCTTCTTCGACGCGCGGATCGAGCGGATCATGACCGACGCGGGGCACACCACGCGCACCCGGCTCGGCGCCTCGATGCAGACGGACGAGATCCGGCTGCTGCCGTACATCCGGACGGAACAGGATGCGACGACACGCTCCTTCGCGGGGCTCAACACGTTCATCCTGCCCCGGCCGCAATGGGGGTCGTTCCTCGGGCAGGTGATGCTGCGGACGACAACGGAAATCGAACGCAAGACCGGCCTGGCGAGTTGGTCGGCGTTTGCGGCGCGCCCCGTCGTCCGCGGCGTGCGTCTCGAAGTCGGGACGACCTGGCGGCGCGGTGATGCGGGCCTGACCTACAGTCTCGTGATCACGTCGTACCTGCCCGCGGGGCGCACGGTCACGGCCGTCAGCGCTCCTCCTGGCGGGCCCGTAACGGGGACGCAGTTCGTGCAAGGGTCGGTGCTGTGGGATCGCCCCGCCGGTCGGGTCAGCTTGGCCCCCGGTCCATCGCTCGAGCGGTCGGGCCTGTCGGGGCACGTGTTCCTCGACGAGAACGCCAATGGCCGCCGCGACGTCGGCGAGCCGGCGCTCGCCAATGTGCGCGTGCTCGTGGGCTCGGTCGGGACCCACAGCGACACCACGGGCACCTACCGCGTGTGGGACCTGGTCCCGTTCGAGCCGATCTTCGTGACGGTCGACTCGCTCTCCCTGGAGTCGCCGCTCCTCGTGCCCGCCTTCTCCCGCGCGAGCATCGTGCCCGGGCCGAACCGATTCCGGACGCTGGACATTCCCGTCGTCCAGGCCGGCGTGATCGAGGGCCGCGTGACCCGCGATGGTCGTGGCGCAGCCGGCGTGACGCTCATCTTGACCGATAAGCGCTCCGGCACGCGGCGTACGCTCGTCACGTTCACCGACGGCGGCTTCTACCTGCTTGGCGTGAAGCCCGGCGACTACGAGTTGCGCGTGGACGAGCGCGTGCTGGACGCCCTGGGGGCCGACGCCGCGCCGCTGTCGTTCCAGCTCGTCCCCACGCCTGACGGCGTCGGGCGGTCCGACTTGGAGCTTCGCCTCAAGCCGAGGTTCTAGCCGAGACCAGCTCGCGCAGCAGCGTTTCGAGCTTCGCGAAATCGAAGGGCTTCACCAGCGACGGCACGCCGGACTCCTGCAGCAGGGCCGCGGTGTCGGGCGCGAACGTGTCGCCGGTGGTGAAGATCAGGCGACTCACCATCGCGGGATGCTCCTGGCGCAGCCGCTCGAGGAACTGGCGGCCGTTCATGCCCGGCATCCGCACGTCCGAGAGGATGACGTCGAAGCGTCGCTCGCGCAGCACGCGCAACCCCTCGACGCCGTCGGCCACCGCGATCGCATCGATGCCGCGTCGCTTCAGGAAGTTCAGGACGGCGCGCCGCAGCCCGTCCTCGTCGTCGACGATGAGCACCGCCAGCGATTCGTCGGGCAGGACCGGCGGGATCATCGGTCCGGGCGTCAGCCGCCGGTGCGAGCGCTGGTCGCGCGGCAGCTCCACGGTAAACACGGCGCCTCCCCCTCCGTCCACCCGGCTCGGGCCGGAGTCGACCCAGATGCGGCCGCCGTGATCGTGCACGATGCCGTAGCAGATCGACAGGCCCAGGCCCGTTCCTCGCCCCTCCGGCTTGGTGGTGAAGAAGGGATCGAAGATCCTTCCCTGGATGTCGTGCGGGACGCCGGGGCCCGTGTCGGCGACCTGCAGCCGCACCCGCTCGTCCACGGCCGCCGTCTTGATCGTGATGGCGCGCCGCCATTCGACCGTCTGCAATGCCTGTTCCGCATTGATCAGGAAATTGAGCAGCATCTGCTGCAGCTCCGAGCCGTTCGCCCACGCGGTCGGGTCGCTCGGGTCGAGCTCGAGGGTCACCTTGATGTTGAGGGTCGTGAGGTGGTAGGAGCGCAGGGCATACGTGCGACGCACGACGTCGTTCAGGTCGACGAGGGCGCGCTCCCGTCCGCCGGCGCGCGCGAACGCGAGCAAGTTTGACGTGATGCGGCCGATGCGGGTCGCTTCGTCGTACATCATCTGCACCGTCTCCCGCTGCTCGGGCGGGAGGTCGTCGAGCAGCAGAGTCTGCGCGAAGCCAGAGATGATCGCGGCGGGATTGTTGATCTCGTGGGCGACGCCGCTGACGAGCTGTCCCATCGCGGCGAGCTTCTCCGCCTGCTGCAGCTGTGCCTGCGTGCGCCGGTGATCCGTGATGTCCCGCGCGAGGGCGAGCACCTTCGTGACACGTGGTCCCTCGCGCACCGGAGCGTACAGCACGGCGCTCACGCCGTCGGCGCCGCCCGGCGTGTGATAGGGGACCTCGAACTGGCGCAACTCGCCGGCGAACGCGGCCGCGAGGTTTTCGCGGGCGAAAGCAGCCGCGGTCTCGTCGAGTTGCTGGAAGACCGGCTGCTCGGGCGCGAACATCTTGCGGCCCGCGGCATTCGAATCGAGCACTCGGCCGCCCTGGTCGAGCACGACGATCGCGTCCGGGACCGACTCCATCACGAGACGCAGGCTGTGCTCGGCCGACGCCGTCGCTGCAAGCGAGCTCATGAGGGACCGCGTCTGATGGGCCACCTCTTCCTCGAGCAGCGACGCGTATCGCCGATCGGCGCCCAGGGAGTAGAGCACGCGGGCGCCGATGATCGCGATGCCGATCCCGACGATGACGGCCGTATCGGGGGCCCGCTCCGGTCGCATGACCGCCCCGACCGCCAGCACCGCCATCCCGACGAGTCCGACGACGATGGCCACCGTGCGCGCGGCGGGCCCGAATACGGCTCCCCCGCCGGCGTGCGCTGCGCCGCCGCGTTGGGCCGCCTGGCCGGGCGCGATCGCGGCCGCGGCCGCGATCGTCAGCAGTCCGGCATCCCAGGTGAGATCGAGGAGGCCGCCCGTCTGATACGAGCCGCGCAGGGCCACGACGGCATACACCAGGTTGCCGACCGCGAAGAAGATGACGCCGGGGAGCACCAGGACCGCGGTCGCGATCGGGAAGACCGAGCGGCGCAGCATCTGAATCAGCACCATCCACAGCACCAGGATCCCGCCCGTTGACCAGCAGATGCTGGTGACTAGCGCGAGGACGGACCCGCCCGAATTGAAGAGCGGTTCCAGCAGGAACTCGTATGCCAGGGCGCCCGCGATGAACGTGACGAGGATGGTGTCGAGAATGAGCTCGGGATCGGGCCGGCGCGTCGGTTGCCCGCGGAGCAGCGTCGTGACCCCCAGCGCGAAGCAGGGATAGATCCCGAGGTACCCGACGTCCGCGAGGGACGGAAACACCGGCGGCGTCCCGAGCCACACGTCGCTGTAGGTCCAGAAGAGCTGCCCGGCGAAGAACGAAACGCACCCTGCGCCGATCCATTGCCAGGTGTGGCGCTCCTCCACCTGTGAGATGCGCTGTGCGGCGAGGAAGCAACAGTACGCGCCGTATGCCGACGCCCACAGCCAGCAGAGATCCGTGACGAGCGCAACGGTCGGCCGGTCGTGCGGCGGGAAGGCGTACAGCAACAGAATCCCCGCGAAGGATAGCGCGGCGATGATGGCCAGTAGGCGGGCGGGGCGACTCAGGGGGATCACGCGGGACTCCGGGAGTAACCTAACCGCATTATGTTTCGCCGCCAATGAACCGTCTCGGCTGGATACACACCGCTGAACACTCGCTCGCCGAGTGGAACCACCTCACGGCACTCGCCGCGGAGGTGCACGCCAGCGGGCTCGAGCGCACGCTCGTGTGCGGCATGGGCGGCTCGAGCCTCGCGCCGCAAGTGCTCGCCGCCAGCACCGCGCGCTCGCGCGCGCCGCTGCACGTGCTGGACAGCACGGACCCCGCCGCGGTGCTGGCGGCGGAGCAAGCGGCAGATCCGGCGCGCACGCTGTTCGTGATTGCGAGCAAATCGGGCACGACGGTCGAGACGCTGGCCTTCTATCGGTACTTCGCCACGCGGGCGCGGCCTGAGCAGTTCATCGCCATCACGGACCCGGGTACGCCGCTCGAAGCGCTCGCGAAGACCCAGGGCTTCCGCGCCGTCGTCGCCCATCCCCCCGACGTCGGTGGTCGCTACGCGGCGCTCACCGCCGTCGGGATGCTGCCCGCGGCGCTGCTCGGAATCGACGGCCGGACGCTGCTCGAGCGCGCGTGCGCGCTCGACACGGCGCGCGCAAAGGCGTTCGGTGCCCAGCTCGCGCAGGGCGTGGGCGCCGGACGCGACAAGCTCGCACTGCAACCTCCCGCGGCCGTTGCCACGGTCGCGCACTGGATCGAGCAGCTGGTCGCGGAGAGCTCCGGCAAGGATGGTCGAGGCGTAGTCCCAGTCGTCGACGATCCCGTGCGCGACGCGCGCCCCGACACGCAGGTCGTCACCGACATCTCCGGCGACCTGCTGGACCTGGGCGCCGAGTTTCTGCGCTGGGAGTACGCGACGTGGGAGATGTGCGAGGCCCTGGGCGTCAATGCGTTCGACCAGCCTGATGTCGACGACGCGAAACGCCTGGCGAGGGAAGAATTGGAACGGGCGAAGGGAGGAGCGCAGCATGCTCCGCCCCTATCAACCCTGACGCCGGAGGAACTGCGCCGACGCGCCAATCCCGGCGACTACCTCGCGATCCTCGCGTACCTGCCGCCCCTCCCCGATGTGACGGCGGCGCTGCAGGACGTGCGCGCCTCGTGGGGGAAGGCCCTCGGCTGCGTCACGACGCTCGGCTTCGGGCCCCGCTACCTCCACTCGACGGGCCAGCTCCATAAGGGCGGTCCGAACACTGGCCTTTTCTTGGTGATCACCACGGACGACGTGAAGGACCTGCCGATTCCCGACCAGGGGATGACGTTCGGTGCGCTCAAGCGCGCCCAGGCCCGCGGCGACATCCGGGCGTTACTGGCGCGCGGACGGCGCGTGGCACACGTCCACCTTCACAGCCTCGGGGACCTGCGCACGCTCAGGGTCTGAGAAACCCCGTCCTGGGCGCGGGGCTGCGTTGGTGCGGCCGCACACTCGCCCAAATCTCTGCGTTCAACTCTTGCTCGTCGGCCATGTCGGGGCCGGCGAGGTCCTGGTCCGTGACGCGCGAGCGGAACGCGTGCGGGTTACGCTCGTCCAGGGGCCAGCGATTCGGCAGCGCGGCGAACGGCGTCAGATCCGCGCGCGGGGCGAACGCGGGCCACAGCGGCGTCGCGCCGGCGTCATACTGGCTGAGGGGCGGGAGGTCGAGCAGGGACCCGATCGTGCGGAGCACCGAGCTGGTCGTGTAGAACGTGCTGTCGACCACGCCGCGCCGGGCGAAGGGTGAGGCAACCAGCAGCACGGAGCGATGCGCGTCCACGTGGTCGGGACCATTCTGTGCATCGTCTTCGATCGCGAACAAAGCCATGGAGCTCCAGGACGGGGAGCGGCTGAGCCGCTCCACCACGCGTCCGATGGCGAGGTCGTTGTCGGCCACCATGGCGCGCGGCGTGGGCTCATCGGCGCGGCGGCCCGACGTGTGGTCGCGCGGGAGATAGAGGATCGCGAGGTCGGGGAAGCGGCCCTGCCGGTCCCAGCTGGCGACGGAGTCGGCGAAGAGATTAGCGCGCACCGTGTCCGGGATGCTCATGATGAATCCCGGGTAGCGGTTCGCCGTGATGCCCTTCAGGCCCGCGATGTTGGTGCGGATCGTGTCGGCTTCGTCCGTCGTCATCTCGCCGAAGTTGACGACCCACAAGCCCTTCCGCTTAGCGGCATCCCAGAGGTACGACTCGGCGCGGTTGGCGAGATCTTCGCCGCTCGTCAGGTCCCAGTCACGACGGTCGGAGTAGACCTGCGGCCACGTCTTCTCGTTGAAATCGTTGGCGAACGCGCGGGTACTCCACTCGTGCCCATCGGCGCTCACCTCGCCATCAACATAGAAGTTGTCGAACAAAACGAAGCGCTTCGCGATCGCGTGCGCGTTCGGCGTCACGGAGTCGTTGAAGATCGCGAGCGTCGCGTCGCCGTTCCCCGCGGCCACGTCGCCGAACACCTGATCGTAGGTGCGGTTCTCGCGAATGACGTAGACCACGTGGCGGATGGGCGGTTTGGCGGTCGGGCGGTTCGAGGCCCCGCGCAGGGCAGCGTTCGAGTAAGGACTGAGCGCATAGACGCGGGCGGTGTAGCGTGCAAGGGTCGCGGAGTCGGGGACGGGGACGATCGAGACCGAGCCCGTGATGACATCGCCGATGTACGTGCCATCGGGATTCGCGCCGGACCCGCCACCCTTTCCGTTCGCGACATAGAGCGTGCGTCCATCGGACGACGTCGCGACCGCCGTTGGGTACCAGCCGGCGGGGATCAGACCGGCGACGCGCATGGCGCGCGAACCCACGCGTACGACGGCGACCGCATTGTTGCCGGCCATCGCCACGTAGAGCGTGCGGCCATCGGGAGTCAGAGCGAGCGCGTTCGGATCGCTGCCGGCTGGCGCGCGCGGATCGAGGGCCACCGTCAGCTGCTCGATCACTCGGCCTGTCTTCAGGTCGACGCGCGCCACGCCGTTCGATCCCGCCAGCGCGACGAACAGGCTGCCGTTGCCGAGCGTCAGGGCCGATGGATGCGGACCGACGAACATGGCGGTCGGGCGGACGGGGGGACGGGCGGTCAAATCGATGACGGATACCGTCGAGTCGCCCCAGTTACTCACATACAGGTGCGTCGAGTCCGCGACGGCGGTGTAGGGACGGTGACCCACCGCGAACGCGCCACGCCGCTCGAGGCTGCGTGTGTCGATCAAGTAGACCGAGTCGCTGAGGTTGCCGACGGCGGCGACCAGCGCCCGGCCCGGCAGGACCGCGAGACCCGCGACGAAGATCTTCGCGGCCGTGTCGGCGAGTACCACTGTGTCGGTCCTCCATGTGTGACCGAGCGTGGTGCTGACGAGGCGATAGACGCGGTTCCGCCCCGCGCCACTGGCCCACAACGTATCCGCGCCGCGGGTGCCCACGTGGGCGAGGCCAAGCCAGGCGGCATGCAGACGCAGCGTCCACGCCGCGGTGCCCGCCACGGGATCGACCCGCATTACGCCGTTTTCGCCGTAGCCGTTGTTCGTGACGAACACGAGGCCGTTCCCCGTCACGACGAGATTGAGAGGCAGGGTGCCGACGCTCACCTGGCGCCCGGCGGGCTCGATACGCCAGCCCGAAGGCAGGAGCGTGGCGCGGCCGAGCGGGCCTGGGACGAGACGGGTCGCGAAGAGGGCGAGGACGGCGAGGGCGGGTACCGCGAGCAGGGCGGGTCTGCGCATGGACGCCAATATACTTACCTTAAGCCCGCGCCATGAGCGGCCTGATCTTCCACCTGATCGCCCATACCCATTGGGATCGGGAGTGGTATCTCCCGCGCGCGGCATTCCAGTCGCGGCTCGTCCCGATGATCGACGATGTGATCGAGCGCCTCCAGGCCGACGCGGGGTTCCGCAGTTTCCTGCTCGACGGTCAGACGGTCCTCCTGGAAGACTACCTGCGTGTTCGCCCCGACCGCGAGCCCGACATCAAGGCCTTGGTCAAGACGAGTCGCCTGCAGGTCGGCCCCTGGTATGTGTTGGCCGACGAGCTGATTCCCTCGGGGGAATCGCTGGTGCGCAACCTGCTCCTCGGGGCTGCCGACGCCGAGCGCCTCGGTGGCCGCCTCGACGTGCTGTACTCGCCCGACGCGTTCGGCCACCCCGCCGTCTGGCCCACGCTGGCGCGTGAGTTCGGGATCAAGCACGGCGTGCTGTGGCGGGGCCTCGGCGGCGAGGCCGGGCAGGAGCGTGATCTGTATCGCTGGCGTGGTCCCGATGGCCGCGACATCCTCGTCTGGCACCTGCCCCCAGATGGCTACGAGATCGGGGCTGCGCTCCCCGCGGACGCCGATCGCCTCCCCGCCGTCTGGCACCGGGTTCGGACGGTCCTCGTCGACCGGGCAGCCGGCAAGCACATCCCGGTGTTCGTAGGTGCCGACCACCATGCGACGCATCCCCAACTCGTGCGTCTGCGCGATCTCCTGCTCGAGCTCGAGCCGGCGAACGCATTCCGGATTTCGCGGCTCGACGAGTTCTTTCAGGCTGCCGCCGAGGGGGGCAGCGCTGCCGCGGCGCCCCTCGCCGCCGGCGAGCGCCGCTGGTCGTACGCGTACACCTGGACCCTGCAGGGCGTGCACGGTACGCGCGCGTCGCTCAAACGCCGGCACGGCGACGCCGAGTTGTGGCTCGAACGGGTGGCGGAGCCCCTGGCGGCGTTGGCGCGCCGCTATGGCGGGCGCGAACGCCGCCCGCTCCTCGACCACGCGTGGCGCACGCTGGTGCGCGCACAGTTCCACGATACGATCGCCGGGTGCACCAGCGATGCCGTCGCCGCAGCGGCGGAGCGCCGGATCGCCGACGTGCGAGCGACCGCGCGCGAGATCTCGCGTGCCGCGCTCCACGATCTGGTGGGACACGATCCCGACGCCGCGCGCGATCGAGGCGCCATCGAGCCGTCGCTCGTGCTGTGGAATCCCGGCGCGCGTCCCCGCGCCGGAGTGATGGTGGCCGACGTCACGTTCTTCCGGCGCGACGTGCCGATCGGTCCCCCCGCGGAACGCACGGCGCGCGCGGGCAACGGGTATCAGCCGTTCGCGTTCCGTGGCCGCGACGGCCGCCCGCTGCCCGTGCAGGTGCTCGCCCGGCGTACCACGCACGATCGTCTTGAGGGGGCGCGGCACTATCCCGACGAAGATGAAGTGGATCAGGTCCGCGTCGCGTTTCGCGCGCCCCCGGTGTCGGGGCTCGGCCTCAGTGCACTGACACTCGGGCCCCCCCCCGGCGTGCCGCTGCCGCGCGGTGAGGGGGTGCAGGTCCGCGGCCGCAGTCTGCAAAATCGCTTTGTGGAAGTGTCGCTCGAGTCGAGCGGCGCGCTGACGCTCGTCGATCGGAAGAGCGGGGAGCGGTACGCAGGCTTGCTGCGGCTGGAGGGCTCCGGAGACGCGGGCGACGCGTACACGTACTGCCCGCCAGTGCGCGACCGCGTGACACGGAGCCAGGGGCCGGTCACCGTGCGTCGCCTCGCTGCCGGGCCGCTCGTGGGGGCGATCGAGGCTCGCTGGTCGGTCCTGCGCGAGGTTACGGCCCGCCTCGTGGTTCAGGTCTACGCCGACAGCTCTCTCGTTCGCTGCACCCTCGACATCGACAATCGCGCGACCAATCACCGCTTGCGGGCGAGACTCCCGCTCGGCGCGCGGCTCGCGGAGGTGCCCGCAGTCGCGGGCGCCGCGTTCGGCGCGGCGATTCGGCCGGCCGTGCTCGCCGACCCGGCCGACTATCCACGCGAAACGCCGGTGCGCACGGCGCCGGCGCACCGCTTCGTCGCGGCCGCGCGTGGCTCGCGCGGCCTCGTCCTGCTCGCGCCGGCTTTCTTTGAGTACGAGTGGACGCCGATCGGCGACCTCTTCATCACGGTGCTGCGCTCGATCGGCGAGCTCTCCCGCGCCAATCTGCCGACACGCCCCGGGCACGCCGGGTGGCCCACACCGACACCAGAAGCGCAGTGCCTGGGGCGGACCACGATCGAATGGGCGCTAGCGCCCGTGTCGGCTGCCGACGTTGAGCGGGGAGACGCGGTGCCGCACCTGTGGGAGGATGCGTTCCTGCCGATCCAGGGCTGGTGGTTGCGGGACGCCGGGATGCTGACGCCGGCGCCTATGGACGTGACGCTCGAAGGGACGGGACTGGTGCTGTCCGCGCTGAAGCCGGCACAGGCGGGATCACCGATGGTGCTGCGCTGCTACAATGCGACTGGGCGCAAAGCGGCGGGCGCGTGGCGCTTCGGCGATGGCGTGAAAAGCGCCCATCGAGTGCGCGCCGACGAGCGGGAGTCGGTGGCTCTCGTCTTGGAGCAACGCGGCAACGTCGTGCGCTTCGTCGCCGAGGCGCACGAAATCGTCACCATCCTCGTGACCTGATGGAAGAACACCGCCTCTCGGTCTCGCGCTCAGCGCGCTACTTCTCGATCGGGCGACCCGCACGGGAGGTCTGGTTCGTCCTGCATGGCTACGCGCAGCTCGCTGCGCGCTTCCTGCGCTACTTCGAGCCGATCGACGACGGGTCACGGCTGATCGTCGCCCCGGAAGGTCTGTCGCGCTTCTATCTGACTGAGGCGGCCACCGAGCGGCGCGTGGGCGCGACGTGGATGACGAAGGAAGATCGTATCGCCGAGATCGAGGACTACGTGCGGTATCTGGACGCCGTCTACGCGGAGGCGATGCGGAGAAATCGAGCGGAGATCAAGGTGACGGTGCTTGGGTTCTCGCAGGGCGGCACGACCGCGTGCCGCTGGGCGGCCCTGGGCACCTCACAGATCGATCGTTTGATCGTATGGGGTGGGGAAGTGCCGTCGGATATCGACATGCAGCGCGCGCGGCGACTCGCGTTAGTCTATGGCAACCGTGACGAGTACTTCACACCCAAGGTCGTCGCGGCCACCGAGACGCGGCTCCGTGAGCGCAAGATTTCGTACGAGCTGACGCCGTTCGACGGGGGGCACGAAATCAACACCGACATCCTCAAGAAACTGGCTGATGGCTGACCGCTGACGGCTCCAGCGCATCTCTCACCGCATCCCCCAGCAGCGTACACGCGACCACGACAAGTACGAGCGCCGCCCCCGGCACCGTGGCGACCCACGGCGCGTTGACGAGCACATCCCGGCCCGAAGCGATCATGTTGCCCCACGATGCCGTCGGCGGCTGCACCCCCAACCCCAAGAATGAGAGACTTGCTTCGAGCGTGATCGCGTTGCCGACGCCCAGCGCCGCGGCGACGATGACGGGCGTGAGGGCGTTCGGGAGGATGTGACGGACCAGCACGCGCAGGCGACGGGCGCCCGAAGCCACCGCCCCCTCGACGAAAGGTCGGGCTGCGAGCGCGCGGACTTCCCCGTGCACGAGGCGGGCGACGCTCATCCATCCGGTGAGCCCCAGGACGACGATCACGAGCGCGGTGCTGGGTTGCCAGAGCGCGGCGAGCAGCAGCAACAACACGACGCGGGGCACGGCGAGCGCGAAATCCGTGAGTCCGAGGAGCGCCCACGGCACCGGCCCGCGGCCGTACCCCGTCACCGCGCCGACGGTGACGCCCAGCGCAATCGAGATCAGCACCGCCAACAGCCCCACGCCCAGTGACACGCGGGCGCCGTAGACGAGCCGCGTCCACACATCGCGCCCAAAGCGGTCGGTGCCCAGAACGTGGAATCCGCCCGTCGCGTCGGTCGACAGGGGAGGGACGAAGCGCGTCGCGACGATGTCGCGTTGCGCATTGGGATCGCCGCGCGTGACGAGCGGCGCCGCGATAGCCAGAACGAGCGCGGCCACGAGCACCACGGCGCCGAAGAGTCCGCGTCGGTCGCGCAGCAGGCGCTTCATACGTTCCGCGCCCCGATTCTCGGATCGAGCCGTGCCGCGAAGACGTCCGCAAGGACGTTTCCCGCGACGACGAGACCGGCACTCACCGCGGTGGCCGCCATGACGACGGGATAGTCTCGCGCTTGCACCGCCTCGACCAGAACGCGACCGACGCCGGGCCACGCGAACACCGCCTCGACGAGGATGGCGCCCGAGAACAGCGTGGGCAGGGAGAGGCCGAGCAGGGTGACGACCGGCGTGAGCGCGTTGCGCAGCGTATGGCGCCACGTCACGCGCCACGGCGAGAGTCCCTTCGCATGCGCCGTCGTGACGAACGGCTGCACGCTGAGGTCCATCATGGCGCCCCGGATGAAGCGGGCCGAGCCGCCGATGCCGATCAGCGTGAGCGTCGCGAGGGGCAACGCCATGTGTCGCAGGCCGTCCACGAGGCGTCCCCAGCCCGTCAGATAGTCCGCGTCGAGGCCGGCGGCGCCGAACGCGGGGAGCACGCGCGCCCAGTAGGTGAAGACCATGACGAGCATGAGCCCGAGCCAGAAACCTGGGACCGCAAACAGTGTGACTGTGATCACCGAGAGCGCGGTATCGGTTCGCGACCCTTGTCGGTGTGCTTGCACAGCGCCGACGGCGATGCCAAGCAGATAGCTGAGGAGGAGCGACAGACCGACGAGCCGAACGGTCGCGGGCCACGCATCGGCCAACATGGTGCGCACCGGTCGTCCTTTAGCGATACTTATTCCCCAGTCGCCTTGCACGAACCGGCTCACCCACGCGGTGTACTGGACGGGGACCGGCCGGTCGAGACCGAGGACGTGCCGCTGCACGGCGAGCTGTTCGGCCGTGGCGGAGGGCCCGAGGAGATGTTCGACCGGATCACTCGGCGCGAACCGTAGCGCGAAGAACGTGAGCGTCACCACGCCCGCCACCACACCGAACCCGGCGAGCGCGCGCGCGGCGAGGCGGGTCAGCATGTCGATAAGGTAGTGCCAACGTCGCCAGGTTCTAGGAGGCAGCCTATGTCGCGCAGTACCCAGCTCATCGCGCTGTTCTGCTTCGCCGCCGTGGGGTGCGCCCCGGATCGCCCGGCCGCTCCGGCGGGGCCGCAGTCCCTCACCGACGCCGAAGCCCAGCAGGTCGGGCGCGAAGTCGCGGGTGAGGTCGAGGACGTCGCCGGCAGCTTCACGCTCGGCGGCCTGCTCGTCCCGGCGTTCCCCAGTGCCGGCATTACGGCGAGCAGCGGCGTGCAGCCGTCACCCACGGCCACCTGTCCCACGCTCTCGCCGAATCCGCCGGTCGACACGGACGGCGACCGTATCCCGGATGATCTGACGATCAGCTTCACACTTCCCGACTGCTCGTTCTCGCGCAACGGCGCGACGTTGGAGATCACGGGCTCGATCGAGGTCAGCGATCTCTCGCCGACCGACTTCGGCATCCGCGTCGTGTTCACCGACCTGAAGCACAAGCTCAGCCGGGATGGCGGCGCGTTCCTCTCGAGCGATTTGAATGGCGCGCGCCAGGTGCTCAGGACGTCGTCCGAGTTCTCGCTGCACGACAGCACGACCGTCGACCTGGAATCGAGCGACCACCCTGCCGCGCAGCTGGCGAAGGCCTGGGTCGTCGGGTTCGTCGCCGATGCCGGCCAAACGTTCGATGGGTTGCGGCGCCTGCCGAGCGGCGACCTCACCGTGAACGGCAACATGAGCCGGACCCGCGGGTCGACGACTCACTCGTTCGGCGTGACGACCGTGACGCCGCTGCACCACGACGCCACCTGCACCGAGCGTCCGACCTTCACCACGGGCGAGTTGACCGTCGTGAAGACAGGGCCCGACGGGACCGTGACGATCCATATCGTGTTTACTGGCTGCGGCGTGGATCCGACCGTCACCGTGGAGCGCACGGCGGCCTGACGCGTTTCACACAAGCACGCAAGTCTCAACACCCGCGGGCCACGTTCCCGCGGGTGTTTCTTTTCCGGCTGGCCCCCGTAGAATCAAGCCGTGCCCAATTGCTGCCGCTTGGCGTTGTTGCTGCTCGTGACGTGCGCGGGGTGCGCCCCCCCCCAGGGCCATGGGCGCACGGTCCTCTTCGCCTCCGGCGCCGACCTGCAAAGCATCAACCCGCTGCTCACGACGCATCCGCTCGCCAAGCAAGTCCAGCGATACGTTCTTTTGATGACGCTGGCCCGCTACGACTCGACGCTCACGGCGCAGCCCTACCTGGCGCGCGCGTGGCGCTGGTCCGGTGGCGGACGCACACTGACGCTCGCGCTCCGGACCGATGTGCGGTGGCACGATGGCGTGCGCACGACGGCGCGCGACGTCGCGTGGACATTGGACGCGGCGCGCGACTTGGTGACCGGGTATCCCCGCGCCAACGATCTGGCCACACTCGCGGGCGTCGCCGCCTCGGACGATTCGACGGTGGTGCTGCGATTTACCAGGCCGACTCCGGGTGAGCGACTCCCCGACGTACTCGCCGATCTCGCCATTCTCCCGGCGCACCTGCTCGATACCGTGCCGCATGCGCGCCTGCGCACCGCCGAGTGGAATCGCCGCCCCGTGGGGAACGGACCCTTCCGGTTCGTGGCGCACGAGTCGAACCGCCGCTGGGTGTTCGCGGCGAATCCCGACTTTCCGGCGGCGCTCGGCGGGGCCCCGGGCCTCGAGCGGTTCATCGTCGTCGTCGTGGACGAGCCTACGACCAAGCTGGCGGCGCTGGTGGCGGGGGAAATCGACTTCGCCGGCATCAATCCCGCGCACGTCGCCTTCGTGCGGCGTCACGCCGGCCTCGCGGTCGTCGACTATCCGTTGCTGTACCCGTTCGGCCTGGCGTTCAATACGCGCCGCCCGCCCTTCGACGACTACCGCGTGCGGCTCGCGGCTGCCCTGGCGATCGACCGGCAGGAAATCGTGGACGGCTACTTGTTCGGATTCGGCGGGATCGCCGACGGTCCCGTGCCCCCGACGATGCCGCAGTATCTTCCCGTGCCCCGGCTGCCGGTGGCCCCCGACTCGTCGCGCCGGCTGCTTGCCGAGAGACACCCGCGGTTCGAGATCCTCACCGTCGGGAGCGGTGAAGCTCCGCTCGAGCAAATGCTGCAGGCACGCCTGGCGGCCGTCGGCTTTGACGTATCGATCCGCCAGATCGAGAACTCCACGTTCCTCGATCTGGTCAACGGACCGCGTCACGATTTCACCGCCGCCGTCATGGGAGTGACTGGTGATCTGCAACTTGGGTTTCTGCAACCGCTCGGCAACGTGACGGGAGAATCGATTCCGGACGACGCCGCTCAGGCGCAACGCGTGTTCGCCGAGCGGCTGCCCGTCGCCTGGCTCTATCATGGACGCGGCGTGCAGGGGATGAACCGCCGCGTGCTCGGCGTGCGCATGGACGTGCGTGGTGAGCTCCCGACCGTCGCGAGCTGGCGAATCGCCCCATGAGGCGCCGCGACCTGCCGACCGAGTACCACGCCACCGCGCCGCTGCGCCTCGACCTTGCCGGTGGCTGGACCGATGTCCCGCCGTTCTCCGCGCGTGAGGGCGGCGTCGTGGTCAATGCGGCGATCAGCTTGCGCACGCACGTGGCGTTGACCCTCGGTGGCAAGTTGCTCCGTCTCGTCGCCGAAGACCTGGGCGAGACACTCGAATGCGCGAACGCGGGCGGTCTCATCCTCGATGGGAAGCTCGACCTCCCGAAGGCCGCGCTGCGGATGTTCCCCGTGCTGGGCGGCTTCACGCTGACGACGCGCTGCGAGGCGCCGCTCGGGTCGGGGCTCGGCAGCTCCGGATCGCTCGACGTCGCGCTCGTCGCCGCGCTGACGCGAGCGCGCCTCGAGCCCGTCGGCGAGCGCGATTTGGCCGAGCATGCCTGGCAGGTCGAGGCCGTCGAGGTGCAGATCCCGGGCGGGAAGCAGGACCAGTACGCCGCGGCGCTGGGCGGCTGGCATCGGCTCACTTTTCGCGATCCGGACGTGGGTGTCGAGCCGATCACGCTCGACCCCGCGTTCGCTGCGACGTTGGAGCGCCAGATCGTGCTCTGCTATACCAACAAGTCGCGCGTCTCCGGCGACACCATCGCGCGCGTGATGGGCGCCTACGAACGCGGCGACCGCGCCGTGGTCGGAGCCCTGCAGGGACTGAAGGATGTGGCAGAAGGGATGGCGCAGGCGATGCGCAGCGCCGACCTGGCCCGCGTCGGCGCGCTGCTCGCAGCGAACTGGAGCCACCAACAGGCCCTCGATCGAGGGATGCAAACTGCCGAGATGGCGCGACTCGAAGAGGCGATGCGGGCGAACGGCGCGATCGGGGGCAAGGCCGCCGGGGCTGGAGCAGGGGGTTCGATGTTCTTTCTATTGAAGGGAGACCGGCGCGCTGCGGAGCAGGCTGCCGCCGCTGCCGGGGCGACCGTGCTTCCGTTCAGCTGGTCTCCCGAAGGCGCACGCGCGTGGTGACTGCGGACCAGATCGCCGCTCGACGTCAGGTCATCGCCGAGTCGCCTGACCTGCAGGCGTTGCTCACGCACCTGCGCGAACGCGCCCGGCCCGTCCTCGAGCGTCTGCCGGTCATCCCCGAACACAAAGCGTTGCTGTCGGTCGACGGCGGAGTGTGCCCTGACGACGGTACGCGCCTGACGTTCGATCCCTGGGGTCCGGCGGCGCACCGCTGCTCCCGCTGCGGGAAGACGTGGACCGGCGACCGGCATGACCGAAACTGGGCGCGGTACCAGCACCTCTGGCTCGCGGAGCGCGCCGCTCACCTCGCGACGCTCGCGGCGTTGGATGATGACTCGGCCGCCGCCGCACG
>DASYRD010000130.1:0-78898 GCA_036004745.1 Gemmatimonadales bacterium | reverse complement strand
GAGGTTCGCATGGCTGAGATCGTCGTCGCGTTCGACATGCCGAGCGGGCGTGAGGCGCTCGCCCTCGCCGGGCGGCTCCCGGGACTGACCTGGGCAAAACTCGGGCACGCGCTCTATGCGCGCGAAGGGCCGGCGCTGGCGCGCGAATTCGCGGCGCGCGGCCTGCGCGTCTTCCTCGATCTCAAGTGGCACGACATTCCGAATACCGTCGCAGGCGCGGTGAGCGCGGCGCGGGAACTCGGCGTCCGTCTCGCCACGGTGCATTGCCTCGGCGGACGCGCGATGCTCGCGGCGGCCGCGCGCGCCGCGGGTCCCGACTTGCCGCTCGTCGGCGTGACCGTGTTGACGTCGCACGACGCCGCCGAGCTCGAGTCAGTCCTGGGCCGCGGTGTGCCGGACATCGGGTTCGAGTCGGAACGGTTGGCGCGCATGGCGCTGCAGGCCGGGTTGCGCGGTGTCGTGACCTCGGGGCAGGAGCTGGGGCTGCTGCGCGAAGCGCTGGGCCCCGAGCCGTTGATCGTGGTCCCCGGGATCAGGATGCCCGGGGATGCGGCTGGCGACCAGTCGCGGACGATCACGCCCGAAGACGCGGTGCGGCGTGGTGCGACGCACCTGGTGGTGGGCCGGCCGATCACGGCCGCCGCCGATCCGGTCGGCGCCTATCGCCGGCTGGCCGAGGCCGTGGGTTCCGGGGTATCACTCGGCGCATGAACCTCGTGTTTCGGCTCGCTCCCGTCTTGATGACCGCCGCCGCGGCCTTGGCCGCGGGGACGAGGGTGGCTGCCCAGGGCACATTGCCCGAGGCAGCGGAGCGGGCGCGCCAGGCGTGGCTCGCCCACGACCCTCAAGCGCTTGTCGGGCAAAGCCCTAGCATCGTGCTCCAGATCCCGGGTGCGGACCCCTCATCACCCCTCGGGCGCGCACAGGCGGTGGAGCTGTTGCGCCGCTACCTGCGGGGCGTCGAAGAGCGTGGACTCGACTTGACGGTCGTGCGCGACGTGGAGCCGGGGAAGGGCTTCGTGGAGTTGACGCGTCGCTATGTCGTAGCGGGGACGACCGAGTTGCGGCGTGAGACCCTGTTCCTCGGGTTCCGTTTGCTCTCGGGCCGCTGGGGGTTGGTGGAGCTGCGGAGCGCGCCGTAAACCGTCGTCCTCGGTCGTAATTGGGCCCCTTGCGTGGACTTACGGGCCCGTCTATACTTCGCGGCTCAATAGGAATTTTTCTCCGCGAGGCCGCTTTGAAGGTACGTACGAGCGTTAAGCCCATTTGCGAGCACTGCAGAGTCGTCACGCGCCGGGGCGTCATCCGCGTGATTTGCAAGCGCAATCCCAAGCACAAACAGCGGCAGGGTTAGCGAATGGCTCGTATTGCAGGCGTGGATTTGCCACGCGACAAAAAAATCCAGTACGCTCTCCCCTACATCTTCGGCATCGGGCCCAGCAACGCGAAAAAGATTCTCGCGGAGACCGGCGTGAGCCCGGACGCGCGCGTGCGGGACCTACGCGACGCGGAAGTGGCGCGGCTGCGTCAGGTGATCGAGCGCGACTACAAGGTCGAAGGCGCGCTGCGCACTGAAGTCGCGATGAACATCAAGCGCTTGATGGACATCGGGACGTATCGCGGCGGTCGTCATCGCAAGAATCTGCCGGTGCGCGGCCAGCGCACGCACACCAATGCGCGCACCAAGAAGGGTCCCCGGCGCGCGATCGCGGGCAAGAAAAAGCCCTTGCTGAAAAAGTAGCCTAAATGGCACAAGCGAAGCCGACGGGCGCCAAGCGCGCCAAGAAAGTCGTCGAGGCGGAGGGCATCGCCCACATCACGGCGACATTCAACAATACGCTGATCACGATCACCGACCTGCAGGGGAACGCCGTGACGTGGGGTTCCTCGGGCAAGGCGGGGTTCAAGGGATCGAAAAAGTCGACGCCCTTCGCCGCGACGGTCGCGGCCGAGCAGGCGGCGCGCGAAGCACTCAACCTGGGCGTGAAGCGCGTGCACGTGCGCGTGCAGGGCCCCGGGTCGGGGCGCGAGTCCGCGATCCAGGCGCTCGCCAGCGCCGGGCTGCAGATTCGCTCGATCCGCGACGTCACGCCGATTCCGCACAACGGGTGCCGGCCGCCCAAGAAGCGGCGGGTCTAGACCATGGCGCGTTACACAGGTCCCGTCTGCCGGCTCTGCCGGCGCGAAGGCACGAAGCTGTTCCTCAAGGGGACACGCTGCCTCACCGAGAAGTGCGCGGTGGAGCGTCGCGCGTACGCCCCGGGACAGCACGGCCAGTCCACCGGCCGGCGTCGCAAGGCGTCCGAGTACGCGAAGCAGCTGCGGGAGAAGCAGAAGGTCAAGCGGATCTACGGCCTCTCAGAGCGCCAGTTCCGCAATTTGTTCGAGCGCGCCATCAAGGAGCCGGGCGTGACGGGCGAAGCATTGCTCGTGGCCCTCGAGAGCCGGCTCGACAATCTCGTATATCGGATGGGCTTCGCGACGTCGCGCAAGCAGGCGCGTCAGCTCGTGCGGCACCGGCACATCCTCGTGAACGGCCGCGTGCTGGACATTCCGTCGTATCGCGTGCGTATCGGGGAAGAAGTGAGAGTCGCCGACGCCAGTCGCGAGCAGGTACAGGTGAAGCTGGCCCTCGAGCAGTTCGGTCGCGGCCAGCCGGTTTCGTGGATCCAGGTGGACACCGATAAAGCGCTGGGCAAGATGACGGAGCGGCCGACTCGCGATGCCATCCCGATTGCCGCGCAAGAACAGTTAATCGTCGAGCTCTATTCCAAGTGATGACGACTCTTGATTTGACGGGGTTGGTCCGCCCGCACCTGGTCGAGATGACCAAGCGCGAGGACAACCCGAATGCCGCCGAGTTCCGCCTCCAGCCGCTGGAGCGGGGCTACGGCTACACGCTCGGCAACTCGCTGCGCCGGCTGCTGCTGTCGTCGCTGCGCGGCGCCGCCGTCTGGGCGTTCCGTGTGGACGGCGTGGTGCACGAGCACCAGACGATCCCCGGCGTGGTCGAAGACGTCCACCAGATCATCCAGCGCCTGAAGCAGCTGACGCTGGTGCTCGCGCCCGAAGTCGACGAGGCCGTACTGCGCCTCAAGGTCGAGAAGGCGGGCCCGGTGTACGCGCGCGATCTCGAAGCGCACGGCTCGGTCACGATTCAGAATCCTGACCAGCTGCTCTTCACCGTGCAGGACGAACGCGACATCTCGGCCGAGTTGTACGTGAACAAGGGCCGCGGCTACGTCGAGGCGGAGCAGCATCCCGTCGACCGGACGATGCCCGTGGACGTCGTGCGCATCGACTCGATCTACAATCCCGTGCGTCGCGCCAACTTCACCGTGGCGGAGACGCGCGTCGGTCAGCGCACCGACTACGACCGGCTGACGCTGACCGTCGAAACGAACGGGACGATTTCCCCCGAGGACGCGGTCGCCTACGCCGCGGCGCTCGCGCAGGAGCACTTCCGCTTCTTCGTCGACTTCGGCAAGGTGCCGATGATCGCGGCAGAGCCCGCCGGCAACGGCGCGACCCAGGCCGGTCATCTGCGCGACGTGCTGGCGCGGGCGATCGACGACGCCGGCCTGTCGGTGCGGTCGATCAACTCGCTCAAGAACTCGAACATCCGCACCCTGGGCGACCTCGTGCAGTACAAGGAAGAGGACTTGCTCAAGGTGAAGAACGTCGGCGAGAAGGCGCTGGGCGAAATCGCCGAGCTGCTCCGCCGTGAGGGCCTGAACTTCGGGATGCGTTTCGAAGAGGCCGAAGGCGAAGTGCGGATCCTCGATCCCGGCATGGTCCCGCAGGCGCAGTTGACGGGCGGAGAGGACGAGTAAATGCGGCACCGCGCCAAGGGTCGCCAGCTATCGCGCACGTCGAGCCACAAGAAGGCGACGCTGAACAACATGGCGACGAGTCTGTTTCAGCACGAGGGCATCAACACCACCGTGGCGAAGGCCAAAGAGCTGCGGCCGTTCGCGGAGCGCCTCATCACGCTCGCGCGGCGCGGCGACCTGCATGCGCGGCGCCTCGTGGAGCGGCGGCTCAAGGACAAGGACGTGACGCACAAGCTGTTCGCCGAAATCGGCAAACGCTTCGCGGCGCGCCCCGGCGGCTATACCCGGATCGTGAAGCTGGGACACCGCGTCGGCGACGGCGCCGACACGGCCCGGATCGAATTACTGAGTGAGTGAGGAAGCGACACTGGGGTGCGGGCGGGCCGCGAACGACAGGGGGACCCCGGCGGGTCCCCCTTTTTCGTATGCGTCAGGACGCTTTCGCGACCTTGTTCGATTTGAGACAGCGCGTGCAGACGCGCATGCGGCGCACCGTGCCATCGATGACGGCGCGGACGCTCTGCAGGTTGGGGTACCACCGGCGGTTGGTTTTGTTGTTCGCGTGGCTGACGCGGTGCCCCGCCATGGGGCCTTTGCCACAGACTTCACACACTCGAGCCATGGACTGTCCGGACGAAAATGAGTTCTAAAGGCGCCGCAAAGAGGCCTAAACCTAAACGGGACACCGGGGAGCGGCAACCCCGCGCGGGGAAGGCTGGAAAGACCGCGCTGATCACCGGCGTCACCGGCCAGGACGGGTCGTACCTCGCCGAGCTCCTGCTCGACAAGGGGTACGACGTGATCGGCGTCGTACGGCGCACGTCGCACGACTCCTACGAGCGCATCGGCCACCTGCTCGACCGCCTGCAGGTCGTGGCCGCGGACCTGCTCGACCAGCACTCCCTGACGATGGTGATTCGTGACGCGCAGCCCGACGAGGTGTACAACCTCGCGGCCCAGAGCTTCGTGCCCACGTCGTGGAGCCAGCCGGTGCTCACCGGCGAATTCACGGCCCTCGGGGTCACCCGGCTGCTCGAGGCGATCCGCCTCGCGCATCCCACGGCCCGGTTCTACCAGGCCAGCTCGTCCGAGATGTTCGGCAAGGCGACCGAGACGCCGCAGCGGGAGACGACGCCGTTTTATCCCCGCTCCCCCTACGGTGTTGCCAAGGTCTACGGCCACTGGATCACGGTGAACTACCGCGAGTCCTACGGCCTGCACGCGGTGAGCGGCATTCTCTTCAATCATGAGTCGCCACGGCGCGGGCTCGAGTTCGTCACCCGCAAGGTGACCGACGCGGTGGCGCGCATCAAGCGCGGCAAGCTCAACGAGCTGCGACTCGGCAACCTCGAGGCGCGGCGCGATTGGGGTTTCGCGGGCGACTACGTCGACGCGATGTGGCGCATGCTGCAGCAGGACGAGCCGCGCGATTACGTGATCGGCACCGGCGAAACGCACTCGGTGCGCGAGCTGTGCGAGGTCGCTTTTGGGCACGTGGGACTCGACTGGCGGAAGTACGTGAAAGTCGATCCGAAGTTCGTGCGGCCCGCCGAGGTCGACCAGCTGCTCGCCGATGCGGGGCAGGCACGGCGCGACCTGGGGTGGGCGCCGCGCGTGACCTTCGAGGAGCTCGTGCAGATGATGGTGGACGCGGACCTGGAGCGCGTGAAGTGAAGGTGCTGGTCACCGGGGCCGACGGGTTCGTCGGGCGCTGGTTGATCCGGCGGCTGCTCGACGACGGCCGCGAGGTGTTCGGCGCGGTCCGTCCGGCGCAGCCGCAGCGCGACGACGGGCTCACGCCGTCCGAGCGCGGCGCGGTGCGCTGGCTGCCGCTCGAGATCAATGACGACGCGTCGGTGCGCCAGTGTGTCGATCTGCCGTACGACGCCGTGGTGCACCTCGCCGCCGTGTCGTCGGGCGCCGAGGCACTGCGCGATCCGGGAGTCGCCTGGACGATCAACGCCGCGGGGACGGCGCGCCTTGCCAACGTGCTCGCCGAGGCGCGGCGCGTGGAACGGGCCGACCCGGTCGTGCTCGTCGTGTCGACGGGAGAAGTGTATGGCCGCGGCGCGGGGCACGCGCCCCGGCACGAGACCGACCCGGTCGCCCCCTGTTCGCCGTACGCCGCGAGCAAAGTAGGCGCCGAGGCGGCGGGACTCGAGGCGTGGCGCCGGGCCGGCCTGCGTGTGATCGTGGCCCGCTCGTTCGCGCACACGGGGCCGGGGCAGGATCCGCGCTTCGTCGTGCCCGCGTTCGCGCAGCGGCTGCGCTTCGCGAAACGGATCGGGGCGCCCGTCGTGAAAGTCGGCAACCTGGAGCCGGTGCGTGATCTGCTGCACGTGCAGGACGTCGTGGACGCGTACGTCCGGCTGCTCGCCAAGGGCGAAGCCGGCGAGGTCTACAATGTCGCCTCGGGGCAGGGCATGAGTCTCGAGGACCTGCTGTTCCGGATGGCGGATGTGCTCGGCATCCACGCGATTCCGGAGGCCGACCCCGAGCTGCTGCGCCCCGCCGACATCCCGCACCTCGTGGGGGATGCGGCGAAGCTGCGTGCGGCGACGGGGTGGAGCCCGCGCCGCTCGCTCGATGACACACTGAAAGACGTGCTCGATGCCCAAGCGGACTGACCTCCACCGCATCCTGCTGCTCGGCTCCGGCCCGATCGTCATCGGGCAGGGGGCGGAGTTCGATTACTCGGGCACGCAGGCCGTGAAGGCGCTGCGCGAAGAGGGGTACGCGGTCGTGCTGGTGAATTCGAATCCGGCGACGATCATGACCGATCCCGAGCTCGCCGACCGCACCTACATCGAGCCGCTCACGCCGGAGTGGGTCCGCAAGGTGATCGAGCGCGAGCGTCCCGACGCGCTGTTGCCCACGATGGGCGGCCAGACGGCGCTGAACGTGGCCATGGCCCTGGTGAACGACGGCACCCTGGAGCGCTTCGGGGTCGAGCTGATCGGCGCCAACGCGCGCGCGATCCGCATGGCGGAGGACCGCGCCGAATTCGCGACGGCGATGCGTCGCATCGGGCTGGCGACGCCGCTGGGTCGCACGGTGACGTCCGTGGCGCAGGCGATCGAGGCCGCGGCCGAGGTCGGGTACCCCGCGATCATCCGCCCCTCGTTCACGCTGGGAGGGACGGGCGGCGGCGTCGCGTACAACCGCGCCGAGTTCGAGGAGATGGTGGAGCGCGCGCTCGAGTTGTCACCGGTGCATTCGACGCTCATCGAGCGCAGCGTGCTCGGCTGGAAGGAGTTCGAGCTCGAGGTGATGCGCGACCGGCGTGACAACGTCGTGATCGTCTGCTCCATCGAGAATCTCGATCCCATGGGCGTGCACACCGGCGACTCGATCACGGTCGCGCCCGCCATGACGCTCACCGACCGTGAGTATCAGCGCATGCGCGACGCCGCGATCGCGATCATCCGCGAGATCGGCGTCGAGGCGGGGGGCTGCAACATCCAGTTCGCCGTGAACCCCGCTGACGGCGAGATGCTGGTGATCGAGATGAACCCGCGGGTATCCCGCAGCTCGGCACTCGCCTCGAAGGCGACGGGCTTCCCGATCGCGCGGATCGGCACGAAGCTCGCCGTCGGCTACACGCTCGATGAGCTCCCCAACGACATCACCAAGACGACTCCCGCGTCGTTCGAGCCCGTGCTCGACTACGTGGTCGTCAAGGTGCCGCGCTTCGCGTTTGAGAAATTCCCCAAGGCCGACTTCCGTCTCACGACGCAGATGAAGTCCGTGGGCGAAGCGATGGCGATCGGGCGCACGTTCAAGGAAGCATTCCAGAAAGGGCTGCGCGCGCTCGAGATCGGGCGGCCCGGCTGGGTCACGGGCGCGACGCTCGCCGACGATCGCCTGACGAGCGACTCGCCCGAAGATCTCCGCGTCGCGCTCCACACGCCGACGCCGGAGCGCGTGTTCCAGGTGAAGCGCGCGCTCGTCGCCGGTCTCACCGTCGACGATATCGCGAAAGCCAGCGGCATCGATCCGTGGTTCCTGTTTCAGCTCGACGAGCTGGTGCAGGCGGAGCGCGCGTTCGCGGCGCTCAACGCGCCCGGGAAGGACGACCTGCGCCGCATGAAGCGGCTCGGGTTCTCCGATAAGCAGCTCGCCGCATTGCGCCACACCACCGAGGCGGCGATCCGGGAGCAGCGCTGGAGTTTCGGGATCCATCCGGCGTACAAGACCGTCGACACTTGCGCCGGCGAGTTTCCCTCGTCGACGCCCTATCTGTACTCGTCATACGACGAGGAGAACGAATCCGAGCCCCTGGGCGAACAGGGCATCGTAATTCTCGGCAGCGGACCGAACCGCATCGGCCAGGGCGTCGAGTTCGACTACTGCTGCGTGCGCGCGGGGCTCGCGTTCCGCGAGCTGGGGTTCAAGACGATCATGATCAACTCGAACCCCGAGACCGTCTCCACCGACTTCGACATCTCCGACAAGCTGTACTTCGAGCCGCTCACGTTCGAGGACGTGATCGAGATCGTCCGCTGGGAGAAGCCCAAGGGCGTCGTCGTCCAGCTCGGCGGCCAGACGCCGCTGCAGCTCACGAAGCCCCTCGAAGCGGCCGGTGTCACCATCCTCGGCACTTCCCCGGAATCGATCGACATCGCGGAGGACCGGGAACGGTTCGAGGCGCTGGGCCGGCGCCTCGGCATCCGCCAGCCGCCCAACGGCATGGCCCGGTCGGTCGATGAAGCCGTGGGCGTCGCGCAGCGGATCGGGTACCCGGTGCTGGTGCGGCCGTCGTACGTGCTTGGGGGCCGCGCGATGGAGATCGTGTACGACGAGGGGTCGCTGCGAGACTACTTCGTGAAGGCAGCCCGCGTCGCGCCGGAACATCCGGTACTCATCGACCGCTTTCTGGAGGACGCGTTCGAGGCGGACGTGGACGCGATTGCGGACGGCACTCGCTGCGTGATCGGTGGGGTGATGCAGCACATCGAGGACGCTGGGGTACACTCGGGCGACTCGGCCTGCGTCCTGCCCCCGTACCTGATCGGGGACCGCCAGGTCGAGGAGATGCGGCAACACACCCAAGCCTTTGCGAAAGCCTTGGGAGTGGTGGGGTTGATCAACGTCCAGTACGCCATCAAGGACGGCGTCGTATTCGTACTGGAGGTCAATCCGCGGGCCTCCCGGACGGTGCCGTTCGTCAGCAAGGCGACCGGAGTCCCCCTGGCCAAGCTCGCCGCCGCGGTCATGGTCGGGCGGACCCTGGACGAGTTGGGGCTTCCCGATGAGCTTCCCGTCGCCGGGGTAGCCGTGAAGGAGGCCGTCTTCCCCTTCACCAAGCTCCCCGGCGTGGATACCGTGTTGGGGCCGGAAATGCGCTCGACCGGGGAGGCGATGGGCCTCGCCGACAGTTTCGGCATGGCGTTCGCGAAAGCCCAGATCGCCGCCGACGGCAGTCTGCCGCTCGAGGGCGCGATTTTCGTGACGGTGAACGACTCCGATAAACCGACGGTGGTGCCGATTGTGCGGCGCTTCCACGAGCTCGGTTTCCGGATCTTTGCGACCGAGGGAACGCAGCGCTACTTGCGCGCGCGCGGCGTGCCGGCGGAGCGGGTGATGAAGGTGCACGAGGGGCGGCCCAACGCGATCGATCTGATCGTGTCGGGCGAAGTGCACCTGCTGATCAATACGCCAATGGGGAAGTTCACGCAGGTCGATGACTACGCCATCCGGCGCGCCGCGCTGATGCACCGGATGCCGTACACCACAACGATGTCCGCGGCGAGCGCCGCGTGTGACGCGATCATTGCGCTCCGCAGTCGCACCGGGAGCGTTAGGAGCCTTCAGGAATGGCACGAAAAAGCGAAGGTCGAAAGGGAAGTAGCCGTAAGAGCGTAGCCAAGCGGGTGTCGAAGCCGGTCAAGGCGGTGAAGGCGGTCAAGGCACCGCCACCGCCCCCACCGCCACCCAAGGTGAAGTTCCGCGGCCGCGTGCTCGAGAACGAGCCCCTGGGGCGCTACACCACGTGGCGTCTGGGTGGTCCGGCGCGCTACCTCGTCTTGCCCGCCGACGTCGAGGACGTCGTCAAGGCGCTCGAAATGGCCCGCGAACGGGGTCTCCCCTGGCTCGCGCTCGGCCTGGGCTCCAACGTCCTCGTCAAGGACGGCGGCTTCCCCGGCGTCGTAATCCGCCTGGGCAAGGGCCTCGACCGCTTCGAGATGAAGGGTGCGACGGCGATCGTCGGCGGCGGCATGCCGACACCGATTCTCGCACGCCGCACCGCCGAAGCGGGATTCGTCGGCGTCGAGCGCTTTCTCGGGATTCCCGGCACGGTGGGCGGCGGCATTTACATGAACGCCGGCTGCCACGGCGCCGAGTTCGCCGAGATCGTCACCGAAGTCACGGTGATGGACGCGAAGGGGAAGGTCAAACAGATCTCGCGCAAGCAGATCTCGTTCAAGTACCGCGCCAGCAACATCGACGGGATCGTCATCGAAGCGAAGCTCAGCCTCGGTGAAGAGTCACCGGCGAAGTTGAAGGAGCTGCAGGGCAAGTTGCTGCGCTGGCGCAAGGCGGGGACGCCCTTCGATCAACCCTGCTGCGGCTCGACCTTCAAGAATCCGGGCGGCGCCAAGTCGGCCGGGATGCTGATCGACGAGTGCGGGCTCAAAGGGCTCACCGTCGGCGGCATCGAGGTCTCCTCGCTGCACGCCAACTACTTCGTCAATAAGGGCAACGGCACCGCGGCGGATGCGCTCAAGCTCATCGAGCAGGTGCGCAAGACGGTCGCGAAGAAGACCGGCGTCGACATGGAGCTCGAGTGCAAGGTGATCGGCGTCTAGATGTCCAAGCCGGACTACTTCGTCCATGAGTCGAGTTACGTCGACGACGGGGCCGTCATCGGCGCCGGCACCAAGATCTGGCACTTCTCCCACGTGATGGGCGGGGCCGTGATCGGCGCGCGCTGCAACCTGGGCCAGAACGTGGTCGTGATGCCCGGCACGCGGCTCGGCGACAACGTGAAGGTGCAGAACAACGTGTCGATCTATGAAGGCGTCGAGCTGGAGAACGACGTCTTCTGCGGCCCGTCCTGCGTGTTCACGAACGTGCTCAACCCGCGCAGCCACGTCTCCCGCAAACACGAGTACCAGCGCACGCTCGTCAAACGCGGCGGCTCGATCGGGGCGAATGCCACGATCGTCTGCGGGGTCACGCTCGGTGAGTACTCGTTCATCGGCGCCGGCGCCGTCGTCACGGCCGACGTCCCGTCCTACGGACTGATGGTGGGCGTGCCGGCCCGGCGCGTCGGCTGGATGTGTCAGTGCGGTGAGCGCCTGCACGTCGCCGCCGGCCGAGCGGCCTGCGCCGTGTGCGGCGCGGCCTACGAAGAGCAAACGGGCGCGCTGCGCCAAACTACTCCCCCCCGCAAATCATGAACGTGCCGCTGTTGGACCTCGTGGCGCAGTACTCGGCCATCAAGGGTGAAGTCATGCCCGCGCTCACCCGCGTCATCGAGGCGCAGCAATTCATCATGGGGCCCGCGATTCCGCAGCTCGAGGCGGGGATCGCGGCGTTGTCGCGCGCGAAGCACGGCATCGGGTGCGCCAGCGGCACCGACGCGCTGCTGCTGCCGCTCAAGGCGTTGAACCTGAAGCCGGGCGACGAGATCATCACGACGCCGTTCACGTTCTTCGCGACGGCCGGGACGATCCACAACGCGGGCGGGACGCCGGTCTTCGTCGACATCGAGCCGGACACGTTCAACATCGACCCCGACGGGGTGCAGCGGGCGATCACGCCGCGTACGCGGGCGATCATTCCCGTCCACCTCTACGGCCAGCTCGCGGCGATGGAACGGCTGCTCGCGATCGCGGCGCCGCGCCGTATCCCGATCATCGAGGATGCGTGCCAGTCGATCGGCGCGCGCCGCAGCATCGACGGCGCGTGGCGCATGGCCGGCGAGCTGGGCTGGGTGACGGCGTATTCCTTCTTCCCGTCGAAAAACCTCGGGGCCTGGGGCGACGCGGGGATGATGGTGACGTCCGACGACAAGCTGGCCGAGCGGCTCGGCAAGCTGCGGCTGCATGGCGGCGCGAAGCAGTACCATCACGAAGAGGTCGGGACCAACTCGCGCCTCGATACGCTGCAGGCCGCGGTGCTCCTGGCCAAGCTGCCGCACCTCGCCGACTGGTCCGCGAAGCGGCGGCAGCACGCCGAGTACTACGCGGCCGGTCTCAAGGGGATGGCGCAGGTCAAGACGCCCGTTGTCGAACCCAACAACGAGCACATCTTCCACCAGTACACGCTGCGCGTCGAGCGACGCGACGCGCTGCAGTCGCACCTCAAGGCGCAGGGCATCGGCAGCGCCGTGTACTATCCCCTTCCGCTCCATCTCCAGCCCTGCTTTGCGCACCTGGGCTACAAGGCGGGGCAGCTGCCGGTGGCGGAGCAGGCGTCGCACCAGGTGCTGTCGCTCCCCGTGTATCCCGAACTCACACAGCCCCAGCTCGATCACGTGATCGTCTCGATCCGCGGATTCTACAGGTGACGCGGCTCAAGATCGGCGTCATCGGAGCGGGGGCGTGGGGTCGAAATCACGTGCGGACGGCGGCGGGGCTCGCCGACGCCGAGCTCGCCGCGGTGTGCGACACCGACGCCAAGACCCGGGAGCGATTCGCCCGGCAATACCCCGCCGCGCTGGTCACGGGCGACGTGGATGCGTTGCTGGAGCGCGCCGACGCGGTGGTCGTCGCGTCCCCCGCCGGCACGCACGCGGCGATGGCGCGGCGCTGCATCGAGGCGGGGAAGCCGTGCCTCGTCGAGAAGCCGTTCGCGCTGAACGTCCGGGACGCCGAAGCCGTGGCGGCCCTGGGTGTCGAGCACAAAGTCCCCGTGCTCGCGGGGCACCTGCTGGTGTTTCACAGCGCCGTCGATCGCCTCCGGACCCTGGTGCAGGGCGGGGAGCTGGGCAAGATCTTCTACTTATATGGGCTGCGGGTGAACCTGGGGCAGGTGCGCCAGGATGAGAACGCGTTGTGGAGCTTCGGGCCGCACGATGTTTCGGTGGCCCTCCACTTGCTCGGCGAGGCGCCGGTACGGGTCGCCGCCCAGGGCCGAAGTTACCTCCAACCAAAGATCGAAGACGTCGTCTTCCTGACGATGGAGTTTGCGAGCGGCGTGCTCGCCCACGTCCAACTGTCGTGGCTCGATCCTCACAAAGAACGGAAACTGACCGTCGTGGGTGCAAAGAAAATGGTGGTGTTCGACGACATGGAGCCGCGCGAAAAGTTGCGCATCTACGACAAGGGCGTCGATCGCCCGCCTGAGTACGGATCCTTCGGGGAGAGTCTCGCGATTCGGGAAGGCGACATCTTCATCCCCCGCATCCCGACCGTCGAGCCGCTCGCCGCGGAGCTCGCGCATTTCGTGAAGGTCGCGCGCGGGGAGCCGGCGCGGCCCGGGTCGACCGCCGAGGACGGCGTCCGCGTCGTGCGCGTGCTCGAAGCCGCGTCGCGCTCGCTCGCGCGCGGCGGCGCGCCGGAGGGCCTATGACGACGCCCGTTGCCGCTCTACTCGCAAAAGCGCAAGACCGCTCGATGCTGTGCGGCGTCGTCGGCCTGGGGTACGTCGGTCTCCCGCTCGTGGTGGAGTTCGTCCGCGCGGGCTACAACGTCATCGGCTTCGACGTCAGCCAGAAGGTCGTCGATCTCCTCAATGGCGGCCGCTCGCACATCAAGGACGTGCCGGCGACCGTCGTGGCCGAGGCCGTCAAGTCGGGCAAGTTTGTGGCGACGACCGATCTCACCCGCTTGCGCGAGCCGGACGCGATCTCGATCTGCGTCCCGACGCCGCTGTCCAAGACGAAGGACCCCGACGTCAGCTACGTGCTCGCCGCGACCGAGGCGGTGAAACAGGCGCTGCGCCGCGGCCAGCTCGTCATTCTCGAGTCGACGACCTACCCCGGCACGACGCGCGAGCTGATGCTGCCGGCGCTCGAAGCCACGGGACTCAAGGTGGGGGAGGATTTCTTTCTCGCGTTCTCTCCCGAGCGCGTCGATCCCGGCAACGCGAAGTGGAACACGCACAACACACCGAAGGTGGTCGGGGGCATCACGCCCGCCTGCCTCCAGGTGGCGGCCGCCTTGTATCAACCTGCCATCGAGAAACTCGTGCCGGTGTCGTCCACCGAAGCCGCGGAGCTGGTGAAGATCCTCGAAAACACGTTCCGCAGCGTGAACATCGGGCTCGTGAACGAAATGGCGATCGTGTGCGACAAGCTCGGCGTCGACGTGTGGGAAGTCATCGAGGCGGCGGCGACGAAGCCGTTCGGGTTCATGAAGTTCACGCCCGGGCCCGGCGTCGGCGGACACTGCATCCCGCTCGATCCGCACTACCTCGCGTGGAAGATGCGGACGCTCAACTACAAGACGCGCTTCATCGAGCTGGCGGGCGAGCTCAACGCCGCCATGCCGGAGTACTGGATCGGGAAGCTGGCGGAGCGTCTGAACGACGCGGGGAAGGCGGTCCGCGGCAGCACGGTGCTCGTGCTGGGCGTCGCCTATAAGAAGGATATCGACGACATCCGCGAGAGCCCGGCGCTCGACGTGATGCGCCTCCTGCACCAGCGCGGCGCGGAGGTGTGCTACCACGATCCGTTCGTGACCAAGGTCAAGGAGGACGGTCTGGAGCTCGCGTCGGTGCCCCTCAACGCCGCGACGCTCGAAAAAGTCGACTGCGTGATCGTCGTGACCGACCATTCGAGCGTCGACTACGGCCTCGTGGCGAAGCACGCCCGCGCCGTCGTCGACACGCGCCACGTTCTGCCGCGCGCGGGTGGTGCCAAGTGAAAGTTGCCGTCGTCGGGACCGGATACGTCGGGTTGGTCGTCGGAGCCTGCCTCGCCGAGACCGGGAACGATGTGTCTTGCGCGGACGTCGACGCCAAGAAGATCGACGGGCTGAAGCAGAACCGGCTCCCCATTTACGAGCCGGGACTCGAGCCGCTGGTCGCGCGGAATCAGCGCGAAGGACGCCTGCAGTTCACGACCGATGTCGGGGCGGCGATCGAGCGCTCGGACATCGTGATCATCGCGGTGGGCACGCCCCCCGACGAGGATGGCTCCGCCGACTTGCAGCACGTGCTCGCCGTCGCCCGGACGATCGGCCAGCACATGAACAGCTCGAAGACGGTGATCACGAAGAGCACCGTCCCGGTCGGCACCGCCGAGAAAGTCCGCGCCGAGGTCGCCAAGCACACCAAGACCCCGTTCCACGTCTGCTCGAACCCCGAGTTCCTGAAGGAAGGCGCGGCGGTCGAAGACTTCATGAAGCCCGACCGCATGATCCTCGGCGTGGACTCGCCCGAATCGGCGAAGCTCCTCGAGGAGCTCTACGCGCCGTTCGTACGCACGGGGAATCCGCTCATTTTCATGGATCTCCCCTCGGCCGAGATGACGAAGTACGCCGCCAACGCGATGCTGGCGACGCGCATTTCCTTCATGAATCAGGTGGCCCGCCTGTGCGAGGCCGTCGGCGCTGATGTCACGCTGGTGCGCAAAGGCATCGGGACCGACCGCCGCATCGGTCCGGCATTCCTGTTTCCCGGCCCCGGGTACGGCGGTTCGTGCTTCCCCAAGGACGTGCAGGCGCTCATCCGCATGGGGCAGGACCGCAGCGTGCCGCTCGACATTCTGATGGCCGTCGAAGCGGCCAACGAGCGGCAGAAGCGTCTGCTCTTCGAGAAGCTCGAGCGCCATTTCGAGGGCAAGCTGAAGGGAAAGGTGGTTGGGGTCTGGGGGCTCGCGTTCAAGGCCGAGACCGACGATGTGCGGGAAAGCCCGGCGCTCGTCTTGGTCGAGGCGCTCCTCTCCGCGGGCGCGACGGTGCGCGTGCACGATCCGGCGGCCCTGGAAACGGCGCGCCAGCACCTCGGCGACCGCGTGACCTATGGGGAGCACGCGTTTGACGTGCTCGCCGGCGCCGATGCCCTCGCCATCGTCACGGAGTGGCTGGAGTACCGCAACCCGGATTTCCCCAGGATGCGTCAGCTGATGCGGCGGCCCCTGATCGTCGACGGCCGCAACCTCTACGACCCCGATCGGCTCGCCAAGCTCGGGTTCACGTATGACAGCATCGGCCGACGCCTGGCATGCGCCTCCTCGTAACGGGCGCCGCCGGCTTTCTCGGCTCGCACCTGTGTGACAGGCTCCTCGCGCTCAATCACACGGTCGTGGGGATGGACAACCTGATTACCGGGGCGCCTGCCAACCTCGCCCACCTCGAGCACCACCGCGGCTTCCAGTTCATCCGCCACGACGTCAGCACCTTCATCGACGTCCCGGGCCCCGTCGACGGCATCCTCCACTTCGCCAGTCCTGCGAGCCCGATCGATTACCTCGAATACCCGATCCCGACGCTGAAAGTAGGCGCGCTCGGCACGCACAACGCCCTTGGCCTTGCCAAGACGAAGAACGCGCGCTTCCTCCTCGCCTCGACCTCGGAGGTGTACGGCGATCCGCTCGTCCATCCACAGCCGGAGAGCTACTGGGGCAACGTGAATCCGGTGGGTCCGCGCGGCGTATACGACGAGGCCAAACGCTTCGCCGAAGCGATGACGATGGCGTACCATCGCTATCACAGTCTCGACACGCGCATCGTGCGGATCTTCAATACGTACGGACCGCGCATGCGTCCTAACGATGGGCGCGTCGTCTCCAACTTCA
Source organism: Gemmatimonadales bacterium (assembly GCA_036004745.1). Lineage (GTDB taxonomy): Bacteria > Gemmatimonadota > Gemmatimonadetes > Gemmatimonadales > GWC2-71-9 > 20CM-2-65-7. Next base: position 62,377 of record DASYRD010000130.1, on the reverse strand, counting down.
TCTCGCAGGCGCTGCGCGGGGAGCCGCTGACCGTGTACGGCGACGGCTCGCAGACCCGGTCGTTCTGCTACGTCGACGATCTCATCGAAGGAATCGTGCGCATGTTCGAGCGCGGCACCGATGATCCCACGAACCTCGGGAATCCGCACGAGTTCACGGTGCGCCAGCTCGCGGAGCGCGTGCTCGCGCTGACGGGGAGTCGCAGCTCGGTGGTGGAGAGACCCTTGCCCGTCGACGATCCGCAGGTGCGCCAGCCCGACATCACCCGCGCGCGCGCGACACTCGGCTGGGAGCCCCAGGTGGCGCTCGATGACGGATTGCGCCGCACGATCGAATACCTGCGCGGCGTGGTGGTCAAGTGAGCGCGCCCGTGAAGATGCTGGTGACGGGGGCCGCGGGATTCATCGGCTCCCACGTGAGTGAAGCGCTCATCGCCCGCGGGCACGCCGTCGTCGGGATGGACAACTTCGACGCGTTCTATGGGCGCGCCGTCAAAGAGCGGAACCTCAAGGGATTGCTTGCCAATCGTGCCTTCCGGTTCGTCGAAGGCAACGTGGCGCGGGACCCGCTGCCCTTGGACGGCGTGGGCGCGGTGCTCCACCTCGCCGCCAAGCCAGGGGTCCGTCCCTCACTCGAGGACCCCGGCGCCTACGTGGAAGCGAACGTCACCGCCACGGCGCGGGTCTTCGACGCGGCGCGCCGCGCGGGGATCGCGCGGGTCGTCTTCGGCTCCTCGTCGTCGGTCTATGGCAACTCCACACCGGCTCCCTTTGCCGAGGGCGCCCCGGCGCTCGAGCCGATCTCGCCGTATGCCGCGACCAAGCGGTCCGCGGAGCTGCTCGCCATTGCCTTCGCCCACCTGTACCCCCTGCGCATCATCTGCCTGCGGTTCTTCACCGTGTACGGGCCCCGGCAACGGCCCGACCTGGCGATCCATAAGTTCACGGACTTGATCGCGCGGGGGCATGCCGTCCGGATGCACGGCGACGGTTCGAGTGAGCGCGACTACACCTATATTAGCGATTGTGTGGACGGCGTCCTGGCGGCGCTGGCGCGCACCGACAAGGCGGCCGACGGCTCGGTCGAGATGCTGAACATCGGTGGCGGCGAGCGCGTGCGCCTGGACCGGCTGATCGCGTTGATCGCATCCGCGCTCGGCCGCGAGGCGCGGGTCGAGCGACATCCCGACCAGCCGGGCGACGTCCGCCTGACCGACGCCGACTTGCACCGCGCCGAGGCGGCCTTGGGCTACCGGCCGCGCGTGGGGATCGAGGAAGGCATCCGGAACTTCGTCCGCTGGTATGAGGAGACCCATGGACGTCAGTCCTGAGCGCTTGGTGGAGCAGGCGCGCGAGCGGTTCGAGCTGCAGGACTACTACGGCGCGATCCATCTCCTCGAGGAGGTCATCGAGAGCGGACGCGCGTTCGCGGACGCGCATCACCTCCTTGGTCTCTCGTATTCCCTGGCAGGGCAGGCGGAGAAGGCGCTCGATCAGCTCGACAAAGCGCTCGCCTTGAACCCGCACTACGTCGAGGCGTTGATTCACCGCGCGCTCGTGCTGAACGAGCTGGGCCGCGAGGAGGAAGCGAGCGCCGTGCTACGCCGGGCGCACCGCATCGATACCGGAGAGCGGGCGGGTTTCCCGGCCCACATCGCCGCGAAGCTGGCAAACGAGCATGCCGCCATGGGTCAGGCCTATCTCGAGGCGGGAGGCTTGGTGCAGGCGATCGAGCAGTACCAGGAGGCGCTCGAGTTGGGACCCGCCTTCCACGATCTGCGGTATAAGCTGGGCCGGCTGCTGCTTGAGGCCGGCCGGGCGCTCGATGCCCGCGACCAGTTCGAGACGATCGTCCGCGACCGGCCGGGGTTCCTCGACGCCGCGGCGATGCTCGGGTTGGCCTGTTACCTGTCGGGAGACGGCCTCGCCGCGCGCGATGTGTGGGAAGCGTGCCGCGCGCGCCGCCCGGAGGATCCCCGCGTGGAGGCGTACCTGGCGATGCTGTCGCGCAGTGAAGCACCCGCTCCAGCCCCCACCAAGGCGGCTCCCCGGGGCGGGAAGAAGAAGAAGTCGTGACCCGTTGGCCCGCCGCGCTGCTCATGCTCACGTGCGCCTGTACGCGAAGCGCCTCCGACCACGAAGAGCTCGGCGATCGGGCGTATGCCGCGGGTGACTATCGCAGCGCACTGGCGGAATACCAACTCGGCCTCAAGGCGCATTCGGGGAGTGCCGCGCTCGACGCCAAGCTCGGCGCCGCGGCCTTGCACACGCAGGACTACTTCGCCGCGGCGGAAGCCTACCGCGCGCTGGCGCGCGACGACCGCTCGCGCGCGGATGAAGCGGCCGACGCACTCGAACGCGTGGTACGGGCCGCGCTCGGGACCAACGACCGCGGCGCGCTGGCGAGTGCGCTGACGGGCATGCGGGAGATCGCGCCCGCGCGCCCCCTGGGCCGGTACGCGACCCTCGCGGCGCTCGACGCCGTGGATCGCGGCGACACGGCCACGGCGCTGGCCCTGCTGCCGGTGGCGACCGCCGCGAGCGGCGATCCCGCGCGCGCCGATTCGCTGCTCTATCTGTACGGGATGGCGTTGGTACGGGTGCGCGACTGCAGTACCGCCGTCTCGGTGTTCGAGGGAGTGATCTTCCGCAAGCGCGCGCCGGTGGTGGTGGAATCGGCGCGCGAGGGCCTGGGGCTCTGCGCCCTCGTCGAAGGGCAGATCGCGCTGGAGAAGGGCCGGCCCGCGGACGCGGAGGATTGGTTCCGGCGCGCGACGGCGCCCGGCGCGTCGCCCGACGTCGTGCGCGCCGCATTCCTCGGCCTGGGGGACGTGCGCCTGGCGCAGGGCGACATCGCCGGGGCGCTGGAGAGTTATCAGCAGGCATTGGTGGGCGGCACGCCGGGCGACACGATCGCTCAACGGGCCCAGGAAAAGATCAACTCGCTGGGGAAGGCTGAACCGCAATGATGCGACGGATGGTCTGGATTCTCGGTCTGGCGACGCTCGCCACGGGCTGTCATCACGGGCCGCGGGTGCAGACGGTGACCTCACCGGAATCGGAAATGCGTCACGCGCAGGAGCTCATGCGCCGTGGCGACTATCGCCGTGCGCTGCTCGTGCTGCAGCGTCTGACCTTCGAGTTCGCGCCGGGCCAGGCCGAAGCCGCCGCCGCCCGCTACTATCTCGCCGAGTGCTACTTCCAAACGGGCGACCGCGTGCAGGCCGCCCACGACTTCCGTAAGGTCGCCGACGAGTTTCCCGCGAGCGAGTACGCGCCGCTGGCGCTGCTCCGCGCCGGCGATTCGAACCTGCGGTTGTGGCGGCGCGCCGAGCTGGACCCGACGTACGGCGAGACCGCGTTGTCGATCTACCAGGAGCTGGCGGGGCGCTACCCGGACACCGATGCGGCGGCCCGCGCGCGCCCGCACGTCCGGCGGCTGCAGAATCAGTTTGCCGAGAAGACGTACAAGAACGGGATGTTCTACCTGCGGCGCAAAGCGTACGACTCCGCGATCATCTATTTCAAGGATGTGATCGCCAACTATCCGGACGCGACGCTGGCGCCCGACGCCCTTCTGCGTCTCGTGGACAGCTACCGCGCGATCGGATACAAAGACGAGCTGCAGGAGACGTGCGCGCACCTGCGTCGCTTCTATCCGCAGGCGACGGGTCTCGCCAAGAGCTGCCCGGCCGACACGACGGGCACGTCGTCCTGACCGGCGTGGACGCCCTGTTCGGGGGCTCCTTCGACCCGGTGCACCTGGGCCATATGGTCGTTGCCGAAACCGCCGCGGAGGCCCTGGGAGCGACCGTGCGGTTCATGCCCGCTCGCGAGCAGCCCTTCAAGCGCGCCGCCCACCAGGCGACCCCCGAACAGCGGGGCGAGATGTTGGAGCTCGCGGCGCAAGGCAATCCGCGGCTGCGAGTTGAGCGCGTCGAGTTCGATTTGCCGGTCCCGTCCTACACGGTGCGGACGCTGCGGGCCCTGGGGGAGCGTGAGCCCGGGAACCGCTTCACGTTATTGCTGGGGGCGGACGCCGCTCAGGACCTCCCGGGGTGGTGGGAGGTCGAGGCGCTGCCGGGGCTCGCGGACATAGTAGTATTCGCTCGGCCCGGCGCGGCGGTGCCGCGTCATCCGTTGATCCGCCGCGTGATCGAAGTGCCCGCCATCGCTCTGTCGGCAACCGACGTGCGCGAGCGCGTGCGCGGGGGACGGTCCATTCGTTATCTGGTGCCCGACGCGGTGCGCGAGTACATCGGCACCCACGGGCTGTATCGCTAGGGGAGTCATGGCGCATCGTTGGTTCACCAAGCTCTTCGGCACGCGGTTCGACCGCGAGCTGAAGCGGGTCCAGCCGATCATCGACGCGATCCACACGCACGAGGCGCGCCTCAAGGAGCTGTCCGAGGACGCCCTCAAGGCGCAGACCGCCAAGTTCAAGGGGGTCATCGCGGAGCGCACCGGTGCGCTCGGGGCGGAAGTCGAACGCCTCAAGCAGGCGAAGCACGACTGTCCCGATCCGGTGGAGCGCGCCGAGCTGGGCGACCAGCTCGCCCAGGCCGAGAAGGCCTTTGTCACGGAGCTGCAAAAGACGCTCGACGATCTCCTGCCCGAGGCGTTCGCGACGGTGCGGGAGGCATGCCGCCGCCTCATCGGGACCAAAGTGGTAGTGACGGGGCACGAGCAAAGCTGGGATATGGTGCCCTACGACGTGCAGTTGATCGGCGGCCTCGTGCTGCACCAGGGGAAGATCGCCGAGATGGCGACGGGCGAGGGCAAGACCCTCGTCGCGACGCTGCCGCTTTACTTGAACGCGCTGGCGGGGCGGGGCGCGCACCTCGTCACCGTCAACAACTATCTGGCCCGGCGCGACTCGCAATGGATGGGCCACCTCTTCAAGTGGCTCGGGCTCACCGTCGGATGCATCGACGACTCGCAGCCCTCGACCCCCGAGCGTCGCGCGGCCTACCTGTGCGACATCACGTACGGTACCAACAACGAGTTCGGGTTCGACTACCTCCGCGACAACATGGTGTTCAGCCTCGAACACCGCGTGCAGCGACGCCACGTGTACGCCATCATCGACGAGGTCGACTCGATCCTCATCGACGAGGCGCGGACCCCGCTCATCATCTCGGGCGCCGTCGGTGCCGAGTCGGACGAGAAGTACGCGCAGTTCAACAGCCAGGTCGTGCAGCTGGTCCGGAAGCAGACCGCCATCTCCAACGACCTGATCGCCAAGGGAGAGCCGCTCCTCGCCGACGAGAAGACCTCGTACGAGGGGGCGACGTTCCTGTACCAGGCGCAGCTGGGGATGCCGAAGAACAAGAAGCTGCTGAAGCTCCTCAACGAGACGGGCGTGAAGCAGCTCGTGCAGCGCGTCGAGCTGGACCGGCTCGCGGATCGCAAGCTGTCGGCGCCGAAACAGAAGATGAAGCACCTCGAGGACGACCTGTACTTCGTCATGGACGAGCGCGGGCGCTCGGTGCACTTGACCGACCGAGGCGTCGAGACGATGTCGCCGGAAGACCCGACGCTGTTCGTCGTCCCGGACATCTCGCACGCCGTGCACGAAATCGACCGCGACGAGCACCTCTCCGCCGCCGACAAGATCGAACGACGGCGGGCCGTCGAGGCGGAATACGCCCAGAAGAGCGAAGTCCTGCGCATCATCCACAAGCTGCTCCAGGCCCACGCCCTGTACGAAAAAGACGTCGAGTACGTCGTGCAGGATGGGCAGGTGTTCATCGTGGACGAGTTCACGGGCCGACTGATGCCGGGGCGCCGTTGGTCGGACGGTCTGCACCAGGCCGTCGAGGCAAAGGAGGGCGTGCAGGTGCGCGAGGAGAGTCAGACGCTCGCGACCACCACGATCCAGAACTACTTCCGCATGTTCGAGAAGCTCGCGGGCATGACGGGGACCGCCGAGACCGAAGAAACCGAGTTCCACGACATCTACAAGCTCGCGGTCGTCGTGATCCCGACGAACCGGCCCGTGCGGCGCGTGGACAAGCACGACCTCGTCTACAAGACGCGGCGCGAGAAATACAACGCGATCGTCGATGAGGTCGAGCGCGAGCACAAGCGCGGCCTGCCGGTGCTCGTCGGGACGGTGAACGTCGAGGTGTCGGAAACGCTGGCGCGGATGCTGAAGCGGCGCGGCCTGAAGCACGAGGTCCTGAACGCCAAGTTCCACCAGCGCGAGGCCGAGATCGTGGCGCTGGCGGGCCAGTCCGGCTCCATCACGATCGCGACCAACATGGCGGGCCGCGGCACCGACATCAAACTCGGGGCTGGCGTCAAGAAGTGTCAGGTCTGCGGCATCAAAGCGCGCGAGGCGCCGTTCGGTCAGAAGATCGAAGCCCCCGATCTGAGCGCCGAGCAGATCAAAGAGCTCAAGTGCAACGAGAATCCGCCCTGCGGGCTCGTGATCATCGGGACCGAGCGCCACGAGGCGCGGCGCATCGACCGGCAGCTGCGCGGACGCTCGGGTCGTCAAGGCGATCCGGGGCAGAGCGTCTTCTACATGTCGCTCGAAGACGACCTGATGCGGCTCTTCGGGTCCGATCGCATCGCGCGCATCATGGACCGCACCGGCGCCGAAGAGGGTGAGGTCATCACGCACCCGTGGGTGACGGCGGCGATCGGCCAGGCGCAGAAGCGGGTCGAGCTGCAGAACTTCCAGGCCCGCAAAAAGCTGTTGCAGTTCGACGACGTGATGAACAAGCAGCGCGACGTCATTTATTCACGCCGCTTGTACGCGCTCGAGGGCGGGGAAGAGCTCAAGGCCGAGGCGCAGCGGATGATCGACCAGGCCGTCGAGCGCCTCGCCGACGGCATCGTGGCGGAGTTCGACGATCCCGGGCAGTGGGATCGCGACCTCATCGAGACCGAGTTTCTCCAGAAGTTCCTGTTCCGGATTCCGGGCGTCACCGACCCGGCCGTCATCAAGGATCGCGACGACCTGCTCCGCGCCGCCGTGGCAGCGGGGCACGGCGCGTTCGACGCGAAGCTCAAGCAGCTCAAGGACGTCGAGGCCAAGGTCGGCGCGCAGAACCTGCCCGAGCAGGCGCTGTCGCACATCTCGCTCGGTGTGATCGATGAAAAGTGGAAAGACCACCTCTACGATCTCGACCAGCTGCGTGAGGGGATCTACTACCGGGCGTGGGGGCAGAAGGACCCGCTCGTCGAGTACAAGCAGGAAGCCTACGAAATGTTCGTGGGCCTGATGCACGATCTCAACGCCACGTTCACGGAGCGGTGGCTCAAGCTGCAGATCGAGATCGGGCCACCGCAGGGCGGGCCCCCTGGCGGCGGTCCGTCGCGGCCCATCACTGGGCCCGCGGGGGGCCTGCCCGGCCCGCGTCGCCCCACGCCGATGGTCGAGTCCAAGCCGGCGGCCGATGGGCTGGTAACGAGCGCCGATGCGCCGCCCCCGACACGGCCGCCAAAGCCCGGCTCGGGCGGCCGGGTCGAGCCCGCGTTTGCGGCGAATCCCTACGCCGGCGTGGGTCGCAACGATCCGTGTCCCTGCGGCAGCGGCAAGAAGTTCAAAAAGTGCCACGGAGCGGGGCTGTAGCGCGTTCGTAGGGTACCGTTGCAGACAGCGGCATGGGCTACCTTCGGCTCATGCCGCTCCACCTTTCCGAGCACCTCCCACAAGACCGCCCCCGCGAGCGTTTCTGGGCCGTCGGCCCCGCCGCGTTGACGGGGCAAGAGCTCCTGGCCATTCTCCTAGGAACGGGCACCGCCGGCCGTGATGCACTCGCGGTGGCGGGCGAGATGTTGACCCGCGTGGAGGGCTCTCTGCGCCGCCTCGCCGCTCGACCCTGGGCCGAGCTGGCCCAGCTGCCCGGGGTGGGGCGGGCCAAGGCCGCCCGGCTTGCGGCCGCGGTGGAGCTGGGGCGGCGCGTGGCGGGCGAGGCCGAGCCGCCACCGGAACGGATCCGGGGTCCCGCCGACGTGCATCGCTATTACGCGCCGCGGCTGCGGGACCTCGCGGTGGAGGAGTTCCACGTGCTCGCCCTGGGCAGCCAGAGCCAGATCCTGGCCGACCTCCTGATCACGCGGGGCATTCTCAACAGCTCCCTGGTCCACCCGCGCGAGGTGTTTCGGGCGGCGATCGCGGAGGCGGCGGCGGGCATCATCGTCGTGCACAACCACCCGAGCGCCGATCCGACGCCCTCGGCGGACGACCGTGCGGTGACGCGGCAGCTGGTGGATGCGGGCCGTCTGCTGGACGTGCCCGTGTACGATCACGTGATCGTCGGAGGAGAGCGGTACGTGAGCTTCGCGGAGGCAGGGCTGTTGTGACGAGCACGGCGCCGATTCTCGCGCCGGAGCTGGCGAAGGCCGTCGCGGCGCAACGGGACCGCCTCGACCTCGACCTGCTCGCGCGCGCCTACCGGTCGAGTGCCCAGGCGCATCACGGCCAGAAGCGGGCGTCGGGCGACGACTACGTGTCCCACAGCGTCGCCGTGGCGACGATTCTCGCCGAGCAGCAGATGGACACCACCACGATCGCCGCCGCGCTGCTGCACGACGTGGTCGAAGACTCGAACGTCACCCTCGAGGACATCAAGCGCGACTTCGGCGCCGAAGTCGCCGAGCTCGTCGACGGGCTCACCAAGATCGCCACCCTGACGTTCCGTTCCACCGCCGAAGAGCAGGCCGAGAACTACCGCAAGTTGCTGATGTCCGTGGCGAAGGACGCGCGGGTCATCATCATCAAGCTCGCCGATCGCCTGCACAACATGCGCACGCTCGACCCGCTCACCGAGGAGAAGCGGCGGCGCATCGCGCTCGAGACTCGAGAGTTGTACGCGCCGCTGGCGCACCGCTTCGGCATGGCGGGGGTCAAGGCGGAGCTCGAGGACCTCGCGTTCAAGCACCTCGAGACCACCGAGTACAAGCAGCTCGTGCGGCAGGTCAAGGCCAGGAAGGTCGAGCGCGACCGCACGACGGAACGCCTGCGCGAACCGCTCGACGAAGAGATGCGGCGCGCCGGGATCACCGAGTTCGACATCACCGGTCGTCCCAAGAACCTGTGGTCGATCTACAAGAAGATGAAGCAGCGTGGCAAGCCGTTCGAGGAGATCTACGATCTGCTCGCGGTGCGCGTGCTCGTCGGCTCGATCACCGATTGCTACCACGTCCTCGGGATCATCCACCACAAGTGGACGCCGCTCCAGGAGCGCATCAAGGACTACATCGCGAGCCCCAAGTCGAACGGCTACCAGTCGGTGCACACCACGGTGTTCGGGCCCGCGGGTCAGCTCTACGAAATCCAGATTCGCACGCGCGAGATGCACCGCACGGCCGAGTACGGCATCGCGGCGCACTGGCTCTACAAGGAGGGCGGCAAGTCCGCCGACGAGCTGGACCGGCACCTGTCCTGGTTCCGCCAGCTCATCGAGCTGCAGCAGGACGCCCACACCCCCGAGGAGTTCCTCGAGTTCCTGAAGATCGACCTGTACCAGGACGAGATCTTCGTGTTCACGCCGCGCGGCGACGTGAAGCGACTCCCCAAGGGGGCGACGCCGATCGACTTTGCGTTCGCGGTCCACACCGAAGTCGGCCAGCGCACGCAGGGGGCCCGGGTCAACGGCCGCATCGCGCCGCTGCACCGCGCGCTCCGGAACGGCGACACCGTCGAGATCATCACGAGCGCGCAGTCGCGTCCTTCCCGTGACTGGATGTCGCACGTCCAAACGGGGCGCGCCCGTCACAAGATCCGGCAGTGGGTCAAGCAAGAGGAGCACGAGCGCAGCGTGGCGCTGGGGCGCGAGATCCTCGCCCGCGAAGTGCGCCGGCGCCGCCTCGATGCGCCAAACGACGAGCGCCTCGCGCAAGCCGCGGCGACCCTCTCGGTCGGCACGCCCGAGCAGCTCCAGGCGGCGATCGGCCGCGGCGACGTCCCTATCGGCCAGGTGATGAAGGCCCTGTACCCCGACTTGCCGGCCGAGGAGCTCAACCCACGCACGTCGTCGGCCTTCGGCCGGGTGATGCAGCGCCTGCGCCTGGGGCGGGGCATCAAGATCCAGGGCGTCGACGGCCTGATGGTGCGCTACGCGCAATGTTGCCAACCGGTGCCCGGCGACCCCGTCGTCGGATACGTGACCCAGGGCCGCGGCATCTCGATTCACCGCAGCGACTGCCCCAACCTGCTCACGCTCTCCGATGAGGCCGAGCGGCGCGTGGACATCGACTGGCGCGAGGTGGAGGGCGAGGTGGTCACCGTGCGGCTCGCGGTGAGCGGCGAAGACCGGCGCGGGCTCTACGCCGATATCTGTGAGGCGATCAGCGGGACGGGGACGAACATCAAGAGTGCGGACCTCACCTCCAAGGACGGCGCCGTTTTTGGCTCCGTGTTGGTGGAGGTCGAGAATCACGCCCACCTCCACAAGGTGCTCCGGGCGGTGCGGAAGGTGAAAGGCGTCACCGACATCTCCCGCCGCGACTCGGGCGGTCACGCCGAGCTTCCGCCCGGTTAGCTTTCTCGCATGGATTTCGAACTCGTCTCCCCGCATCAACCGGCGGGAGATCAGCCGCGGGCGATCGCCGAGCTGAACGCGGGGTTCGCGCGCGGGGACCGCTATCAGACGCTCCTGGGCGTCACCGGGTCCGGCAAGACCATGACGATGGCGCATGTGATCGCGCATTTCGGCCGGCCGACGATTGTCCTCTCCCACAACAAGACCCTGGCGGCCCAGCTGTACGGGGAGCTGAAGGCGTTCTTCCCGAAGAACGCCGTCGAATTCTTCATCTCCTACTACGACTACTATCAGCCCGAGGCCTACGTCCCGGCGACCGATACCTACATCGCCAAGGACTCCTCGATCAACGACGACATCGACCGGCTGCGCCTGCGGGCCACCTCGAGTCTGATGGAACGCGAGGACGTCATCATCGTCGCGAGTGTCTCGGCGATCTACGGCCTCGGCGATCCGGAGGCCTACCGCCGTCTGCTCGTCACCGCACAAAAGGGGGAAACCCGCGGTCGGGACGCCCTCCTCGCCGATCTGGTGGGCATCCAGTATCAGCGCAATGACGCCGCGTTCGAGCGTGGCACCTTCCGTGTCCGCGGCGACACGGTCGAGATCTTCCCGGCCTACGACGAACAGGCGGTCCGCATCGAGCTGTGGGGCGATGAAATCGAGCGCATCGCCAAGATCGATCCGCTCACAGGAAACGTCATCACCCAGCTCGATCGATGCGCGATCTATCCCGCCACGCACTTCGTGACGCAGCGGCCTACCATCGAGCGCGCGGTCACAGCCATCCGCGCCGAGCTCAAGGACCGGCTCGTGGAGCTGCGCGCCCAGAACAAGCTCGTGGAGGCGCAGCGGCTCGAATCGCGCACCCACTTCGACGTCGACATGCTCCTCGAAGTGGGGCGGTGCACCGGCATCGAGAATTACTCGCGCCACCTGACGGGGCGGCAACCCGGCGAGCGCGCCGCCTGCTTGCTCGATTACATCACGGGCGACTATTTGTGCATCCTCGACGAGTCGCACCAGTCGCTGCCGCAGCTCGGCGCGATGTACGAGGGCGACCGGTCGCGCAAGCAGACGCTCGTCGACTACGGGTTCCGCCTTCCCTCGGCGCTCGATAACCGGCCCCTCAAGTACGCGGAGTTCATGGAGCTGGTCCCGCGCATTCTCTTCACGTCCGCGACGCCCGGCGAGGAAGAGCTGCGCCTCGCGGGCGGCGTGGTGGTGGAACAGATTATCCGGCCTACAGGCCTTGTCGATCCCGAAGTGCAGATTCGACCCGTGGCGGGGCAGGTGGACGACCTGCTGAACGAGATTCGTCTGCGGGAAAAGAAGAACGAGCGCGTGCTCGTGACGACGCTCACCAAGCGCATGGCCGAGGACCTCACGGACTATCTGCAGCAGCATGGGGTTCGGGTGCGTTACCTCCATTCGGAAATCGACGCCATCGAACGCGTGGACATCATTCGCGGCCTGCGGCTCGCCGAGTTCGACGTGCTCATCGGCATCAACCTGCTGCGCGAGGGGCTCGATCTCCCCGAAGTGTCGCTCGTCGCGATCCTCGACGCCGACCAGGAAGGGTTCCTGCGGTCCGATCGCTCGCTCATTCAGACGGTCGGGCGGGCCGCGCGCCACCTCAACGGGAAGGCGATTCTCTACGCTGACCGGGTGACGGGCTCGATGGAACGGGCGCTCGCCGAGATGAACCGCCGACGGGCTACGCAGGTGGCGTACAACGAGGAACATGGCATCACGCCGCGGTCCATCGTCAAATCCGTCGGCGACATCCGCTTCGTCACCCGCGTGGCCGACGCGCGCACCCCCAAGCCCGCCGACGGGGCGGTGCGCCGCCCCGCCGACGCCAAGGAGCGGGAAGCGCTCATCCGCTTGCTGGAACAGCAGATGCAGGCCGCCGCGGAGGAGCTCGACTTCGAGCTGGCCGCCGTGCTGCGCGACCAGGTCCTCGAGCTGAAGGCCGATGCGCCTCTCCGCGGACGCCCTCAGCCAGTTCGGTGAGGGCCTGGGCGCCCAGCTCACGGCCCCCGTCGTGATCGGTCTCTCGGGGGAGATGGGCAGCGGCAAGACCACGCTCGTGCAGGCCATTTGCCGCGGCCTCGGCGCCCGCGCCGTCGCGACGAGCCCCACCTATGCGCTCGTCCACCACTATGAGGCCGGCTCCACGCCTGTCTATCACGTCGATTGTTATCGCCTGAAGCAGGCCGACGACGCGCGCGACCTGGGCTTCGACGACATGATCCGCGAGCGCGCCATCGTGCTGATCGAGTGGCCGGAGCGCGCGGGTCCCTGGGCGCCCCCCCTCGACCGCCAGTTCCGCCTGGCGCACGATCCCGATCCCGCCATCCGCGTCGTCGAGGAGGGACCCTGACGGGCCCCTGGCTCGCGATCGACACGGCGACGGATATCGCGAGCGTCGCCCTCGGCTCCGCCGACCGCGTCCGCGGTGTGCGCTCGGTGCGCGGCGCGCGCCGACACGCGGCGCAGATCGTGCCGCTCGTGGATCAAGTTCTCACGATGACGGCCGTCCGCGTTCGCAATCTCGGTCTCGTGATCGTCGCCGATGGGCCCGGGAGCTTCACGGGACTGCGCATCGGGTGGGCAGCCGCCAAGGGCCTGGCGCACGATGTGGGGATTCCCCTCCGCACCGTACCGTCGTTGATGGGGGCAGCGCACGCGGCGGCGCAGGGAGAAGTCGGCCCCGTGGCGGGGTGCTTCGACGCGCTTCGCGGCCAGGTGTTCGGGGCGGTGTACGCCTTCCCACCGGGTCGCGTCGAGACACTCGTCGCGCCGGACTTGTTCACGATCGAGAGCCTCGCCCGTGCCACGCCCGTCCGTCCGCTCGTCGCGGTAGGGGATGGGGCGCTGCTCTATGCCGACGCGGTTCTCGCGTGGACGGGTCGCGCGCCCTTGGGCCTCGAGGCGGTGCCCCCGGTGGCGGGTGCCCTCCTTGCGTTGGCGGGCCGCGAGGGCGCGTCCCGGCCCCTGGACGACCCGGCGACGGCCGAACCGCACTACGGTCGGCCCGCTGAAGCGCAGGCCAAATGGGAGGCACACCACGGTCGGCCGCTACCGTATTCGTCCCGCTGAAACCGCCGACGTGCCAGCGGTCCACGCGATCGAACAGGCCTCGTTCACCGATCCCTGGTCGGCGCGCGACTTCCGAGAGTGCGTTGCGTCTGAGGTGGTGTTTCTGGTCGCGACGGATGCGGGCGAGGTCGCCGGCTACGTGATCGCGCAGGATGCCGCGGACGAAGGCGAAATCCTGAATCTCGCGGTCGCGGCGGGCCGGCAGCGCCGTGGCGTCGGTCGCGAGCTGGTCGAGCGCGCGTTGGCCGCGCTCGGAGACCGCGGGGTGGAGCGCGTCTTCCTCGAAGTCCGCCAATCGAACGCCGCGGCGCGCGCCTTGTACGCGTCGCTCGGGTTCGGCGAGGTCGGGCGCCGGGCTCGGTATTACCGTCGTCCGGTCGAAGACGCCATCGTCCTGAAGGCTGCCATTCCTGCAGACGGACGTGATGCGTAACTTCGCTACTAGTGGCGTATCTTTGATTGACAGAATAACTTGCGATTCATATACTGTGGGGCATCCTTGGGCCCCCAACACCCGCGTAATCGTCGGAGGTCGTTGTGAGCCGCAGTCTCAATAAGGTCCAGATCATCGGGAATCTGGGGGCCGATCCCGAGGTGCGCAGCACGAACAACGGGTCCCGGGTGGCCACGCTATCGGTGGCGACCAGCCGTCAGTGGAACTCGCAGAGCGGCGAAAAGCAGGAGAAAACCGAGTGGCACCGGGTCATCTGCTGGAACAACAAGGGCTCGGGGCTGGCGGACGTCGCCGAGAAGTACCTCAAGAAGGGCGATAAGGTCTACATCGAGGGGCGGGTCGAGTACCGCACCTGGGAAGACAAAGAGAAACAAACGCGCTACGTCACCGAGATCATTGCGCGCGAACTGATCATGCTGTCGCCCAAGGGCGGTGGCGGCGAAGGCGCGAAGGTCGCCGCGCGGTCAGCCCCCCAAGGGAAGGCAGCTGAGTCGCTCGAAGCGTTCCCGGAGGCGCTGGATGAGGAGGACGACGATCTGCCGTTCTAAACGCGCGGTCCTGTTGGTTCTGGCGGCGGTGCCGCTGTCGTGGACGGTCCTGCAGGCGCAGGACACCACGCAGGCGGCACCAGCCGCGCTGACCCAGGTGCCCGCCACCCATACCGTCTCCCCGGGCGAAACGCTCTGGTCGATCTCCCAGATGTACTTCGCCGACCCGCTGCTGTGGCCGGAGATCTACCGTCTCAACACCAACGTAGTCGAGGACCCGCACTGGATCTATCCGGGCGAGGTGCTCGTGCTCTCGCCCGTGGCCGGAGTCGTGGGGACGGGCGCCGATACGGTGCTCGCGGTGCCGCAGGACACGAGCACCGCGGCGGCCGACACGGTCCGCGCCCAACCGGGCGACACGATCGCGGCCGTCGTCCCCGTCGACACCATGCCGGCCGACACGACGCAGGTGTTCGTGGAGGCGCCGCCCCCGGAACCGGTGGGTGAATCGGGTGAGACGATGTTCGACCGCCGTCGCACGCCGCAGCAGCGCGTGCAGGATGTCCTACGGTCGTACACGCATCAGCCGTACCGCCCGCTGCGCGCCGGCGAGTTCTACGCCGCCGGCTTCCTGACGGAGAACGAGCGGCTGCCGTGGGGCTCCGTCATCGGCGTCACGACCCCGCCCGCGATCTACCGGCTGTCGGATCGCAGCGCGGCACTGCCCTACGATGAAATCTCGATAAAGCCGCCGTCCCGCGCCTCGTATCACGTCGGCGACTCGCTCTTGATCGCGCGGATCGACCGCGGCCTCGAGTTCGGGGATTGGGGCGAAGTGGTCGTGCCGTTGGGGATCGCGCGCGTCACCGCGGTGGAAGAGGAGCAGGTGCTCGCCCGCGTGGTCACACAGTTCGGCGCCATCCGCAACGGACGACTGGCGTTGCCGCTCGAGCCGTTCAAGAACCCCGGGGAAGTCCGGCCGACGCCGGTGGAGCAAGGTCTCGCTGGTCATCTCCTGGCGAGCCGGGATTCGCGGCCCATCGCTGGCCCGCAGCAGTTCTTCTTTATCGACAAGGGCCGGTCCGAGGGCGTCGTGCCCGGCGACGTGTTCGAGGTGTACAAACCCGCGTCCGGTGAGCTGGGCTCTGCGTCGGAAGAAATCCGCGCCGTGCTGATGATCGTGCACACGCGCGAACACTCTTCGACGGGTCTCATCCTGCAGATCATGCACCCCGGACTCGACCCTCGTCTGCCGGTGCGGCTGATCAAGAAGATGCCCTCCTGACCGGCGGCCGGGCCCGCTGCGGCGGGCCCGGCACGTACGTGCCGTGATTCTCACCCTGCATCTCCTCGCCCTGGCGCTGTACGGACTGGCCACGGCGCTGACGCTCGCACCCGTTGTCGGGGTGCGCGCCCCGCCGCGTGCGCTCACGATCGCTTTGCCGTGTGCCGGCGCCGCCCTGCACGTGGTCGCCGTCTCCCAACTCACCCTCGTCGGGCTGGCGCCCGCGTTGTCCATGCTCGCGCTCTGTCTTGTGCTATTGCAGCTCGCGAGCGAGCGACTCGTGCGCGGTTCCGCCGTCGGTTTCTTCACGGGACCCCTGGCTGCCGGACTCGTCGGGCTCGCGCTGCTGATCGGGCTCGCCCCCGGCGCCGAACCCTCCGCCGGACGCAACGTCTGGTTTATCTTGCACGTCGCGCTCAGTGTGATGGGTCTCGCGCTCCTCGCGCTCGCGTTCATCGCGGCGGCGCTGTACCTGCTCCAGTTCCGCGAGCTGAAAGCCCGGCGCTTCGGCCAGGTCTTTCAGCTCTTTCCGCCGCTCGAGCGCCTCGATCAGTTGAACCGCGTGGCGCTCGTGGCGGGGTTTCCCGCCCTGACCCTGGGGGTGCTCCTGGCGCTGGGATATGCGGTGCGGTTCGCCGGCGGCCTGCACGTCGGGAAGGCGCAGATCGTGTGGGGACTCTTCACCTGGGCGGTCCTGGGATGGGCCGTGTGGGTGCGGGTGGTGCGCCGCTGGGACGGCCGGCGTGCCGCGTTTGCGAGTATCGCGGGGTTCTCGGCGGTGCTCCTCGTCTATCTGGCGCTCAAGCTCGCACAACCGGGCGCCGAGCGATTCCTATGAACGACACGACCGCGATGGGCATCAAGGTTCTGGGAGTGAACCACCGCACCGCGCCCCTCGAAGTGCGCGAGCGCTTCGCGCACGGGGCGCACGAGGTGCCGGGCGCCCTCGCTCGCGTGATCGCCGCCGGAGCCGCGGGAGGCGTGCTCCTCTCCACCTGCAATCGCACGGAGTTCTATCTGGTCGCCGAGGATGAAGGCGTCGCCGACGCGGTCTGGGGCCTCCTGGGGGAGCGGCTGGCAGGCGGCGCGGCCGCGCGCGAGTACGGGTACATCGCGCGCGACCGCGACGCCGTGCGCCACCTGTATCGCGTGTCGTCGGGGCTCGACTCGATGATTCTCGGCGAATCGCAGATCCAGGGGCAGGTGCGGGAGGCGTGGGAAGCGTCCCGCGCCCAGGCGGGTCCCGTATTACATCGCCTGTTCCAGTCGGCGCTGCACGTCGGCGCGCGCATCCGCACGGAGACGGCCCTCGGGGTCGGCACGGCGTCGGCGGCCTCCGCCGCCGTCGCGGTGGCAGGCAAGATCTTCGGAGATTTGGCGGGACGCGCCGCGCTGATCCTCGGGGCAGGGGACATGGCCGAGCTGGCGGCGACGTGCCTCGCCGCCGAGGGTGTGCAGGTGACCTTGGTGGCGAACCGCACGCACGAGCGCGCCCGCGCCATCGCGGAGCGCCTCAGCGCCCGCGCGCTCACGCTGGACGAAGCGTGGCCCCACTTCGCCACGACCGACATCGCGCTCTGCTCGACCGCGGCCCCGCACGCCGTCGTGACCTGGGAGCGCGTGGGCGCGGTGATTCGGGGACGTCGCGGCCGGCCCCTCTGCATCCTCGATCTCGCCGTGCCCCGCGACGTCGACCCGGCGGTGGCACAGCTCGAGAACGTCTTCCTCTACGACATCGACGACCTCCAGACCGTCGCCGCTCAGGCCACGGCCCGTCGCCACGAGGCGGTGCCCGCCGCGGAACGCATCGTACAAGAGGAAGCGGATCTCTTCTGGGCGTGGTACGGCGGGCTCGGCGTCGTGCCGGTGATCAAGGAATTCCGCAGCCGCATGGAAGCGCTCCGCGCCGCGGAAGTCGAGCGCGCGCTGCGCCACCTCGGCCACCTGCCGCCTGAGGATCGCGCCCGCGTCGAGCAGCTCAGCCAGGCGCTCATGAACAAGTTTCTGCACCAGCCCACCGTGGCGTTGAAGGCCGCCGCCGAAGAAGGGCGCGGCTACGGGCTGCTCGAGGCGTTGCGGCGCCTGTTCGGTCTATGACCACGCGGGTTCTCGTCACCGGCGGGGCCGGGTACATCGGCAGCATCGTCACCGAGCAGCTCCTCGCCCGAAACCGGGCGGTCGTCGTCCTCGATGATCTGAGCACCGGTCATCGCGCCGCGATCCCGGAGGGCGCGCAATTCGTGCGCGGGGGGATCGGCGATCGCGCGGCGCTCAAGGAGATTTTCGGCGGGCCACCGATCGATGCCATCGTGCACCTCGCCGCGTTTGCGCTCGTCGAGGAATCGGTGGCGAACCCCGATAAGTATCGCGCCAACAACGTCGCCGGCGCGCGGGTGCTGCTCGACGCCGCCGTGGCGGCCGGGGTGCGGCGTTTCGTGTTCTCGTCTTCGTGTACGGTCTACGGCGTTCCCAAGGCCGTGCCCATCCCCGAAGACGCGCCCACGGCGCCGATGAGCCCCTACGGTGAGACGAAGCTCGAATTCGAGCGCATCCTCGGCGACTACGCGGCGCGGCACAAACTGTCGTCGGTGAGCCTGCGCTACTTCAACGCCGCCGGCGCGAGCGAGCAGCGTGGGGAGGATCACGATCCCGAGAGCCACCTCATCCCCAACGTGCTCGGCGTCGCGTTGGGGAAACGCGCCGCCGTGGACATCTTCGGGAGCGATTACCCGACGCCCGATGGCACGGCTGTGCGTGACTACATTCACGTGGGCGATCTCGCCGATGCGCACGTGCGCGCCCTCGACATCCCGCCGAATGGCGCGATCGCGCTGAACCTGGGGACGGGGCAGGGCAACTCGGTCCGGCAGGTCGTGGAGACGGCCCGGCGCATCACGGGACACCCGATCCCGTCGACGGATCGCCCGCGCCGGGCGGGGGACCCGCCGGCATTGGTCGCCGCGCCACAGCGCGCCGCCGTCGTCCTCGGGTGGCGCCCCCGTCGTTCGGGTCTCGACGAGATTCTCGGTAGCGCGTGGCGCTGGCACCGGGCGCACCCGCGCGGGTACAGGACCTGACTCCGTGGAGGCAAGCGTGCTGCTACAAGTGGGACGGGCCGTTCCTACTACGCCGTGGGAGCTGGTGCTCACGTCGAGCCGCGAGACGCAGTTTGTGCTCGTGGTCCTCGCGGTGTTCTCCCTCGTCTCGTGGTACTTCATCGTCCTCAAGTGGTGGCAGTTCCGGCGCATGCGGGAACTCGCCGACCGCTTCACCGCCGAGCTGGAGAAAGCCCCGCGCCTCGAGGACGCGTATCACGCGGCGATGCGGCTGCCGCCTTCGCCGTACAATCGCCTCCTCCGAGAAGGCATCCACTTCTTTTCGGAGTTGCGGCCCGGGAGTCTCAAGACCTCGGCGGGGGGGGCGAGCGGCGCGCCGGCGGTGCCACAGGCGGTGCTCACCGCCACGCAGCTCGAGGCGCTCCGCATGGTGCTCGCCAAGGAGGTCGCCGCCGAGCGGGACGGCGCCGCGCGCTTCATTCCGTGGCTCGCGACCTTCGGCTCGGTGAGCCCGCTGCTGGGCCTCCTCGGTACGGTGCTGGGCGTCATGGACGCGTTCATCGGGATCGCGGTCGGCGGATCGGGCAACATTTCCGCCGTCGCGCCGGGCGTCGCCGAGGCGCTGGTCACGACGGTCGCCGGGCTCGCGGTAGCGGTGCCCGCGGTCATCGCCTACAACATCTTCGTCAACCGGCTCGGGGTGTTCGCCGGCGAGCTCGAGGGCTTCGCGCAAGAGATCATCGCGACGCTGGCCCGGGAAGGACGGCTCTAATGGCCGGCCTCCTGGGGGGTGGCGGCGGTCTCCGCGGTCACGGGGAGCTGCCGCTCAACGCCGACATCAACGTCACCTCGCTCGTCGATGTGGCGTTCGTGCTACTCATCATCTTCATGATCACGGCGCCGATCATGCAGGGCGGCGTGGACGTGCGGCTGCCGCGCGCGCAGGCCCGCCCGCTCGATCCGAAGGAAGGCTTGATCGTCACGGTCGACCGGGAGGGGCACATTTTCATGGATCAGGCGCCCCTCTCGTATGACGATTTCCGAGCGACCTTCCCGGCCTTCGTGCGAACCAAACGCCCGTCGGGGGTGTATCTGCGGGCCGACGGACGTGTGGCATACAGCACTGTGGTGCAGGTCCTGGCTATCATCCGGGCGTCCGGGATCCAGGACGTCGGGTTGGTGGCGGAGCCGGAGCATGTAGGACCGTGAACGGTCGCGGTCTGGGGCTCGCGGGCACGATCGTGGTGCACGGTGCCGCTCTCGTGCTGCTGATGGGTGCGGCGACGACTCGGAAGCCGCTGCCCCCGACGTACACGGTCCACCTGGTGGCGGCCCCGGCGGCGAATCAGGAGACGCGCAAAGCCCCGGAGTCGTTCGAGCGGCCGGCGGAGGAGAAGCCGGCGCCCGTTCCCGCGGCGAAACCACCGCCGCGGAGCAGCACGGTGTCGCGCGCCGCTCCGCCGCCCACACGCGACACGACGCGCCGCGAGGCGGCGCCGCGCACGACATCAGCGAATCAACCCTTGCCGGGGGAGCGCCCATCCACCGGCAACGACGTCGCCACGGTCAGCACCGGGGGCGTCGCGTTTCCGTTTCCGGAGTACCTGCAGAATCTCGTGACGCAGGTGCTGCAGCGGTGGCATCCGGACAAGAGCAGGGCCCTCGAGGCGGAGGCGGTGTTCCTGGTGCATCGCGACGGCTCGGTGTCGGGATTGCAGCTGCTCAGCCGTTCCGGCGACTACGGCTTCGATCTCGAGTCGCTGGGCGCCATCGAACAGGCGGGGAGTGTGCGCGCCTTCGGTGCGTTGCCGCCCGCATGGACCTCCGAAGTGTTGTTCGTGCGATTCTACTTTACGGGGAAACGGCAATGACGGCGGTTCGACGGTTCGGCGGTTGGGCGGGTTGGAGCGCCGTCATATGGGCGGCGCTCCTAGCCGCCTATCCGGCCAACCGGCTAGCCGCCCAGGATACCTCCGCCATCGATCGCGGCGTGCGCGTCGGGATCATCTACCGGCCCGGCGTGCGGCCCGGGTTCGTGCTGCTGCCGCGCCAGCGGAGCGGAGTCGACTCGGCACGCGCGATCATCGCGCGCGATCTGGACTACAGCGATCGCTTCGAAGTGATCACGTTGCCGGGCGGTGATTCGCTTCGACTCGGAACACCCACCGCAGCGACCAGGCCCGCCACGCCCCCGGGCCGCGGCCAACCCACGCGGCCGGGCACCGCCACGGCTCCTGCCACGGGCGGGGGCGCGCAGGGGGGCGGCCTCAACTATCCGCTCTTCCAGGCGCTGGGCGCCGACTTCGCGCTCGACCTGACGCTCGCGAGCGACACGCTCGTCGCCACCTTGCACGACATCATGGCGGGCGGCGTCCGCCGGACGATCCGTGCCAAGCTCCCCGCGGTCGGGCAACCCGATTTCCGTCAGGCGACGCATCGCGTCGCCGACCAGCTGCTGCAAGCGGCCCTCGGGTCGGCTGGCATCGCGGCCACGCGCGTGTTGTTCGTGAAGGACGGCAAGGTCTATCAGATCGACCAGGACGGCGCCGAGATGAAACTCGTGTCGGCGAGCGATCGCCAAGCGATGTCGCCCGCGTGGGCGTCGGACGGGCGACGGTTTGCGTACATGGAATTCCAGGCGGGGAAGGGGCAGTTATTCCTCCAGGAGATGGCGAGCGGGAAGCGCACGCCGGTGGCGACGACGGGCAAGGCGCTCGACTTCACGCCGGCCTTCTCGCCCGACGGGCTGACGTTGGCGTTCAGTCGCGCGACCGAGGAAGGCACCGATCTGTACACGATTAACGTCAAGGACAACTGCTGCTTACGCCGCTTGACCGTAGGACGCTTTTCAGACAACTTGTCCCCGACGTTCAGTCCCGACGGGCAGCGCATCGCATTCGTCTCGACGCGGCCGGGCCTGCCGCAGGTCTACGTGATGGCGGCGGACGGAACGGATCAGCAGCTCTTTGCGCCGTTCGACTACGGCGTGACCGGCTCGTCCAATGCGCCGGAGTGGTCGCCCGACGGTCAGTCAGTCGCGTTTCACCGCGACGTGGCGGGCACGCTGCAAGTGTTCGTGCTGGACGTGCGGACCCGCACGGTCCGGCAACTCACGTCCGTCGGGCGCAACGAGGATCCGACGTGGGCCCCCGACAGCCGTCACCTCGCGTTCGTGTCGGACCGGTCGGGGTACCGCCAGTTGTGGATCATCGATCTCGACACCGGACGGATTCGCCCGCTGCTGCAGCAGAGCGGCGCGCGGCTGCCGGCTTGGTCTCCACGGCTTCCGGAGGCTACTTCTTCAACCCCCTGATGGGAGACTATAGATGAAACCGGTATCGTTGCTCTTCGTCATCGGCCTCGGCGTCGCCGTCGTTGCCGCAGGCTGCGGCAAGAAGCAGACGGAGCAGGTGGCCCCGGTCGCCAATGCCGATTCGGCTGCAGCGGCGGAGCGGGCGCGCCAGGAAGCGGACGCTGCGGCGCAGGCCGAGCGGGACCGCCAGGCGCGAGAGGAACAAGAGCGCTTGGCCAGCCAGCGCGCGGCGGATTCGGCGGCGGCGGCGGCGGCCGCCGCAGCGGAAATCCGCAACACGGTCCAGGCGATGATCCACTTCGACTACGACAAGTCGAACGTTCGCCCAGAGGACGCCGGTATCCTCGACCAGAAGGTGGCGATCCTGCAGGCGAACCCGGAGCTCCGCATCCGTGTGGGCGGGCACTGCGACGAGCGCGGCTCGGATGAGTACAACCTGGCCCTCGGCAACCGCCGCGCCCAGGCCGCGAAGCAATACCTCGTGAGCCACGGCATCGACGCGAGCCGCATCGAGACCCAGTCGTGGGGCGAGGAGCGGCCGGCCGTGGATGGCCACGACGAAAGCTCGTGGTCGCAGAACCGGCGCGACGAGTTCGAGATCATCGGTGGCGGTGACAATCTCCGCCGGCCGTAGTGCGCTGGTCGTAGCGCTGGGGCTCGTCGCCGGCTGCGCCCTGAAAGGGGACGTCCGGAAGGTCGAGCTCCAGGTGCAGTCCTTGCGGGCGGAACTGGCCAAGAGCGATTCGGTGCGGGCGGCGGAACGGGACTCGATCCTGGCCGCCGTCCGCCTCGCCCAGCAGGCGCTGACCGCGCAGCAGGCGTACCTGGTGCAGCTGCGCGGCGACGTGCGCACGGAGCTTAACGCCGTGCAGCAGCAGCTGGTGGCGGTCTCGGAGTTGACGGGTCAGAGTCAGCAGCGCCTGAGCGAGCTGCGCAGCCGGATCGAGTCCCGAAACCGGGAGCCCGATCCCACGCCGACGGGGGGCGTTCCGGTGGGACCCTCCGGCAACCCGGCGGGCCCCGGTCCCGATCAGATGTACGACTTGTCCCTGCAGCAGTACCGC
This sequence comes from Gemmatimonadales bacterium, assembly GCA_036004745.1. Classification (GTDB taxonomy): domain Bacteria; phylum Gemmatimonadota; class Gemmatimonadetes; order Gemmatimonadales; family GWC2-71-9; genus 20CM-2-65-7. The sequence goes on along the minus strand of DASYRD010000130.1, from coordinate 39,117 downwards.
CGCGGCAGCACCTCGACGGCGCGCCTCGGCTTCCGTGAGTTCCTGCGCGTCTTCCCCACTCACGAGCGGGCCGCCGATGCGCTGTTCTACGTCGGCGAGAGTTTCGAGAAGGAAGCTCCCGATTCGGCCGTGGCGGTGTACGATCAGGTGGTGAAGACCTATCCCAACTCGCCACGCGCGCCGTCCGCCCTCTACAAGCTGGGCCTCCTCGCCGAGCAACGCGGAGACAAGGTGGCGGCCCGGACGTTCTATGCCCGGGTGATCGCCGGCTACGCGCGCTCGCCCGAGGCCGACCTCGCGCGCCAGAATCAGCAACGCCTGCGGCCCTAGCCGGCCCCGGGTCCCCCGTGCCTGACGCGACGCCCCGCGGCGAGATGCCGTTCCTCGATCACCTCGAGGAGCTCCGCTGGCGCATCCTGTGGAGCCTCGTCGCGGTCATCGTCGGCACCGTCGTGGGGTGGTGGCTGCTCGACAAGATCGACATCGTCGAGATTCTGAAGCGGCCCATCGCGCCTTACCTCCCCGGTGGCCGCCTGATCTTCACGAGTCCCGCCGAGCCGTTCATGCTGACGCTGAAGGTCGCGTTTGCCCTGGGGTGCCTCGTCGCCTCGCCGGTCGTCATCTACCAGATCTGGTCGTTTCTCTCCCCGGCCCTGTATCAGCGTGAGAAGCGGCTCGTGATTCCGGCGCTCTTCGTGGGTGTCATCCTCTTCCTCGCCGGCGCGATCGCGTGTTACCAGTGGCTCCTGCCGGCCGCCCTGAAGGTGCTGCTCGGCTTTCAGCGCAGCGATCTTACCGCGATGATCACGATCGATCGCTATTTCGGGATGGCGGTGCCCTTCGTCGCGGGGTGCGGGCTCGTGGCGGAGCTGCCGCTCGTGGTCACGATTCTGGCGTCGCTCGGGATCGTCACACCGCAGTTCCTGGCGCGGCAGCGGCGCTACGCGATCGTCATCGCCGCGTTTCTTGCGGCGCTGCTGACGCCGCCGGACGCCGTCTCGATGATGCTGATGCTCGTGCCGTTGCTGCTCCTCTACGAGGTGAGCATCTGGTGCGCGTGGGTCGCGAGCCGGCGCCGCGCGCGGCGGACCGCGGCGGCCCTCCTCGTGCTCTTCCTGGTCGGCGGCTTCGGCGCGCTGCACGCGCAGGGGACGCCGCCCCCCGCGGCCAGCGACAGCGCACGCCGGGCGGCAGCGCAGCGAGTCGCCGCCGGACAGGCCGTGGACACCGCGGCCGCGCGCAAAGCCGGCCTCCCAACCGCCCCGACCCGCAGCTTCCCGAAGACCGATGCCATCATGGATTCGCTCCTCAGACTTCAGGGCTTTCAAATCACGCACTACGTCGCCGAGACGCTCGTCGTGCAGGGCGACAGCCAGGTCATCTTCCTGCGGCACGATGCCCTCGTGGACCGTGACGGCACGCAGCTGCAGGCCGACTCGATCCGGTACCGTCAGGCGAGCTGCCGGCTCGATGCTGAAGGAACCCCGGTGCTGTTCGATCAGGGCACCGTGATGGCGGGAGCCGGGATGCGTTACGACACGTGCATCCGGCGCGGCACCATCCGCGAGGCGACCACGACGGCGAAGCAGGGCGGGACCGAGTGGATCACCAAGGGCAATCTGGCGATCGATTCGGGCTCGACGCGCGTCTTCGGTGCCCGCGCAACATTCACCTCCGACCAGCAGCCCGTCCCCGACTACCATTTCGCGGCGGGGCAGGTGAAGTGGCTCAACAAAACCACGATGGTGGCGCGGCCCGTGGTGCTCTACGTGCGGGACGTGCCGGTGATGTGGCTGCCGTTCATTTTCCAGGATATCCGCTCCGGGCGGCACAGCGGGATTCTGATCCCGCGATTCGGCTTGAACGATCTCGTCCGGCCGAGCCGCGGGTACCAGCGGCATATCACCGACTTCGGCTACTACTTCGCAATCAACGACTACGTCGACGTGCGCGTCTCGGCGGACTGGTTTGCGAGCCGCAGCCTGTCGTTCTCGGCCGAGACGCAGTACAACTGGCTCAATCGTTTCGTGCGCGGCCGCCTGTCGTATTCCCGCACCTCGGAACTCGATCGCAGCTTTCACGCCAGCCGGATCTCCTGGCAGCATTTCCAGAGCTTCAATGCTGGTACCTCGTTCAACGCGAACATCGACTACGCGACGAGCGGATCGATCGTGTCGCGGAACAGTCTGGACCCGAATCTGGCCACAGCGCGGATCGGGTCACAGGCCAACTTCAGCAAGCGGTTCTCGTGGGGCAGTCTCAGCGTCGGCGGCAATCGCAACCAGGAGATCTCCAGCGACGCGGTGAGCCAAACCTTTCCGGTGATCACCCTCGCGCCGGCAGCGGTGAACATCGGCTCGTTGATCACCTGGTCGCCCGGTTTTTCCTTGAGCAACAACCAGACGTTTCACTCTGCCGCGGGCGCGCTGCTCGTGGCCGGCGCGCCCGGCGGTGCGTCGGCCGTCGACACGGTCCCGTTGTTTGCCGACGACCGCTCCACCAGCATCAGCATTCAGACCCCGCTGCGGATCGGACGGTGGAGCTGGGGGAACAACGTCACGATTCACGACGCGGTGTCGAATCGGCGTCAAGAGTTCATGATTCGCGACTCGACGGTGCCAGGCGGCGTGCGGCGCGCGACCTATGCCGAGACCTTCCGCACCGACGTAGATTGGCAGACGAGCATCAACCTGCCGGCGTTCTTCTCGGGGACCTGGAAGCTCCAGCCCGCAATCGCAATTCTCAATTCGACGAGCGCCGGTCCCTTCATGCTCCGGAACCAGTTCTCCGGCGGAGAGTTCGTGCAGCAGGGAAAACGCCTCGCTTTCACCGCCAGTCTGTCGCCGACATTCTTCGGATTCTTCCCCGGCGTAGGGCCGCTGACGCGCATCCGGCATTCGATCTCGCCGATCATCGGCTATCAGTACGCCCCTGCCGCCAAGGTCTCGGAGGCGTACGCCCGGGCGCTCGATCCGACCGACACCAGCTTCAACGTGCGGAGCGACCCGCAGCAGACGATCAGCCTCGGCCTGTCACAGAGCTTCGACGCGAAGCTCAAGCCGCCGCCCGGCGACACGACGTCCGAACCGCGCAAGATCAAGCTGCTGGCAATCAACACGAGCCCCATCGTCTACAACTTCGAGCAGGCCAAGGACTCCGGGCGCACCGGATGGCAGATGTCGACCATGACCAACACCATCTCGTCGGACCTGTTGCCGTTCCAGCTCTCGATCACGCACGACCTGTGGCGTGGGCGCGTGGGAACCGACAGCGCCCGGTTCGATCCATTTCTGACGAGCGTATCGACGGGATTCACGATCACACCTGCCACGATCCGTGGGATTGCCGGGTTACTGGGTTTCGCCGCCCGGAGCCCCCGTCCGGGGGCGACTCCCGACACGGCCAGTCCGGCACCGGGCATGGGGGGCCCGGGACGCGGCCCCCAGGGCATCCCCGGCCGCAATGACCCGTTCCGGCAGCAGGGGCGGGGATTCGGATCCGGAGGCCGGCAGTTTTCGCTGCAGGTGGACTACTCGAGCAACCGCGCCCGCACCGACACGCCGGGACCGAAGGCGGGCAAGCAGATGGTCAGGCTCTCGATGCACTTCAGTCCGACGGCGAACTGGACCGCGAGCTGGCAGAGCGCCTACGATTTCGGCACGCAACAGTTCGCCGATCACTTCCTCAGTTTTGAGCGCGATCTGCACCGCTGGCGCGCGAGCTTCGTGTTCTCGAAGAGCGCGAACGGCAATTTCGCCTTCTCGTTCAACATTGCTTTGATCGACCAGTCGGACATCAAGTTCGACTACGACCAACACACGTTTGCGCGGCCGTAGAGACCAACTGTCCTCTTGCAGTGACACTCGAAGCCTGCCACGCCAGAGCAATCGCCGACACATCAATGAGTTAGGCCGCGGCACGGTGCGTGCCTTAGGGGCAGCGGACTCCGTCCCGAGGATTCACGTATGCGTCGTGCCCTGCGATACTCCGCGCTCCTCCTGGCGCTGGCGGCCTCCGCCTGCCAGGAGACGCTGTTCACGTCCATCCCTTCTACTCCCGGCAATCTCACCTACGAACTCGAACCCAGCGGCGACCCGAATTCGCCCCTCGGCATTCTGCTCGTGTGGGATGACGTCACCGATGGCGACCTCGCGAGCTACCGCGTGTATTCGCGCGGATCGAGCAGCGGGTCGTTCGTGCTCCGCGGTGAGACCACGTCGAACACCTTCCACGACAACGGCGTGCCGCACCTGCAGTACTACGTCACGGCCGTCAATGACAATGGCGATGAAGGCGATGCCAGCAATGTGATCACGGTGGACGAGCGGCTGCAGCTCGAGCGGCCGGCGACGCTGACCTCGATCTCGCTCAACGGCGCCATTCATCTCGAGTGGGCCGACAACGCCTACGCGGCGAATCCGACGCGCTTCAAGTGGTATCGCGTCTACAGCACCTCGTACGACCTCGACACCGGCCTGTGCGGCGCGACGTGGTCGCTCGAGGGTACGACCATCGCCCCCGAGTTTCTGGCCAGCGCGCTGCCGAATGGCTCGCCGCGCTGCTTCGGCGTGTCGGCCGTCAGCACCGAGGGCTACGAGAGCCTGTGGTCGCCGCTGCGCCAGGACACGCCCCGGCCCGACGCACGCAACACGCTCGTCTATGCCTACGATGCGAACCAGGCCTTGTCGGGATTCCGGTTCTGGCAGGATCTAAATAGCAACGGCACCATCCAGACGTCGGAGCTGGGGCTGGTCGTGAACGGCAATCGCACCGACATCGACTTCTGGATCTATCGTGACCCGACCGACTCGACGTTGTGGATCCAGCCGGAATTCTCGGGGACGCGGATGCGTCTGTACGCGAACACACCCGTGGCGGACCTGACGGACATCGATTTCGCGCCGGCGACCGGCTACTCGAGCAACATGATTCAGGCGGTCCCGGGCTATGCGTACGTATTCGAGATCGTCGAAGGCACGACGCTGCGCTACGGCGCGCTCCGCGTCACGCATGTGGGGCGGGACTATCTGATCTTCGACTGGAGCTTCCAGACGGATGTCGGCAACCCGGAGTTGATAAGGCGTGGCGGACTCTCCACGTCACTCTCCACTGGCTTCGAGGTGCGTGGATCGCAGTAACAGGTAAGACGCGAAGACGCCGAGTCGCGGAGCGGCCATCAGCTTGTAGCTATCAGCTGGTGGCCGCTTGGCGTCTTGGCGCCTTGGCGTCTACCTTGTAGCTCCATGCCTGGCTCTATCACCCTGGATGGTCATTCGCTCTCCATCGCCGACGTCGTTGCGGTCGCGCGTGGAGGCGTCCCCGTCTCCCTCGATCCCAAGGCCCTGAAGGCCGTCACCGCCTCGCGCCGCGCCGTCGAAGCCGCGATCGACGGGGGCCAAACCATCTACGGCGTCAATACGGGTTTCGGGAAACTCGCGCACGTGCGCATCCCGCCCGACCAGGCGCGTCAGCTGCAGCTCAATCTCATTCGCAGCCATGCGTCGGGCGTCGGCGACCCGCTGCCCGTGGACGCCGTGCGCGCGATGATGCTACTGCGCGCCAATGTGCTCGTCCGTGGCACGAGCGGCGTGCGGCCGGTGCTCCCCGAGCTGCTCGTCGAAATGCTCAACGGGAAGCTCCACCCCACGGTGCCGTCGCAGGGCAGTGTGGGCGCGTCGGGTGACCTCGCTCCGCTGTCGCACCTGGCGCTCGCGATGATCGGCGAGGGCGACGTGAAGGTGTCACGGCCCATCACCCTTGAGGCCAAAGAGGGTTTGGCGTTCGTCAACGGCACGCAGGCGCAGACCGGGATTGCGGCATTGCTCGTGCACGACGCGTGGACGTTGTGGCGCGCGGCGCACGGCGCCGCCGCGATGAGCCTCGAGGCGGTGCGCGGGTCACCCGATCCGTTCGAAGCGCGCATCCACGATGCGCGGCCACACCAATGGCAGCAGCGCTCGGCCGCCCTGCTGCGCGGGTTGTTGACCGACAGCGCCATCCGCGAGTCGCACCGGGAAAACGACCCCAGGGTGCAGGATGCGTATTCGATTCGCTGCACACCGCAGGTGCTGGGCGCCGTGGGCGAGGGCCTGGCCTTCGCCGAGCGGCTCGTCACGACGGAGTTGAACGCCGCCACCGACAATCCTCTCGTCTTCGGCGACGACGTCGTGTCGGGAGGCAATTTCCACGGCCAGCCGATCGCGTTGGCGCTCGACGTTATCGCCATCGGGTTGACGACGCTGGCCGGGATCGCCGAGCGGCGGCTCGAGCGCATCGTCAATCCCGATCTCTCGTCGGGCCTGCCCGCGTTCCTCGCGCGCGACCCCGGCCTCGAGTCGGGGTTCATGACGCCGCAGATTGCCGCGGCGGCCCTCGTCGCCGACTGCCGCGTGCTGGCGACGCCGGCGAGCATCCAATCGATTCCCACGGAGGGCAATCAGGAGGACGTTGTGCCGATGGGCATGACGGCCGCCTGGAAGGCGGGGCGCATTCTCGCCAATGCCGAACGGATCGTGGCGATCGAGCTCCTCGCGGGCGCGCAGGGGCTCGAGTATCTGCTGCCGCTCACGCCGGCGCGCGGCGTCGCGCGCTTGCATGCGGCGGTGCGGCGGGAGGCTGCGGCGCTCACCACCGACCGGCCACTCACGGCCGATATCGAGCGCGTCGCGAAAGGCATCCGCGAGGGGAAATTCGAGCCGGAGGCCGCGTGATTCGAGCGGCCCGCGGCACGACCAAGTCCTGCAAGGGCTGGATCCAGGAAGCGGCCCTGCGGATGCTGATGAACAACCTCGATCCCGACGTCGCCGAGCGGCCCGATGATCTGGTCGTGTACGGCGGGACCGGGAAGGCCGCGCGCGACTGGCCCTCCTACCACGCGATCTGCCGCACCCTGCAAACCCTGTCGGACGACGAAACCCTGCTGGTGCAGTCCGGCAAACCGGTCGGCGTGTTCCGCACGCATGCCGACGCGCCCCGCGTGCTGATTGCCAACGCCAACCTTGTCGGCCGCTTCGCGACGTGGGACGTGTTCCGCGACCTGGAGCGCCGCGGCCTGATCATGTACGGCCAGATGACGGCGGGGTCGTGGATCTACATCGGCTCGCAGGGCATCCTCCAGGGCACCTACGAGACATTCGCCGAGGTCGCCCGACGGCATTTTGGCGGCACGCTCAAGGGACGGATCGTGCTGACGGGCGGGCTCGGCGGCATGGGCGGCGCGCAGCCCCTGGCGGCCACGATGAACGAGGGCATCTGCCTCGCGGTGGACGTCGATCCGGCGCGCGTGCAGCGGCGCCTGGATACGCGCTACCTCGACCGGTCCACGTCGTCGGTGGACGAAGCACTGGCATGGTGCGGCGAGGCGAAGCGCACCGGCGCGGCGTTGTCGATCGGGCTCGTCGGCAACTGCGCCGAGGTCATCCCGGATCTCGTGCGGCGCGGCTTCGTGCCCGACGTGCTCACCGACCAGACGTCGGCGCACGACACGTTGAACGGGTACGTCCCGGCGGGCTGGTCGCTGGACGAAGCCGCCGCCGAGCGAGGTCGCGCGCCCGAGGAGTACCAACGCCGGGCGCGTCAAAGCATCGCGGCGCACGTGCGCGCCATGCTGCACCTGCAGCATCGCGGCGCGGTCGCGTTCGACTACGGCAACAACATTCGCACCGAGGCCCGCGACGGCGGGGTCACGGACGCGTTCGACATCCCCGGGTTCGTCCCCGAGTACATCCGGCCGCTCTTTTGCGAAGGCAAGGGCCCGTTTCGCTGGGTCGCGTTATCGGGAGACGCGGCGGACCTGCATCGCACCGACCGCCTCGTGCTGGAGCTCTTCCCGGAGGATGCCCACCTCAAGCGTTGGATCACGCTCGCGCATGAACGCGTGGCGTTTCAGGGTCTCCCCGCGCGCATCTGCTGGCTGGGGCAGGGCGAGCGCGCGCGCTTCGGCCTGGCGCTGAACGATCTGGTCAAGCGCGGCGAGGTGTCGGCGCCGATCGTGATCGGGCGCGATCATCTCGACACGGGCTCCGTGGCCTCTCCGTTCCGCGAAACCGAAGCGATGCGTGACGGTTCGGACGCGATCGCCGACTGGGCGATCCTGAACGCGTTGCTGAACACGGCGTCGGGGGCCTCGTGGGTGTCGTTCCATCACGGGGGCGGCGTCGGGATCGGCAACTCGCTGCACGCCGGACAGGTGATCGTCGCCGACGGCACGGAGGCCGCGGCGCGCCGCCTGGAGCGCGTGCTGACGAACGATCCCGGGATCGGCGTCGCGCGGCACGCCGACGCGGGGTATCCCGAAGCGCTCGACGCCGCCAAGCGGCACGGCATCCGGCTGCCGATGCACGAGCGAGGAACGCCCGACTGAAAACGCTCCTCGTCGGCGCGCGTCAGGTCGTGACCTGCCGCGGGCCCGCGCGCGCCCGCCGCCGCGCCGAGATGGCCGACGTGGAAGTCCTGCGCGACGCGGCGGTCTTGATCGACGGCAAGCGCATCGCGTGGGTAGGTCCGCGGCCGCAGGCACCACACGCCGACCAGGTCACCGAGGTCACCGGAGTCATTCTTCCCGGTATGATCGACTGCCACACCCACGGCGTGTTCGGCGCCGCACGCCTCGACGACCACCAACGGCGCGCGCTGGGCGAGGACTACAAGGCGATCGCCGCCGCCGGCGGCGGCATTCTCCAGTCGGTGCGCGACGTGCGGGCCCGCTCCGAAGTGGAGCTCGAGGCCCTCACGCGCGCGCGGCTCGCCACGTTGCTGGCCCATGGGACGACGACGATCGAGGTGAAGTCCGGGTACGGCCTCGAGCTCGAGGCCGAGCTGAAACAGCTCCGCGTGATCCGACGCCTGGCCGATACACAACCCGCGACGCTGATCCCGACCTTCCTCGGCGCGCACGAAGTCCCCCCCGAGTATCGCGGTGATCGCGCCGCATACGTGCGACTCCTGTGCGAGGAGATGATCCCGGCGGTGTCCAAGGACGGGCTGGCGCGGTGCTGTGACGTGTTCTGCGAGCCCGGGGTCTTCACTCCGGCCGAAGCCCGGGCGATCCTGACGGCGGCCCAGCGTCACGGGCTCGCGCTGAAATTGCACGCCGACGAGCTGGAGGGGTCGGGCGGCGCGGAGTTGGCGGCGGAGTTGGGGGCGCTATCTGCGGACCACCTCGCCGGCGTATCGGAGGCCGGCGTCCGTGCCCTGGCCGCGAGCGGAACAGTCGCCGTGCTCCTCCCTGCGACCATGGTCTTCCTTGGCAAGAAGGGTCAGGCGCCCGCGCGCCGCCTGGTGGAGGCGGGAGCGGCCGTCGCCCTGGCGACGGATTTCAATCCCGGCACCTCGCCCACGGTGAGTTTGCCGCTGGTGATGGCGCTCGGCGTGTCGCAGTTGGGTCTGCGTCACGCCGAGGCGTTGACGGCGGTCACCGTGAACGCCGCGGCGGCCTTGGGGCTCGCCAGCGAGCGTGGTCAGCTCGCCCCCGGCTTCGCCGCGGACCTCGTCGTGGCGGCGGTGGCGGACTGGCGGGAGGCCGCCTACTGGATGGGGGCGAACGTCGTAAGCGCCGTCTGGACAGCGGGTTCGGCTTGTCCCGCCCCCACCGTCCCGGTATCTTAGAGCTTCCATGTCCAAACTTGAGCAGCTCAAAGACAAAGCCAAGGGTCTCGAGGCGAAGGACCCGAAGAAGGCCGTCGAGATTTGGCTCGAAGCGCTCAGGACGCAGGAGTCGGACGGCGAGCCCAACCCCGACCTGTCGATCTACAACCGCATCGGGGATCTCTACATCAAGCTGAAGGACCCGGGCCAGGCCGCGGATTACTACGATCGCGCCGTGGACAAGTACGCCGAGCTCGGATTTCACAACAACGCCATCGCCATGTGCAACAAGGTGCTTCGCAACGCACCGGCGAGGCAGTCTACGTACTTGAAGCTCGCGAAACTGTACGCGGCGAAGGGCTTCATGACCGAGGCCCAACAGAACTTCGTGCAGTACGCCGAGCGCATGCAGAAGGCCGGGAAGATCGATCACGCGTTTGCGGCGCTGAAAGAATTCACGGACATCTCGCCCGAGAGCGAGCGACTGCGCGAGATCCTCAGCGAACATCTCAAGATGTATGGTGGCGACCCGGGGGCGGGGAGGCGGTCGGCCGCGAAGATCAACGTACCGACGGCCACGGGCCCCGGTGGCGAGGACATCTCGAAGTCGGGGAAGCGCAAGACCTCGAGTCTCGTGTTCCTCGATCTGGGTGAGCCGGCGCTGGCGAAAGGTGGGCCTGCGGCAAAGACCGGCGCGCGCGTCGCACCGCCGCCGCCCCTCGCGAAGCCCGGAGCGAAGCCCGTCGCGAAACCGGCGCCGCCACCAGCGCCCCCGATCGCGGAGGAGATCGACGAGATTGCGGACGTCGAAATCCCTGACTCGATCGAGATCGAGACGACGAACCTCGCCGAGGAAGAAGAAACAGTCGAGTCGGGCGGCCTCCTCGAGGGGCTCGAGACGACGAGTTCCGACTTCGGGCAGGTGCGCGCCGCCAGCCCGCGGACGCCGTCGATCCGCGAAGAGCTGAATCCGGCGGATCTGGAGCTCGAGCCGATGGCCGAGCTCGAGCCCACCGTCTCGCAGGACGCCGACGAAGCGGACCCGGACGGACTCGAAGAAGCGGAGCTGGTGCTGGAGGGCGACGTGGATCTCGAGCCGGAGCCGCCGCGCGCGCCGCCGCCACCACCGCGGGCCCCCGCGCCGAAAGTGCCCCCGCCGAAGCTCACGCCGCTCAAGATGCCGGTCGCGAAGCCACCCGAGCCTGCGAAGGTGAAGCCCGTCGTGCCCAAGCGGCCGTCGGCGCCGCCCGCAGCGTCGGAGCCGCCCGGCAAGCGCAAGACGGTGGTCGAGGTGCCGCCGCTCGAGCTCGAGCCCGATTTCGAGACGGCAACGACCGAAGGCAGCCACGACATCGACGACCGGCCGCTCATCGAAGAGAGCCGAGCGCACGGGTCGTTCCTGCAGACCGAAGAGGACACGTCGATCTCGCTCGGCGGCCGCAAGTCGGGGTTCATCAACCTCGGCATCGACGGCATCGTCAATCAAAGCGATCAAGCGGGCTCGCTCGTCTTCTCCGGGATCGAGGAGACGCCAGCGGCGGCGGGCATCGACGAGCTCGAATCGCGCGTCGCCGATAATCCCGACGACCCCGAAGCGCATCAGGCGCTGGGGGAGGCGCTGATCGAAGCAGGGCAGCGCGATCGCGGCATTGAAGAGCTCGACCTCGCGACGGCGGGGTGGGAGAACGCGGGCAACCTGGAGCAGGCACAAACGCTGGTGGAGGAGATCCTGCGCCTCGATCCCAACAGCGTGCGCCACCGGCAGAAGGCCGTGGAGTTCTCGTTCAAGGTCGGCGACAAGGCGAAGCTCATCGACGCCTACCTCGAGCTGGCCGACACGCTGCTGCGCACCGATCTCCCCGAGAAGGCGCGGGCCGTGTACCTGCGCGTGGCGGAGCACGACCCGAAGAACGAGCGCGCCAAGGCGGCGCTCGCGATGCTCGCGCCGGCGGCAGCGCCCGCCAAGCCGGAAGGCAAGGTCAAAGCCAAGGACGCCAAGATGAAGGTCCGCGACGAAGCCGCCGGGGACGGGGATTTCGTGGACCTCGGCTCGATGATGCTCGAGGATGAGGCGCCCGAGAAGGACAGTCGCATGACGGTGGCGGACGAGGAGCCGACGGGCGACGAGGAGCAGGACTTCCACGACATGCTGGCCCGCTTCAAGCAGGGGATCGACGAGAACATCGACGAGACCGACTTCCAGTCGCACTACGACCTGGGCGTCGCCTTCAAGGAAATGGGCCTGCTCGACGAGGCGATTGCCGAGCTGCAGAAGGCGCTGCGCGCCCCGGACGGCAAGCTGCGGACGTCGGAGATGCTGGGCGTGTGCTTCTTCGAGAAGGCCGCATACGGTGTCGCGGAGTCGATCCTGCGGCGCGGTCTGGAGCTACCGGCCTCCGGCGACCAGGAGCGCCTGGGCATCCTGTATTGGCTGGGGCGCGCGCTCGAGGAGCAGGGCAAGAAGGCCGATGCGCGCGACCTGTACGGCCGCGTGTTCGCGGTGGACATCCGCTTCCTCGACGTGGAACACCGGACCAAGGCCCTGGCCAAGGCTCGATGACCGTCGCGCTGCCGAAGATTGCCCTGCGAGACGTCCAGCTCCCCGTGGCGGCGGAGTTGGAGCGGGTAGTGGACGAACTGCGGCGTATCATCGCGGCCGACTTTCCGATCATCAGCGAAGTGAACGAGCATCTCCTGCGCATGAAGGGGAAGCTGTTTCGTCCCACGCTGCTGCTGTTGAGTCACCGCGCGGCGGGCGGCAGCGATCCCCGCGCGGTGACGCTCGCCGCGGTCGTCGAGCTGATTCACCTGGCCACGCTCGTGCACGACGATTCGGTGGATCATTCGGTGCTGCGCCGGGGACTCCCGACGATCAACGCGCTGTTCTCGCATCAGATCGCCGTGATCATGGGCGACTACCTGTACTCCCGCGCGATCATCGAGCTGGTGCGCCTCGACGATCCCACGCCGCTGCGCGTGCTGGCGCGTGTGACCAACGAGATGACGGTGGGCGAGATGCGACAGCTCGAGGCGCACGACAAGCTGGCGTACGGCGAGGCCGACTACGATCAGCTGATCCGGGCCAAGACGGCGTCGCTGCTCTCGGGGGCCTGCGAGGTCGGCGCGCTGACGGCGGCCCCGGCGTATCGCCAGGCGCTGGCCCGGTTCGGCATGCTGCTGGGCATGGCGTTCCAGATCACGGACGATCTGCTTGATTACACGCAGCCGGAAGCCGTGACGGGGAAGCCGTCGGGACTGGACCTGCGCGAGCACAAGGTGACATTGCCGCTGATCGCGGCGTTGGCGCGCGTCGGGCCGCCGGAGCGCCGCGTCATCGGGCGCCTCATGGAGACGGCGGAGCCGTCCGATGAGCTGGTCGCGGAAGTGATGCGGATGGTGGAGGGGGCGGGCGGCCTCGACACGGCGCGCCAACGCGCGCTCGATCTCGCCCAACAGGCGGAGGCGGAGCTGGACGTGCTGCCGCCGTCGGCGGCGCGCGACGCGCTCCAAGGCAGCATCGCGTACGCCGTGGAACGGCGCAGCTAATGGCGCACGGTCCCCGCCGTCCCCTGTTCTATTTCGGCGTGCTCGCCGTCGGGTTCGTGCTCGGCGGGCTGGTGCACGCGTTCCTGCAGCGCTTTTTGCCGCAGGGGCCCGCGAAGGAGATATTCACGTGGTCCGTGACGCCGACCATCGGGCCGGTGCACCTGGACCTGTTGGTGGTGTCGATCACCCTGGGGCCGATCGGGCTTGACGTGTCGCTGCTCGCGGTGGTGGGTGTCGCGATCGCGTATTTCGTCGCTCGGTCGCTCTTCTAGAAGAGGAACTCATGCTCGGCAACCTCGGCTTTACCGAAATCGCGATTCTCCTCCTGATCCTCGTACTGTTCTTCGGGGCCAAGCGCATTCCGGAGATCGGGGCGTCGATCGGGAAGGGGATCAAGGAATTCAAACGGGGCCTGAAGGACGAGGTGGTGGAACCCCCCGCGTCGTCCGACGCGCCGCTGCCGCCGGCGCAGGGCTCCGCGCCGAAACGGCTGAGTCAGTAGGCGCGCAGCATGTTCGGGAATCTGGGCGGCGGCGAGATCGTCATCCTGCTGCTGATCGTGCTGCTGGTGTTCGGCGCCAATCGGTTGCCCGACGCCGGCCGCGCGGTCGGGAAGGGGCTGCGCGAGTTCAAGCGCGCCTTGTCCGACGCGGAGGATTCGATCCAACGGCCCGTCGACAACGAGCCGCCGCGCGACGCGAAGCCCAAGCGCCTGGTCGAGTAGGCTAGCTCGTCGCGGCGTCCGCGGACGCCTGCGTGCGGAAGATTTCCTTGCGCCGGTCCACGATCTTCGCGCGGGCGCGCAGGCCGTCCACATATTGCTGAATCCGCGCCTGACGCACGGCGTTGAGAATCTGCGCCCGCTGCGCATCCTTCTGTTTCACCCACGCCGACGAGTCGGCCATCCTGCGACCCAGCGACTCGACGATGAAGTCGCCGCGCTGTCCGACGACTACCCCACTGCGCTCCCCGACGCGTAGCCCGAAGGCGGCCCCCACGGCGAGCGGCTCGCTTCCCAGATAGCTGGGCGGCTTGAGCCGTGTGAACGGACCGAAGCGCTCGACCGGCAGGCCGCGCGCGGTCCCGATCGCGGGCAGGTTGGGCGTGCCGCGCAACGCGGTCGCGAGCGAGTCCGCGCGGCGTTTGGCGATCTCCTTCTGCTTCTCGAGCTTGACGAGCCGCAGGACCTGCTCGCGCACGTCGCGGAGCGGTGGGACGCCCTCGGGGACGAGCGAGTCGAGCCGGAACACGTAGTACGCCGGCTTCGCCTCGACGATCGGGCTTGTCTCGCCGACGTGGGCCTGGAACGCCCACACGCCCACATCGGGAATCACGTAGCGGCCCAACGTGAGACGCTCGCCGTCCACGATGCGATACACGGGCGCCACGGGGAGGTTGAAGCGACGGGCCGCGCTGTCCAGCAGCGCGCCGTTCGTCTGGTCGGCCGCCAACCGCTCAACGCTGTCCACGCGTCCCTCGACCGCGTCGAGGTGGTCGGCCAGGAGATCGATGGCCACGAGAATGTGGCGCACCTTGACGGAGTCGCCTTTGGCGGCGTCCACGCGGATGAGGTGATACCCGAACTGGCTCTGCACGGGTGCCGAGACGCGACCCGGCGCGAGCCCCTTCAGACCCGCCATGAACTCGGGGTCGAACGCCGGCTCATCGCGTCGCACCCATCCCAAATCCCCCCCCTGTTTTCCGCTCACCGTGTCGGCCGATTCGCGCCGCGCCACGTCCTCGAACTTCACGCCGCGCGCGAGCTCGGCGCGGACCTTGGCGAGACGGGCGCGGGCCGCGGCGCTGTCGGCCGAGCTGGGCAGCCGCGGCACCGCGATGAACTGGACAAACGCCATCGCGGGGCGCTTGAAGTCGTCCGGGTGCTTGTCGAGGTAGCTCTGCAGCTCGGCGTCGCCGACCGCAATCGAGTCGGTGATGAGGTATGGCCAGACGGGAAGCACGGCGACGCTGGCGGAGTCGTGTGCGTCCTTGTACATCCGCCACAGTTTCGCGTCGGAGATGTAGACGTCGGAGGTGATGTACTGCGCCAGCTTGATCTGCGGAATGCGGTCGCGGTAAATCGCCTCGATCTGCGCGAGCGTGTTGCGGTCGGCGCCCGACTGCAGGAACTGCTGCCACTTGCGGATGTCGAACTGGCCGTCGGTCTTGAACTGCGGGTCGTTCGTCACCTCGGGCGGCGGAGAGGTGCGAGCGGCGTCGATGATCTCCTCGTCGCTCACCCGAATGCCGAGCCGGCCGTATTCCTGCTGCAGCAGGATCTCCTGGATCAGCTGGTTCGTGACCTGGTCCTGGATCTGCTGTTCGTCCTCCCGCGTCAGCGAGGTGGTCCCCGTTTGCTGGCGGTACAGCTCGAGCGCCGATTGCAGGCGCTGTTGGTAGATCGTGACCGGCACCTCGCGGCCGTTCACGCGCAGTACGATGTTGCCGCTGGGCTCCAGGATCTGCATCACCTGGCCGATCGCCAACCACAACACGAATGAGCCGGCGAGGATGTAAAACACCCACTTCGCGTTGGCGCGCATCGTACGCAGCATGGGGACGCTTTAGCTCCGCTTAAGAGGAGGGAAGGGGCATAAGTCTAAAAACGACAACGCACAAACTCAAGCGACGGAACGTCCGGAGATTTGACAGCGATGGCGGCCGGACACTATCTTCCTTCAATTCCCACATAGACTTAGGGCGTGGCCTACACCAGCGAGATAGAGAAACTCGAGCGTCGTTGGGCCGAAAACCCCAAGGGGCGAAATTTCGCGCCCCTGGCCGACGCCTATCGTAAAGCGGGAGAACTAGATAGGGCCATCGAGCTGTGTCAGAATGGCCTGGATCTGCACCCCGACTATGTCAGCGCCCACATCGTCTACGGGCGCTGTTTGATCGACATGAAGAACGACACCGGGGCCAAAGACGTGTTCCAGAAGGTCCTGGCGCTCGATCCCGAAAACATCATCGCCCTCAAGATCCTCGGCGAAATCGCCGAGCGGAACAATCGATTTGACGAGGCGGTGGATTGGTTGGGGCGGCTCCTCAACGCCGATCCCATGAACGGCGACGCCGCCGAAGCGCTGGCCCGGGCCAAGACCAAGGCTGCGTCGGCCCCCAAACCGCCCGCGATTGCGGACGCCGAAACGGCACCGCTCGCGAAGCCCGACTTCGAGGTCGAGCACGAGACCCCCGAGTCCGTCGCCCCGCTCGAGGCGGCCCCAAGCCGGTCGCCGGACGTCGAGACGTTCGAGGGTGGGCTCGACTTCAACGCGGCGGCGCACGCCGCGGCGAAAGCCGAGGGGCTGGAAGTCCAGGAAGACGTCGAGCTCAACTCGCAGCAGTTCGAGCAAGTAGACGTCATCGGATTGTCGCGCACGCAGTACGAGGGCTCCGGGATGTTCAAGCTCGATACTCCGGAACCCGCCGACGCGCCGACGCCGCTGCCCGAGCTGACCGACGACGCGATGCCGCAGGTGGACCTGCCGCTTATCATGCCGGACGACATGCCGGCCGCGGAGGCGCCCCCCCCTGCGCCGGCACCGCGACGTCCTCCTCCACCCCCGCAGCCGCCCCCGCCGCCGCCGCCGCGCGAGGCCGCGGTGCCCGCAGCTGTGGCGTTGTCCGACGACGACGGCGCCGCCGACACGGCGACGCTGTCGCAAGCGGAGCCCGTGTTGACCGAGACGATGGCCGAGCTGTACCTGAAACAGGGGCACCAGCAAGACGCGCTGCGCGTCTACCAGGCGCTGCTCGCGCAGCGCCCGAAGGACGCCAAGTTGCGACGCCGTGTCGAAGAGTTGACCGGCGGTGGTGGCGCGCGTCGTGGCGGCTCCGGCGTCTCGGCGCAGGCGTTCCTGAAGGGCATCTGGTCTGGTCGCGGGTCTGCTCCGGCGCCGAGGGCTCCCGCTCCCCGCGCGCCCGCACCGCCACCCGAGCCAGACCTCGCCCCGGCGGCGCTGCAGAGCACGCTCGAGGCGGCATTCGACGGCGCCGACAGCGTCATGAGCGCGCCCGGCGAACCGTCGCATCCGGCGCAGGATCACATCTCGCTGGACTCGGTGTTCGGCGACGATTCGGCGCGGCGCTCGACGAGTGTGCCCGCCGCTGGAGACGGCGCCAGTGCGACGCCGCCCGCCGGCGGTGGCGGTCCGAGTGGGGGCAGCGCGCCCGCGGCCGCCGGCGGCGCGGCGCCGTTTTCGTTCGATGATTTCTTCGGTGGCGCTGGTAGCGGATCGGCAGCGGGGGCAGCGGCCGCACCGGCAGGTGCCGGCGGTGGAGAAGGCGCCGCGCCGGTCGAGCCGGGCAGCGCGCGGACGCCGGGCCGTTCATCGGGGCGCGCGCAGCGCCCCCCCGAAGATGAAGCGGACGCCGACCAGTTCCAGCAGTGGCTGAAAAAGCTCAAGTCCTAGTGCACATCGCCGTGCTCAACGGCCCCAACTTGAATCTGCTGGGCGAGCGCGAACCGGAAGTGTACGGTCGCGTGAGTCTCGCGGAGATCGAAGCTGCCGTCCGGACGCAGGCCAAGGGACTCGGCGTCGAGTGCAGTTGGACGCAGACGAATCATGAAGGCGAGTTGGTCGAAGCGATCCAGGGTCTGAAGGGCAAAGCCGATGGCGCGGTGATCAACGCCGCCGCCTTCACCCACACGAGTCTCGCCGTGCGCGACGCGCTGCTCGCGGTGCGCGTGCCGTTCGTCGAGGTGCACCTGTCCAACATCTTCGCCCGCGAGCCGGAGCGGCGTCGCTCGGTGCTGGCCGACCTCGCAGTCGGCGTGGTGACGGGGTTTGGGGCCGACAGTTATCGGCTGGGACTCGAGGCCCTTGTCCGCCTCCTCGAGCGGCGATAGGCGTCGCGACCGACACGCGGCGCTCGTCGCGGTCCTCGAAGCTGAAGACCTCGACGCGCTCCTCGTCACCTCGCGCCCCAACATCCGGTATCTGACGGGCTTCAGCGGCTCGGCCGGCGTGGCGGTCGCGACGCGCGCTGATCTGCTCCTGGTGACCGATTTCCGCTACGCCGAGCAGGCGCGAGACGAAGCGGGGGCCGTCGCCCGCGTGGAGATCGAAGGGGCGAGTGTGTGGGACCGGCTCTTCAAGGAGCTGCCGACGCTGGGGCCCCTCGCGACGGTGGGCTACGAGGCACACGCGATTACGGTCAAGGATGCGGAGCGCTTTGCGGCCGGCGGCGTCGGGAAGGCGTGGCGGTGGAAGGCGACGGGCGAGCTGGTGGAGCGGCTGCGGGTGCGCAAAGATCCGGCAGAGATCGCGGCGATCCGCGCCGCGGCGGCGCTCGCGGGCGACGCGTGGCGCGCGACGATCGCGACGGTGCGGCCCGGTCAGACGGAGGTCGAAATCGCCGGCGTGCTCGAAGGCCAGCTGCGCCGTCTGGGCAGCGAGGGACATCCGTTCCCGGTCATCGTCGCGTCGGGCGCGCGCAGCGCGCTGCCGCACGCGCACACCAGTCGTCGTGCGGTGGCGGCGGGGGAGTGGCTCCTGCTAGACTTTGGCGCCGTGGTCGATGGGTACTGCGCCGACATCACGCGCACCGTCGTCGTGGGTGCGCGGGCGACGGAAGCACAGCGCGCCTTGTACGATCTCGTCGCCGGCGCGCAGCGACGGGCACGCGAGGGGGTGCGGGCGGGGATGCCGGGACGCGAGGCCGACGCCCTCGCGCGGGATCCGATCGAAGCGCGCGGTTTTGGCGACGCGTTCGGCCACTCCACCGGTCACGGGTTGGGGCTCGAAGTGCACGAAGCGCCGAGACTCGCGCGGACGGCGCTGGACCCGCTGCCGGTGGACGCGGTCGTGACGATCGAGCCGGGGGTCTACGTACCGGGTCGGGGGGGCGTGCGCATCGAGGATGACGTGCATCTCTCGGCGGACGGCCCCGTGTTGTTGTCTGATGGCTGCACGGATCTCGTGGAACTGGTGTAGGGCCCGATGGGGGGTATTTTGACGGTATGAAGCTCGACATCATCGCGCAGCTCGTGCAGATCCTGAAGGATGCCCCGGACGTGGGCGCCATCGAGATCCGCCGCGGCCTCTTTGGGGCCTGGTCGTCGGTACGGGTCTCGAAGGCCGGTCACGTCATGGGGAATGCCGGCGGACACGTGGTCGTGTCGCAGGCTCACGCCCCCGCGGCGCCTGCCGCCCCGACGGCGGGTCACGCCCCGGCGGCCCCCGCCGCTCCCGCGCCGGCGGTCTCGCACCTGCTCGAGATCAAGTCCCCCATGGTCGGGACGTTCTACTCGGCACCGGAGCCGGGCGCCCAGCCCTACGCGAAGGCCGGCACCCGGGTGAACACCGGCCAGGTCGTCTGCATCATCGAAGCGATGAAGATCATGAACGAGATCGAGTCCGAGGTCGGCGGAGTCGTGAAGGAAGTGTGCGTTCAGAACGCGCAGCCGGTCGAATTCGGACAGGTCCTCTACCGGGTGGATCCCAATGGCTGAGGCAGCTCCAGCGGCATTCAACTTCAAGCAAGCCATCACGACGATGGTGCAGCGCAACGGCTCCGATCTGTTGCTCAAGGTCGGTCGGCCGGCGACCATCCGCGTGAACGGTGAGCTGGTGGGGCTCGACACGCAGGCCTTGAAGCCCGAGGAGCTGAAATCGCTCGCCGAGCAGATCATGACGCCGCGCCAGGTGAAGGAATTCGCCGAGCACAAGGAGGCGGACTTCGCGATCGGCGTGCCCGGCGTCGGCCGGTTCCGCACGAACGTGTATCAGCAGCGCGGCACGGTGGCGTTCGCGTTCCGGGCGATTCCCTACGAGGTGAAGCAGATCAAGGAGCTGAGCCTCCCGCCCGTGATGGAAGAGATCGCGTTGAAGCCGCGCGGGCTCGTCCTCGTGACGGGCGTGACGGGGTCGGGCAAGTCGACCGCCCTCGCCGCGATGATCAACCACGTCAACACGAACCGGCGCGTCAATATCATCACGATCGAAGACCCGATCGAGTTCCTGCATCGCGACCAACTGGCGAACATCTCGCAGCGCGAGGTCGGCAACGACACGCTGTCGTTCAATTCCGCGCTGCGCCACGTGCTGCGGCAGGACCCGGACGTGATCCTGATCGGCGAGATCCGCGACATGGAGACGCTCGATACCGCGCTCAAGGCGGCGGACACGGGCCACATGGTCTTCTCGACGCTCCACACCACGGACGCGACGCAGACGATCAGCCGCGTCATCTCGTTCTTCCCGCCGCACCAGCACGACGAAATCCGCCACCTGCTGTCCACCGCCTTGCAGGCCGTGATCTCGCTGCGCCTCGTCCCACGCAAGGACGGCCGCGGCCGCGTGCCGGCCGCCGAGGTGTTGATCAATACGGCGGCCGTGGCGGACAACGTGCGCGATCTCTCGAAGCAGCTCAGCATTCCCGATCTGATCGCGGAGGGCTCCGTGCAGTACGGGATGCAGACTTTCGACCAGTCGCTGTTCCAGTGGTACCAGCAGGGCGTGATCAGCTACGAGAGCGCGATCTTCTATTGTTCGAACCCGAGCGAGTTCGCGCTGAAGGTGTCGGGCGTGGATTCGTCCGGGAACCGGCTGGGCGGCAGCGACCAGGCCGGGGCGATCGAGCTGACGCCCTGATGTTCCAAAAAGTGCTGATCGCGAACCGCGGGGAGATCGCCCTGCGGGTCATCCGCGCGTGCAAGGAGCTCGGGATCGGGACGGTCGCGGTGTATTCCGAGGCCGACCGCGAGTGTCTGCACGTCCGCTTCGCCGATGACGACGTCTGCATCGGCCGGCCGCCGGGCCGCGACAGCTACCTCAACATTCCCCGTCTCATCGCGGCCGCCGAGATTACGGGCGCCGACGCGATCCATCCGGGGTACGGCTTCCTCGCGGAGAACCCGGAGTTCGCCGAGAAGGTCGCCGCCTCCAACATCACGTTCATCGGCCCCACGCCCGAGCAGATCCGCCAGATGGGCGACAAGGCCACCGCCCGCAAGATCGCCCAGAAGCTCAAGGTGCCGACGGTGCCGGGCTCTCCCGGGCCCGTCGAGTCCCCCGATGAGGGCCTCAAGATTGCCGCGAAGATCGGGTTTCCGGTCATCATCAAAGCGGCGGCGGGGGGCGGCGGGAAGGGGATGCGGGTCGCGCCGGACGAGGAACAGTTCACCCAGTCCTTCAACCTCGCCACCCAGGAGGCGCTCGCCGCCTTCGGCTCCGGAGCGGTCTACCTCGAGAAAT
Source organism: Gemmatimonadales bacterium (assembly GCA_036004745.1). Lineage (GTDB taxonomy): Bacteria > Gemmatimonadota > Gemmatimonadetes > Gemmatimonadales > GWC2-71-9 > 20CM-2-65-7. The sequence continues at coordinate 17,788 of DASYRD010000130.1, read as the reverse complement.
ACCTGGCCCGGCCGCGCCACATCGAGTTCCAGATCATGGGCGACACGCACGGGAGGGTGATGCACCTGTGCGAGCGCGACTGCTCCGTGCAGCGCCGCCATCAGAAGCTGATCGAAGAAGCGCCGAGCCCCGCGCTCGACCAGACGCTGCGGGAAGACATCGGTGACGCGGCGGTGAAGCTGGCCGAATCCATCGGGTATGTGGGTGCCGGGACGATCGAGTTCCTGCTCGACGAGGACGGCTCCTTCTATTTTATGGAGATGAACACGCGGATCCAGGTCGAGCATCCGGTGACGGAGATGTGCACGAACTTCGACCTCGTGAAGGAGCAGATCCGCGTCGCCGCGGGAGAGCCCCTGTCGTTCGTGATGAACGGCAACCGGCTGCGCGGCCACGCCATCGAGTGCCGGGTCAACGCGGAGGACCCGGCCCGCAACTTCCAGCCGTCCCCCGGACTGATCACCGCGTACCATCCGCCCGGCGGGCCGGGCGTCCGGGTCGACACGCACATCTACGCCGGCTACACGGTGCCACCGTATTACGATTCGCTGCTCGCGAAGGTGATCGTCCACGGCAACACCCGGGCGGAGGCGCTGGCGCGTATGCGCCAGGCCCTCGACTCGTTTATCATTGAGGGTGTGACCACGACGATTCCATTCCTCGGCCGGGTAATGCGCCACCCGGACTTCATCGAGGGGAAGGTCGACACGAAGTTCCTCGAGCGCGAGCCGCAGCTCCTTAAAGACCCTACATGAAGATCGACGTCTACTTCACCCCACTCGGCCTGAACGCAGGTGATCTCGCGGGCCGGGGGGTCGTCGTCATCGACGTGCTGCGCGCGACGAGCAGCATCGTCACCGCGCTGTCGGCAGGGGCCAAGGCCGTCGTCCCCGCCGCCACGTCAGAGGAGGCGGTGCGCCTCACGGCGAACCTCGCGAAGGACGGGATCGTGCTCGCCGGGGAGCGGCGCATGATCAAGATCGAGGGGTTCGGCCTGGGGAACTCGCCGCGCGAGATGACGTCGGAGGCGGTCGGCGGCAAGACGGTGTTTCTCGCGACCACGAACGGCACGCCGGCGCTCGTCGCCGCGCAGGGCGGCGACCCGGTGCTGGTGGCGGCGGCGCTCAACTTCAGCGCGGTCGCCGAGCGGGCGCGCGCGCTGTGGGCCGATCGCGGGGATTTGGTGATCATCTGCGCCGGCCGGGAGAAACAGTTCGCGCTCGAGGACGCCTATACCGCGGGGCGCCTGATCCAGAAGGTGAAGAAGGGCGCGCGCAAAGTGAGTCTCAACGACGCCGCGCAGGTCTCGCTCGACCTGGCGGCACAGCAAGGCGGTTGGGAGGACGCGTTCGACGCCAGCGACGCGGCCCGCCAGCTCGTCGAGACCGGGCTCGGCGAGGACGTGTCGTTCTGCGCGCGCCCCGATCGGTTCACCGTCGTCCCGGTGTACGCGGACCGCCGCATCACGGCATGAATCCAAAGGCCCGCAACGAGCTGATCGGCGTCGCCGCACTGCTGCTGGGGCTGTTCTTCGGTCTCACCCTCCTGCAACTCCCGCTGACCGGGAGCTGGGGCCGCGCGATCGGCAGCATGTTGTGGCAGATGTTCGGGCTAGGCGCGGTGGTGCTGCCCGTCCTGGGCGTGGGGTGGGCGCTCGCCGCGTTCGAGCGGCTGGGACCGCTCTCATGGGGCCGCGCCGCGGCCCTGGGCGCCGGTCTCATCCTCCTCGTCCCCTACGGCATCGCGATCGGCCTCGGCCCCGTCTTCCCAAACGCCTACCCCCAGTGGACTGCGTCCCAGAAGCTCGTCGGCCTCTTCCCGGAGTTCCTGGCGAGTGGCATCCAGGGGGCTGTGGGGACCGCCGGAGCAGTGCTGGTGGGGCTGTTTGCGCTGTCGGCGCTGGGGATCGTGACCGTGGGGTGGCATCCGCTGGCGATGCTGCGAGGCGGGCAAGAGGGACGGGCGAAGGGGGACGAGGAGAAGCCTGCACCTAAGACGAAACGAGCTACGACGGAGCCGCCGGCACCACCCGTCTCCCGTCCCCCATCCCCTGTCCCGAAAGACCGCAAGTCGAAGCCGTTACCGCCATCCAAGCCGGCCCCGCCGCCCCCCGCCGGCGTGCTGCTGCCGCCGATCGACCTGCTCACCGAACCGCCGGGCGCCGCAGGTGACGCCGACGCGGCAGCTATCGAGGAGATGGGACAGCGCCTCGTGGCGACGCTCGAGACGTTCCGCGTCGGCGCGCAGATCATCCACAAGACGGTCGGTCCCGTGGTCACGCGCTACGAGCTCGAACCAGGTCGCGGCGTCAAGGTCGGCCGGGTTTCGGCGCTCGCCGACGACCTCGCGCTGGCGATGCGGGCGCAGTCGCTGCGCATCGTGGCGCCGATTCCGGGGAAGGCGGCGATCGGGATCGAGGTCCCGAACCCGACGCCCCGCATGGTGCACATCCGCGAGCTGATCGACACCGCGGAGTTTCGGCGCCCCACGCGCACGCTGCCGGTGGTCCTGGGCCGGAACCTCGAGGGGGACGAGGTCGTCGACGACCTGGCCAAGATGCCGCACCTCCTGATCGCGGGCGCGACCGGCTCGGGCAAATCGGTGTGCATCAACGCGATCATCACGAGCCTCGTGTACGCGCATCCGCCCGAGAAGCTGCAGCTCCTGATGATCGATCCGAAGATGGTCGAGCTGTCGATGTACGCCGCCCTGCCGCACCTCGGCCTGCCGGTGGTGACGAGCCACCACAAGGCGGCGAACGTGCTCAAGTGGGCGGTGTGGGAGATGGAGCGCCGCTACAAGTTGCTGCACGCGAATCACGCGCGGAACATCGCGGACTTCAATCGCAAAGTCGAAGAGAAGAAGCCGCTCAAGGGCCCGCGCGAAACGCTCGCGACGCAGGCGGGGATTCAGAAGGAGCTGCCGTTCGACGGGGAATACAAGGACGGGATTCTCCCGTACATCGTGCTGATCGTCGACGAGCTCGCGGACCTGATGCTCACGGTGCAGGGCGAAATCGAAACGCCGCTCGCGGTACTGGCCCAAAAGGCGCGCGCCATCGGCGTGCACCTGATTCTCGCGACGCAGCGTCCCTCGGTGAACGTGATTACCGGCCTCATCAAGGCGAACTTCCCTTGCCGCATCGCGTTTCGCGTATCGGCCAAGGTCGACAGCCGCACCATTCTCGACCAGAACGGCGCCGAGACGTTGCTCGGCAACGGCGACATGCTGTTTCTCCCGCCTGGCAAGAGCGAGCCGATGCGCGTGCAGGGGGCGTTCATCTCCACCGACGAGACCGAGCGGTTGATGGACTGGTACAAGGCGCACGCCCGCGCCGCGGTGCCGGTGCCCGGCAAGCCGTCGATCGACGAGCAAGTCGCGGCGCTGGAAGCGGCGGCCAAAGAAGGAGACGAGGGAGGCGGGATGGGTGAGGGGTCGGGAGAGCGCGATCCGCTCTTCCGGCAGGCGGCCGAAGTGTGCATTCAGAATCAGCTCGGCTCGACGTCGCTCTTGCAGCGACGCATGAGCATCGGCTACGGACGCGCCGCGCGCATCATCGATCAGCTGGAAATGGCCGGCATTCTGGGACCGGCGAACGGCTCGAAACCGCGTGACGTCCTGGTGGGACTCGAGGAGCTCGACGACATCGTCGGCGCGAGTGAATAGGGCACCGCGCGCGTACATTGGGTTACAGGGCCGGAGCGGTGGCGTGCTAGGTTGCCGCCGTGGACAGCGGGATTCGCAGCAACCCGGAGCAGTGGACCGACGAGCGCCACAAGCGCGGCCTCGCCGGCGAGGAACGGGCGATCCGGTACCTCCAGAGCCGCGGTTGGGATATTGTGGCGCATCGCTTCCGGGTCGGGCGCGTGGAGGTCGATCTCGTTGCGCGCCGCGGGCACCTAGTGGCGTTCGTCGAGGTGAAGGTCCGGCAGGGGGACGCGTTTGGGAGTCCCTTGGAGGCGGTGACGGGCGCCAAACGGCGCGAGATCGTGAAAGCGGCGCGCGTTTGGGTCGATCGCCACGGCCGACCGTCCGACATCTACCGCTTCGACTGTATTGCGATGATGGGTAACAAGTTAGACCACGTGGAAGACGCGTTCCGCCCCGGCTGGCGATAGTTGCTGCGGGCGTAGCTTCGGTATATATTCGGGCCTCAAACCTGACGAGGCCGCAACCCATGTCGAGGACAACCATGGCAGCCCCCCCAGAAAACCGCGAAACGACCAAGCTCTCCGACGATCGCCGCAAGGCGCTCTCACTCGCCATCACCCAGATCGAGAAGACCTGCGGCAAGGGCTCGATCATGCGGATGGGCTCCGACACACCGCAGGTGCGGCTCGAGGGCATCTCGACGGGGGCGATCAACCTCGACGCCGCGATCGGCATCGGCGGGATCCCGCGCGGCCGCGTGACCGAGATCTTCGGCCCCGAATCGAGCGGCAAGACGACGCTCGCCCTGCACGTCGTGGCGCATGCCCAGCGCGCCGGCGGCGCCGCGGCCTACATCGACGCGGAGCACGCGCTCGACGTCGAGTACGCGAAGAAGCTCGGCGTCGACATCGAGAACCTGCTCGTGTCGCAGCCCGACACGGGAGAGCAGGGGCTCGAGATCTGCGAGATCCTCGTGCGCTCGGGCGCCGTCGACGTGGTCGTCGTCGACTCGGTGGCCGCGCTCGTACCCAAGGCCGAAATCGAAGGCGACATGGGCGACTCGCTGCCCGGCCTCCAGGCGCGGCTCATGAGCCAGGCGCTGCGCAAGCTGGCCGGGGCGATCAACCGGTCGCGCACGTCGGTCATCTTCATCAATCAGCTGCGCGAGAAGATCGGGGTGATGTTCGGCAATCCGGAGACGACGAGCGGCGGCCGCGCGCTCAAGTTCTACGCCTCCGTGCGCCTCGACATGCGGCGCATCGCGCCGGTGAAGGATCGCGAGGTGGTGATCGGCAACCACGTCCGTGTGAAAGTCGTGAAGAACAAGGTGGCGCCGCCGTTCCGCCAGGCGGAGTTCGACATCATGTTCGACGAGGGCATCAGCCACGAGTCGTTGCTCGTCGACATCGCCGCCGAAGCCGGGATCATCGACAAGTCGGGCGCCTGGTACTCCTACGGCAAGGAGCGCATCGGGCAGGGTCGCGAGAACGCGAAGCTCTACCTGAAGGACCATCCCGACATGTCGGCCGAGGTCGAAGCCCGCGTGAAGGAGCACCTCGGCGTCAAAGCCGCTCCCAGTCCGGCGGCGGGTGAGGACGACGAGGCCGCCACTCCCGAGGAGTAGCATGCTGCTGACCGGGCTCGCCCCCGTTCCGCGCCGGCCCGACTACCGGCTGGTCGAAGTGGATCGGGGGCGTTTTGCATCCCTCCCGGCCGCTGATCTCGCCGAATTGGATCTGCAGATTGGTGCCGAGATTCCCGCGCCCGTCTTCGATCGGCTGCAGGCGCTCGCGGATTTGGAGGGCGCGCACCGCGCGGGGCTGCGCGCCCTCGCCCGTCGCGCCCACGCCCGCTTCGACCTGCGGCGTCGCCTGCTCCAAAAGCAGCATCCCCCCGCCGCCGTCGACGGCGCGCTCGAGCGCCTGGCCCGGCAAGACCTCCTCGACGACGCACGTTTCGCGCGCGACTACGCCAGCGCCAAGGCTTCGCGGGGTCGCGGCCCGGCGCGGCTCGTGCGCGACCTCCTTTCGCAGGGCGTGGAACGCCGCATCGCGGAGGACGCCGTCCGGACGGCGCTGGCCGATGATGGCGTCGATCCCGACGCCGTCGTGCGGGCGGTCGCCGAGAAACGGGCCAAGCAGCTGTCGGGGCTGCCGGCGCCGGTACGGAAGCGGCGGCTCGTCGCGTTCTTGGCCCGGCGTGGCTTTCAGGGGCCCGTCATCCGTACGATCATCGAGGCGCTGTAGCTACACCTAAGTCCTAGTTGCTCTTCAGGTTGCCGAAAGGCCGTGCTATATTCCGGCCCATGAAGTCCGCCGACATCCGCCGCAAGTTCGTCGACTATTTCAAGGCCCCTCCACGGTCCCACCAGGAGGTGCCCAGCTCGTCGCTCGTCCCTGCGGACGACCCGACGCTGCTGTTCACGAATGCGGGGATGGTGCAGTTCAAGCGCGTGTTTCAGGGGCTGGAACGCCGCGATTCGAAGCGCGCGGTCACCTGCCAGAAATGCGTCCGCGCGGGAGGCAAGCACAACGACCTCGAGCAGGTGGGCCACACGGCGCGGCACCACACCTTCTTCGAGATGCTCGGCAACTTCTCCTTCGGCGACTACTTCAAGAAGGAAGCGATCGAGTATGCCTGGGAGTGGGTGACGGGCGACAAATGGCTCGGCATTTCCCCCGAGCGGCTGTACGTGACCGTGCACCACTCGGACGACGAAGCGCGCAACCTCTGGCGCCAGATCACCGGCATTTCCGACGAGCGCATCTTCGGCCTCTCCGACAAGGACAACTTCTGGCAGATGGGGGATACGGGGCCCTGCGGACCGTGCTCCGAGATCCTCGTTGACATCAGGGAGAAGGGAGAAGGGAGAGGGACGCCCGGTCTCGCGGAATTCGAGCGGCTCTCCGAGGAAGGGAAGTTCCTCGAGATCTGGAATCTGGTGTTCATGCAGTTCGACCAGCAGCCCGACGGCACCCGCAATCCGCTCCCCAAGCCGTCGGTCGATACCGGCGCGGGTCTCGAGCGCATCACCTCCCTGATGCAGGGCGTGACGACCGACTACGATACTGACTGCTTCCAGCCCATCATCGCACACGCCGTCGAGGTGATCGGGAAGCCCTACGACCGCGGTCCCGCGGGCGCGCCGTTCCGTGTCCTCGCCGACCATGCCCGCGCCGTCGCGTTCCTGCTCGCCGACGGTGTCTATCCGTCGAACGAGGGTCGGGGCTACGTGCTGCGCCGCATCCTGCGCCGCGCGGTGCGTCACGCGTGGCTCCTGGGTCGGCGCGAACCGACCCTCGCGCCCCTGATCAAGACCGTGAGCGGCCTCATGGGCGCGGCGTATCCCGACCTCGCACAGAAAGAGCCGCACATCGAGCGCGTCACCCGCGCGGAGGAGGAGCGATTCCTCGAGACGATCGAGGGCGGGCTCATCCGGCTCGACGAGCTGCGCTGGACGAAAATGATCACGGGCGAGGACGCCTTCCGGCTGTACGACACCTTTGGCTTCCCGCTCGACCTGACGCAGCTCATCGCGGCGGAGCGGAAGCAAACAGTGGACGTGGCCGGGTTCGAGCGCGCCCTCGACGCGCAGCGGCGCCGCTCGCGGGCCGCGCGCCGGAAGAGCGGCGCCGTCCTGCTTTCGACTGCTCCGCCAGGTGACTGGGTTACGCTCAAGCCCAAGAAGAAGCAGACGTGGGTCGGGTACGACGCGACACGCGCCGAAACCGAGCCGATCGCGTTTCGCCAGATGGGTGATCAATTGGAGATCATACTGGAGGAGAATCCCTTCTACGCGGAGTCGGGTGGCCAGATCAGCGACACCGGCGTCGTGAAGGGTGACGGCTGGGAGTTGACGGTCGAGGATGTGGAAAAGGTCGACGGCAAGAATGCGGTCGTCGGCACCTTCGGAGAAGCGTTCGAGCCGACGCCCGCACTCGCCCAGGTGAACGAGGCGCGACGCCGCAACATCGAGCGCAATCACACGGCGACCCATCTCGTGCACGCCGCGCTGCGCAAGATCCTGGGTACGCACGTGCAACAGGCGGGCTCGGTGGTCGCGCCCGAGCGCTTGCGATTCGACTTCCAGCACCACGGTCCCATCCCCGACGACGACCTCGCGCGCATCGAAGGCGAGGTGAACCAGCACATCTGGGAGAACCTCCCGGTCGAGACGCGCGAGATGAAGTACAAGGAAGCGATCAAGGCCGGGGCCATGGCCTTCTTCACGGAGAAGTACGGCGACGTGGTTCGCGTGGTGGACGTGCCCGGCGTCTCGCTCGAGCTGTGCGGCGGCACGCACGTCGCTTCCACGGGCCCGATCGCCCTGTTTCGCTTCACGCACGAGACAGGCGCGGCCGCCGGCGTGCGCCGCATCGAGGCCCTGACGGGTCCGGCGGCGTATCGGTACGGGCTCGACCTCGAGCGGCGCCTCGACGAAGCGGCGGGGCTGCTGAAGGCGCAGCCCGAGCACCTGGTGCGCCGCATCGAGTCGATCCTCGACGAGAACAAGAAGCTCGAGAAACGGATCGGCGACCTGCTCAAGTCGGGAACCGGCGACGCGGGGCAGGTGGAGCGGATCGGGGACGTCGAGCTGCACATCTCGGAATCGGACCTCGAGGATCGCGTCCAAATCGGCGCCGCCATGGACGGCTTCCGGTCTAAGCACAAGCGTGCTATCTCCGTGCTGTTTACCAAGGGCGGCCGGCCCGGCATTCACGTAGCGGTCACGGACGACCTCATCGCGCAGGGCCTCAAGGCTGGGGACATCGTGAACGCCATCGCGACGACGGCGGGCGGGAAGGGGGGCGGGCGCCCGCACTTCGCGTCCGCCGGCGTTGGTGACGCCGCCCTCATGGCGTCGACGCGCGCGCAAACACCATCGATCGTGAAGGGGTTGATCAAACCGTGACCCGCACCGACGTCCTCGCCTGGCTCGCCACGCGCCGCCCGCGACCGCCGGCGGCTCTGCGCGCGCAAATCGAGCAGGCGGTCACGGACGCGAAGCTGCCGCTCCCGGCGCATCTCGCCGACGTGGGCCGCCGGCTGCTCGGCAAGGTGTCGTCGCGCCCCGCGGGTGGCCGCGAGCTGGCGCTCGACCTCCTGGCGGCCGATGCCTTCATCACCTACGCGTTCGAGGCCCAAGCCGAGGAAGACGTGGGCGGCGTCGCCCATCTGGCCGAAGGCGTGAAGCCATGACCGTGCTGGGGCGCGGCGGCCTGCTGGTGCTCGTGGATCCTGCCCGTACGGAGGGCGATCTGGCGGCGCGCCTGGCGCGGGAGGCGCAGGCAGCGGGCGGCGCCGGCATGCTCATCGGCTCCTCGTTCGACGGCGCGGCGCAAACGCACATCGTCGCCCGGGCCATTCGGGACGCCGCCCCGGGCTTCCCGCTGGCGCTCTTCCCCGGTTCGGCGATGCAGCTGACCGACCAGGTCGATCTGGTGCTGTTCCTCTCGCTGGTCTCGGGCCGCAACGCGCAGTACCTGATCGAGGAGCACGTGCGGGCCGTTCCCTTCCTCGAGCGGCATCCGGTCGCGACGCTGTCGACCGCGTACATCCTGATCGACGGCGGCCGGGTGACGAGCGTCGAGTCGGTGAGCCAGACGCGGCCGCTCCCCGCCGACAAGCCGGAGCTGGCCGCGGCGCACGCGACAGCGGCGCAGCTGATCGGCATGCAGGCCGTGTATCTCGACGCCGGGAGCGGCGCCGAGCGGCCGGTGCCGCAGGACGTGATTCGCGCCTGCCGCGCCGCGGTGCCGGAGCGGCCGTTGTTCGTGGGTGGCGGCATCAAGAGCCCCGCGCAGGCGCGGGCGGCGCGCGCCGGCGGCGCCGACTTCGTGGTGATCGGCACCGTCATCGAGGAGAACGGCACGTCCGGCGGCCTCAAGGCGTTCGTCGAGGCGGTGCGATGAGCACGCCGCTCGAGCAGATCCGCTCGTCGCTCGAGGCGCTGGCGGGCCTCGCGGCGCGCGTCTCCGCGGATCAGGCCGAGGAGATCGCCGCTATCGCGGACCGGTACGAGGTCACGTTGCGTGGCGGCGGGACGCTGTTCTTCGCCGGCAACGGCGGCAGCGCCGCCGATGCGCAGCACCTCGCCACCGAGTACGTGGTGCGCTACCAGACCACGCGGCCCGCGATGCGCGCCATCGCCCTGACGACGGACACGTCGCTCCTCACCGCGTGCGCCAACGACCTCGGCTTCGACGAGGTGTTCTCGCGCCAGGTCGAGGCGCTGGCGGAGCCCGGCGATCTCCTGGTGCTGCACTCGACGAGCGGCGAGAGCCCCAACGTGATTCGAGCCGCACAGGCCGCGAAGTCTCGCGGCGTGACGGTCGTCGCTTTCCTCGGGAAGAGCGGTGGCCAGCTGAAGGAGCTCGCCGACGTGGCGCTCGTCATCCCCGCCGACGACACCGCGCGCATCCAGGAGCTGCACCTGGCGATCGAGCACGTGATCTGCGATCTCGTGGAGGACCGGCTCCGGGGATGATCGACCTCGCCGGAAAGCGCGCGTTCGTCACCGGTGGAGGGCGGGGTATTGGTCGCGCGACGGCGCTGCTGCTCGAGCGGGCAGGAGCCCGCGTCGTGGTGGGCTATCGCGAGCGGAAGCCCGCGCCGCCCCTGGTGGGCGTGGGCGGCGATCTGGGTGATGCGGGCACCGCCACGCGGGTCGTCGCCGACGTGGTGCAGACCCTCGGCGGCGGGGGCCTCGACATCCTCGTGGTGAATCACGGCGTCTGGCCTCCCGACGCCGTGCCGCTCGCCAAGATGACCGACGCGCAGTGGGAAGGGACGCGGCGCGCGAATCTCGACGGCGCCATGTACGTCTGCCGCGCCGCCATTCCCCATCTCGCGCGCGGCGGTACGATCGTCCTCGTCTCCTCGACCGCGGGTCAGCGCGGTGAGGCCTTTCACGCCGACTATGCTGCCACCAAGGGTGCCGTCATCGCGCTCACGAAGGCGCTCGCCGTGGAGCTGGCGCCGCACCTCACCGTGAACTGCGTCGCTCCCGGTTGGGTCGATACGGAGATGTCCCGCCCAGCCTTGAGCGACGCCATCCCCAAGACGATTCCGCTGGGTCGCGTGGCCAGCGCCGAGGACATTGCGGGTCCCATCGTGTTCCTCTGCTCGCCTCTCGCCCGCCACATCACGGGAGAGATCCTGAATGTGAATGGGGGCTCGGTGCTCTGTGGGTAGCTTCCCGCCCCGCCTCGAGATCCCGCGGGAAGTGTTGAACATCGCCAAGAAGCTCGAGGACGCCGGGTACGAGACGTGGTGCGTGGGCGGCGCGATCCGCGACGCGCTGCTCGACAAACCCCACAACGACTTCGATCTCACCACCGCCGCCCCACCCCCTGAGGTGCAGAAGCTCTTCAAGCGCACCGTGCCGGTGGGGATCGAGCACGGCACGGTGGCCGTGCTCGACACGCAGAACCAGCCGCACGAGGTCACCACCTTCCGCAAGGACATCAAGACCGACGGCCGGCACGCCACCGTCGAGTTCGGCGTGTCGTTGATCGACGACCTCGCGCGGCGCGATTTCACGATCAACTCCATCGCCTATCATCCCCTCAAGCATGAGTGGCGGGACCCCTTCGCCGGCGCGGCCGACCTCGAAAAGAAGATCATCCGCTCCGTGGGGGATCCGAACTGGCGCTTCCAGGAGGATTACCTGCGCATCCTGCGCGCCCTCCGCTTCAGCGCCCGGTTCGAGTTCCGCATCCACTCGCGGACCCTCGAGGCGGCGAAGGCGAACGCCCAGGGACTCGGCCAATTGTCGGCGGAGCGGGTGCGGGATGAGTGGTTCAAGGGCATTCAGACGGCGGTGCGGCTGTCGAAGCTGTTGGAGCTGTGGATGGATGTCGGCGCCGCGCGCATCTGGCTGCCCGAGATCAGCCGTGATTGGAGCAAGGCGAAGCGGCAGCTCGACAAGTTGCCGCGCGATGCGGTCTTGATCACCGCGTTCCTCGCGAGCGATCCGGCCTCGCTGCTGACCCGTCTCAAGTGCGCCAATCGCGACATCGAGCGCGGGCGGGCGATCGGGAAGTTCCGGGACAGCTATCCCGACACGAAGAGCGCCGCCGTGATCCGCTACTGGCTGGCGCAGGTGGCGGAGTACGTCGACGATTTGCTGACGCTCGCCCCGGAGGGCGTGATCAAGGCGGTCACGGCGATTCGCGCGACCCGTCCACCCCTCGCGCTCAAGGACCTGGCCGTGAAGGGCGACGACCTCGTCGCCGCCGGCGTGCGTCCCGGGCCCGACGTCGGTGAGGTCCTGAAGCGGCTGTTGGGCGAAGTCCTCGACGACCCGGCCAAGAACACCAAGGAGTACCTGCTCTCCCGTGTCTAGCGCCCTCGTCTACGCGCTCGTCGCGGCGCTCGGCAACGTGCTCGGCGGCCTCGCGGTCGCGCGCCGAGCGACGAGCGGGCTGAAGCTCATCGAGCTCTTTGTCGCGTTCGGCGCCGGGTTCATGCTCTCCGTCGCGATCGTCGAAATCTTCCCCGAGGCGCTGGTGAAGAGCGGCAGCGCGGCGCCCCTGTTGGTGCTCGCCGGCTACCTCGCTGTCCATCTCACCCAGCACACGGTGACGCCCCACTTTCACTTCGGCGAAGAGACGCACGCGGTCACGGCGGTGGCGGGGACGTCGGCCCTGGTCGGGCTTTTGCTGCACACCTTTTTCGACGGTGTGGCGATCGCGAGCGCGTTCCTGGTCCGCATGGACCTCGGCGTGATGGTGTTCATCGCCATCTTCCTGCACAAGTTGCCGGAGGGCGTGATGATCTCGAGCCTGATGCTGGCCGGCGGGCGGACGGCCGGGCGCGCCGTCGGTGCCGCCGCGCTCCTGGGACTCGCGACGGTCGTCGGGGTGCTGCTGACCGATTCGCTGGGCTTCTTGAGCCTGCATGGGTTGGCACTCTCGGCGGGCGTCACCATTTACGTTGCGGCATCGAATCTCGTCCCGGAGTTCCAGCACAAACGGGGCTGGAAGCTCCCGGCCTCGTTCTTCGCCGGTGCGGTGATGTTCTATCTGACCAAACGGCTGCTCGACGGAGCATCGTGAGCGACCCCACGCTCTTCCAGGGCTCGACCGAGCCCCTGGCCGCGCGGATGCGGCCCAAGACCCTCGATGGGTTCCTCGGTCAGGAACATCTCCTCGGGCCTGGGAAGGCGCTCGGCGAGTTGATTCGTCGCGGCGAAATCGGGTCTTGCATTTTCTGGGGTCCACCGGGGTCGGGCAAGACGACGCTCGCGCGCATCATCGCCAACTACACCGATCGCCACTTCGAGCCTTTCTCGGCGGTCACCGAGGGCGTCCCGCGCGTCCGCGAGATCATCAAGGAGGCCGAGGAGCGGCTCAAGTACCAGGGGCAGGGCACGATCTTGTTCTGCGATGAGATCCACCGCTTCAATCGGGCGCAGCAAGACGCGTTTCTTCCGTGGGTCGAGAACGGCATCATCACGCTGATCGGCGCGACCACGGAGAATCCGAGCTTCGAGCTCACTGGGGCGTTGCTGTCGCGGTGCCGGGTGTTCGTGCTGGAGCCCCTCACGGATGAGCACATCAGGACGGTGACTGACCGGGCACTGGAGCTGGAAAACAAAGGGCGAGGGGAGAAGGGAGATGTACGCTTCGAGCCAGCGGCCGTGGATTTGCTCGTCGCCCACGCCCAAGGCGATGCGCGGCGAGCGTTGAACACGCTCGAAGCCGTCCTGAAGCACGTCACGTCCCTCTCCCCTCTCCCTTCTCCCATTCCCCCGGACGTGATTCGCCAAGTGCTCGAACGCGCGCTCCCGACCTACGACAAGGCCGGCGAGCAGCACTACAACCTGATCTCGGCGCTCCACAAGGCCGTGCGGGGCAGTGACCCGCAGGGCGCGCTCTACTGGCTCGCGCGCATGCTGGCGGGCGGCGAGGACCCGCTGTACCTGGCGCGGCGGCTGGTGCGGATCGCGTCGGAGGACGTGGGGCTCGCCGATCCGCGCGCGTTGAGCGTGGCCCTGGCGGCCAAGGACGCCTACCACTTCCTCGGGAGTCCCGAGGGCGAACTGGCGCTCGCGGAGGCCACGATCTACCTCGCCACGGCGCCCAAGTCGAATCGGGCCTACGCCGCGTTCGGGGAGGCGCAGGAGGCCGCCAAGGCGCACCCCGCCGAGCCGGTGCCGCTCCACATTCGGAACGCGCCGACCGGTCTGATGAAGGACTTGGGCTATGGCGCGGGGTACAAGTACGCGTTCGATTCGGACCAGGCGTACATCCCGCAGGAGTATCTGCCGGAGGCGCTGCGCGGCGCGAGTTGGTATGCGCCCACCGATTTCGGGTACGAGAAGACCATCAAGGAGCGCATGGAATGGTGGCAAAAACTCAAGCAATCGCTCTAGCGCTCCTGGCCCTCACGGGGTGTGCGACGCTGCGGTCGGCGTTCAGCTTCCAGGAACCGCAGGTCGAGCTTCAGGAGATCAACATCACGGGGATGGGGTTGACGGGCGGGACGCTGGACCTCGTCTTCGACGTCTACAATCCGAATGAGTACCGGCTGCGCAGTACGCGCCTCGAAGTCGGCGTCGATCTCGAAGGCACCCATTTCGGTGATGCGCTCATCGACCGGCCCCTCGATCTTTCGCCCACCAACCACAGCCGCGTGGTGATGCCCGTACGATTCGAATGGGCCGGCGTGGGCGCGGCGGCGCGAGGACTGCTGACGCGTCAGGCGCTCAAATACGGGGTGACCGGCGCCGTGCTGCTCGATACGCCGATTGGGGAAAAGCGCGTCCAGCTGCGCAGCACGGGCAACGTGCCGCTGAAGACATTGCTGCGTTGACTGCCGTGTAATGCAATGATTCGTGCATAATGCGTCAGCAAAGTGTTGCGTTGGGACCACATCGTCGGCTAGCCTAAGTCGCGACCCGCCAGCGCGGAACGCGCTGTCCCGACGCAGTTGGAACATCTCTTGCCTGCCGGTGACTACGAAGCACAACTGTCTCACGCAGTACGCTGCTCAGAGCAAATCCGTCGAAAGACGGTGACGCAGAGCTAACGGGGCTACCGCGGGAATACCGCCACGCCAGCCGGGCCGCCAGCGAATCGACTCCGGTCGATTGCGGCGGCCCGGCTTCGTTTTCGGTCGCCTTCACGGAGTCGCTGAAAATGACCATCGCTGCTCAGAGCATAGCCGCCGAAAGGCGGTGACGCAGAGCTACGGGGCTACAGCGGCCGCAGGCCGCCATGCCAGCCGAGCCGCCAGCGTCGACCTCACGTCGAAGTTGGCGGCTCGTCTGTTTGGGGGCCGCCGGGGAGGCTCCGATGCCGCGTACACCCACGCTTTTACAGCGCCTCGCGCTGTCCACGCTTTTTCTAGTTGCAGCCTGTAACCTCGACCGGAATCGATTCACCGGGCCCGACGGCACGGTGACGGGGGTGTTCGTCACGCCCGACACCGTGATGCTCGATCCCTTACAGGCCTTCCAGTTCCACGCCTTCGGCCAGGGCAACGCGGGAGACACGCTGAACGTCAACGCCGCCTGGTCCGCAACGGCCGGTTCGATCACCCAAACCGGGATGTACACGGCCGACACGTCCGAAAACGACGTGGCCGTCACGGCCAGCATCCCCCTCTCCGGCGTGACGCTCAGCGGCACGTCGCTGGTGCAGAAACGCCGGGTGGTGATGATCACCTTGACGCCGCCGAGCGCGAGCCTCGCCACCGGTGCGACACAACAATTCGCTGCCCTTGGTATCAGGAACTCCGGTGACACGGTCCCGGTCAACGTCAGTTACTCGGCTACGGGCGGAACGATCAACTCCAGCGGCCTCTTTACGGCCGGCTCCGCCGCGGGGACGTACCGAGTGATCGCGAGCGACAACCGACACAGGCTGGCTGATACGTCGGTCGTGACGGTCATGACCGTCCCCCCCGTCCCGGTCGCCTCCGTGACGATCAGCCCGAATCCCGTGGCTCTCGGCGTGGGGTCGACCGCGCTCCTCTCGGCAACGCCGAAGGACTCTGCCGGCAACCCACTCACGGGAAGAACCATCACTTGGAGCAGCAGTGCGCCTAGTGTGGCGACGGTGTCGGCGACCGGCTTGGTGACAGGTGTCGCAGCCGGGAGCGTCACGATCACGGCCACGAGCGAAGGGAAGAGTGGGACCGCGGTCGTAGCGGTCACCGACGTGGCCGTCGAACCGGTGGCGACGGTGTCGGTGACGCCGACGTCGGCGACGCTGCGCATGGGCACAACAGTCCAGCTGACGGCGACCCTGCACGACTCGGCGGGTAACGTGCTGACGGGCCGGAGTATCACGTGGACCAGCGCTGTACCAAGCGTCGCGACGGTGTCGACGACAGGTCTCGTGAGCGGGGTGGCGGCAGGTGGCGCCACGATCACGGCTGCGAGCGAAGGAAAGAGTGGGACTGCGGCAATCACGGTCACGGTGGTTCCGGTCGCGACGGTCACGGTGAGTCCGAACCCGGCGGGCGTGCTGGTCGGCGGGACGGTGCAGCTCATCGCGGCACTCAAGGATTCCGCGGGAAATGCCCTGACCGGACGGCCCATCAGCTGGACGAGCAGCGCGCCCGGCGTCGCCACGGTATCGGCGATCGGGTTGGTGAGCGGCGTGTCGGCTGGAGGTGCGACGCTGACGGCCACCAGCGAAGGCAAGAGCGGGACGGCGGCGGTCAGCGTCGCACTGCAGACCGCGCACGCGGGCTACTACGCCTCCCCCAGCGGCTCGAGCGGGGGCGATGGCACGGCAACCCGTCCGTGGGACCTCGTCACCGCCTTGGCGGGCGCGGGCGGCCGCATCAAGCCGGGTGATACGGTGTGGGTGCGGGGCGGGACCTATCGCGGTGCGTTTGCGTCGAGTCTCAGAGGCACCGCCACCGCTCCGATCGTGGTTCGGCAGTACCCCGGGGAGCGGGCGACGATCGATGTGAACGGCTTCACCAACGATGCCCTGACCGTCACCGGCTCGTACGGGATCTACTGGGGATTCGAGATCATGAACTCGAGCCCGGACCGCACGACCGTCACGCCACAGCGACCGCACGGCGTGGTAAATGACGGATCGCACAACAAGTACGTGAACCTCGTGGTTCACGACAACGGCATCGGCTTCTACAACTACTCCTCGGCCGCCGACATCGAGATCTACGGATGCCTGGTCTACAACAACGGCTGGCAGGCGACCAAGGGGAGCGGGCACGCGCTCTACATCAAGAGCGACGCCGGGCCCATCTATCTCCGGGATAACATCCTGTTCACGCAGTTCGCCTACGGCGTGCACGTCTACACGAACGCCGGGAGCGGACACCTCAACAACGTCCACGTCGAGGGGAACGTCTCGTTCAACAACGGGACGGTGTCGGCGGCCGGAGCGAGCGCCGCCGGGGCGAACATCCTCATGGGCGGGCAGGAGCCAGTGCAGAACGCCACGATGATCGGGAACATGACGTACTTCTCACCAGGCTTCGGCGTGTACAACGTCGACCTGGGGTTCGAGACGACACTCAACGCCGATCTCCTGGTGCAGGGGAACTACATCGCCGGCGGTCGGAGGTTATTCGAAGTGTTGTACTGGCAATCGCTGACCCTCAGCGGGAACACGCTGGTGGCGCCCGAGCGGCCCGTGGTGCTGAACGACGCGAACACGAGCGGGCAGCACTGGTCGGGTGACATGCATTATCGCGATCCCAACGCGGCGGCGTGGCAGTATGGCGGCCGCGACTACACCTTCAGCGAGTGGCGCAGCAAGACCGGCCTGGGGTCGACCGATCAGGCCCTCTCGGGCGTACCGACGACCCGCGTCTTCGTTCGGCCCAACCTGTACGAGCCGGAGCGGGCCGCCGTAGTGGTCTACAACTGGAGCCGTCAGTCCGCCGTGTCGGCGGATCTGTCGGGCATCCTCCAGGTGGGTGACCGGTACGAGGTGCGCAACGCCCAGAACTTCTTCGGATCGCCCGTCGCGAGCGGCACGTTTGGAGGCGGGATGATCAGCCTGCCGATGGGAGGCGTCACGCCGCCTACGCCGATTGGCGGTTCGCCCACGGCGCCGCCCAAGACGGGTCCCGATTTCGACGTCTTTGTGGTGGTCAAGGTCTCTCCGTAGTGGCTGAGCGCTGAACCCGGGGGGGAGGGGGGGGT
>DASYRD010000129.1:0-109775 GCA_036004745.1 Gemmatimonadales bacterium | reverse complement strand
AACGGCTCCTGACGTGGCATCCACCCGCACGAGATAATTGTCGCCCTCGTCCTCGAGAATGCCGTAGATGCTCTTCCCATCGGGGGCCCAGCGCTCGGCGCGGATGTTGCGATCGAGCGCGGCGGTCAGCGCGCGCGGCTGGCCACCATCGGCGCCGATCACGGCGAGCTGGCCCGGATCGTAGATCATCGCGATCGGTTCACCGAGCGGCTGCCGGTCATAGAGGATCCACTTGCCGTCGGGACTCCACGCCGGATCCCCGTCGGGGCCGGGCCCCGACGTGAGCCGGCGCGTCGTGGCGCCCTTGCCGGTGTCGTCGCTCGCGACCACCCACACGTCCGAGTTGTCGTTGCCGTCCACGCTGTCGCGGTTGCTCGTGAACGCGATCGCGCGGCCGTCGGGTGACCACGCGGGGCCTTCGTCATCCCAATCGCCCGAGGTGATCTGGCGGGCGGCGGCCTTGGTGCTCACGTCGAACACGTAGATGTGGGTACGGCGATGGTCGAGGTAGCCGGTGCCGTCGCGCTTGAACTGCAGACGGTCGATCACATACGGCCGTTGGGTCTTTGCTTTCGCCCCGATCCAGGTGGTGTCACCCGCCTGGTCCGGCGTCTGGTCGTCGACCTCGAGCGCCAACCGCCCGCCATCGGGAGACCACACGAAGCTGCCCACCCCCTGCTTGACGGACGTCAGCTGCTCCGCTTCTCCGCCCAGCCGGTTGAGCACCCAGACCTGTGTTTCGGCGTCTTCACCCCGCGACGCCAGGAAGCCCAGATACTTGCCGTCGGGACTCCAGCGCGGGCTCGAGGCGGAGCCGGCCTTGGCTGTGAGGGGAATCGGGTCGCCCCCCGCAATGGCCACCATCCAAATGCGGCTCGTCGACTTGTCGGCGGCGAGATCGGGCGTGGCCACGACGTAGGCGACCCATTTGCCGTCGGGACTCACGCGTGGGTCCGACACGCGTTGGATGCGAAACAAGTCATCCACCGTGAGCGTACGAGTCGTCGCAGCGGGGCCCTGCGCCAGGACCATGAGAATCGGAAGGATGATCATAGGGCGCAAAACGTATCACCCCTTGCCCGGCCGCGCACGCACTTTTACCTTGCTGGTAGCAGCACCTGATCAACGCAACTCAAAGGATTCCGACTGACCTCAATGATGATCGACCTCTGCACGTACCTCACGCCCTCGGGGCGCCGGCAAGCTCCACTCCTGGGGTTTGTTGGGCGTATTGCGCCCGAGAGCGCGGATCGCCGGAAGCGAGCACCCTAGAAGTCCATCGGATCGATCTCATGCCGTGATCCGGCCTTCCGGGTGCCTTGCGAGACCTGGAGGGCCGTTCTGTTTCGCACTACACGAGGACCACGGACATGAGCACGCTCGAACATCTCGACGACCAAATCATCGGGCGCTATCTGGACCAGCCTCTGCGTCTGCCGGCCGATCTGCGCCGGCAGATCGAATCGGACTGGGAAGGGGCGCCGGTGCAGCTCTACGCCCTCAGCGATCTGGACCACACGCTCCGACTCTCCGAGACGTGGGTCGCCCTCGGCCCGCGGCAAGTCGCCGTGGCGCGCCGTTCTGGCGGCAGCGCATGGGTGGTGCAGAGCGTGGAACGCGCGCGCATCGAGGCGGTGCGCGAGTCCCCAGGGCTCTCGGCGAACACTCTGACGCTGCTGGGCAGCCCGGGGGAGCCGGCGCTCGCCTTGGTGCGCTACACGCATCGCCAGCGCCGCGCCTTCGAGAACATCCGCTTCGTGCTCGAAGAGCAGCTCGAGGGGCGCGAGATCCCCTCCGTCGATCCCGACCGCGCTTATGCGGACGGCGTCGCGCGGCCCGTGCGCGAAGCACAGGCCGTCGTGTCGGGCCGGGAAGTGGCCGTCATCCGGCGCTTGCTGGGCTATCTCAAGCCGTATCGACGCCAGCTCACGATCGGCATGACGGCGGCGACGCTGATCACGCTCGTGAGCCTCATCCCGCCCTACCTCGCGGGGTACCTGATCGACCGCGTGGTGCGACCCGCGCGAGAGGGCGCGTTGTCGCTCGGCCGCGCAGGCACGATCGCGTGGCTCGCGGTCGCGGCGATGGCCCTGGTCTACGTCATCCGCCAGGGCGCGGCCGTGGTGCGGCTGCGGTTGATGGCGATCCTCGGCGAGTGGGTGGCGCGCGATCTCCGGTCGGAGCTGTACGAGCACATCCAGCGGCTGTCGCTCGCGTTCTTCTCGCGCAAGCGGACGGGAAGCCTGATCACGCGCGTCTCGGCCGATACCGACCGTCTGTGGGACTTCCTCGCCTTCGGCGTGGTGGACGTGTCGCTGTCGCTCGTCATGCTCTTGGGGCTCGGCGCGGTGCTCTTGAGCCTCGACTGGCGGCTCGGGCTCGCGATGACGGTGCCGGTGCCGTTCTTCTGTTGGCTGATCTACCGGCACGGCGAGTCGATCAACCGGCTCTTCATTCGGGCGTGGCGCAAGTGGTCGCGGGTGTCGGACGTCTTGTCCGACACGATTCCCGGGATCCGCGTCGTCAAGGCGTTCAACCAGGAGGAGCGGGAGATCCGGCGCTTCGGCGAGCGCAACGAGGACGTGACGGCGGAGTTCAACCGCATCCACGACAACTGGACCACGTTCTGGCCGCTGCTCATGCTCGCCGTGCACGGCACGACCGTCGTCGTGTGGGGGCTCGCGCTGCCGCGCTTGCTCGGGACCGGCACCGCGCTGCCGGTGGGGACGTTCGTCTCATTCCTCTTGTACACGACGATGTTCATCGGCCCGATCGAAGTGATCGGACAGATCGCCCGCACGATGAACCGGGCCACCACCTCGGCGCACCGCGTGTTCGAGGTGCTCGACACTGAGGTCGAGGTGCGTGACGACCCGGAGCCCGTGCAGCTCCGGCCGGTCCACGGCCGCGTGGCGTTCGAGCACGTGACGTTCGGGTACGACGGCGTCCGTCAGGTGCTGCGCGGCGTGAGCTTCGATGTGGCGCCGGGCGAGCTGATCGGACTCGTCGGACCGTCGGGCGGCGGCAAGACGACGATCGTGAACCTGATCGCGCGCTTCTACGACGTGACCGGGGGCGCGATCCGCATCGACGGGGTGGACCTGCGACGGCTCGATACCGGGCACTACCGCCGCCAAATCGGGATGGTGCTCCAGGATCCGTACCTGTTCCACGGGACGATCCTCGAGAACATCCGCTACGGCTTGCCGGAAGCGTCGCTCGGGCAGGCGATCGCGGCGGCGCAGGCGGCCAATGCGCACGACTTCGTCACAAAGTTGCAGCACGGCTACGACACCGTGGTGGGAGAGCGGGGGCACACGTTGTCGGGGGGCGAGCGTCAGCGCGTGTCGATCGCGCGGGCGATCCTCCACGACCCGCGCATCCTGATCCTCGACGAGGCGACGAGCAGCGTCGACACCGAGACGGAGCGGGAGATTCAGGAGGCCCTCGAGCGGTTGATCGCGGGGCGCACCGTGTTCGCCATCGCGCACCGGTTGTCGACGTTGCGGAAGGCCTCGCGCCTGTTCGTGATCGAGGATGGGCGTCTCGTCGAGGACGGCACGCATCACGAGCTGCTCGCGAAACCCGACGGCAAGTACCGGCGTCTGTACGAGCTGCAAGTGCAGCTCCAGTGAGAACGAAAGGAGGCGTGATGGAAACCACGCTGTTAGGCCGGCGGGGCGCGATCGTGAGTTTGGAGCAGCGCCCCGATGGCCGCCTCTGGGCCATGCGGGGCGACGAGGAGCGCGCCGTGTGGGTGCGGCGCTGCTTCCCGTGGTCCGAACCCGGGCACTACCTCTCGCTGCGCGACGCGGATGAAGAGGAATTCGCTCTGGTCCGCGATCCCGCGGAGCTCGACCCGACGTCACGCGCGGCGCTCGAAGGGGCGCTCGCGCTGGCGGGGTTCGTGTTCGAGATCACGCGCGTGCTGGTGATCGAAGAAGAAGTCGAGATCCGGCACTGGCGGGTCGAGACCAGGCAGGGGCCGCGGGCGTTTCAGACGCGGCTCGACGACTGGCCGCGGACGCTGCCGCACGGGGGTTTGCTCATCCGTGATGTGACCGGGGACCTGTATCACCTCGGGAAACCGGCGGCCCTCGATCGGCACAGCCGGGCGTTGCTCTGGGCGTTTGTTGACTGAACCCTAGACCAGCCGTTCGCGGACCGCTCGACTGACAGCCTCGGCCACGCTGTGCACCTGCAGCTTGCCGTAGATCCGGCGGATGTAGGTGCGCACCGTGTCGAGACTCACTTCGAGCCGCTCCGCCGTTTGTTTGTAACCGAGTCCGTCCACGAGGCAGCGCAGCACCTCTTGCTCCCGGTCGCTGAGATCGAGGCGCGAGGGCTGGGGCGCTGTCGTCGTCGGACCTGCCTGCCGCACAAACTCCAGCACCGTCCGCGCGACCGCGCTCGACAAGGGCGAATGCCCGTCGACGATCGATCGTAGCTCGGCGAGCAGCTGCTCGGCGGGCGTGCGCTTGAGGAGATAACCGTCGGCGCCGGAGCAGATCGCCTCGAGCACCGTCGCCGGATCCTCGAAGACCGTCAGCACCACGATCGCGGTCCGTGGCGAGATCTCCTTCACACGACGAATCGCCTCGACGCCGCTCATCCCCGGCAGCTCCAGGTCCATCACGATCAGATCCCAGGGCAGAGCCGCGCCGGCGAGGGCCGCGAGGGCCGGCGGCGCCGCATCGAACGTCCCGATGAGTTGAAAACCGGACGCGTGCGAGAGCAGCGTCTCCAGGCTTGCGCGATAGCGCCCGTTGTCTTCGACGGCGGCGACGCGGAGGGGCACGTCGTGCAACCTAGGCGACAACGGCGCGTGCGGGCCTCGCATATCTATGTGACGTCCAGAGGGAAACGCAGGCGCACCGTCGTTCCGCCGCCCGAGGTCGCTTCCCACGCCACCTCCGCGCCGATCTCCGCGGCGCGGCGCCGCGTGCTGGTGACGCCGAGACCTGTGTCTGGCGCCGGCGCGGGCATGCCGCTGCCGTCGTCGGTTACGGTCAGTTCCCACACACGGCCGCCGTTGGCTGGAGGTGTGAGCGCGAGAGACACGTTGCGCGCACGCGCATGTCGCGCGGCGTTGTGCAACGCCTCGAGACCGATCGCGGCCAAATTGCGGCGCAAACCGAGGGGGAGCGGTCCGTCGGGCCAGGCGGAGGGGAAGTGCGTACGGAACTCGGGCCCTTCTCCCACAAAGAGGCGGCCGCCGTGGTCGGCGAGGCGCGCGGCGAGGTCGCGCAGCGTGCCGGGGCGCGGATCGAGGGCCCACACGATGTCGGAGAGGGCGCCCCCGACCTCTCCGGCGGTGCGCGCGATCTCGTGGGCGATGTTCTGCCGCTCGCGCTCATCGCTGCCGTTGTCCTGGGCCAGCACGCCGGACAGGATGCCGATGCTGCCGAGCGCCGAGCCGATCTCGTCGTGGAGGTCCATCGCGATGCGGGCGCGCTGCCGCTCGAGGCCGACAAGCACGGCGACGCGGGCGCGGTAGGCGGCGACGAGTCCTGCCACCACCGCGAAAGCGAACAGGGCCAAGGCCCAGGGCTCGCGGTACCACGCGGGCCGCACGACGAACGCGAACGCCGCGGGTTCGCTCGACCAGTGCTTGCCGTCGGCTGAGGCGCGCACTTCGGCGCGGTAACGTCCCCCCGGGAGATTGACCCAGCGGAAGGACGGCAGGCCGCGCGTGTCGCGCCACGGGTCGTGTGGTGAGAGTCGCACTTGGTAGATGATCGCCGACGGGTCGCGGAGCGACAGCGAAGCAAAGCGGAGCTCGAGGCGGTTGCGCTCGTGCGGCAGGACCAGCGCGCTCGTGAGGGCCACCGCTTCCGTGTCCACGCGGGCGTCGACCAGGGTCACGGAGGGCGGCGGGCGCGGGGTCTGCCGGGCAGCGGCCGGGACGCGCATCACGCCGCGCGCCGTCGTGAGCCACACCGTGCCGTCCGGCTCCTCGAAGACGTCGTTGGCGCCGCGGCCCGGCAGGCCATGCCAACCGGTGAGGTGCTCGAGGACCTGCCAGCCGTCGGCGGAGTCGGGGCGCTCTGCCACGCGCAGCACCGCGCCGAACGCGGCGACCCAAACGGCGCCGCGCGATGGGATCAAGTTGAGGACATTGCTCGTCGGTAGCACGCGCGCGCCGGGGAGAGGTGCCCAGGTGCCGCCGTGCCGGCGGAGCACGCCGCGCCCGCGCGTCGCGGCCCACAGGTCACCGCTCGGGAACGCGACCAGCGCGCCTATATCGAGCGCACCGGCCAGCGTGTCACAGGTCCAGCTGCCGCGAAGCGCACACACGCGCTCCTCGGCGGCCGCCCACAGCGTGCCCGCCGAGTCCTCGGCCAGAACCACCACGGGGCCGCGCCCGAAAGGCGTGGCGGAGACAGCGACCGCTCTGCCACCCACGTCGTCAGTGCGGTACAGTCCCTCGCTTGTTCCCACCCACAGGCCGCTGTCCGGCGCGGGTGCGTATGCGGCCGCTGGTGGGGGCTGGGGCGCGCGCGAGAGCGTGAAACTCGCGCCGCGCAGCGATACCGTGCCGCGCGCCGTGCCGACGAGGAGCCGGTCCCGGCTGGCATCGGCCCATACACGATCGTAGCCGCCGGTGACCGCCGGGGTGCTGCCATGCCACCCGCGCGCGTCATGTGTGAGGCGGCCCAGCCCGCCCCATGTCGTGACCCAGACCGTCCCGCGTGATACGCCGACATAGCGGGTCAATGTCGAGGGGAGTCCGTCGCGCTCGGCCCACCACGTCGTCTCGGGCTCGGGCAGCTGGAGTAGCGCGGCGTAGGTGCCCACCCACAAGCTGCCTTCGCGGTCGACGAGCAACGGGCCGCCCCCGTCCACACCTTCGCGCGGGCCAAGTGTGTCCGTCGACCCGTCGGGATGCAGCGCGACGATGGACGCGCTATATCCGGCCCAAATGACATCGCCGCGGATCGCGAGGGCTCGCCCCGCCTTGTCCGTGGCGAGGCGCGTCGTCAGCCGGCCCCGCGACCACTCGACGACCGGACCGGCGCCGCTGATCGCGATGCGCCGTCCGTCGGGGAGGGCGACGACATCCCAGGCACCGGCGAGGGAGAACAGGCGCTGCGCGCCGCCGCCGACCGTCGCGGTCCATACGCCGCCGCGCGTTGCCGCGTCGATGCCACCCGTCGGTGCGGGGCGCAGGCGCCGCGGAGGCCCGTCCAACCCGGCGACGGGCGGGAGCCAGCGCCCCTCGGGCAGTTGCACGAGCAACCTCGCGCCGCGCGCGGCCCACAGCGTGTCCCCGACAAACGTGATGGCGCCGATGCTGTCGAGAACAGCGCCTTCAGGTCCCCGCACGAGCGTCGCGCCCGCGGCGTCGAGCCGGAACAGATGGCCGTAGTCGTCGGCGGCGAGGACGCGGCCGTCGGCGGCCGTCGCGAGGAAGTTGGCGTGGATGAGCACCTGCGGGGCCCAGCGCCGCATCTCGACGCCGTCGTAGCGGAACACGCCCCCGGCGGTGGCCACCCAGAGGAAGCCGGCGCGGTCCTGAGCGAGCGCCACGACGGTCGGGGCGAGGAGGCCCTGCTCGGGGCCGAAGCGGCGTACCAGGCGCTCCTGCGCCTGGAGCGCGGGCGTGACGAGAATCACACTGAGCGTCAACGCGGCGAAACGGTGCACGCGGCAAGTTGTGGCGCCTGGGGCGTGTCGCACAAGTATGTGAATCGTGGACGCAAGACCCCATCCATACCTTGGCCATCAGTCCCTTCTGGAGTCGTTCGATGGCTCGCATCGCCCGTCTGTCCACGCTCGTGGTCGCACTCATTGTCGTTGCCTGCGGCAAAGACAACCCGGCCGGCCCGCCCACCGTGGCGACGGTCGTCGTGACCCCCGGGGCCGATACGCTGCTGACGCTCGGCCGCACGCGACAGTTCACGGCCGTCGCACGCGATGCGAGCGGCAATCCCGTCAACGGCGTGACGCTCGTGTGGAGCTCGTCCAATCCCGCGGTGGCGACCGTTGACGCGTCGACGGGGATCGTCACGGCGGTAGGCAACGGGCTCTCGATCATCCGCGCAGACGCGGGCGGCGTCATGGGGCAGGCGACACTCGCGGTCGCTCAATTCGTAGCCAACGTCCTGGTGACCCCCGGAACGGCCGGCCTCGCGACCGTTGGGGTGACACAGCAATACGGCGCGGTGGCCAAGGATTCTTCGAACGCGACGGTGGCGGGCGTGCGTTTCGTCTGGCAGTCGTCCGACCCATCGGTGGCGATCGTAGACACGACGGGCCTGGCGCTCTCGAAAGGTCCTGGCCAGACCACGATCACCGCGACGGGGCGGGGGACACCGGGCAATGCGACGCTCACCGTCACGCAGGCGGCGGCGGCTTTGGTCTTCAGCGTGCCTCCGACGAACGCCATCGCCGGTGAAGCGGTGAATCCCGCGATTCAGGTCGAAGTGCGCGACGGGTCTGGACACCTCCTGGCGGGAGACCGGCGGGCGATCACGCTGGCCTTCGGGGCAAACCCGGGGAGCGCCCTCCTGCACGGCTCGACCACCGTCAATGCCGTGGGCGGGATCGCGACGTTCAGTGGCATCACGATCGAAACCGCCGATTCCGGATACACGCTCAGCGCGAGCGCCTCGGGCACGCCTTCGGCCACGAGTCCGTCGTTCTTCATTCTTCCCGCGGCGTCGGCACGCTTGCGATTCGTGCAATTCAGTGTCACAGACACGGCGGGCCAGTCGCTGCCCTTCGAGGTGCACGTGACGGACCGGTTCGGCAACGTGACGCCCGGCGCGGTCGGCGCGGTGTTCGTCCGGATCTCCACCAATCCGACGGGCGCGGCACTGATCAACGGCAACTTCTCGTTTGTCGTCACCAACGGCATCGCCGACCTCTCGTTATTGTCGATCCAGAAATCGGGATTCGGGTATCGATTCGTGGCGACGGGGTCGGGCGGTGTCGCCGGGCTCGATTCAGCGTTCTCGGGGGACCTGACCGTCAATCCTGCCTCGCCCACGATCCTCGCGTTCACGCAGCAGCCCGGGTTCACCTTCCTCGGTGATAACCTGCTGCCGTCGCTCGTGCGCCCGCAGGACCAGTTCGGGAACTCCACAGGGACGGCGACGACAATCACGCTGACGGTGGGCGTGAATCCGTGGGGTGGCGCACTCATCGGCACCGGCACGAAGGTCGGCAGCGGCGCGCTCACGTTCGACTCGCTGCGGCTCGACAAGCCGGGCGTCGGCTACACCATCATCGCGACGGCGGCGGGCCTCACGCCCGACACGACGAACGCGTTCACCGTCATCGTGCCCATTACGTCGACGGGCGAGGCGGCGGGCGTGAGCCACAGCTGTGTGTTGGTGAGCGGCGGCTACCCGGCGTGCTGGGGCGACAATTCCCTCGGGCAGGTAGGAAGGCCCAGTGGTGGATTCGACTCCATCCCGAGGCTCGTCACGGGCCGGCGGGCCTTCACCCAGCTCACCGCCGGCGACCGACACACCTGTGGGCTCGAGGCCGGTGGTGCGGCGTGGTGCTGGGGAGAGAATCTCCTCGGCCAACTCGGCAACGCCGCCACCGGTGCGAAGAGCGTCGTCCCGGTCTTGGTCGATGGCGGCCTGCAGTTCGCGAGTCTCTCCGCGGGAGGGACGCACACCTGCGGCGTGACGACCGGCGGCGTCGCCTATTGCTGGGGCAACAACGCGTCCGGCCAGCTCGGCGACAGCGGCAAGGTCGCGACATTCACGCCCACTCCCACGGCCGTCTACGGCGCGCTCACGTACCGCGCCGTCGCCGCTGGGTTGAACCACACGTGCGCCATCGCCGCGGACAGCACGCCGCGTTGCTGGGGTGATGATGCGTTCGGCCAGCTGGGCGACAGCGCGCTGACGACGAGCGGGAGCGATACGGCCGTCGTGGTCCGCGGCGGCCTCCACGCGCGCCGCATCGCGGCGGGCGCGTCCCATAGCTGTGCCAATACGGCGGCGGGCGCGTTCTGTTGGGGCCGCAACAATCACGGGCAACTGGGTAACACGAACCTCGGCGTCAACAGCGACAAGCCTGTGGCGGCGACGAGTGGCGGAGCGCTCGGTGGCCAGCTGGTGGCCGGTGGAGACCACACCTGCGCCATCAACAGCACCAGCACGCTGTTCTGCTGGGGCAGCAACGCGGCCGGCGAGCTCGGCAATGGGCTGGCGCCGACCGACGGCGATCACCCCCTGCAAGTATCCACGCCGGGCGGGGCGGCGTCCTTCTTCGTCGGGGCCGGCGCGACGCACACCTGCGCTACGGTCGCCGGGCTGTCAGGAAGCAAGGTGTATTGCTGGGGGAGTAACGCTGTAGGACAGCTTGGCGACGGGACGAGGACCAACCGATCAGTGCCTGCGGCGGTGAAAGAGCAATAGGGCGCGCTAGCGCTGACAGCGGGGACAGAACGTGGTCGCCCGCAGATCGATCTTGTGCGTTGCGGTGAGCCGCTTGCCGCAACGCACACATTTTTCTCCCCCCCGGCCGTAGACGCGCAGCTCGAACTGAAAGCGGCCGGGTTCGCCGGTGCCGGTGCGGTAGTTACGCAGTGTCGTGCCGGATGACGCGAGCGCGCGCTGCAGGACGTCGACGATCGCGGCGTGCAGGCGGGCGAACTCCTCGAGCGACAGTTTGTTGGTGGGCTTCGCCGGATTGAGCCGCGCGTCGAACAGCGCTTCGTTCGCGTAGATGTTGCCGACGCCCGCCACGCGCCGCTGATCCATGATGGCTTTTTTGACCGCCGTGCGCGTGCCCTGGAGCCGGTGGGCGAAAGCAAAGGGCGTGAACGTTTCGTCCAGCGGCTCAGGGCCGATCCGTCCCGTGTACGCCATCCACCCTTCCTCATCGAGCAACCAGATCGTGCCGAGTCGCCGCACGTCGCGGTAGACGAAAACGCGGTCGTCGCTCAGCGTGCACAGGAGCACCGCGTACTTCCGCTCGGCGCGCGTCAAGGGCTTGTCGTGCACCAGAAACGATCCCGTCATGCGCGGCTGGATGATCATCCGGTTACTGCTCGAGAGCCGAAACACCGCGTGCTTGGCGCGGCGGGAGACCTGCTCGATCGTGTTACCCGTCAGCGCCTTGATGAGGCTGGACTTGCTGACCTGCCGCAGGACATCGGTCTTCCGGAGCTGCACGTGCGCGATGCGGCACCCCTCGAGACGGGGGGCCAGGTCGCGCACGATCGTCTCGACTTCAGGCAGCTCCGGCACGCTGCAGCTCGCGCCAGGCGATATCGCGCCGCCAAGTCTTCCCTTCGAACGCGATCTTGTCGCACGCCGCCGCACTCACCCGGGCCGCCGCGGCCACGCCGCTGCCGAGGCCCGTGACACTCAGCACGCGGCCCCCGGCGGTCCGGAGCGTGCCGTCGCCATCCCGCGCGGTCCCCGCGTGAAAGACGACCACATTGGCCCCCAGATCGTGCGGTAAGCGAATCGCGGCGCCCTTTTCAGGCTTGTCGGGATAGCCGCGGGCTGCGAGCACCGTGGTGACGGCCGCGCGCGACGGCGCGATGACCTGTCGCTTGGTGCGCCAGCGGCGGCGTGCGATATCGATCAGGTGCTTGGTCGCGCCTTTGGGCAGGACCGGAAGAATCGCCTGCGCCTCGGGATCGCCGAAGCGGCAATTGAACTCGAGGACGTTGGGCGTGCCGTCGGGCGCGAGCATCAGGCCGGCGTACAAGACACCTTCGTACGGGGCACCCTGTGCCGCCATCTCGCGCAACACCGGCTCGAGCACGTCGCGGCGCACGCGCGCGAGCAGCTCGTCCGTCGTCAGCGCCACGGGGCAATAGGCGCCCATCCCGCCGGTGTTGGGCCCCGTATCGCCTTCGCCCAGGCGCTTGTGGTCCTGCGCCGGTGGCAGGATCACGATGCGCTCGCCGTCGGTGAGCGCCAGGACCGACAGCTCCTCTCCCTCCAGGAACGCTTCGACGACGATCTCCCGGCCGGCCTCGCCGAGCGCGCTGCCCCCCAGCATGGCGCGGGCGACGTCGGCGGCCTCGGCACGCGCGGCGCACACCACGACGCCTTTGCCCGCAGCGAGTCCCGACGCTTTCACGACGAGCGGCTCGGCATGCGTCTCGATGTAGGCGAGTGCCACCGCGAGATCGGTGAACGTCTCGCTCGCGCCGGTGGGGACGCCGGCACGGCGCATCACTTCCTTCGCGTACGCCTTCGACGACTCGAGCCGCGCGGCGGCCTGGCTCGGTCCGAAGACGGCGCGGCCGGCGTCGTGGAGCTTGTCGGCCAGGCCCGCGGCGAGCGGCGCCTCAGGACCGATGATCGTGACTTCGATGTCGTGTTGCAGGACCGCGGCGACGAGCGCATCCACGTCTGTCGCCGAGATGGGGAGGTTGGTGCCGAGGGTGGCGGTGCCTGGGTTGCCGGGAGCGGCGAAGAGAGTCGCGTCGGGGGTGTCGCGGTGCAGCGCCCAACACAGCGCATGCTCGCGGCCACCCCCGCCGACGACGAGAACGCTCACTTCTTCTTGAAGGCGTCCGAGAAGGCTTGTGCGGCTCGCTTGGCGGTGTCGACGACGTCGTTCACGACCGCCTTCGCTTCATTCATGTAGTGGTCGCGTGCGTCGTCGATGTCCTTATCGATCGGGCGCTGCTCGGCCTCGGGGCCGCGCCGCGTGTACGCCCCACCCAAGATCTTCTCATACTCGCCGGCCATGACCCAGCGCTCCAGCTCGGCGGCGCGGAGCGTGTTGAACGGATGCGACTGCTCCAGCGTGTTCAAGATCTTGAAGATGCGGTCGATCGCGCCGCCGGTCTCCTCGTACTCCTTGGCTTGCTGCAGGAAGGCGTCGAGGTCCATCTCCTTCATGTCACCGCCGCCCGCCATCTTGAGGAACATCCGCATGGAGGCGCGCGGGTCTTGGGACGAGAGCAATCCGGCGCGGTCGGCCGACAGTTCGCTCTTGCGCGACCACTCGAGCAGCGCGAGCCGGATCGGCGCGAGCACCAGGCTCGTGAGGAACGGCAGGAAGTTCAGCCCCACGAACAGGATGAGAATCAGGATCGTGTGGTACAGCGCGTGGCCGCTCATCACGTGGCCGAGCTCGTGCCCCAGCAGCACGCGCATCTCGTCGTCGTCGAGCAGCTTCAAGGCGCCCGAGTTGATGACGATGAACGGGCGATCCATGCCGTACGCCCCGGCGTTGACGAAGGGGGTTTGCGACACGAACAAATCGGGGCGCACCGGCCAGTCCATGGAGGTGAGGACATCGGTGTAGAGCGCGTTGAGCTTGGGAAACTGCGTCGGCCCCACGCGCACGGCATCGGCCGTGAACAGCAGACGGAAGCCGCGCTCGCCGAAGAACCCGACGATCTTCTTTACCACCTCATCGAAGCCCGGGACGGAACGCAGGGTTTGGAGCGCGGCGCGATCGGCAGGGTGCTCCCACGTCACGGGGGCGATCTGCGTCAGAATCTTGCGCGGGCGCGCGGCAGGAAGGCCGGTCGCGTCGGTCATATCTGTCTCCTACAATGGGATGCCATCACGTACGGATTCCCATGGGTCGTGTTTCGGGTCCTCAATCGTCCCCTAACGCCTGCTCCAAATCGCCGATCAGGTCGTCCACATCCTCGATGCCCACGGACAACCGGACCAGGCTGTCGGTCAGCCCCATCCGCTCGCGCATCTCGCGCGGCACGCTGGCATGGGTCATCGACGCGGGATGCCCAATGAGACTCTCCACGCCACCCAGCGATTCCGCCAGGGCGAAGATCTTGGTGCGCTCCACGAAGCGGCGGGCGAACGCCACGTCTCCCAGCTCGATACTGATCATCCCGCCGAAGCCCTTCATTTGACGGCGGGCCAGCTCGTGCTGCGGATGAGACGGCAGCCCCGGATAGTAGATCCGCTTGACCTTGCGCTGCGTGCCGAGCCATTCGGCGATGCGGCGGCCGCTCGCGTCGTGCTGCCGCATGCGCAGCGCCAGGGTCTTCGTGCCGCGCAGCGCGAGCCAACAGTCGAACGGTCCCGGCACGGCGCCCGAGCTGTTTTGCAGGAACCCGAGGCGCTCGGCGAGATCGTCGCGGCTCGTGACCAGCAGGCCGCCGATCATGTCGGAGTGGCCGTTCAGGTATTTGGTCGTCGAGTGGAGGACGATGTCGGCGCCGTACTGGAGGGGCTGCTGGAAGAACGGAGTCGCGAACGTGTTGTCGACGACGAACAGCGCGCCGGCCTGTTTCGCGATCTCGCCGGTCGCGGCGAGGTCGCACAGTCGCATCATCGGGTTCGTCGGCGTCTCGGCGTAGACGATCTTCGTCTTGGGCGTCACGGCCGCCGCGACCGCCGCGCTGTCGCCGCCGTCGACGAACGTGAACGTCAGGCCGAGGCGCGACCAGATATGCGTCATCTGGCGATGCGAGCCGCCGTACACGTTCTCGCCGCTCACGACGTGATCGCCCGCCGACAACAGCTTCATCACGGAGTCGAGCGCGGCGAGTCCCGAGCTGAACGCGAAGCCGTAGCGCGCCCCTTCGAGCGCGGCGACGTTGCGCTCGAGCGCTTCGCGCGTCGGGTTGCTGGTGCGCGCGTATTCGTACCCCTTGTGCTTGCCGAGCCCCTGCTGGACGTACGTGGAGGTCTGATAAATCGGCGTCATCACGGCGCCCGCGAGCGGTTCGGGTACCTGTCCGGCGTGTACGGTGCGGGTGGCGAAGCGCAGCGTGAGGTCGGTGTCGACAATCCGCGTCATGCTCGGAACGTAAGGGCGCCTTCCGCCAGGGGCAAGCGACGCATACTGTTAGCGACCATGTCGCCGTTCAGCGGAATGCGTTGTCTCGTCGTCGACGACGAGCCGCGCCTGCGCCGTGTGCTGATCCGTCTCCTCGAAGGAGAGGGGTTTCGGTGCCGGGAGGCGGGGTCGGGCGTCGAGGCCCTCGCCGAGCTCGAAAAAGAGCCGGTGCCGCTGATGATTTCCGACCTGCGGATGCCGGAGATGGACGGGGTCACCCTGCTGCGCGAGGTGACGACGCGCTGGCCGGAGACGGCCGTGATCGTCGTGACGGCCGTCGCGGAGGTCGAGAGTGCCGTCGCTTGTCTCCAGATGGGCGCGCTCGACTACGTCGCCAAACCGTTTCACCTGGACGAGGTGCGCGCGCGGGTGACGCAGGCGCTCGACAAGCGCCGCCTCATCCAGGAGAACAAGAGCTACCAGCACCATCTCGAGGAGCGCGTCGAGGCCCAGGCCCGGCGCATCGAGGAGCTCTTTCTCGAAGGCGTACACGCCCTGGTCCACGCGCTCGAGGCCAAGGACGGGTACACGCGCGGTCACTCGATGCGCGTCTCCAACTATGCCGTGAGCATCGCGCACGCCATGGAGCTGGACAAGGACACGGTGGATACCATCGCGTTGGGGGCGGAGCTGCACGACGTGGGTAAAATCGGCGTGAGCGAGGCCGTGCTCCACAAGGCGGGGAAGCTGACGCCCGACGAATACCGCCACATCATGGAGCACACCGTCATCGGGTTTCGCATCCTGGGGCCGCTGATGCGCGACGCGCCCGGCGCGCTGTCGATCGTGCGCTCCCACCACGAGCGGTGGGATGGCAAGGGCGCTCCCGACGGTCTGGCCGGCGAAGCGATCCCCTGGGAGGCCCGCATCGTCGCCGTCGCCGACGCATTCGACGCGATGACCAGCGTGCGTCCCTACCGTCCCTCGCTCCCCGTGCCCGTGGCGATGAAAGAGCTGGAAGACGGCAAGAACGTTCAGTTTGATTCTGGGATCGTGGACGCTTTCAAACGGGCCTTCCCCGAGCTGAGGGAGCTCCCCATTCCCACCCCGCAGCTTCAGCCCCTGCGCCTGCCGGTGCGCGCGATGGACGCTCGTCGCATCTGATGTCTGATACGCTGATGGTGGGTGTGGCCGGGGTGCGGGGACTCGTGGGTACCGACCTGACCCCCGAGGTGGTCGCGCGCTGGGCCGCAGCCTTCGGGACCTGGGCAAAGGCCGGCACGGTCGTGCTCGGCCGCGACGCGCGCACGTCGGGCCCGATGTTCGCGCGCGCGGCCACGGCAGGCCTGATGTCGGTCGGCTGCGACGTGATCGACGTCGGACTCGTCACGACGCCCACGGTGCAGCTCGCCGTCGAGCACCACCGCGCCGCGGGCGGCATCATCCTCACCGCGAGCCACAATCCCATCGAGTGGAACGCGCTCAAGTTCGTCGGCCCCGATGGCATCTACCTGGGCGTCGACGACGGCGGCCGAGTCGCCGCGCTCGCGAAGAATGGTGACATGCCTCGCGCGGGCTACGATGGCGTCGGTGACGTCACCGCCGACCCGGAGAGCATCGCGCGGCACTTGGATAAGTTGCTCAAGCTGCGTGCGCTCGACGTGAAGGCGATCCGGCGGCGCCGCTTCCGCGTTGCGCTCGATACCGTTCGCGGGGCGGGGGGCGTCGTGATGCCCGAGCTGCTCGAGCGGCTGGGATGCCGCGTCGCCGCCATCAACCTCGAGCCCGACGGCCACTTCCCTAGGGCCCCCGAGCCCCTCCCCGAGCACCTGAAGCAGCTCGGCGCCCTCGCGCGCCGCCACAAGGCCGACGTGGGGATCGCCGTGGATCCCGATGTGGATCGCCTGGCCCTCGTCGACGAGCGAGGCAAGGCGATCGGCGAGGACTATACGCTGGCCTTCGCAGTTCGCGCGGTGCTCGGGCAGAGGGGGAAGGGAAAGACCGTCGTGTGCAATCTCTCGACTTCCTTGGTCGTGGAGGATGCGGCCCGCGACTGCGGCGCTACGGTCGTTCGCTCTCCCGTTGGCGAGGCGCATGTGGCGCGCACGATCATCGCGCACAAGGCCGCCATCGGCGGCGAAGGCAACGGCGGCGTGATGTACCCGCCCCTGCACGTGGGACGGGACGCGCCCCTCGCGGCGGCGTTCGTCTTGGCGCTGCTGACCCGCGAGCGGCGCAGCGTGAGCGACCTGGTCGCGAGCGCGCCGCGCTATGCGATCGTCAAGGACAAGGTGCCGCGCGGCGCGCAGCTCGACGCGGTGTACGCCGGACTGCGGCGCGCATTCGCGGCTGCCAGCTTCGATACCCAGGACGGCCTGCGGCTCGCCTGGCCCCATCGGTGGCTGCACGTCCGGCCATCGAATACGGAGCCGATTATCCGGTTGATCGCCGAGGCGCCGACCGTGGCCGACGCGCAGCGGCTGATCGATGAAGGACGACGCCTATGTGCGGGATCGTAGGGTACACCGGCACACGCGCGGCCGCCGGGCTGGTGCTCGACGGGCTGAAGCGGCTCGAGTATCGCGGCTACGATTCGGCGGGCGTCGCGGTCGTCCATGACGGCCGCATCGACATCTTCAAAGCGGCCGGGAAGATCGCAATGCTGGAGCGCGAGCTCGGCGCGAATCCGCCGCCGGGCCATACGGCGATCGCGCACACACGGTGGGCGACCCACGGCGCGCCCACCACGGCGAACGCACACCCGCATTCCGATTGCGGCGGCACGCTCGCGCTCGTTCATAACGGGATCATCGAGAACGCCGGAGTGCTGCGCACCGCGCTGACGAAGCGCGGGCACGTGTTCCGCTCCGAGACCGACACCGAAGTCCTCGTACACCTGGTGGAGGAGCTGCACACGCAGGGCCGTCCATTAGTAGACGCCGTTGCCGGCGCGTTGCGCCAGGTCGAGGGCACGTACGGCATCGCCGTCGTCTCGAGCCGCGAACCCGACACCATCGTGGCCGCCCGCCGCGGCTCGCCGCTCCTCGTCGCGATCGGGAACGGGGAGAACTTCGTCGCCTCCGACGCCTCGGCAGTGCTGGCCCACACGCGCTCGGTCGTGTACTTGGACGAGGGCGAGATCGCCGAGGTGCGTCCCGGCGACTACCGCATCATGGACCTCGCGGCGGTGGAGAAGGAAAAGACGGTCACCCAGTTGGACTGGGATCTCGCCACGATCGAGCGCGGCGGCTTTGCGCACTTCATGCTCAAGGAGATCATGGAGCAGCCGGAGAGCATCCGGAACACGCTGCGCGGCCGGCTCCTCGAAGAGGAAGGCACCGTCAAGCTGGGCGGGCTCAACATCACCGATGAAGACCTGCTCAAGGTCCAGCGCATCGTGATCACGGCGTGCGGCACCTCGTGGCATTCGGGGCTCATCGGCGAGTACATGATGGAGGAGCTGGCCCGCATCCCGACGGAAGTTGAGTACGCATCGGAGTTCCGCTATCGCAACCCGATCGTCGACGAGCGGACGCTGGTGGTGGGGATTTCGCAGTCGGGCGAAACGGCGGACACGCTCGCGGCGCTGCGCGAGGCGAAGCGCCGCGGCGCCCGTACGCTCGGCCTCGTCAACGTGGTGGGGAGCACCATCGCGCGCGAGGTGGACGGCGGGATTTACCTGCACGCGGGGCCGGAGATCGGCGTCGCCAGTACCAAGGCCTTCACCAGCCAGATCGCGGCCCTCGCGCTGCTGACGCTCAAGATGGGCCGCCTCCGCGCCCTCTCGATCCTGCAGGGCCGCGACGTCGTGCGGTCGCTCGCCAAACTCCCAGAGCTCGTCGCGCAGGTGCTGGCCAAGGCGCCGCAGATCGAACAGATCGCCGAGCGCCTGCAGCGGGCGACGAACGTCCTCTACCTCGGCCGCGGCTACAACTTCCCCGTGGCGCTCGAAGGGGCCCTCAAGCTCAAGGAGATCTCCTACATCCACGCCGAGGGGTATCCGGCGGCCGAGATGAAACATGGCCCGATCGCGCTGATCGACGATCTGATGCCCGTCGTCTTCGTTGCGCCCATGGATGCCGTGCACCAGAAGGTCGTGAGCAACGTCGAAGAGGTGAAGGCGCGCGGGGGGCGCGTGATCGCGGTCGCCACCGAAGGCGACGCCGCGCTCGCGAGGCTCGCCGATCATCGCATCGAGATTCCCGAGACTCTGGATCTGCTCACGCCGGTGCTCAGCGTGCTGCCGCTTCAGCTCCTCGCGTACTACATCGCGGTGCGCCGGGGATGCAACGTGGACCAGCCCAGAAACCTGGCGAAGAGCGTCACGGTCGAGTGAGAGTCGTGCTCCAGCGCGTCTCCCGAGCCGCGGTTCGGGTGGACGGCAAGACCGTCGGAGAGATCGGCCTCGGCTTCCTCGTGCTCGCCGGGTTCGCGCCTACCGATACCGACGCCGCGCTCGACTGGATGGCCGACAAGATCCTCGGCCTGCGGCTCTTCGGCGACGACGCAGGGAAAATGAATCGCGACCTCGCTGAAGTCGGCGGCGGCGTGCTGGTGGTCTCGCAGTTCACGCTCTACGGCGACGCCAGGAAGGGCCGCCGCCCGAGCTTCATCGACGCCGCGCCTCCCGAAGTCGCGATCCCCCTGTACCAGAAGTTCGTAGCGATCCTGAAAGAGCACGGAGCACGGAGCAACATTGTCGTCGCAACCGGGGAGTTCGGAGCGATGATGGACGTCGAGCTGGTGAACGATGGACCGGTGACGCTGCTGCTCGAAAAGTGAACCCCATCGTCCTCGCGTCCGGCTCTCCCCGCCGCAAACAGCTCCTCGAGATGCTCCACATCCCCTTCCGGGTGATCCCCCCCGACGTCGACGAGCACGTGCAGCCCGGGGAGGAGCCGGGGCATTACGTCACACGGCTCTCGCGGGCGAAGGCCGAGGCGGTGGTGCCGCGCAGCGCGCCCGGGGACGTCATTCTCGCGGCCGATACGACGGTCGTGCTCGATGGCGTGATCTTCGAGAAGCCGACCTCGCCTGCCAACGCCGTCGAGATGCTCACGCGATTACAGGGGCGCACGCACGAAGTGATGACGGCCGTCGCGGTGGCGCGTGACAAGGACGTCGCCCAGGCGCTCGACGTCTCGCGCGTGACGTTCCGTCCCGCCGACCGCGCCACGCTCGAGGCCTACGTCGCGACGGGGGAGCCGATGGACAAGGCCGGCGCGTACGCGATCCAGGGACTGGGCGCGCCGCTGATCGACCGCGTGGAGGGAGACTTTTTCGGAGTGATGGGACTGCCGTTGCGGCTCGCGCTCGATCTCCTGGCGCGGTTCGGCCGGCCCTACCGCTTCACGCGATAGACCGGGACCTTCTTCGCCCGCCCTTTGACCTGAATCGGCTCGAGCGCCTCGACCTTGGGGGGCTTCTTCAACTCTTTGTAGAACGGCTCTGAGATCAGGATCTCGTTCGGTCCCGCCGACGAGCAGAGCCGGCTCGCCGTGTTCACCGCGTCGCCGATCACCGTGTACTCGAGCCGCCGGTCGGACCCGATGTTCCCCGCGAACACCTCACCGAAATTGATGCCGATGCCGATCGCGACGGGCGGGCGGCCCTGTTCCTTCCACTTCGCGTTCATCTTCTCGAGGATGGCGAGCTGGTCGAGCGCGCATTGCATCGCGCGGTCCGCGTCGTCGGCGTGAGCGATCGGCGCGCCCCACAGCGCCATGATCGCATCGCCCATGAATTTGTCGAGCGTGCCCGAGTGCTCGAACACGATCTCGACCATCTCCGTGAAGTACTCAGTGAGGAGCGTCGCGATGTCGTCGGGGCTCATGTCCTCCGACATCGGCGTGAAGCCGCGGATGTCCGAGAAGAAAATGACGACGGGCCGTTTCGTGCCGCCGAGCTGGACGGCGCCTTCCTGCTGCGCGATCTGCGACGCCAGGTTCGGCGCGAAGTAGCGCTGGAAGTTCGACAGCACGAGCGCCTCACGGCGGATGCGCTCGGAGAGCTGCGAGTTCTCGATGGCGACGGCCGTCAACCCACCGAAGGCGATCAGGAACTCGAGGTCTTCGTCGGCGAACGAGTGCGTGGCCGTGAGGTTGTCGACGTAGAGGATGCCGAGGACCTTCTGGTCCGACCCCATCAGCGGCGTGCACATCGCGCTGCGCACGCTCTGGATGAGGATCGATTTCCCTTTGAAGCGCTCGTCCGCGGCGGCGTTGTCGGAGAGGATCGCGACACGCTCCTCCACGGCCTTGCGGGCGATCGACTGCGGGACGTGCTTCGCGGCGCTCGCGTCGCCCGAACGGCTCTTCGAGATGCGCGGCACCAGCTCGTTCGACTTCCCGTCGAGCAGCAGGATCGACACCCGGTCGACGTTCATGATCTGGAACGTGAAGTCGACCACCTTGTCGAGCAGCCGATCGAGCTCCTGCTGCTTCGACAGCTCCTTCGAGACCTCGAGCAGCAGCGACAGCTTCTTCTCGCGCCGCTCCTCCTGGGTCTGCGCCTTGACCTTGAGGTGCGAGGCGCCGCCGGCCTGCGGCTGATCGATGACGATCGCCGGAACGCCCCCGCTCACGGGCAGCTGGCGGACAATGGTGCCGCCGGGGACCGGCGCCCTGGGGTTCGTGAAGTCCGCCGGGGTGGGGACGACCTGGGGCCGCGGGGCGGGGGCCGTCACTTCCTTCACGCGGAAGGCGACTTTCCCGAACGTGACGACGTCGTTGGGGCCCGCTTCGGCCTCGGCGATCTTGGCGCCGTTCAAGAACGTGCCGTTCGACGAGCCGAGGTCCTTCACCAGGACGCCATTCTCGCCGAGGGAGACCTCGGCATGGCGCCGGGAAATCGTGGGATCGTAGATGGGGATGTCGCTCGTGACCGCGCGCCCGACAACCACAGTGCGCCCGAGCTGGAGGTCGATCGACTGATCGCCGGCGGTACTGATCAGCTTAAACATCGGCGCAGAATATACTTCAATCACCCGCCTTGGCGAGAGCGAGCGCCTTCAAGACCGCCTGCGCCTTCGCTTCCGACTCCTCGAACTCCCGCCGTGGATCGGAGTCGGCCACGATTCCCGCACCCGCCTGTACCACGACGCGATCCTTCAGGACCAGCGCCGTGCGGATCGTGATCGCCGTGTCGAGACTCGTAGCGCCCCAGCCCACGTAGCCCACGGCCCCCGCGTAGGGCCCGCGCCGTTCCGGCTCGAGCTCGTCGATGATCTCCATCGCGCGGACCTTGGGCGCGCCGGTCACCGTGCCCGCCGGGAAACAGGCGCGGAACACGTCGAGCGCGTCGTACCCGGGGCGCAGTCGCCCGCGCACCTCGCTGACCAGATGCTGCACGTGCGAATACCGCTCGATCGTGAGCTCGTCGGTCACGCGCACCGTTCCGTACTGCGCGATCCGGCCGACGTCGTTGCGTCCCAAGTCGACGAGCATGCGATGCTCAGCCAGCTCCTTGGTGTCGGCCCGCAGCGCGGCCGCGAGCGCCTCGTCCTCCTCGGGCGTCGCGCCGCGTGGGCGCGTGCCCGCGATGGGGCGGACCGTCACCTCGTCTCCCTCGACACGCACCAGCACCTCGGGCGAGCTGCCAACCACCGTCACGTCGTCGAGCGCCAGATAGAAGAGGTAGGGAGCCGGATTCAGGGCGCGCAGGTAGCGGTACAGACGCAGCGGATCGACGGCACCGGGCACTTCCTGTCTGCGCGACAGCACCGTCTGAAACGTGTCGCCGGCGGCGATGTACTTACCGATCCGCCTCACGTCTCGCTCGAAGTCCGCGCGCGGGTAACGAGACTCCGTGCGCAGCGGTGCCGCGCCGCCGTCGAGGCTCAGGGGCGCGAGCGTGTGCGTCGCCGCGAGCCGCTCGACGAGCGTGTCGAGGCGCTCCTCGGCCGCGTCGTAGAGGCGCACACGCAGCGCGGCTGTCGTGTTCGCCGGCACCTCGACGTTGGCGATCACGATCGCGCGGCCGAACAGGTTGTCGAGAATGACGAGCGAGTCGGCGATCATCAGCACCGCGTCGGGCACGCCGAGCGTATCGGGGGGCGGCGAGGGGAGGCGCTCGATCGAGCGGACCAGATCGTAGCCCCAATAGCCCACGGCCCCGCCCGTGAACCGCGGGAGTCCCGGGATCTGTATCGTCGGCAACGCGCGCAGGCGCGTGGCGAGGTGTCCCACGGGGTCAGTCGACTCGCCGGCGCCGGCCCATCCGGTCTCCGGTGTCCAGCGCTCGACCTGCGTGCCGCGATAGCGCCACACCTCGCGCGGCTCGGTGCCCAGGAACGTGTAACGTGCCCACCGTTCGCCACCGACCAGCGATTCAAGCAGGAACGCAAAGGGCGGGCGCGCGATCTTCGCGAACGCCGCCACGGGGGTGTCGGCGTCGAGCACCACCTCGCGCACCACGGGCACCATGCCGCCCCGCTCGGCACGGGAGAGGAACTCGGTCCGTCGGTCGGAGGAGGGGGGGGGGACGCCCATTAGATTTCGGGTCGATGCGTACGGTGACCCTTGTCGCTCTCGCGCTCACCACGCTGGCCGCCCCGCTCTCGCTGGGCGCCCAGGAGTGGAATAGCAACGCCGCCCTGGCGCTGGCGCGCCAGGCCATCGAGCGGCGGGACCGCACGGCGAGCGACACGGCGCTGCGCGACTACAAGGCCCTGGCTCACGGGTTTCTCTTCTTCCTCGGGCAGTTCGGGGAAGGGCTCACCGAGCCGCCCCGCCTGGTGAAGGCCGACCAGCTCGAGCTGGAAGTGTACTGGAAGGCGCCGCAGCTCAGCAAGCAGCGCATCGTCGGCTGGCGCGACCGCGCCGAGCTGCCCACCGATATCAACTATCACCGCGACCACCTCGGCATCGTCCAGAACAATTTCGGGCGCGCGGTCCGGTTGGGCGAGGGCGACGAGGTGCGGGACGTGCCGCACCCCCTCGCGCCCGGCGGCACCGACCTGTACGACTTCGCGCTGGGCGACACGGTGACGCTGGTGTTGCCGCAGCGCTCGGTGCGCGTCGTGGCGCTGCGCGTCCGCCCAAAGGACTTCAGCCAGCCGCGCCTCGTCGGCACGCTGTTCGTCGATGCCGAGACCGCCGATCTCGTGCGCCTCGCCTTCAACTTTACACCCCACGCCTACCTCGATCCCCAGATCGAGGACGTGAGCATCGTGCTCGACAACGCGCTATGGGAGGGCCGGTTCTGGTTGCCCTACCGCCAGGAGGTCGAGATCCGGCGCCGCGCCACGTGGCTCGATATCCCGGCGCGCGGGATCATCCGCGGGCGCTGGGAGATCGACAGCTACGTGTTCAACAATGGGCTCGTCGACAGCTGGTTCGCCGGCGAGGAGATCGTGGCAGTGCCGAAGCCGCAGCGCGACTCCTTCCCCTGGACCGGGCCGCTCGCCGCGGCGATTCAAGACATCGCCGAGCCGGTGCGCCAGGGAGATCTCGAGGCCGTGCGGTCTGAAGTCTCGCGCATCGCCGGCCGGCGCGCCCTCTCGGGGCTGCGCGCCCAGCGCCTCGGCGTGCGGGGCTTCAGCGACGTGCTGCGGGCAAATCGCGTGCAGGGCCTGGCGGCCGGCGCCGGTGTCGTGTGGCGCGTCCCCGGCGATCAACTCGAGGCGCGGCTGCACGCCGCGTATGGATTTGCCGACCAGCGCGTCACCGGCGGTCTCGCCCTCGCCGTGGGTGGAGGAACGGCGATGGAGCTGGCCGGCTACCGCCAGGTGCGCGACATCGCCGACGTGCCCGTCATCGCGCCGCTGTTGAACTCCATCGCGTCGCAGGAATTCGCGGACGACTACGGCGACTACTATCTCGCGACTGGAGTGCGTGCAACGCTGCACGGCGGCCTCGGCCCGCGCGGCGAGTGGCGCGCCACGGGCACGCGGGAGCGCGTCGCCTCGCTGCCCGTCCGCGCGGTCCCCGCGACCGGCACCTTCCGTCCCAATCCCGCGGTGCAGGACGGCGACTTCTCGATCGCATCGATCACGTTGCGGCGTCGCAGCGAGGGGTTTGCGGTGCGCCGCGATCTCGCGGCGGAAGTCTCCGTCGAAACGGGCCGCCGCGACGGCGGGTCGCAGTACGTCCGCGTCGCGGCGTCTGGGCACGTGCTCGTGCCCGCCGGCGGCAGTCGCGTGCTGGTGCGGCTGCAGGGCGGTGCTGCGGACCACAACCTCCCGCCGCACCGCGCGTTCGTGTTGGGCGGGCGCGGCACGCTGCTGGGCGACGACTTTCGCGAGTGGGGTGGACGCCGCGCGGCGCTGGTCCACCTCGAATGGCGCGCCCCGGTGCCATTCGTGCGCATGGCCGCCGGGCCCTACGCGCGCACGCCGGGGACGATCACGCTCGCGCCGTACGCCGCGGCGGGTTGGATCGATCAGCCCATCGCCGGGACGCCGTGGCAAGCGACACCGGGGAGCGGGCCGCGGGTGACGCTCGGCCTGGGGCTCGAATGGCTCGGCGTGTTCCGGCTCGACGCGGGTTACGGAGTGCAGAGCCACCGCGCGCGTCTCGCATTCGACGTCACGCGCGATTTTTGGGACATCCTGTGAAAAACTAGGCGCCTAGGCGCCTAGACGTCTGGGCGTATACTGGACTCGGACGTTAGGTTTGACCAACCACATGCCTGTAACCGCGTTCCCAGACGAGTGGCTAGCCCAGTCCTTGGAGGGCCTCGTCACGCCCGAGCTCCTGGCCGACCTCCGGACGAAGGCGGAGGCGGGCCGCACGATGTGGGAAATGCTCGTCGCGCAGAAAGTGGCGACCGACGAGCAGATCCTCGGGAAGCTCTCCACGCGGTTCCGTCTCAAGATCGCCGATGTCGCCCACATCGACGCCAACGTGAAGGAAGGCGTCCCCGAGCAGCTCGCGCGCCGCTATCGTATCCTGCCGATCCGCCTGACCGATTCGTTCCTCGAGCTCGCCACCGCGAACCCGTTCGATCTGGACGCGGAGAAGGCGTTGGCTTTCGCCACGGCGCGGGAGATTCGGATGCTGCTGCTGGCGCCGTCGAAGATCTCGGAGAAGCTGGACGAGATGTACCGCCCCGAGAAGGCGCTCGACAAGCTGCTCGAGGGCATGGGCGATGCCGAGGTGATGACGACGCTCAAAGATGCCCCTCCGGAAGAGTTGAACATCTCCGAGGAAGAAGCCAGCCAGCGCCCCGTGGTGCGGCTCGTCGATCTGATCATCTCCGAGGGCATTCTTTCCCGCTCGAGCGACATCCACATCGAGCCCGAAGAAGGGGGTGTGGCGGTCCGCTACCGCATTGACGGTGTGTTGCGCCAGGTCATGAAGATCCCGCGCAATGCCGGGTTGCCGCTCATCTCGCGCATCAAGATCATGTCGTCGCTCGACATCGCCGACCGGATGCGGCCACAGGACGGCCGCGCCCGCGTGGCGGTGAACGGCCAGCCGATCGACCTCCGCGTGTCGACGCTCCCCGCGGCGCAGGGCGAGAAGGTCGTCATCCGCATCCTCGACTCCCGGGCCACCGTCAAGTCGCTCGAGTCGCTGGGCTTCAACCCGGGCGAGACCGAGGCGATCACGCAGCTCCTGCAGAACAAGGAAGGCGTGATCCTCGTGACGGGCCCCACGGGGTCCGGCAAGACGACCACGCTCTACTCGATGATCCGCCAGATCCAGACCGAAGGCGTGAACATCGTGACGGTCGAAGACCCGGTGGAATATCGGATGCAGGGCATCGTCCAGGTGCAGGTCCAGGAGAAAGCGGGACTGACCTTCGGCTCAGCGCTGCGCTCGATCCTGCGTCAGGACCCGAACGTCATCCTCGTCGGCGAAATCCGCGACAAGGAGACGGCGCAGATCGCCGTCCAGGCGTCCCTCACGGGCCACCTCGTACTCTCGACGCTGCATACGAACGACGCCGCCAACGCGGTCACACGACTCGTCGATATCGGCGTCGAAGCGTACAAGATCGCGGCGGCCCTGCGCGGCGTGATCGCCCAGCGGCTGATGCGGAAGCTCTGTCCCACCTGCAAAGAAGTGTGGATGGAGGCGCCCCCCGAGAAGCTCCGGAAATGGATCGCGAAGG
The DNA here is from genome assembly GCA_036004745.1 of Gemmatimonadales bacterium. GTDB lineage: Bacteria > Gemmatimonadota > Gemmatimonadetes > Gemmatimonadales > GWC2-71-9 > 20CM-2-65-7. Next base: position 83,030 of record DASYRD010000129.1, on the reverse strand, counting down.
GCACGCCGATGTATCGCGCGGCGGGATGCCCCGACTGCGCGATGACGGGATACCGCGGCCGGTTCTCCATCATCGAAGTGCTGACGGTGTCGCCCGAGGTCGAGCGCCGCATTGCCGCGGGCGAGCCGGCGTCCCGTATCGCCGAGGCGGCGCGGATTGCGGGGATGAAGGGGTTGTGGGATTCGGGGCTCGCGCACGTGACGCGCGGCGAGTCGACGATCGACGAGCTGATGCGGGTGGTGGATGTGCCCGTAGAGGACGATGGCCCCGGCGCGCCCGCGGCTGCGTCTGCGCCGGGCGGGGGACGCCGCTCCAGCACCGCCGACGCGTTGCGCCTCACCCCGGCGCCGGGCACCGTCACCGTGCCGCCGGAGCCGGTCTCGACGCATTTCGACTTGCTGGAGGAGGTCGCGGACAAGAAAGCCCGCAGCTCCGGCGCCCATGGGCAGCCGGCCTGCAAGGTGCTGCTGGTGGACGACGAGGACAGCCTCCGCAAAGTGATGAAGGATCTGCTCGAGCGGGATGGATACCTCGTCACGGAGGCGCGCGACGGCGTGCAGGCGCTCGATCAGGTAGACCGCGTCGGGCCCGACATCATCGTGCTCGACCTGAATCTGCCCGGGCTCGACGGGTACGGCGTCTTGTCGCATTTGCGGTCGCGTCCCGCCACCGCCTCGATTCCCGTCATCGTCCTCACGGCGAAGGGCGACGAGGACAACGAAGTCCGCGTGTTCGAGCTCGGCGCCGACGATTTCCTCACCAAGCCGTTCCGCGCGCGCGCCCTGTCGGCGCGCCTCGAAGCGGTGCTCGGGCGCCGCCGTTAGTCCTTCGATCCGCGTCTGCTTCGTCGACACGTACGCCCTGCGTGGAGCGGGGGGCGGGGGCGGACAGCTGGAAGTGTTGGTCCTGCGGCGCGGCCCGCACGGCCGTTGCCCCGGATCGTGGGAGACGGTGCACGGCACGATCGAGCCAGGTGAGACGCCGGTGCAGGCCTCGCTGCGCGAGCTGCGCGAGGAAACCGGCTTCGTGCCCGAGCGATTCTACAACGTGAGCCGCACCGAAGGATTCTACCAGCACAAGACCGACGAAATGGCCCTCATTCCCGTGTTCGCGGCGTTCGTCGCGCCGAATGCCACGCCGCGGCTCTCGTCGGAACACGATCGCGCGGAGTGGCTCGCGCCCGCCGACGCCGCGCGGCGCTTCGCCTGGCCCCGCGAGCGCAGAGCACTGGATGACATTTTGTCAATACTGGGGCGTGGAAACGCGGGCTTGCTGGAAGACGTGTTGAGGGTATCCTAACCCCTCGTATGAACCCCTTCTATCACCGCATCTATCGCGTCGTGCGGCACGTCCCGAAGGGGCGGGTGGCTACATACGGTATCGTCGCGCGGCTCGCCGGCAGGCCCGGCGCAGCGCGCACCGTGGGATGGGCCCTCTCCGCGCTCCCCGAGGAGAACGACGTACCCTGGTGGCGCGTCATCAACGCGGCCGGCCGCATCTCGCTCTCGAGTCACGATCACAGCGCCGTGCTCCAACGCGCGCTCTTGCTGCGTGAAGGCGTGAGGTTTGCGCCGGGCGGCGCGGTGAATCTCAGTACCTACGGTTGGCCCGCTGAAGCTTACGACACCGCCGTCGCGGCCCACAAACGCGCGGCTTCGTCCCGCAGGTCGCGGAGGTTGAAAGGCTTGCGCACGTAGCGCAGGCCGAGCCGCGTCAACGTTTCCTCCGTCGCCACCCCGACGTCTCCCGTCGCCACGATCGTCCGATCCCGCAACGCCGGTAGTCGCGCCACCAACTCCTCCACGAACAGCTTGCCGCCACCGCGCATCGCGGCGCGCGCATCCACGATGATGAGGTCGAACCCCCCGCCTTGCGCGAGCTCCAGCGCGTGCTGCGCATTGTGCGCGATCTCCACCTCGTGTCCATCTCGTCCGAACAACGCCTTGACCATCCGCCGCACCGCCAGGTCTTCGTCCACCAGGAGCACCGTGCGCTTGGCGTGGCCGAGCGTCGGGGGGGCTGGCGGTCGAATTCGCGGCGCCGGGGCACTCGCGTCGGCAGGGACGGGAGGCAAATCCACGCGGAATGCCGCGCCGCCGCTCGTGGGCCGCTCCAGAGTGATCCGGCCGCCGTGGTTCTCGACGATGGTGTAGGTGATCGAGAGGCCGAGGCCCGTCCCTTTGCCGGGCTCCTTGGTCGTGAAGAACGGTGTGAACACGTTCTGCGCCACGACGTCGTTGATTCCGGGACCGGTGTCCGCGACGCGCAAATGCACCAGGTCGTCGGACCACGTCGAGACCGTGATCGCGCGCGGCTGGCCGGGCCGGTTCTCCGCCACCGCCTGGGCCGCGTTCGTGAGCAGGTTCAGCACCACTTGCTGCAAGCTGTGGCGGTCGCCGACGACGTGGGGGAGTGCGGCCCGCAAGTCACGCTGGACGTCGACGTCTGCGATCTTCAGATCGTACTCCATCAGCTGCAAGGTCCGCTGGACCACGTCGTTCAGGTCCACGGGGGAGCGCTCCGCCGGCTCCTTGCGCGCGAAGGTCAGGAGGTTGCGCACGATGCGGCCGGCCCGCTCCGCCTGCTCGTGGATCACTTTGAGGTGGCCGCGGTCCTTTTTCGAAATCTCTTTCTGCTCGAGCAGGAATTCCGAGAGGCCCGCGATCGACGTGAGCGGGTTGTTCAGCTCGTGCGCCACGCCGGAGACGAGCTGTCCGACGGCGGCCAGCTTCTCGCTCTGAATGAGCTGCGTCTCCATGACTTGCTGATCGGTGACGTCCTCGACGAGCACGACGACGCTCTGGTCCTCGGTCGCGGTCGGGATACGGGCCGCGTTCACGCGCATCGTGCTGCCCAGGCGCTCCGAGCGGGCCACGAGGGCGGGGGGGTGCTCGCCGCGCCGGGCGGCGTCCAGCAACTCCATCAATGCGTGCGACTTACCGAGCAGCGCTTCGCAGAGATGGGTGCCGATCACCGCCGGGAGCGGGGCGCCGAGCAGCGCGGCGAGGGCGCGATTCGCGCGGCGGACTTTCCCGTCGACATCCACGACGGCGATGCCCTCGCTCAGCGCGTCGAAGGCCGTCTCCCACTGCTCCTTGGCCCGGCGCACCATCTCGAAGAATCGCGCGTTGGCGATGACGACCGCGGCGTGCGTCGCGAGCGTGGAGAGGAGGCGCAGGTCGTCGGAGACGAAGACGCCCTCGCGCGGGTCGGCGATCACAAGCGTGCCGATGACGACGCCGTGGGCGCGCAGCGGTACCGCGGCCGCGGCCGCCGCCTCCACGTCCTTCACGATGCGCATCGGCTCGCCGCCCGAGTTCCGGACCAGTTCCAAATGCTCGCGACTGATCGAACGGGCGACGAGCCCCGGGTCGTCGGCGGGAATCGTTCGGCCACGGAGGTGCGCGAGGGTTCCTTCGCTCGCGGCGACACGTAGCACGTCGATCGGGGGCTCGCCCGCGAGTGCCAGCAGCGCGCCCTGGGCGTCGAGGAAGCGCACGGCGTAGCGCACCACCTGCTCCACGATTCGGTCGAGCTCCAGCGAATCGGAGAGGACGTACGACAGCTCTTGGAGGGAGAACAACTCCGAGAGGCGGCGATTCAACTCTTCGGCGGCCTTGCGCCGCTCGCGCTCCGATCGCACCAGGCGCACCCACAGACGCCACAGCGCCGCCGCGAGCGTGAGGGTGACGACGCCGACGGCCGCAGACAGGATTGGGTGCTGGAGGAGGAAATCCACGGTCGCCACAAGTTAAGGAGCCGGCGCTTGACCGGCAGATACCCGACAAATAGATTCGCGTATCCCAGTTGATAATCATCATTCTCAACTCATTCTCACTTAAGCACTTCAGGAGCGTCCCCCTGATGTCGAGAGTCGTCGAATGTCTGGCCCTGGCTAGCGTTGTCCTCGCCGTGGCTGGTCCCGCTGACGCCCAACAGGCGAATGAGACCAGGGAGTCCACCACCATCGGCGGATACGGGGAGGTCCATTACACCAATCCGCGTGGTCCGAACACGCCGGCCGAGGTGAACCTGAGGCGCTTCGTGGTCTATCTGGCGCACACCTTCAATGATCGCGTGACGTTTCGATCGGAGCTGGAGATCGAGGACGCCAAGGTCGAACCACCTGGCGCTGGGGGCGAGGTCGCCTTGGAGCAGGCATTCCTCGACTACCGTTTCTCCGATCGCTTCACGCTCCGCACGGGGCTCGTCCTCATCCCCGTCGGCATCATCAACGAGACTCACGAGCCTCCCACCTTCAATAGTGTGGACCGACCTGCGTTCGACCACGATGTCATCCCGACGACATGGCGCGAAATCGGCGTGGGTATCCTGGGGCGCTTGCCCGTGGCCGACGGGTGGAACTACCGGCTCTATCTCGTGAACGGACTCCGAGCCGACGGCTTCTCCGACGCCGAGGGGATTCGCGAGGGTCGCCAGGAAGGCCGGGAGGCGTCGTTTGCCAACCCCTCGCTCACCGGGCGGATCGAGTGGGCGCGACCGGCGGGAGGCCTGCGCGTGGGCGGCTCCTTCTGGTACGGGGGCACGACCGGCGGTGATACGTTGCTCGGCAGGGGGAGCGTCGATGCACCGATCGCCGTGCTCTCTGCCGACGCGCGCTACCAGCGCGGGCCGCTGGCTCTGCGCGCCGTGGTGGCCACGGTGAGCGTCGCCGACGCCGACACGATCAACGCCCTCTACGGCTCGGCGGTCGGCAGCCGCATCGCCGGCGGCTACCTCGAGGGTGCGTACGAATTCGTGTCACACCTGAGCGCCTTCGTGCGTCACGAGCGTTACGACACCCAGGCTGATGTTCCGGCGGGCACGACGCGCGACCGCGGATTCGCGCGGCGAGTCACCACCCTCGGCCTCACGTTCAAACCGACGTGGAACACGGCGTTCAAGGGAGACTACACGGTGCTGCGCACGGCGGCGGGCACGGGGCAGGGTGAGACCCTGCGTCTCGGCGTGGGCTACCAGTTCTGACATGATGCAGGGCGCGCCCTCCGCCAAAGTCGCCGCTGCGGTGCGCCGCATCTTCGGTCCTGGCGCCGAGGCCAGCCCGCTCACCGTGGCGGCGGACACGGTGCTGCGCGTCGCCCGTGGCGACTCCCTCCTCGGATTCGCCGCGGTGCGCAACGTGATCGGGAAGGATCAGCCGATCACCTTTCTCGTCGCGGTCGATCCCGCCGACCGGCTCAAGGATGTGGATGTGCTCGTCTATCGTGAGCCGTACGGAGGCGAGGTGGTGTACGAAGCCTGGCGACGGCAATTTCGGGGAAAGAGCATTGCGGACTCGCTCCGCGTGGGCCGCGAAATCCGTGTTATCTCCGGCGCCACGATCAGTGTCCATGCGGTGACGCTGGGGGTAAAGCGCGCACTCGCCGATCTGACCCACTGGCACCAGACTGGGGCGATTCGATGACCTGGAAGGACGTGCCCGCGCCGTTTCGCACTCTGGGACGGTGGGTCACGATCGTGCAGCTCGTCGGGTACACCACGTCGCTCGTATTCGTGTGGCACACGACGCGGCTCGTGCCCCCCGGCGTCGCGGCGCGCTATCGCGGCGCCAACCCCGACGTCACCGAAGGGGCCATGCAGTTCCCCAAGTCGCTCGCCGAGATGCTCAACATCACCCACACCCACCTGTTGAGTATGGCCGTGATCTTCGTGATCACCGGCGTGGGTGTGGCGCTGTGCGCCTCCATCTCCGAGCGCTGGAAGCGAATCCTCATCGCCGAGCCGTTCTGCGCGCTGCTCGTCTCTTTCTCGGCGATGTGGCTGATGCGATACGTCGCCCCGGGGTTCAGCTGGTTACTCGAGGCGTCGAGTCTGCTCCTGGCGGTGACGTTCTACGTGAACTCCTATCTCATTCTCCGCGACCTCCACCGAGTCGAGCGTGCGGCGCCGTGATTTCGTAGGCTTCCTCGCCGCCGGACTCGCTCCGGCCTGGACCCGACGCGAGCAGTTCGTCGAGCGCTGGTCGTGGGCGATGGGACAGTCGGTGCACGTCATGGTCTTTGCCGGCTCGGAGCAGCAGGGGCTCGACGCATGCGCGGCAGCGCTGGCGGAGCTGCGGCGCGTCGAGAGCCGTCTTTCCTCGTTCGAGGACGCCAGCGACCTGTGCGAGCTGAATCGCCATGCAGGGCGCGGCCCGATCCACGTCGATGAGGACCTGCGGGTGATCCTCGCGTGCGCCGCTGACTTCCGGCGGCTGACTGCTGGGGCATTCGATGTGGCGGTCGAGCCCCTGATGCGGGCTTGGGGGTTCGACGCGACGCGTCAGGGGTCCCCGACTGCCGCCGAGCTCGCAGAAGCGCGGGAGGCGGTGGCGACGGCGGAAGTACGGCTCGAGGGCGCCACGGCGCGCCTGCCCAACGCGCACACGCAGCTCGACTTCGGCGGCATCGGCGTCGGTTACGGGATCGACCGGGCGTTTGCCGTGCTCCGGGCGCGCGGCATCACCAGGGCCTTCATCGACGTGAGCGGCGACTGCGCCGCCATCGGCGCGCCGCCCGGAGAACAGGGTTGGCTCGTGGAGATCGCAGATCCGGCGCGCGAGGGCGGGACCATCGCGGCGACACGGCTGCGCGACGCCGCGCTCGCGACGTCCGGCAACACGGCGCGCCTGCACGTCCTGAATCCCGCCACGGGCCGGCCCGCCGATGCGCTGCGCCAGGCATCGGTCGTCACGGCGGACGCCACCACAGCCGACGCGCTCTCCACCGCGATGCTGGTCTCCGGGCGGCGCCCAGACGCCGTGCTGCGGGCCTACGCCGTCTGAAAACGCGCTGCGTCGTCCTCCTTATTGGCATCGCCGCCTGCGGGGCTGCGCCGCCGCCGCCGCCCGTCTCCCGGGCCTTTCCTGCCGTTGGCACCACGATGTCGGCTGCCGCCTGGGGCGCTGACACGACGCGCATCGCCGGGGCTCTGGGTGTCGTGCGTGACACGCTCGACCGGCCCGGCCATGTGGTCCCGCTCGATTCATTGCGCCGTGAAATCCGTCGGCGCACCGGGGTGACCGTCGCGACGGACGACGTGATCGACGGCGACGCCCTCGATCGCGCGGCCCGGATCCTCACTGGAGTGGTCGACAGCGCGCTCCTCAACCTTGGGTCGCAGTTCATGTGGGTCGGGACGCGGGAGACGCGCCGCCCCGTCGGGATCCCCGATCCCGCGAATTCCCTCGAGACCTGGGCGACCGTGGACATGCGTTCCGGATCGGTGAGCACCACGACCGACGCCGACAAGAAAGTGTCCGTGACGGTCCTCGCGCCCTCCGCCCTCGTGGCCGAGGCCTGGTCCACGGCCCTCTTGGGGCTTGGCTGCGAGCGCGCGTTGACGCTTGCGGCGAGCGTCGTGTGTGCGGATTCGGTTCGGGTTCGCTGGACGCCGGACTTGGAAGGCCGGGTGTTCGTCGCCAAGCCCTAACGGATGCCCGCGATCGCGCGTACCCTAAGGGGTCCCCACAATACCGTATTCATCAAACAGGAGTTGCCTACCGTGAACCGTTTCCTCTGCGCCGCCATGCTCCTCGCCTCACCTCTCGCCGCCCAGGGCGGGGGTGGCGGACAGCAACGCGGCACCGGCGTCCCCGGGGTCACCGTGGACACGGCCGGTGTCGGCGCCCTCATCGATCAGGGGATGAACAAGTCCCAGGTCATGAAGAACCTGCAGTACATCGCCGACGTGATCGGCCCGCGGCTGACGGGGTCGCCCGCCGTTCGCGCCGCGAACGATTGGACGATGAAGCAGTTCCAGAGCTACGGCCTCGAGGCGCGCCTCGAGCAGTGGAACTTCGGCGGGTCGTGGGAGCGGGGCCCGATGTGGATGCGCATGGTGGCGCCGCGCTCGCACGAAGTGGTCGCGGCGAGCTGGGCGTGGGCGCCCGGCACGGGTGGCAAGCCGGTGACGGGCCCGGTGGTCCGCATCGATGCCAGCGCGCCCGAGAGCCTCGACGCGTATCGCGCGAAGATCAAAGGCGCGTGGGTAATGCTGCGGGGGCCGGCGAACGTGTTCAATAACGACGGCCCGCCGATGACCGCCGCCGACTCGCAGCGCCAGCGCGCGGCGTTCGCCGGGTTCCAGCAGGCCCCCGTGCGCGACTCCGCAGCGCGGGCGCGGCAGCAGCAGTTCAACAACGATCAGCCGTTCTTGCTGCGCAACGCCGGGGCCCTGGGCATTCTGCTCGACGCCGGCAAAGAGCAGGACCTCCTCAACATGAGCGGGTCACCAAACCGCGTGCTGCCGCTCCCGCAGGTGGTCGTGGCGCATGAGGAATACGCCATGTTCGATCGCCTGATCGGCCTGGGGGTCACGCCGCAGCTGCAGGCGAGCATTCAGAACACGCTCAACATGAAAGACTCGGTCCCGCAGTGGAACACCGTCGCCGAGATCCGCGGGACAGAGCATCCGGGGCAGGTCGTGATCGTCGGCGCGCACCTCGATTCCTGGGATCTGGGCACCGGCACGACCGACAACGCGACGGGCTCGATGGCCACGCTCGAGGCGGCGCGCATCATCGCGCAGTCCGGCCTCAAGCCGAAGCGCACGATCCGCTTCATTCTCTTCACTGGTGAAGAGCAGGGGCTCATCGGGTCGCGCAAGTACGCCGAGCAGCACGGCGGCGAGGCCGACTCGATTCAGGCGGTGATCGTGCTCGACAACGGGGCGGGGGCCGTGACGGGGCAGGCGCTACAGGGCCGGCCGGAGCTGTACGGCCTGTGGCGCGCGATTCTGCTCCCGGTCCGCTCGCTCAATGCCGACACGGTGAACGACGCTTTCAAGGGCGGTACCGATCACCTGTCATTCCTGCCCTACGGGGTGCCCGGGTTCAACTTCAATCAGATCACCCGTGGCTACAACCACACGCACCACTCCCAGTCGGACACGTGGGACAAGTCGATCGACTGGGATCTGCGGCAGGCGTCGACGGTGATGGCGGTGTCGGCGTTCGAGCTGGCGAATCTGACCGGGATGATTCCGCGTGGTCAGCGCAACACGCCTCCGGTCGTCGCGGCGACGAAGGTGTCGCCGGAGCTGCTCAGGGCGAACCGGTAGGCGGCGAGGCCTGGGCCCGCGCCCGCACCCTCGATCGCTCCTGATCGAGCAGGCGCAGGGCGCGGCCCCAGGACTCGTTGGTGAGCCCCTGGTAGCTCACCGACATGCTCTCCCGGAAGGTGATCCCGTCTTCAAAGAGATAGATCGCGACGGCCTGTTGCCGGGCGTCGAGCTGGTAGGACCCCCACGTTGGCGACAGGGGCACGATGCCGGCAGGCCTGAACAGCCGCCCTCGGCTCGAGATGTTCAGGTCTTCCGGGTTGAAGCGGGCCTGCGACACCAATCCAAAAAACGTCACCAAGACGAGCGTGGGTTTCACCACGCCCGCGCGGTCAGCGGCCGCGGTGATGTCGTCCTGCCGGCTCTGTATGAGCTGCGTGAGCGACTTGTACGTATCGGTGGCGAGCAGGCGAATCACCTGCTCGTCGAGCGGCAGGCATTGGATCTCGAGGTTGCCGGTGGCGAACCGCACGACGATGTCGTCGCGCTTCAGGGTGCCGAAGCCCGGAGGCACGGTGTCCTGCGCCGCCAACGGAGCCGCGAGCATTGCCACCAGCAGTAATGCACTGCTACGCATTCGGTGCTCCGATCAATTCTGCAATCGCCTCGCGCAGATCCGCGATGCCTTCGCCGGTCTTCGCGCTCGTCACGATCACTTGATCCTCCGGCAGGCCCAGCGTCGCGCGCAGCTCCTGCTCGCGCTGCCGCCGAGGGTCACGCGGAAGCTTGTCGGCCTTGGTCAGGGCCGCAAGCGCGCGCGTTTCGTGTTCGGCGAGGAGATCCTGCATCTTGAGATCCTCCTCCGACGGCTCGTGCCGGATGTCCAGCAGCCAGACGACGCCCGCGAGACGCGTCCGGTTCAACGTGTGGTTCACGAGGCGCCGGAAGGCTGTGCGATCGGATTTGGCTGCCCGGGAGTATCCGTACCCCGGGAGGTCGAGAAAGAACATCTGTTCCATTTGAAAGACGTTGAGCGCACGGGTCTTCCCGGGCGTTCCGGATGTCTTCGCGATCTTATGCCCGACGAGGGCGTTGAGCAGGCTCGATTTGCCGGCGTTGGCGCGGCCGATGAACGCGACTTCGGGGAGCGGGGGATCGAGGACAACGTCGGCCCGGGGGAACGAGCCGCGGAACAACGAGTCGGTCAGGCTTCTTTCTTCTGCCGCGGGCGCTCGGTCACCAGCAGGGGCGCGCGGCCGGCGGTCACGCATTCGGCATTGATCGCGACTTCGCGCACGTCGTCACGGCTCGGCAGCTCGAACATGATCTCGGTCATCATCTCTTCGAGAATGGCGCGTAACCCGCGCGCGCCCGTACCGCGCTTGATGCCCTTCTGGGCGATCGCGCGCAGGGCTTCCTTCTCGATCGTGAGCCGCACGTCCTCGAGCTCGAACAGCTTCTGGTACTGCTTGACCAGGGCGTTCTTGGGCTCGACGAGGATCCGGACCAGCGACTCTTCATCGAGCGCGTCGAGGGGCACCGTGACGGGCAGGCGGCCCACCAGCTCCGGGATCAGACCATAGCGGAGCAGGTCGTCCGGCTCCACGTCCACGAACGGATTCTTCTTCAGCTTGTCGGCGACGCCGCCTTCGACCTCTTCCTTGGTGAAGCCGATCTGCCGCCGGCCCGTGCGCGACTCGATGATCTTCTCGAGGCCGTCGAACGCGCCGCCACAGATGAAGAGGATGTCCTTGGTGTTGACCTGGATGTATTCCTGCTGCGGGTGCTTGCGGCCCCCCTGGGGCGGGACGCTCGCCACCGTGCCCTCGAGGATCTTGAGCAGCGCCTGCTGCACGCCCTCGCCGGACACGTCGCGCGTGATACTCGGGTTCTCGGACTTGCGGGCGATCTTGTCGATCTCGTCGATGTACACGATGCCGCGCTCGGCTTCGGACACGTTGAAGTCCGCCGCCTGGAGCAGCCGCACCAGAATATTCTCGACGTCCTCGCCGACGTAGCCTGCCTCGGTGAGCGTCGTCGCGTCCGCGATCGTGAACGGCACGTCGAGGATGCGCGCCAGCGTCTGCGCCAGCAGCGTCTTGCCCACGCCCGTTGGGCCGATCAAGAGGATGTTGCTCTTGTCGAGCTCGACCTCGTTCTCGCGGCCCGAATGGGAGTTGATGCGCTTGTAGTGATTGTAGACGGCGACGGCGAGAGTCTTCTTGGCGCGCTCCTGCCCGATCACGTACTGGTCCAACACGTCCTTGATTTCGGAAGGGATGGGGACCTGGGTGATGGCTTCCGCGACTTCGCGCTCTTCATCCTCCGCCAGAATCTCGTTGCACAGCGCGATGCACTCGTTGCAGATGTACACGGACGGCCCGGAGATGAATTTCCGGACCGAATCCTTGGACTTGCCGCAGAACGAGCAGCGGAGGTGCTTATCGTGAGACATGTCTTCCTAACATGGGAAGCTGGTCCAGACGGCGCAAGGGATCACTTGGCCTTCTTGCCGTCGCCCATCTCCTGGAAGTTCGAGATTACGTGGTCGATCAGGCCGTATTCCTTCGCTTCCTCGGCCGACATGAAACGGTCGCGATCCATGTCCTTTTCGATCTGTTCCACGGCCTTGCCGGTATGCTTCGCGTACAATTCGTTGAGCTTGCCCCGCAGGTATAGAATCTCGCGCGCCTGAATCTCGATGTCCGACGCGGTGCCCTGCGTGCCGCCCGATGGCTGGTGCATCATGATACGAGCGTGCGGCAGCGCGGAACGCTTCCCCTTGCGGCCGGCGGTGAGCAGGAACGAGCCCATCGACGCCGCCATGCCCATGCAGATCGTGTTCACCGGCGCGCGCAAGAACTGCATCGTGTCGTAGATCGCCATCCCCGACGAGACCAGCCCGCCCGGCGAATTCACGTACAGGTAGATGTCGCGCTCGGGATTGTCGGCGTCGAGGAAGAGCAGCTGCGCGATGATGATGTTGGAGACGTCGTCGTTGATCGCCGTGCCGAGGAACACGATGCGATCCATCAGGAGACGGCTGAAGATGTCGTACGTGCGCTCGCCACGGCTCGAGCGCTCGATGATGTAGGGCGGATAGATCTGGCTTGTGCTCACGGCTGCTCCACGGTGGACTGCGACAGGAGATAGGCGAACACCTTCTCCTCGGTGATGCTCCGCTCGACGTCGCGGAGCCGCTTGGCCTTTTCCAACGACGCATACAGCTGCGCCGGCGGCATGCCGCGCCGCTCGGCCAACTCCTGAATGCGCTGATCCAGCTCCGCCTCCGTGGCCCGCAGCTGCTGCGCGTCCATCACGTGATCGAGCACCAGATCGCGGCGCACCTGCGCCTCGGCCACGGGCTTGAACTCCTCCGCGAACTTGGGCCAGCGCTCCTCGGGCACCCCATACGCCTGCGCGTACATGTACAGCGCGCGCTCGACGAGGGGTCGCGGCGCCGTGATCGAATTCGCCGCCACGATCTGCTCGATCAAATCGGCCCGTACCTTGGCATCGGCCTCGCGTTCGCCCTCCTTGCGGAGGTCCTCGGTGACGGCCTGGCGCAGCCCCGCGACCGACTCGAAGTCGCCCACTTCCCGCGCGAACGCGTCGTCCAGCTCGGCGAGCTGCTGGCGCTTCACCTCGTGCAGGGTGATCCGGACGTCGCGCGTCTGTCCCCGCTTCGCCTCTTCGGCGAAGTCGTCGGGGAAGCGAACCACGGCGTCGAGCGTCTCCCCCGGCAGGAGGCTCATGATGCGCTCCTCGACCTCCGGAATCGCCCGCCCCTCGCCCAGCACGAGCTGATAGGGCTGGGCGTCCTTGATCTCGGCGCCCTCGCGCGTCGCGATCGTGACGTGCACCAGGTCCTTGGGCTTCGGCTTCTCATTCGTCACCGGGGTCCACGGGGCGCGCTGCTCGCGCAGCTCGTTCAGTTGCCCGTCGACCTGTGCTTCGGTCACCGCCGGTACCGTCCGCGTCAGCTTGAAGTTGCCGAGGCGGTCGAGCTTCAGCTCCGGCTTCACTTCGACGTGCAGCTCGAAGGTGACCGGGGAGCCCTCTTCCCATTTCAGGTTATGGATGTGGGGATCGGCGATCGGCTTGAGCTTCTCCTGCTCGACGGCGGCGCGCCAGCTCTCCTGCACCAGCTCCTGCAACGCCTGTTGCCGGATGTCCTCGGCGAACTTTTTACGGACCACCGCGGCGGGAGCCTTCCCCTGGCGGAACCCCGGGAGCCGGGCGCGCTGCTGGTAGACCCTCGTGGCGCGCTCTTCGGCCGCCTTCACGTTGTCGGGCGGGATCGTGACCTCCAGGGACGCTTCCCCGGGCTCGTCCCGCGTCTTCTTTACAAGAATGTCTGGCATATCTGGCGTTAATGTAACTGGGAGTTCAACCCCAGACGCCCAGACGCCCAGACGCCGAGGCGCCGAGGCTAGACCTAGGCGCCTGGGCCCCTCGGCGTCTCGGCGTACGTGCGACCGGAGGGACTCGAACCCCCACGGGTTGCCCCACCAGCTCCTAAGGCTGGCGCGTCTGCCAGTTCCGCCACGGTCGCGAAAGCCCCCCGAATCTAACACGAAGTGTGATGGCCCTCACCACCGGTAACTCACGGCTCCACAAGGCGATCCAAAACCCTGTGAGGATCATCACGGGTCCCATTTGGGCCCCACTTAATGTTGTTCGCACTGTCAGACCACCTTGCGCCCGCTTGGAGGTTGTTTTCATATGGCCACCCGCTCGTGCAGCCAGCTCGTTTGGCGCGCTGCCGTGCTCTTGGTCGGTATCCTGGGTTGTGAGCGTACCCCAGCCGAACCAACACTCGACTTTCGCGTCGTGAGTCTGCGCGACGGCTCAGCAGCCGGCGCGCCATATTTCTTTTTCTTGCCACCGGTTGGCAATTCGGTCCATTCGTCCGGCGTCTTCGACCCGGCCGCGCAACCCGAAGTGTTCATCTGTGAGGTCTCGGGGAGCGGCTGCGGGATCGAAGTCGCACACATGACGATGTCGCCTGCGTCAGGCGACGAGATGATCGTGCTCGACGTTTACAACGAGCTCTATCTCGTCAACTGGCACTCGTGGCGGATCCCGAACTACTCGCCGAGTAAGACCCGCGCCTATCGGATTCGGGTCTACACGGAGGGCAACCTGCTCGGTTACGCCGACCTCTGGGTCGGCCCGAGCCTGCCCACGATCCCGATCAAGTTCCGCCTCGAGGTGCACGCGCCGCCGCCGCCTCCGGCGCCGGTGGCCAGCTTCTCGCACGCGTGTTCGAATCTGGCGTGCAGCTTCGATGGCAGCGCGTCGACCGCGCAACCCTCGGCGACGTACAGCTGGAGCTGGGGCGACGGCACCGCAGCCGGCAGCGGCAATCCTGCGACGCACACGTACGACGCCGCGGGCACCTTCCAGGTGATCCTTGCTGTGACGGACGCGGGTGGGATGGACGCCGATACGCAGATGGTGACGGTCTCGCCGCCTCCGCCTCCGGCGCCGGTGGCCAGCTTCACCTTCAACTGTGTGTACCTGGCGTGCAGCTTCGACGGTAGTGGCTCCACCGCCCAGGCTTCGGCGACGTACGCCTGGTCCTGGGGTGACGGCACGGCTGCCGGCTCGGGCCAACTTGCCACGCACGGGTATGGTGCCGGCGGCACGTTCCCGGTCATTCTTTCGGTCACGGATGCCGGCGGGATCGACGCGGACACCCAGATGGTGACCGTGGCGCCGCCTCCGCCACCTGTGGCGCGCTTCACGTTCAGCTGCACGGATCTGAGCTGCGCGTTCGATGGCAGCGCGTCGACCTCGTTGGCCGGCGCGACGTACGGCTGGCAGTGGGGTGACGGCAGTGCCGACGGGAGCGGCCAGACGGCCAATCACACGTTCGGCGGCTCCGGGGCTTACAACGTGCGCCTCATCGTCACCGACGCCAATGGCTCGGATGACACGACGCAGACGGTCACGGTCATCGCGCCGCCTCCGCCGGTGCCCGTCGATCGGATCGCGTTCGGTAGCGATCGCGCCGGCAACTGGGAGATCTTCGTCATGAACCCGGATGGCACGGGCCAGACGAATCTCACGAATAACGCCGCGTTCGATATCGGCGCGGCCTGGTCGCCCGACCGCTCGAAGATCCTGTTCTCGAGCGACCGTGACGGCAACCAGGAAGTTTACGTGATGAACGCGGACGGGAGTGGCGCGACCAACCTCTCCAACGATCCGGGGTCCTTCGACAGCCAGTACTCCTGGTCGCCGGACGGTTCCAAGATCGTGTTCACGACGTTCCGCGACGGCAACTACGAGATTTACGTCATGAACGCGGACGGCAGCGGCTTGACCCGCCTGACGAACGATCCGGCTATGGACACGTTCGCGTCGTGGTCGCCCGACGGCAGCAAGATCGCCTTCGCGTGTTCGCGGGACGGCGGCTCAGACGACGAGGTGTGCGTCATGAACGCCGATGGGTCCAACGTCACCCAGCTGACGAGCAATTCGACGTCGGACTCGAAGCCCGCGTGGTCGCCCGACGGCAGTAAGATCGCGTTCATCAGCCGCCGCGACGGCAACGCGGAGGTGTATGTCATGAATGCGGACGGCTCGGGGCAGCAGAACCTGACGAACAACGTCGAGTCTGACGGGTCGTTCGTGTGGTCGCCCAACGGCACCAAGATCGCGTTCGTGAGCTTCCGCACCATGAACGACGACATCTTCACGGTGAACGTGGATGGGACAGGCCTGACGAACCTGACGCACATCGCGGGAGCCGATCAGCTGCCCGCGTGGTCGCCCGACGGCACGAAGATCGTGTTCTCGAGCCGCCGCGACGGCAACACCGAGTTGTACACGATGGCGGCTGATGGATCGGCAGTCACGCGGTTGACGAACAACGTCGCCTTCGACAACAGTCCGGCCTGGCGTTAAGCAGGCTGTAGCGGCCTTACGCGCGCCCCGGGTGCTTATCGGCCCGGGGCGTCGCGTTTCCGGCTAGCTCGCTTTCTTCTCGGCCCCGAGGCGCGCCAGGCCTGCGCGAGCCTCGTCGACGTAGGTCCTCAGCTCGGGATCCGCGTTGCGCCACGCCTCCACCACCAGGCTGTAGCCCGCGATGGCGCGTTCGCGATCTCCGAGTCGCTCGTTCACTCGGCCGCGCTCCAAGCCGCGCAGCACCTCTACCGGCAGGATGGCGGGCGAGAATCCCACCAATGGGCGCTCCAGGCGAGCCGCCGCATCCGCGAGCCGGCCCCGGGCCGCCAGCAGCTGCACGTGCACCAGATCGTCGATCACGCACGCGCCGAAGCACGCCGTGTCGGGCCGCACGTCGAACAGGCGCAGCGCCTCGACGCTGTCGCCGCGCGCGAGCGCCAGGAACGCCCGAGTCGCGGCGACGACATAGCCGAAGGCGTCGCGCGCAATCGGGGGCAGGTTCGGCGGCATGTGCTGCCGCACCGTCTCCATCCTCGTAATCAGCGCGGCCAATGCCGCGGTATCGTGGGCGGCGGCGAGCAGCGGCGCGGCGTACAGCGCCCCTTCGCCTGGACTCGTGGCCCAGGATTGGGCGAGGTGATGCGCGCTGTCCGGCGCCACCCCGCCGACGACTGCGAACTGTGCGAGCAGGGACGGGCTCGTCGTGTGTTGGGCCGCCTCTCGAACGTGGCCGCGCGTGGCCAGCGAGGCCGGCGCCGCAGACGTACTGATGTTCGAAACCTTGGTCGCCTGCTGTTCCGCGGCGACCCGGGCTCGCACCAAGGCGACGACCGTTTCGGCGGAGTCGGTCCACCGCCCCACCGCCAGCCACACCGTCAGAAAAAGGTGGCTGTTCGCGCTGTCGGCCAGGTACGCGATGGCCTTCGAGCGCGTCGGCGGATCGAGCAGCCGCACGATCAGATCGGTGCTCTGGGCGTACGCGCCCATCGCCCCCGCGGCGAGGAACGCCTTGGCGTACCGCCGGCCCGCCGCTGTCCCACCGACGTCGAGCCCGAGTGGGACGGCGTGTACGTACGACGGGGTGAACGCCGAGTCGAGCGCGATGGAGCGATCGAACGCATCGAGCGCGGTGCGCGACGGCTTTTGGGCGAGCCCCCCGGCGTGGAAGGTGGCGTCCCCCAGCATGTACCACAGCTCGGGGTCATCGGGGTAGCGGCGCACCGCCTCGTCCAGCGTGGCGATGAACCGGCGGCCATACGTCCACCACCGCCCCCCGATCTGCGCGGGGCCGGCGTAGACGACGGCGGCGAGGGACTCGGACTGCACGGCGAGGCTCTCGCGGGGCGCCAACCCGTGGTTCAAGGCGCCCGCGCGCAGCTTGTAGGTGCGCGACAGGGAATCGTTGGCGGCGTGTTGCCACCCCGCCGCCATCCCCGCATGGCTCCACGCCAACGCGAAGCCGCTGTCGAGGCCGATCGCCCGCTGGTGGTAGGCGAGCGCGGAGTCCCACTCGGAGCGCCGCAAGAACTGCTCGCCCTGGAGAAACGCTTTCATTGCCGGCAACGATTTCGAGCCCAACGACGCGCTGCGTACCAGGCCGATCGCCCGAGTCCGGCCCAGCTCCCGCAGCACGCGCACCGTGAGCGAGTCGGCGAGACGATCCATCCGGGCCGAGGCTTCGCGCAGCTCGATTTCGGCGCCCGGCCCTCCCGCTGCCACGTCGAGCACCGTTGCCGTCAGACGCACCGAGTCGGCCCCCGCGCCGACGAGCCCCCCGAACACCACCGTCCTCGCGCCCGTGGCCCTGCCCAGCGCCTGGGCCGACGCGGCGTCGGCCCGGCCACTCCAGCGGCGCACGATGAGCGTGGGCGACACCGTCCGCAGGGGACCAGCGCCGTCGAGGCTGCGCGACAACACGTCCACGAGCCCTTCGCGCCACAGCGACAGGTCGCTGCCGCCGAGGACGTCAAAGGGCGCGATCGCGATGCGGTTCGGATCGAGCACCGCTACACCCGCGGGCCGGAAGGCCCACCAGGCCCCGAGGGCCAGCACGACGGCGCCGGTCACCAGCGCGAAGCGATTCCGCGGCCGCCGCAGCACGTGCCGCAGCGTCGCCCGCGCCGATGTCACCGTCGCCGAGCCGCTCGTTGTGGCGAGCGATTCGAGCACCTGATAGACCTCGGCGGCGGTCTGCGGCCGGTCGGGCGGATTCTTCTCGAGACAGCGCATCACCAGTTCGGCCAGCGCCGGCGGGACGCTTGGACGCGCGTCCGTGAGCGGCGGGACCGGCTCCGTGATGTGCGCGGCGAGCATCTGATGCGGAGAGAGTCCGGTGAATGGCGGCCGACCCGCCAGCATCTCGTACGCCATCGCGCCGAAGGCGTAGATGTCCGCGCGATGATCGATGTTGGGATCCCCCGCCGCCTGCTCGGGGGCCATGTACGCCGGTGTGCCGAGCGCGACGCCCACCGACGTCAAGCCGCTTTGGCCCTTCGCCTGGCTCACGGCCTTCGCCACGCCGAAGTCGGCGACGACGGCGTGGTTTCCGGAGAGCAGGACGTTGTCGGGTTTGATGTCGCGATGCACGATGCCACGCGCGTGGGCGTAAGCGAGCGCGTCGGCGACGTCCTTGAGGATACGCACGGCGTCGCGCACGGGCAGCTCGCCCTCGCGTGCGAGCCGCGTGCGCAGCGCCTCGCCTTCGACGAACGGCATCGTGTAGTAGAGGACGTCGGCTTCGCCGCCCGCGGCGAGCAACGGCACGATGTGCGGATGTTGCAGCGACGCGGAGAGCTGAATCTCGCGGTTGAAGCGGTCGACGCTGATCTCCGCCGCCAACTCGGGCGGCAGGACTTTGACGACCACGCGACGGGCGAGGCGCGTTTCTTCGGCGAGGAACACGCGGCTCATGCCGCCGCCCCCGAGCTCCCGCTCGACGCGATAGGCCGCTCCGAGGGCCGTCTGCAGACGGCCGGACAACTCTTCCATAGCGGCCCAAGATAACCTAGTTTCCTTGGCCTTCGCTCATGCGCCCGACACCGAGGCTCCTCCCCGCCATTCTGCTCGCCGT
The DNA here is from genome assembly GCA_036004745.1 of Gemmatimonadales bacterium. GTDB lineage: Bacteria > Gemmatimonadota > Gemmatimonadetes > Gemmatimonadales > GWC2-71-9 > 20CM-2-65-7. The sequence goes on along the minus strand of DASYRD010000129.1, from coordinate 64,045 downwards.
CGCCGGCTGCGGCGGACCCTTCCCCCAAACGACGTTGGCTCCGCGGTCCGACTTGGGCGCAGTCGTCGATACGCTCTTCACCGACATTTTCTGGTGGGCCGTGGCGGTCTTCGCGATCGTCGAGGGGCTGCTCCTGTTCGTGATCATCCGCTACCGGGCGCGCGAGGGCGCGGGCCCCCCGTCACGGCTGCACGGCCATACGGTTCTCGAGATCGGCTGGACGCTGGCGCCGGCTTTGATCCTCGTGTTCATCGCGGTGCCCACGATGCGCACGATCTTCGCCACGGCGGCTCCCGCGCCGGCCGGCGCCTTGCGGGTCGACGTGATCGGGCACCAGTGGTGGTGGGAGTTCCGCTACCCCGAGCTCGGCATCGTGACCGCGAACGAGCTGCACGTCGTGCGGGGCAGAGCGGTGCAGCTGGAAATGACCTCGGCCGACGTGATTCACAGCTTCTGGGCGCCGGGCCTCGGCGGGAAGCGCGACCTCACGCCAGGGCGGACGACCCGCATCACCTTCACGCCGGATTCGGTGCTCGAGTTCTCGGGACAGTGCGCGGAGTTCTGCGGCGCGTCCCACGCGAACATGCGGCTGCGGGTATTCGTCCAGACCGACTCGCTGTTCGCCGCGTGGGCGGCCCGCCAGCTGGCCCCGGCGGCCACGCCGGCGCGGGGATCCCTCGCCGAGCGCGGCCAGGAGCTGTTCGCGCACGGCGCCTGCATTGCCTGCCACACGATCACGGGCGTGCCCCAGGCCCGGGGCACGGTGGGACCGAATCTCACCCACGTGGGCGGCCGCACCACGCTGGCGGGCGCGACACTCCCCAACACCGAGGAATGGCTGCGCCGCTGGATCACGAACGCGCCGTACTTGAAGCCCGGGTCGCTGATGCCCGCCATGCCGTTGCCTGACGACCAGGTGGCCGCGCTGATCGCGTACCTCCAGAGCCTGCAATGAAGAGCTGGCTCACCACCACCGACCACAAGCGCATCGGCCTGCTGTACTTCTGGACCGCGCTCGTCTTCTTCTTGATCGGCGGGCTCGAGGCGTTGGTGATCCGCGCGCAGTTGGCCAAGCCGGAAGGCATCGGCGTCAGCGCCGAGGTCTACAATCAGCTGTTCACGATGCACGGCACGACGATGGTGTTCCTTGCGCTGATGCCGCTCTCGGCCGCGTTCTTCAATTTCATCATCCCGCTCCAGATCGGCGCGCGCGACGTCGCGTTTCCGCGGCTCAACGCCTTCAGCTACTGGGTGTTCCTGCTCGGCGGACTGTTCTTGAACGCGAGCTTCGTCGCCGGACCGCTCTTCGGCAGCGGCCATCTCTCGGTCGCACCCGACGCCGGCTGGTTCGGATACGCGAACCTGACATCGCGGCAATACTCCCCGGGACCGAACGTCGATTTCTGGGTCCTGGGACTCCAAATCCTCGGCATCGCCTCGCTCGCCGCCGGCTTCAACTTCATCGTCACGATCCTGAACATGCGGGCGCCGGGCATGAGGCTGATGCGGCTCCCCGCGTTCACGTGGATGACGCTCGTTACGCAGTTCCTCGTGATCACGGCGTTCCCTGTGATCACCGTGGCGCTCGTGCTGCTGATGTTCGACCGGTTCTTCGGCACGCACTTCTTCGTGCCGGCGGGCGGCGGCGACCCGATTCTGTGGCAACACCTGTTCTGGCTCTTCGGGCACCCCGAGGTCTACATCCTGATCCTGCCGGCGATGGGTATCGTGTCCGAAGTGTTGCCGACGTTTTCGCGCAAGCCGCTCTTCGGCTACACGGTGGTCGTGTATTCGGGTGTGTTGATCGGGTTCATGGGGTGGGGCGTGTGGAGCCACCACATGTTCTCCGTCGGCCTCGGGCCCATCGCCGATTCGGTGTTCTCGGCGACCACCATGCTCATCGCCGTGCCCACGGGCGTGAAGATCTTCAACTGGATCGGCACCATGTGGGGCGGCCAGATCCGCTTCACGACGGCGATGCTGTTCGCGGTCGGGTTCATCGGCATGTTCATCATCGGCGGCCTGTCGGGCGTGTCGCACGCCTCACCCCCCGCCGACCTGCAGCAGACCGATACCTACTACGTCGTGGCGCACATTCACTACGTCTTGTTCGGCGGCACGATGCTCGGCCTGTTCGCCGGGATGTACTACTGGTGGCCCAAGATGACGGGCCGGAAACTCTCCGAGGCCCTCGGCAAGTGGCACTTCTGGCTGACGTTCATCGGCATGAACCTGGCGTTCTTCCCGATGCACTTCAGCGGGCTGCTCGGCATGCCGCGCCGCATCTACACGTACGGGCCCGAGCTGGGCGTCACGCGCTTGAACCAGATCTCGACGGCGGGCGCGTTCTTGATCGGTGTCGCCGTGCTCGTGTTCCTCGTGAACCTGTGGTGGAGCCGCCGGCACGGGGAAGTGGCCGGCAACGATCCGTGGCAGGGCGCGACGCTCGAGTGGGCGATTCCATCACCCCCGCCCGTGTACAACTTCACGGTGATTCCGCGCATCGACAACCGGCTCCCGCTGTGGCAGACGGAGCACCACGCGCCCATGACGCCGCTGCCCGCGACGCCTCCAGCGCCGATTCACGTGCCCGGCGGGTCGTGGTGGCCGATGGTCACGGCCGTGGGACTGCCGCTCATGGCCATCGCCGCGCTGTCGCACCAGCTGTGGCTGGTGTTCGTGGGGTTGGCCGTCGTGATCGCCGGCATCTATCTCTGGGCCTACGAGCCATTCGAGGTGTAGATGGCATACAACACCGACACCCACGCCGTCGCGGTCGCACACGGGCACGCCACCTTCATGGGGGTCGACAGCCGCAAGATGGCCTTCTGGGCATTCATCGGCTCGGAATGCTTGCTCTTCGGCTCACTCATCTCGACGTACCTGATCTACAAGGGGAAGAGCCTCGTCGGCCCCTTCCCGCACGACGTGCTCAACATTCCGTTCACGTCGTTCAGCACCTTCGACCTGCTCATGTCCAGTCTCGCGATGGTGCTGGCCCTGGCGGCGGTCCAACGCGGCGACCTGAAGCAGGCGAAGATCTGGCTCTTCACCACAGCGTTCCTCGGGCTCGTGTTCCTGGGCGGCCAAGTCTACGAGTTCACTTCGTTCGTCCACGAGGGCCTCGGGCTCACGACCAACCTCTTCGGCTCGACGTTCTTCGTGCTCACGGGGACGCACGGCGCGCACGTGACCGTGGGGGTGATCTGGTTGCTGACCCTGTGGGTGCAGGCGTTGCGCGGGAAGCTCGGACCGGAGCAGGCGATCACCGTCGAGATCACCGGACTCTACTGGCATTTCGTCGACGTCGTGTGGATCGTGATCTTCACCCTCGTGTACCTGATTCAGTGATGGAGGCGAGATGAGCGAGCAGGCGCACGCGACGACCGGGACCTATCTGCGCATCGCCGCGATCCTCGTGATGATCACGTTGATCGAGGTGGGCGTGTTCTATGTACCCGCCTTCCAGCCGGTGCTCGTGCCAGTGTTACTGGTGCTCTCGTTGGTCAAGTTCGTGCTGGTCGTGCTGTTCTACATGCACTTGAGGTTCGACAGCCGCCTGTTCGCGTTTCTGTTCAGTGGTCCGCTGCTCCTCGCCGTCAGCGTCATGATCGGCTTGCTCTTTCTCTTTTTCGGAGCGGTGCGGCTGCGGACCGGGACGTGACCCCGCCCCCGTGGAACGGCTGGGATCTCCATCCCAGCGTCGTGATCGGGCTCGTCCTCTTGGGCGGGCTCTTTGTGTTTTGGGGAGGCCTACGGACCGATCGCCGCCGCGTGGTGGCCTTCGGCGCGTCGCTGCTCGTGCTGTTCGTCTCCCTAAACGGGCCGCTGCACAATCTCTCCGACCGTTACCTCTTCAGCGCGCACATGGCGCAGCACCTGCAGCTCACCCTGCTATTCCCGCCGCTGCTGCTCTACGGCAGCCCGGCCTGGGTCGTTCGCCCAATCCTGGGCGCCCGCGGCGTCATGCCGGTGGCGCGCGTTCTCACCCGACCCGTAATCGCGGCGGCCGTGTTCACGGTGCCGATCGTCCTGTGGCACGTGCCCCGCTTTTACGAGGCCGCGCTGCGCCATCACAACCTCCATATCCTCCAACATCTCGTCTTTCTCACCACGGCCGTCATCATGTGGTGGCCCGTCTTGTCTCCCGTCCCCGAGCTGCCCCGGATCCCGTATCCCGGTCAGATGCTGTACCTGTTTCTCCTGGGGCTGCCGATGTCGATCACCGGGGCGCTGATCACACTGTCTGACAACGTCCTGTATCCGTTCTACGCCGAGGCGCCGCGCGTTGCGGCCGGCCTCGATGCCCTTGCCGACCAGCAAATCGGGGGGCTGCTCATGTGGGTGGTGGGCGGGCTCGCGTTGTGGGGCGCGATGACGGTGGTGTGGTTCCGCTGGGCGGTGCAGGAAGGCAAAGGGGACGCCGAGCGGGCCGTCCCCTTGGATGTCTACGCGCTAACCCGGCGCTGAGCTACTCCCCGTCCGCCGTCTCTCCCAGCGGGTGGCGGCGCAGCTCTTCGCCGATTTGCGGATGCTCGCGCCACAGGTAATAGCCCATGGCGAGGGCGGCGAGGCAGTTACCGATCGCCACGTTCCACCACGCCAGGTATCCCAGCAGGGGCTTGGCGAGCAGCGCGACGAGAATGTAGAACCCCACCTCGAAAAAGCAGAAACCCACCACGACCAGGAACAGCGTCGACGGCGCGACCTCGACCTCCGCCGCGAGCGCGGCAGCGATGCACCCCACCACCACGAAGGCGCTCACGTGAATCATCGTGTAGCCGATGATGCGGGAGTACTCGATCACGACGCCGGAGGGATCGTGCGCCCCCCAGAAGACGGCGCTCCCGAGCATCGCCGGCGTAAAGAAGGGGCGACCGTTGATCGCGTCGATGACGAGGAACCACACCGCCACGATCGCCGCGCCGATACAGCCCGCGATGAAGCCTTCGCGCAGGATGCGGTTGAGTTGCATGCCCGAGAATATATGCCCAGCCCGACCGCGTGCTAGATTAGGACATGCCCCCCACCCTCGCCCGCCGTCCCCTGTTCTATGGTCTCTGCCTGTTGGCCGGTGCGCTGCTCGCCAGCGCCGCGGGGCTCATGCACCCGTTCCTCCCAGGTGATGGAGCCGCGCAGCTCGAGACCGTCGCCGCCACCAAATACTGGTACGCGATCCACTGGGCGCTGCTGTTCGCGTTCCCGCTGATGTACATGGGGTTGATCGGCGTCGCGTTGCGCCACAGCGAGACGCCCGGCTCGGCCCCCGGGCGAGCCGGCGTGCTGCTCGGCGGCTTCGCCTTCGCGGTGTGGGCCCTGAATGTGCTCTTCATGGTGGGAGCCGGCGCGCATCTCGCGCACGCCTACGCGACGTCCGACAAGGCGCTCACGTCGACGCACGCGGTGTTCGTCTACGACATGCTGCACCCCGCCGGCCTCGCCGCGGAGCGGCTGGCGACGTTCGCGTTGGGGCTCGTGGCCTACTTGTTCGGGTGGGCGATCTGGAACGGCAAGGTCTACCCGCGCTGGCTCGGATGGTGGGCGTTCGCGGTGGCCGTAACGAACGCGGCCGTCGCGCTAGGGTTCAGCGAGTTCTCGCAGAACCTCTACTACGGCCAGGCCTTCTTTGTCGCCTGGCTCGTCGCGACGGCCGCGGTGATGCTCTCGGAGCGGCGCCCCGTCTAGCGGGACCGGAGCCGCACCACCCGCTGCGCCCAGCCGTCGGGTGGCCCGTACGTCAGCACCGTCAGCGTGACGATGTCATTCGACTTCACGGTCGCCAGCGCGGCGCGGAACTCCGCGCGCGTGCGCGTCGGCTGCCCGTTGACCTTGAGAATGATGTCGGGGTACCCGCCGCCGCTCGCGTCGACCAGCTTCTGATACGCCGGCCCGTCCGGTGAGATGGACGTCACCGCGAGGCCGCCTCCGGCGCGCGCCACGGCCCTGAGGCTCGGCTCGCGCGCGTCTTCTTGCGACAACGGCTCGACGGAAATCCCCAACGTCTCTTCCTTGGGCGCGAGGCCCCGCTTCGGCGTCGCGTCGTCCGCGGCCGCCACGTCCGCTGAGTCGGCCTCGGGCCCCGGCGCCGCCGCGAGCCGCACGCTCAGCGTCTTCCGCTCACCGCCCGCGCGCGCGACCGTGACCTGGACCGCTTCCCCCGCCTTCCGGAAGCCGACTTTCTGCTGCAGCTGCGACACCGATTCGATCGGATCGCCGTCGACGGCGAGGATCACGTCACCTTCCTGGATCCCGGCGCGCCGGGCGGGGGAATTGTCAGCCGGCGTGAAGTCGTTGACCACGACGCCGCGGATGTCCGACAGCTTGGCCACCTCGGCGTCTTCCGGTGTGATCGGCCGGATCTGGATGCCCATCACCGCGCGCTCGACGTGACCGGTCGCAATCAGTTGGGTCATGACCGTGCGCGCGAGGTTGATCGGGATGGCGAACCCGTACCCGGCGTAGTAACCGGTCTCGCTCGCGATCGCCGCATTGATGCCAATCACTTGTCCGCGGACGTTGACGAGGGGTCCCCCCGAGTTGCCGGGGTTGATCGCCGCGTCGGTCTGGATGAAGTCCTGAATCGAATAGCGGGACTGCTGCAGCCCGGCCAGGAGGCGACCCTTGGCGCTGACGATGCCGGCGGTCACAGTGAACGTGAACGCCTCACCGAGCGGATTGCCGATCGCCAGGACCCACTCGCCGATACGCGTCGAGTCGGAGTTGGCGAAGTTGACGGTCGTCAGGCCCGTCGCCGGGATCTTGATGACGGCAACGTCGGTCGAGGGATCGGTGCCGACGATGCGCGCGACGTACTCGTGGTTGTCGAGCAGTCGCACGGTCACCCGATCAGCGCCCTGGACCACGTGATTGTTGGTGAGGATGTAGCCGTCGGGGGAGACGATGAAGCCCGACCCCGTGTTTTGCTCGACCTGCGGCCGGCGCGGGATCTGGAAGAAGTCCTCGAAGCCGGGCGGCAGGCGCCGGGAATTGGGCCGTTCACGCCGCTCGGACTTCACGAACACCACGGCCGGCTTCACGTGCTCGGCGACCGCCGAGAAGGCGGCGCCGAGGTCCGCTGCCGGCCGTGTCGCGGGAATCGCCTGCATCGGCGCAGTGACGCCTTGCAGTATCTCCGCCGATCGCTCGGCGGCATTGCCCCGCGTGGGCAGATCCAGCGCTGAGGCGAAGGCCAGCCCGAACACAAACGCCATCGTCACCAGCGCGCCGAACTTGAGCCAATCCCGCGTCCTGACAGACATCTGCTCCCCCTCCGTTTATGGCTTCTTGTTCTTGTCGTCGTCCACGATTTCGTAGTCGGCGTCCACCACGTTTTCCTGCTTGGCACCGGCGGCGGGTTCCGCGGCCGGCTGGCCGTCGCCTCCGGCGGGCTGCGCGCCGCGAGACGCCGCGTAGATCGAGGCGCCCGCTGCTGAGTACGCCTGCTGCAGCTCCTCCAACGCCTTGCTGATCTCGTCCGGGTTACCACTGCGCAGCGCCGCCTTCGCGCCCGTCACCGCGGCGTCGAGTCGCGTCTTGAGCGCGGCCTCGAGCTTATCGGACCATTCCTTGGAGTTCTTCTCCACGTCGTACACCGTCGTATCGAGCCGGTTGCGCCGCTCGATCTCGTCGCGACGCCGCTGGTCCTCGGCGGCGTGCGCCTCAGCCTCCTTGACCATCTTGTCGATGTCTTTGTCACCGAGCCCGGAGGAGGCCTCGATGCGGATCTTCTGCTCCTTGCCGGTCGCCTTGTCCTTGGCCGACACGTGCAGGATGCCGTTCGCGTCGATGTCGAAGGTCACCTCGACCTGGGGAATCCCCCGCGGCGCCGGCGGCAGACCGGTGAGCTGGAACTTACCGATCGTGCGGTTGTCGAGCGCCATCTGGCGTTCACCCTGCAACACGTGGATCTCGACCGTGGTCTGATTGTCCTCGGCCGTCGAGAACACTTCCGACTTCTTCGTCGGAATGGTCGTGTTGCGCGGGATCAGGACCGTGGTGACGCCGCCCAGCGTCTCGATGCCGAGCGACAGCGGCGTGACGTCGAGCAGCAGGACGTCCTTCACTTCGCCCGCGAGCACGCCACCCTGAATCGCGGCGCCGATCGCGACCACCTCGTCGGGATTCACGCCCTTATGGGGGTCCTTCCCGAAGAAGCTCTTCACGATCTCCTGGACCTTCGGCATCCGCGTCTGGCCACCGACGAGGATCACCTCATCGATGTCCGACGGCTTCAGGCCGGCGTCCTTGAGCGCCTGCTCCATCGGGGGCATCGTGCGCTTCACGAGGTCGTCGACCAGCTGCTCGAGCTTGGCCCGTGTGAGCGTCAGGTTCAGGTGCTTGGGTCCCGACTGATCGGCGGTGATGAAGGGGAGGTTGATCTCCGTCTGCATCACGGTCGACAGCTCCATCTTGGCCTTCTCGGCAGCTTCCTTGAGCCGCTGCAGCGCCATCGGGTCCTTCGACAGGTCGATCCCCTGATCGCGCTTGAACTCGTCGACGAGCCACTGCATCACCCGCGCGTCGAAGTCGTCACCGCCCAGGTGCGTGTCGCCGTTCGTGCTCTTCACCTCGAACACGCCTTCGGCGAGCTCGAGCACGGAAATGTCGTAGGTGCCGCCGCCCAAATCGTACACCGCGATCTTCTCTTCCTTCTTCTTGTCGAGTCCGTACGCCAGTGCCGAAGCCGTCGGCTCGTTGATGATGCGGACGACGTCGAGGCCGGCGATCTTGCCGGCGTCCTTCGTCGCCTGGCGCTGCGAGTCGTTGAAGTAGGCGGGGACCGTGATCACCGCCTTCTCGACCTTGTGGCCGAGGTAGTCTTCGGCCGTCTGCTTCATCTTCTGGAGAATCATCGCGGAGATCTCGGGGGGCGTGTACTTCTTCCCCTGGATATCCACCGCCACGAGCTCGTTGGGACCGGGGACCACCTTGTAGGGGACCCGCTTGACCTCTTCCGTGACTTCGTTGATGCGGCGTCCCATGAACCGCTTGATCGAGAACACCGTGTTCTGCGGGTTGGTGACCGCCTGCCGCTTCGCCACCTGGCCCACGAGCCGTTCGCCGTCCTTCGTGAATGCGACGACGGAGGGCGTCGTGCGGCCACCCTCGGCGTTGGGAATGACGACCGGGTCGCCGCCCTCCATGACGGCCACGACCGAGTTGGTCGTCCCGAGGTCGATCCCGATGATTTTCTCCGCCATGTGTACGGCTCCTGTAGAGTTGGGATGCGTAGCTGCAGACGGACGTCGCATCGAGCAAGCCGCGTGCCCGAGAAAGATGCCAATATGACAGCCCCGGCGTCTAGGCGTCTCGGCGTCTAGATTGTCCCCATGTTTCCATACAAGGACGACAATCCAACCGAGCTAGCCCCCGTCGTCACCGTAGGGATTATCGCGGCGAACGTGCTCGCGTGGCTCTTCGTCCAGGGCATGGGGTCCCCCGAGCCCCTGGTCCGCTCCGTCTGCGAGTTTGGCCTCGTCCCCGGCGAGCTGCTCCGAACCGCGAGGCCGGGGGCGGGCGTGGAGTTGGCCGAGGGCCTCTTCTGCGTAGTCGACAAGCCGCAATACTCGACGCTCATCACGTCGATGTTCATGCACGGCGGATGGTTCCACCTCATCGGCAACATGGTGTTTCTCTGGGTCTTCGGAAACAACATCGAAGACGTGATGGGGCACGGCCGTTTCATCTTTTTCTATCTGTTGTGCGGAGTCGCCGCCGCGGGCGCCCAGGTGCTCGTCGGACCGAACTCGGTCGTGCCGATGGTCGGCGCGTCGGGCGCCATCAGCGGCGTGCTGGGGGCCTACCTGGTGCTGTATCCACGCGTGCGCGTGCACACGCTGGTGTTCTTCGGTTTCTATGCGACCACGATTGCGCTCCCCGCGTACATGATGCTGGGCTACTGGGCGCTCCTTCAGCTGCTGGGTGGCCTCGGGAGTCTGAGCGGCATCGATCGCGGCGGGACGGCGTTCTTCGCGCACATCGGCGGTTTCGCCGTGGGCCTGCTCTTGATCCGGTTCTTCGCGTCGGAAGACGCCCTGCGTCGCCGGCCGCAGCCCCCGTCGGGTTACTATCGCTATCGGACCTACGGCTGATCGGTCCACAGAGACGGTAGTCGCCTCCGCAGCTCGTCGCGCACCAAACGGAAGGTCTCGAGGTCGTTGGGGTCGGGGAGCGGCCAGTGGAGGCGCTGCACGACGCCCGGGACGTACGGACAGACCTCTTCGGCGCACAGCGTGACGATGACATCGACCTGGTCGAGGGGAATCGCGTCCAAGCCCTTCGAGTGGTGATGCGCGATGTCGATCCCTTCTTCGGCGAGCACGCGCACCGCAAGGGCGTTCAGTGTCCGCGGCTGGGACCCGGCACTGAGGAATCGAAAGTCCGCCGGCGCCAGCGCGTGCGCCAGCCCTTCCGCGACCTGACTGCGTCCCGCGTTGGCGACGCACAGGAACAAGATCGTCTTCAGGTGCCGATGTCTTCCGCGTGATGCTTGATGCTCTTGCCTTCCACCAGGAACACGACGTCCTCGGCGATGTTCGTGGCGAGGTCGGCCACGCGCTCGAGGTTGCGGCTCACGAGGAACAGATCCATCGCGGCGCCGATGATGTGCGGGTCCTCCATCATGTGCGTGAGGAGGATCCGGAACATCGACTGATGCAGCGCGTCGACCCCGTCGTCGCGGCGGCAGATCGCGCGTCCTGCCTGCGCGTCGCCGCGCACGAACGCGTCAAGCGCGTCGGCGAGCATCGTGCGCGCCTGGCGCACCATCTCGACCAGCTCGGGCTCGGGCACGATCGGCCGGTTCACGAGCAGCCGCTCCGCCGATTGCGCGATGTTCACCGCGTGGTCGCCGACGCGTTCCAGGTCGTTCGCGATTCTCATCGAGGCCGTGAGGAAGCGCAGGTCGCGCGCCATCGGCTGCTGCGTGGCCAGGAGGCGGATGACCTTCTCTTCGATGTCGTTTTCCTGGCGGTCGAGCTCCCGATCCTGCGCGATGACGTCCTCGGCTTTGCGGCCGTCCCGCTGCAGCAGCGCCTCCACGGAGGCGGCGAGCGCGGCTTGCGCGTCCCCCGACATGTTGAGCAGGGTGACCTTGAGCTCCGAGAGCTCATCGTGGAAATGGCGGTGCGCTTCCGTGCTCATCCGAATCTCCCTGTGATGTACGCTTCGGTGCGCTCGTCCTTGGGCCGGGTGAAGATCTGCTCGGTCTCCCCGAACTCGACGAGTTTGCCGAGATAGAAGAACCCCGCGTAATCGGACACGCGGGCCGCCTGCTGCATGTTATGCGTAACGATCACGATAGAGTAGGCCTGCTTCAGCTCGACGATCAGCTCTTCGATGCGCTGCGTCGCGATCGGATCGAGCGCCGAGCAGGGCTCGTCCCTCAGCAGCACGTCGGGCTCGTTGGCGAGCGCGCGCGCGATGCAGAGCCGCTGCTGCTGGCCGCCGGAGAGGGCGGTCCCCGGCTCGCGCAGGCGTTCCTTCACCTCGTCCCAGAGCGCCGCCTGGCGCAGCGCGCGCTCGACGCGGTCACCGAGCTCGCGCGGCGCGCACAGCGCGTTGAGGCGCGGTCCGTACGCGACGTTGTCGTACACGGGCTTGGGGAAGGGATTGGGCCGCTGGAACACCATCCCCACGCGTCTCCGCAGCGCCACCGTATCGGTTCCCGGGGCGAACACCGACGCGCCTTCCAGCAGAAGGTCACCGGTGTGGCGCGTCCCGGGCGTCAGGTCGTGGAGCCGGTTGACGGAGCGCAGGAACGTCGTCTTCCCGCACCCCGAGGGACCGATGAGCGCCGTCACGGCGCGCCGGGGAATGAGGCACGTGACGTCGTGCAACGCCTGCGTCGGCCCGTACCAGAAGTTGTAGCCGCGGGCGTCGAGCACCGGGTTGGGCGGGCGAATCATCCGAACCTCCCGGTGATATACGCCTCCGTCTGCTCCACCTTGGGCTGGGTGAAGATGTCGCTCGTGCGACCCACCTCGACCAGGCCGCCCATGTAAAAGAAGGCCGTGTAGTCCGAGACGCGCGCCGCCTGCTGCAGGTTGTGAGTCACGATGACGATCGTGTACACCTTCTTCAGCTCATGACACAACTCTTCGATGCGCTGCGTGCCGGTCGGGTCGAGCGACGCCGTGGGCTCGTCGAGCAGCAGAATCTCGGGCTCCGGGGCGATGGCCCGGGCGATGCAGAGCCGTTGCTGCTGCCCGCCCGACAGCTCGAGCGCGCTGGCGTGGAGGCGGTCCTTCACTTCATCCCAGATCGCCGACTGGCGCAGGGCACGCTCCACGGACTCGTCCATCTCCTTGCGCGGGCGCGTGCCGTTGACGCGCAGTCCGGCCGCCACGTTGTCGTAGATCGACATCGTCGGGAACGGCGTGGGCCGCTGGAAGACCATGCCGATCCGGCGGCGCAGCTGGATCGGGTTCACGTCGCTGGCGTAGATGTCGACTTCGTCGAGGAGCACTTTCCCGGTCACCCACCCGCCCTCCGACAGCTCGTGCATGCGGTTCAGGCAACGCAGGAACGTGCTCTTGCCGCACCCGGAGGGGCCGATGATCGCGGTGACGGTGTGCGCGGGGAAGAGAATCGACACCTCGCGCACCGCGGCCTTCCGCCCGAAGAGCGCCGTCAGGCGCAACGTCTCGAGGCGCAGCCGGACGTTATCGGGAGCGGCCATAGCGCTGCCTCGTCACCCAGCGGGCGACCATCGCGAGAATCAGCACGAACGCCATCAGCAGGAGCGCCGCCGCCCAGGCGATGCGGTGCCACTCCTCGAAGGGGCCCGTCGCGTACACGTAGATCTGGAGCGACAGCGTCTGCATCGGCTGCGTGACCTTGGTCGTGAAGTTGAGATTGCCCAAGGCGGTAAAGAGCAGGGGCGCGGTCTCGCCGGCGACGCGGGCGATCCCCACGAGGCACCCGGTGACGATCCCGCCCAGCGCCGTCCGCGCCACGACGCGCAGCGACGTCCGCCAGCGCGGGTAGCCAAGGGCGAGCGCGGCTTCGCGCAGCGAGTGAGGCACGAGACGCACCATCTCTTCGGTGGTGCGCGAGATCATCGGGATCATCAGGATGGCGAGGGCGAGGCTTCCCGCGATGGCCGAGAACCGCCCTACCGGTTTCACCATCCAGGTCCAGGCGAAGATCCCGATGACGATCGACGGCGTGCCGTTCAGCACGTCGGCGATGAAGCGCACCAGGAAGCCCACGCGACCGGAGCCATACTCGGCGAGGAAGAGTCCGACGCCGATGCCGATTGGCAGGCCGATCAGCCCCGCCATGCCGACCACGATCCCGGTGCCGACGATGGCGTTGGCGACCCCGCCGCCGCTCTCTCCCGCCGGGACCGGGCTCTTCGTGAAGAATGCCCAATCGATCGAGGAGGCGCCCTTGGCGATGAGGTCGCCAAGAATGAGCACGAGGGCGAGGACGGCCGTGAACGCCATGAGGGCGACAGCGGCCGTCATGACGCCGCTCAGGAGCTTCCTCATAGAGCCTTGCTCCCGACGGCGGCACCGCGCGCCACGCGCCAGATCAGAACGCGGGCGAACGCGTTCACGAGAATCGTAATCACGAACAGGATGAAGCCGACTTCGGCGAGCGCCGACTGGTACATCGAGGTCGTCGCTTCGCTGAACTCGTTCGCGATCGCCGCGGCCATCGTGTACGCGGGCTGCAAGGCCGAGAGGCTGATGTCGTGCCGGTTCCCGATCACCATCGTGACGGCCATCGTCTCGCCCAGCGCGCGGCCGAGGCCCAGGATGATCGCGCCGATCAGCCCGGCCCGGCCGTAGGGGAGGACCGCCGTCCACACCGCCTCCCACCGCGTGGCGCCCATGCCCAGCGCCGCCTCGCGCTGGCTCGCCGGCACTGCCAGCAAGACTTCGCGCGACACGGCCGCGATGTAGGGGACGATCATGATGGCCAGAATGATCCCGCCCGCGAGGAGCGAGTTGCCGTAAAACACGCCCTGGAAGAAGGGCGTCCACCCGAGCAGGGCCTTGAGGGGCGGCACGATGTAGTTGCGCAGGAACGGAATCAGGACGAAGACGCCCCACAGTCCGTACACGACGCTGGGGATCGCGGCGAGCATCTCGACTAGAAACGCCACCGGTTGTCTGATCCAGCGGGGCGCGAACTCCGTGAGGAAGATCGCGACGCCGAGCGCGAGGGGCACCGCGATGAGGAGCGCGATGAGCGACGACGCCAACGTCCCGAAGATCATCGGGGCCGCGCCGTAGATTTCCGCGACGGGATCCCACGTCGACGTCCACAAGAATGAGAAGCCGAACCGCTTGATCGCCGGCAGGGCGCTGAAGAAGAGCTGGGCAAACAGCGCGATGATCAGGAGGGGCAGGGTCATCGCGAGCGCGGTCAGGACGCCCTTGTAGATGCGGTCGCTGGCGTTGACCCCACGCAGTGACGACCACCGGGAGTCGGCGCTCGGCGTCTCGATACTCGGCGGCGGGGCCGGGACCGGCTCGATCGGGAGGGTTGTCATGCCGGCGGGGAACCTACTGGCCCCCCGCCGGTCTGCCGTCACGACGGTGTAACGGAATTGTCACTACAAACGGCTGGCTCCCTACTGCAGGGTGACGGGACGGCCACCCGCCGTAATGCTCTTGAGGCGCGCCTGAATCCAGGGGCGCAGCTGCGGCGGGAGCGGGGCGTATCCGAGATCGGTCGCCATGGCCTGGCCTTCGGTCTCCGCCCACCACACGTACTGCACCAGCGCCTTGGCTTTGGCGGCGTCGGTGTAGGTCTTATGGAGCAGCAACCACGTCATCGTGGCAATCGGATACGCCGACGCCCCGTCGGGATTGGTGATCGACACCCGGAAATCGGTGTTCGCGCCCATCTTCGCGAGCGCGCCCGCCGCGGCCGCCGTGACGGCCTCGAGGGTCGGAGCCACGAACTTGCCCGCGCTGTTCCGCACCTGGCCGAAGGTCATCTTGTTGATCGTGGCGTAGCCAAGCTCGGTATACCCGATGGCGCCGGGGGTTTGGTTGACGGTCGCCGACACGCCCTCGTTGCCACGCCCGCCCAGCCCGACGGGCCAGTTGACGGACGCGCCTTTGCCCACCTGCGACGCCCACTCGGGGCTGATCTTGGTCAGGTAGTCGGTCCAGCCGAATGTCGTGCCGGAGCCGTCGGCGCGGTGCACGACGACGATATCGGTCGCGGGCAGGGTGACGCCCTGATTGACGCTCGCGATCCGCGCATCGTTCCACTTGGTGATTTTGCCGAGGAAGATGTCGGCGAGCACGTCGGGGGTGAACTTCAGCTGCTGGGTGACGCCCGGCAGGTTGTAGATCGCCACGATGGCGCCCAACACCGTCGGGATGTGCAGCACGTTCCCCTGGATCGCCGCGATGGCCGAGTCGGTCATCGGGGCGTCGGTCCCGCCGAAATCGACGGTGCCGTCGGAGAACTGCCGGATGCCGCCGCCCGAGCCGATCGACTGGTAGTTTAGCTGGACGGTCGGGTTGGCCTGATTGAACGTGAGAATCCACTTCTGATAGATGATGTTCGGGAACGTCGCGCCGGCGCCGTTGAGCTGCACCTGCGCCGCCGCGGGAGCGGCGGCGCAGAGCAGCGCGGCGAGGGCGATGGTACGGGTCGTCTTCACAGGGTCGTCCTCGGGTCGAAGGCGATTAGAACACGAACTGCGCTTGAATCAGGAACTGATTGACGGCAGTCCCACCGCCTTGCGGCTTCACGCGATCGAGGTCGGCGAGCATCCGCACGTTCGGGCTGAGTTGGTACGACGCGCCGCCGATGATTCGGGTGTTGCCATCGTTAGCGACGTTGTTGTCCGGATCGACGATGTCCACCCGGCCGATGACGGCGATCTTGCTGGGAGGAGAGAGGTGATAGACGCCGAAGGCGCTGATGATGCTCCCGGTGATGGCTGCGTTCTTCACCGAGACGTACTCGCCCGCGAGCGTGAACTGTTGTTTCCGGTACGACACCAGGCCCAGGTACCGGTTGCGATCGGCGCCTCCAGTGGCCTTGCCGATCCCGGCATATCCCGTGAGCCGGAAACCGCCGACGCGACTGTTGTCGTCGGTGGGTTGGATGCGGTAGGACACGCGGGCCTCGAAGTCCTTGCGGAAGTCGCCGGTGCCGCCCGCGTAGCCTTCTCCGTTGACGAGCGCGAACTGGGCGTTGACCTGTTCCCCGTTCCAATGGCCGTCGACCCCAAATCCGATGTCCGCGGCCGACATGGTGAAGAATGGGGGCGGGCCTCCTGGGTTACGATCGACCGCGATCGTGCCCTGCATGCGGTAGTCCCACAGGGTTTCTTCGAAGTCGACGTAGGGCGTGTGGATCATGCCCAGCTTGTAGGTGAGACTGCTGCCGGTGGGGGTCCACGCCGCGTAGGCAAACTTGAGGCGGATGAACTGGTTCCCGCCGGCGTTGGGGAGAATGTCGGTGGTGAGCCGTGTCGTGATGCCGTTGGCGAACCGGCCAAGGACGTTCACGTAGGCGCGCGTCATGTCGAAGGTGCTCTTCGCGGCAATCGGCGCGTCGGAGTACTGGTACTGCGTGTAAACCACGCCCGTGACGGACACTTGCGGTGCCTGCTGGGCGGAGGCCTGCGCCTGTACGACTGACGCAGTGAGCGCGCTCAGCGCGACGGCCGCGAGCGCTCGAAAGGCGAGTCTTGCGTGCACGGTGATCTCCTCAAGAAAAGTGAGCGATGTACCATCGACCACGCGGAAAAGCTCGCCCGGCGTGGTCACCGGGGAGAATCGACCCTGTCACGGAATGGTAACAAATCTCAAAAAAAAAGCAGATAGCGGAGCCGTTCTGGCCTCCGCTACCTGGCACCCGGACGTCGGCCGTGCATCCGCCGCCGGGCGTCGCCCGGGATGCGAAGTACGCACGTCGGAACGGGACGCAGCACGGTGAGGGACTCGCGCAACACGTGACAGGAGTACGATTCTCACAAGGGGAGGATGGCGATCGCTCGTCAATCGCCGGTGACGCCGACGCTACGACTTGGTAACGCTCGGGAAGGTCAAACGGATCGTGGTACCGCGCGCCAGCACGCTCTCGGCTTCGACGCGTCCCCCGTGCGCTTCCACGAGATGCTTCACGATGGCGAGGCCGAGGCCCGTCCCGCCCTGATGGCGGGCGCGCCCTTGGTCCACCCGATAGAACCGCTCGAAGATCCGGGGCAGATGCTCCGCCGGGATGCCGTGGCCGCTGTCGGTCACCGACACGGTGACGCCGTCGCTCGACATCTCCGCGGCGACCCGGATCGTCCCCCCCGCCGGCGTGTGGCGCAGCGCATTGTCGAACAGGTTCGTGAACACCTGCCGCAGCGCGTCGGGATCGGCCGAGAGCGCGTGGGGGTCGCGCGGCACCGTCGAATCGAAGCGGATGTGCGCGGCGGCGGCGCGCTCCGCGAAGGGCGCCCAGGCGTCCCGCGCCGCGGTGTCGATCTCCACGATGCTACGGTGCGGTTGCCAGTGTCCCGACTCGATGCGTGAGAGATCGAGCAGGCCGTCCACGAGCAGCTGCATCCGGTGGGCGTTCTGCCCGATCGTGGCGGCGAATCCCGCGGTCTGGGACGCAGGCTCCGCCTCGGCGGCGAGCGTCTCCGCGTATCCGGTGATCGCGGTGAGGGGCGTCTTCAGCTCGTGCGAGACATTGGCGACGAAATCGCGCCGCATCGTCTCGAGGCGCCGCATGTCTGTCACGTCGCTCATCACGAGGAGCGCGCCGCCGTCGGGGAGGGTCCGGCCGGAAACGAGCACGGTGCGATCGCCCATGTCGATCTCGCGCCGTTGGACGGCGCGTCCCTCGAGCACTTCGCGAATCAGGGCGCGGTGCGCCTGATCGTGGAACAGCTCGGTGAGCGGGGGCAGGGGATCCCCGGGACGGAAGTCGAGCAGGCGCCGCGCCGCCGAGTTAGCGGAAACGATCGCGCCCCGCGCATCCGCGGCGATCACGCCGTCGGACAGGGCCTCGAGCAGCGTGCGCGATTCCTCGCGTTCGCGGCGCAGCTCGGCGAACCGGTCATCGAGCTCCTCGTGCATGGCGCGCAGCGAGTCGACGTGGCGTGCCAGCTCCGGGATGTGGGAGTCCGGCAACACGGCGGGGCGTCCCGCGGCGAAGTCGCGCGCGGCCGCCGAGATCTCGACGAGGGGCCGGGCGAACGCCCCGGCCAGCCACCAGGCGACGAGCCCCGCGGCGAGCAGCATGAGGAAGCCGGCCCCCAGAACGGCCAGTTGCACCGTGTGGAGGCGTCTGTCGATGCCCGCGAGCGATGCGGAAACCCGCACCACGGCGATGCCCGGCGGTCCCCCGCGCACCGCGACATAGAGCTGGCGCGCGTTGGTCGACGCGCTCAGACGCTCGGCGCGCCCGACGCCTGCATCGAGCGCCGCCTGCACCTCCGGACGCCCAAGGTGATTCTCGAGGCCGGGCAGCGCCGTGCGATCGAACTCAGCGTCGCCGCGCACGCGGCCGCTGGCATCGATCAGGGTGACTCTCCGGCCCAGGTCCCGGCCCGCCGCGCGCGCGATCTCGGGCCAGCGCGTGGAGTCGGTGGGCAGTGAGCTGGCGAGCAGCCGCGCCTCTGCCTCGAGCGTGGTCGCGGTTTCGCCCTCGAGATCGCGGCGCAACACCGCGTCGGCGGCGATGATCGAGCCCGCCACCGCCGCGGCGACGAGCAGGCTCATACTCAGGAACAGCCGTGTGACGAGTTTCATCCCCGTCCGCGGCGATGCGTCGGCTCGCGGAAGCGATAGCCCACGCCGCGCACCGTCTCCACCCACTCGCCGGCGTCGCCCAGCTTGGCGCGCAGACGCTGCACGTGCATGTCGACGGTACGCGTCTGGATGTCGGGCTGCGCCTGCCACACCGACTCGAGCAGGTGTGTGCGGCTCAGCACGCGGTCACGGCGCTCGATCAGTTTGTCGAGGAGCCGGAACTCGGTCGCGGTGAGCTCAATCTCCTTGCCACCGACGGTGACGCGATGGGCCCCACGGTCGAGCGCGATCGGACCCGCGGCGATCCGGCCCCCCGACGCGACCGCGGGCGCAGACAGGCGACGCAGGATCGCCGCGACCCGTAGCACGAGCTCCTTGGGTGAAAACGGCTTGGAGAGATAATCGTCGGCACCGAGCGAGAGACCCTTGATGCGATCGGGTTCCTCTTTGCGCGCGGTGAGGAGGATGACGCCGACTTCTCGCGTCTCCTCGCGGCGCCGCAGCTCGGAGAGGATGTCGTAGCCGGACAGTCCGGGCAGCATCAGGTCGAGCACGACGAGGTCGGGCCGTTCTTCGCGCGCCGAGCGCAGCGCCTCGGTGCCGTTCGCCGCCGTCGTGACGCGATAGCCCTCTTTCGCCAGATGGTAGGCGACGAGCGCGGTGATGTCGGGCTCGTCATCCACTACCAAGACGCGGTGGGTGGTCGGCATGCAGGCGGGATGGTAATCCGGTCACGGATGGCTCGCCAGCGCCGTTACCTGATTGTGACGTGCTGTGGCGCAAACCGCAGGCCTTCATCAGATTACGGCGCACTATGCATGTTCTGTTCGCGCTGATTCTCGCGGCGCAAGCTCCCTCCGCATCCACCGACACCACCCACCTCGTCATCGTCGCCACCACCGACGTGCACGGCCGCGTGCGTGGGTGGGACTACGTCCGCGACGTCGAAACGCAGGGCGGGTTGACGCGCGCCGGCACGATTCTCGAGACCCTGCGGACGCAGTACCCGGGCCGCGTGGTGCTCGTCGACGCCGGAGACCTGCTCCAGGGGAACCCGTTCGCGACGTTCTTCGGGAAACAGGATCAGCGGCAGCCCCACCCGATCGTCGATGCGCTGAATGCGCTCCAGTACGACGCGGCAACGCCCGGGAACCACGATTTCGATTTCGGGCTGCCGCTGCTGCGCCGCGCCGGCGTCGAGGCGACCTATCACTACGTCACCGCCAACGTCGATCAGGCGACCGGTGGGCCGCTTTTCCCCGCAACGGTGGTGTTGCCGCGCGCCGGCCTGCGCGTCGGCATCACGGGCTTCACGACTCCCGGCGTGATGGTGTGGGACCGCGCCCAGCTCGCCGGTCAGGTGCGCGTGCGGCGCGTCGCCGAGGCGGCCCCCGCGGCGCTGGCGCGACTCGAGCGCGAGGGCGCGAATGTCAAAATCGTCTTGATTCATGCCGGACTGGGCGGCGGCTCGAGCTACGACACGACGGGCGTCGGGCCCGAGAACGATGCGGCAGTCCTCGCGTCCGTCACGCCCAAGCCCGATGTCGTGATCGTCGGCCACAGCCACCGCGAGATCCGCGACACCGTGATCAACGGCGTGCACTTCGTCCAGCCGCGGAACTGGGCGCAGAGCCTGTCGGTCGTCCACGTCTTTGTGGTGCAGGGGAAGGTGGTCGACGTGCGCGCCGAGCTCGTCCCCCTGAGGACGACGACGCCCGAGCTGACGCGGCTCACGCGGCGCGTCGACGCCGCCCACGAGGCTGCCCGACTCTGGGCCGCCACGCCGCTGGGAACGGCGGCCCCCGGCTTCGACGCGCGCTACTCCCGCGTCCAGGACGGCGCGCTCCTCGACTTCATTAATGAAGTGCAGCGCCGCAAGGCGGGGACGCAGCTCTCGGCGGCCGCGGCGTTCGACGTGCAGGCGGGTTTCCCGGACGGCGACGTGCTCCTGCGCGATGTCGCCGGCGTGTACCCGTACGAGAACACGCTGCGCGCGGTGAAGATCTCGGGCCAGCAGCTGCGCGAGTTCCTCGAGCATTCGGCGCTGTACTTCCGCACGTTCGATCCGGCCGCGCCGCGGCGCGTCATCGACGATACGGTCCCCGGCTTCAACTTCGATGTCGTGAGCGGCGTCGTCTACAACATCGATCTCTCCCGCCCGGCGGGTCAGCGCGTCCGCGGGCTCGCGTACGAAGGCAAGCTGGTCCAGCCGACCGATAGTTTCACGCTCGCCCTGAACAGCTACCGCGCGGCCGGGGGCGGCGGGTACGGGATGCTCGCGAACGCGCGGGTCACCTACGATCGCGGCGAAGACATCCGGGACCTCCTGGTCGAGGAGATCCGGCGCGTGCACCGGCTCGAGCCCCGCGTGTACTTACGGCCCAGTTGGGGCATCATCCCCGACTCGGCGCGCGCGGCCGTGCGGGCGTTGTTCGCGCCCACAGCCCCGGTCGTGGCGAGCACCGCGGATAACACGCTGCTGCGCGTGCTCGGACTGACCGACCTGCACGGCCAGCTCGAATCACGCGTGTGGGACTGGTCGAACGGCAGAGCCGTCGGAGGCACCGCGGTGCTCAAGCCGTGGCTCGATAGCCTGGAAAGGGTATGCCGTTGCACCACGATTCGACTCGACGCCGGCGACGAAATGCAGGGCACGCCCGTGTCGAATCTCAGCTTCGGGCGCGGCACCATCGCCGCGATGAACGCCTTGGGGATCGACGCGGCCGCCATCGGAAACCACGAATTCGACTGGTCGATCGACACGCTGCGGGCGCGCATGCAGGACGCCCACTACAAGTTCGTCTCCGCCAACATCACCGACTCCGCAGGAAAGGCGCGTCCCGACTGGGCGTTGCCCTGGACGCTCGTGACGAAGACCGGGGTCAAGATCGCGGTCATCGGTCTCACGACGACCAGCACACCCACGACGACCGCGCCGCGCAACGTGCGCGGCCTCGCCTTCGGTAACGGCGCGCAGGCGGTCCGCCGCTACCTGCCCGAGGCGCGCGCCGCCGCGGACTTCGTGATCGTGGTCGCGCACGAGGGTCCAGGTGCGATCTACGATGTGGCGCGGGGCCTCGATTCGGGATCCGTCGACTTGATCGTGGCGGGCCACACGCACCAGCGCATCGACACGGTGATCAACGGCATTCCGATCGTGGAGCCGGGATCGAGCGGGCGCGACATCGCCGTGGTGGACTTCGTGCGCGTCGGCGGAACGCGCCGGGCTGTGCGCGCGCAGCTCGTGACGCCGTATGCCGACGCGGTGCGACCCGATCCCGAGTTGACCGGCGCGCTGGCGGCGCAACTCGACGCGATCAAGGCCATCACGGGCCGGTCGGTGGCACGCCTTAAGGTCCCGCTCAAGCGCGAGGGCGCCGAGTACGGGTTGGGGCGCCTCATCGCCGATGCGGCGCGCAACATCGGCAAGGCCGACGTCGGGATCGTCAACAACGGCGGGATACGGGCAGGACTTCCCGAAGGCGCCGTGACGTGGGGCGATGTGCAGATGGTACAGCCGTTCCAGAACCGCATGCTGCGCCTGTCGGTCAAGGGATCGGTCCTGCTCCAGGCACTCGAGCACTGTGTGGACGGCACGGACGGCGATCCCGATTGTCACGTCTCCGGCGTCGAGGTGTGGTACGACCCGGGCCACCAAGTGGGGAAGCGCGTGACGCGCACGCGGATGAGCGACGGCAAGGGGATCGATGGCGGTCACACCTACACGCTGGTCGTCCCCGACTTCATGGCCGCCGGCGGCTCGGGGTTCGCGATGCTGGCCGGCCAGCCGGCGCAGGATCTGGGCATGCTGGACATGGATTTGTTCATCAGCTACCTCGGCGTGCTGCGCACGCCGGTGGAGGCGCCGAGCGACGTGCGCTTCCACCGGGCCGGCCGGTAATGCGGGTTTTCATCAACGACAAAGCGGTTGACGTACCTCGCGGGGCGTTCGTGCGCGACGCCGTGGCCTCCGCGGACGCTGGGCTCGCGCGCCAGCTCGAGGGCGGTAGCGCGTACGTTACCGATTCCGCGGGCAGGCCCGTGGACGCCGGCGATCCGGTCGGCGAAGCCGGCGCGGTCTTTCGCGTCGTGGTATCGGCGCGGGGCGGCGGACCGCGACTGACGAAGGAAGCCCTGCGCCACTGGCCCAAGGCCGAGCTGCACGTCCATCTCGACGGCGCCCTCCGGCCCGCCACGATGCTCGAGCTGGCCCGCGCGCAAGGCATCAAGCTTCCCGCGGACACCCCCGAGGCGCTCGCCAAGGCGATGCTCGTGCGCGACGCCAAGAGCCTCGAGGAGTATCTCCAGAAATACGATGTCACGCTGTCAGTGCTGCAAACGAAGGCAGCGCTGGAGCGCGTCGCGTACGAGTTCGTGGTGGACGTCGCGGCGGAGAACGTGCGCTACGTCGAGGTGCGCTACTCGCCGTTATTGCACCGGCCGGCGCTGACACTGGCAGAAGCGATCGAAGCACCCCTCGCCGGGATTCGGCGAGCCGAAGCGGAGACCGGCACCAAGGTCGGACTCATCGTGTGCGGCATCCGCACTCGGCCCCCCGCGGAGTCGCTGGAGCTGGCGCGCGCCGCGGCGGACTATCGGTCGGCCGGAATCGTGGCCTTCGACCTCGCCGGCGCCGAGCGCGGCCACCCGGCGCGCGAGCACAAGGCGGCATTCGAGTACGCGGCGGCGCACGGCATGGCCTGCACCTGCCACGCCGGCGAGGGCGACGGGCCAGGCTCGATTCACGAGGCGCTGCACGAATGCGGCGCGACGCGCATCGGCCACGGCACGCGGCTCGGCGAGGATCCGGCTTTGCTCGACGAAGTGGTTGAACGCCGTATTCCGCTTGAAATGTGCCTCACGAGCAATGTGCATACGCACACCGTCACGCAGGTGGCGGAACACCCCTTCAAACGCTATCTCCAGCAGGGCGTCGTGGTCACGCTCAATACCGACGGGCGCCTGACCGACGGCGTCACCCTGACCGACGAGTACTACCTGGCGCACGCTGCCCTGGGGTTGTCTCCCGACGATCTCTCTCGTGTGGTGCTCAATGCGTGCGAGAGCGCCTTCTTGCCCGACTTCGAGAAGGTCGCGCTCGTGTCCCGCGTCCAAAGCGAACTGGAGGCTCTCTGATGTCCTGGCGCCGTACGTTTTTCGCGTTCGCGGTCACGTTTGTGTGCGCATTGTTGGTGTTCCGCGGGCCGCAGTTCGTGCTGAATGCGCTGACGGCGACGGTTCAGACTCCAGTCCAAGACACCACAATCGCGGCCGCGGCCCCGGTCGCGGCAGCCCCCCGCGGCCTGGGCTCGCGTCTCACGGGCATCTTCGGCCTGGTGCTGATCCTCGGGATCGGGTTCGCGCTGTCGCGGAATCGCAAGGCCGTCAGCTGGCGCGTGGTGGGGTGGGGCATCGGATTGCAGGTCGTTCTCGCGGTGTTCGTCCTGCGGGTGAAGCAGGGTCAGGAGCTGTTCAAGTGGCTGGGCGACGTAGTGACGAACATTCTGAGCTTCTCCTACGCTGGCTCGGCATTCGTCTTCGGAGAGATCGGGAAGCAGCATTCGACCCTTGGCGGCGCCTTCGCCTTTCAGATCATGCCGGCGATCATCTTCGTAGCGGCGTTATTCGCGATCATGTACTACCTCGGCATCATGCAGGTTGTCGTCAAAGCACTCGCGTTCGTGATGAACAAGATCATGGGGGCGAGCGGCGCGGAGAGCCTCAATGTCGCCGCCTCGATCTTTATGGGGCAGACCGAAGCGCCTCTCACGATTCGCCCCTTCCTGCCGCGTATGACGCGCTCCGAGCTGATGACGGTGATGACCGCCGGCATGGCCCACGTCTCAGGCTCGATCATGGCGGCGTACATCTTCTTTGGGATTGAGGCTCGCCACCTCCTCACCGCGGTGATCATGACGGCCCCCGGTACGATCATGATGTCCAAGATTCTGGAGCCCGAGACGGAGGTGCCGGAGACGCTCGGCGGCGTCAAAGTCGACATCCCGCGGACCGACGTAAACCTCCTCGACGCAGCCGCTCGCGGCACGGGGGAGGGTCTACACCTGATGCTCAACGTGATCGCGATGCTGATCTCCTTCATCGCGATCATCGCGTTGGTGAACGGACTATTCGGTTGGGTGCACAGTTACCTCGACTGGTTTCCCAGCAGCCTCCAGACAATCCTCGCCTGGATCTTTCGGCCGATCGCATGGGTGATGGGCGTCCCGTGGCACGACAGTGGCACAGTCGGTTCGCTGCTCGGCGAGCGCATGGTGATCAACGAATTCATCGCCTACGCCCACCTCGGGCCTCTCAAGGCCAGCCTCGATCCGGTTTCGTTCACCATTGCCACGTTTGCACTGTGCGGGTTTGCCAACCTCAGTTCGATCGGCATCCAGATCGGCGGGATCGGCGCCCTCGCCCCCGAGCGCAAGCCCGACCTCGCCCGCCTCGGCTTCCGCGCGATGATCGCGGGGACGCTGGCCAACTTCCTCTCGGCGACCCTGGCGGGCATCCTGTTGTGAGTGTCGGCGCGGCGCTGGATGCCGTCCGTAGGAAGCTTGGACCCCGGAAGGCCCGGGTCGCAATCGTGCTCGGCTCGGGGCTCGGCTTTCTCGCCGAAGAGATCGCCGATCCCCTGCGCATCCTCTATAAGGACATCCCGGGTTTCCCCGAGCCCGGCGTAGCTGGCCACAAGGGCGAGCTCGTCGCCGGAACCCTCGAAGGCGTTCCCGTCATCGTCCAGGCGGGCCGTTTTCATCTATATGAAGGCCACTCAGCAAGCGTCGCGGCGCTCCCGGTGCGCGTCTTCGCCGGCCTCGGCGTCGACACGTTGATCGTCACGAACGCTGCCGGCGGCGTGCGACGGACCTTCCGCGCCGGCTCCCTGATGCTCATCGCCGACCACATCAACTTCATGTGGCGCAATCCGTTGACCGGGCCCTCCGAGCCCGGCGAAGAGCGGTTCCCGGTCATGCACGAACCGTACGACGCGGCGCTGCGGGCGCTCGCCCGCACCGTCGCTCGGGAGGCGGGAATCCCGCTCGAGGAAGGCGTATATGCCGGGCTCCTCGGCCCGTCGTACGAGACGCCGGCCGAAGTGCGGATGCTCGAGCGGCTTGGCGCCGATGCCGTCGGCATGTCGACCGTGCCCGAGGTCGTGGTCGCCCGGTCGCGCGGGATCCGCTGCCTCGGGTTCTCTTCGATCACCAATCCGGCGGCCGGGATCACCGGGGAAGCCCTCGCCCACGAGGAGGTGCTGGCGGCGGGCAAGGAGATCGCCCGGATCCTGGGCGTGGTCATAAAGGGCGTCCTGCGCAGGCTCTAGCCGTCCCCACCGGTTTCTGACGCAACCGTTGCAACCATTTACATCCCGCGTCTGTCATATGGTCGTTGGCACGCGCGCTCGCCGTCAGCGAATCGCGACTCCGTTCACCGTTCAAACGAGCCGGGTTCTATGACGACGCTCTCGCTGTGCCTGTTCCTCGCCGCCGTTTATCCGCCGGCGGTTCCGGTCGACTCCCCCGTCACGGCGCCACAGGTGGTGCGCGCGGTGCGGCTCGCCCGGCCCCTCACGATCGATGGCTACCTGCTCGAGCCGATGTGGCAAGCGGCCGAGCGGATCTCGGGCTTCCTCCAGCGAGACCCCAAGGAAGGCGAAGCGGCGAGCGAGAGCACCGTCGTATACATCGCCTACGACGACGCGGCGCTGTACATCGCGGCCCGGCTCTACGACTCACACCCCGATTCGATCGTCGCGCGCCTGGCGCGCCGGGACCAAGGCACCAGCTCCGACCGCTTTCAGGTGTTCATCGATCCCTATCACGACAAGCGCAGCGGTTTTTATTTCGGCATCAGCGCCGCCGGGACGCTCTACGATGGCACGCTGTTCAACGACGAGTGGGACGACGATACCTGGGACGGCGTCTGGGAAGGGAAGGTCAGTCGCGATTCGCTGGGGTGGACCGCCGAGCTGCGGATCCCCTACTCGCAGCTCCGGTTCGTAAAGCAGACGCAGTACGTCTGGGGCATCAACTTCCGCCGTGACCTCGCCCGTCGTAACGAATTCGACTTCATCGTCTACACGCCGAAGAACGGCACCGGTTTTGTGTCTCGGTTTCCGGACCTGGTCGGCATCGAGCGCATCGAGCCGCCACGGCGTCTCGAGGTGATGCCGTACGTGACGACACGCGCGGCCTTCACGCCCCACGCCGCCGGCGACCCCTTCAACGACGGCTCGCAGGTGTCGCCCGGGTTGGGCGCGGACGCGCGCATCGGCCTTGGGTCGAACCTCACCCTCAACGCGACGGTCAACCCGGACTTCGGACAGGTGGAGGTCGACCCCGCGGTCGTGAATCTGAGCGACGTGGAGACGTTCTTCAGCGAAAAGCGCCCCTTCTTCGTGGAAGGGTCGTCGATCTTCGAGTTCGGCGCGGGTGGGCAGCGCAATTTCTGGGGGTTCAACTGGCCCGGGCCGAGCTTCTTCTATAGTCGCCGCATCGGCCGGTCCCTCGGCGTCGGCGCGCCGGCGGGCGGGTATGCGGACGGGCCCGATGGCGCTCACATCCTCGGCGCGCTGAAGCTCACGGGCAAGGTCGCCGGCAGTTGGAACGTGGGCGGGCTCACCGCCGTGACGGCGCGAGAGCAGGCGACCCTGGTCGACAGCCTGGGCGCGCGCTGGAACCAGGAAATCGAGCCGCTGGCGGCCTACGGCGTTTACCGCGCACAGAAGGAGTTCCACAAGGGTCGCCAGGGTCTGGGATTCCTCTCGACGGTCGCCGTGCGCTCCTTCAATGACGTCGCCCTGCGGGACGTGCGGAACGCGAGCGGCGTGATGTTCGGCGCCGACGGCTGGACGTTCCTCGATAACAGCAAGACGTGGGTGACCACGGGGTGGGTCGGGGCAACGCGGATCACGGGCACGCCGGCGCGCATGACGGCCGTGCAGCAGAGCTCAACGCACTACTTCCAGCAACCCGACGCCCGGAACGTGGCCGTGAATGCGGCGGCGACCTCTCTCGATGGCACGGCCGCCCGCTTCACGCTCGCCAAGCAGGGTGGCAACACGTTCGTGAACTCCGCCTTCGGATTCATCTCCCCGGGATTCGACGTCAACGACGTCGGGTTTCTGTTCCGCACTGGCATCATCAACATGCACCTCGGGGGTGGTCGCACCTGGACCAAACCGGGGAAGGTCTTCCGCTACGCCGAGGCGGGTGGGGCCGTGTTCCGGAGCTACGATTGGGACGGCAACATCAACTGGTCGGGGGTCTTTCACTTCGGGTACGCGCAGTTCCTCAATTACTACTCGATCAACTGGAACATCGCGTACAACCCGTGGACGGTGAACAACCGGCGCACGCGTGGCGGCCCACTGACGCTTACGCCTCCGGGGTACCAGTTCGGCTTCAACGCACGCACCGACGGGCGGAAAACCTTCACCCTCGGCGTGGGTGGTGGCACGTATTACCGGTCCAGCCAGGATGTGGAGTGGTGGTCTTTCCTGAACGTGCAATACCGTCCGGCGGCCAACGTGTCGGTCACGGTTGGGCCCGAGTTCTCGCGGTCGCGGAATCCGGTGCAGTACGTCGACGCGCTTCCCGACACCGCGGCGACCGCGACCTACGGCACTTCGTACGTATTCGCGCAGCTGCGCCAGACGGAGCTGTCGGCGGGAATCCGTCTCAACTGGACGTACAGCCCCACGCTGTCGCTGCAGTTGTACGCGCAGCCGCTGATTTCGGCGGGGAAGTACGACAACTTCAAGCAGTTGGCCCGGCCGCGCAGCAACGACTACACGCCGACCGCGGCGCCGTACAATCCCGACTTCAACTTCAAGTCGCTGCGAGGCAATGCGGTGTTGCGCTGGGAATACCTGCCCGGCTCGACGCTGTTCTTCGTGTGGACGCAGAGCCGGTCGGATTTCGAGGACGTCGGCGACTTCCAGTTCGGCAACTCGATGAGCCGCATGTTCCGGGCGCCGGCCGAGAACATCTTCATGGTGAAAGCGACGTACTGGTGGAACCCGTAGACGACTCGAATCCGGCGGCCTAGAGCCCGTCGCTCGGAGGACGCGGCGGCCCGGGCACGAAGTGATTCAATGGCCCGTGGCCGCCGCTCCGTCCAAGGCCCGGCGCCGCCGCGATCGCGCGGTGCACGAAATCCAGTGCGTCGGCGACGGCCTGCTCCAGGGGCCGGCCGAGCGCGAGCCCCGCGGTGATCCCCGCCGACAGCGTGCAGCCCGTCCCATGTGTCGATGTCGTGTCGAGCCGCGGCCGCGCGAACCGGCGCACGCGGCCATCCATCACGAGGACGTCTACGACTTCGTCTCCCTCCAGATGTCCGCCCTTCACGAGAGCGGCGCGAGCGCCCATCCGCATCAGCGCGCGGCCCGCTCGCTCCATCTCGTCGGGCGTGCGCACGTCCTCCTGTACCAGAATCCGCGCTTCATCCAGATTGGGCGTGACGAGCGCCGCGAGCGGCACGAGCCGCTTGGCGATGTGCGACTCCGCGGCGGGTTCGAGCAGCCGGTCGCCGGACGTCGCCACCATCACCGGGTCGAGCACGTAGGGCTGGAGCGCATGGCGCTCGATTCCCGCCGCCGCTGTTTCGACGAGCTCGCGTGAGCCGAGCATCCCGCTCTTGACCGCATCGGGCGGGAGATCGGTCGCGAGCGCGTCGATTTGTTGCGCGACGAGCGTGGCGGGGAGCGCCTGCCACGCGTGCACGCCGGCGGTGTTCTGCGCGGTGACCGCCGTGACCGCGGTCGTGCCGAAGACGCCGAACTGATGGAACGTCTTGAGGTCGGCCTGGATCCCGGCGGCGCCGCCCGAATCAGAGCCGGCGATGGTCAACGCGACTCTCATCGCGTCACCAGCTTGGCGAACGCGGCCGGGGGGGCCATGTTAAGGGGTACGCCGACAAGGCGCCGGGGAGGGGCTCGCATCGCCAGTAATCTGCAGACAACGGTCCGCGATCTACAACGCCGCAAGGCCCGAGGCCGCCGCGGGCTCGCCGTGCTTGAAGGCGTCAGGCTGGTGGAAGAAGCATTGGCGGCGGGTCTCGAGTTCGAGGGCGCGCTCGTCTCCCCGGACCTCGCTCGCACCACGCGGGGACAGACGCTCGTCGCCGACCTCGCGAGTCATGCCATCACCGTCGAGGAGGTGGGCGCTCGCCTTTTCGGCCAGCTCGCGGGTACCGAGACGCCGCAGGGAATTCTCGCCGTCGTGGCGCCGCGCATCTGGACCGTGGCGGACGTGTCGCCCGCGCCGGGGAGCGCCGTCCTCGTGGTCGACGGCGTGCAGGATCCGGGAAACCTGGGAACGTTGATCCGCACCGCCCACGCGTTGGGTGCCGCCGCGACGATCGTGTTGCGGGGCACCGCCGATCCGATGAACGCGAAGGCGCTGCGCAGCGCGATGGGCGCCACGTTTCGGCACCCCGTCGTCCCGCTCGACGACGCTCCATTCATCGCCTGGTCGCGGCAGCGTGGCCTCACGCTGTGGGCGGCCGCCGTCGACGGTGTGCCGCTCGCCCGCGCGCTCGACGGAAACGTGCAACGGGAGGAGCTGATCGCGGTGATCGTGGGGAACGAGGGGGCCGGGATCCGGCCGCAGCTCAATGCCGTCTCCGCGCAGCGCGTGGCGATCCCGCTCGCGCGCGGCGCCGAGTCGCTCAACGTCGCGGTCGCCGCGGGGATCCTGCTCTACGAGGTGCTGCGTGGGCGGTGAACCCATTCTGATCTTCGGCGCCGCCGTCCTCGGGCTCTGTCTCGGCAGCTTCCTCAACGTCTGCATCCTCCGGCTCTGGCACGAGGACCGCAAACGCCGGTCGCTGCTGCATCCGCCGTCCACCTGCCCGCAGTGCAAGCAGCGCATCGCCTGGCGTGACAACATCCCCGTGTTCTCGTGGCTCTGGCTCCGGGGCAAGTGCCGCTGGTGCCACAAGCCGATCTCGATTCAGTATCCGCTCATCGAAGCGTTCATCGGGCTCCTATGGGTCGTGTCATTGTTGGCGTACGGTCCCAGCATCCGGGCCGTCGCCGCGGCGGTCTTCGGGACCATCCTTCTGGGCATCGGGGTAATCGACGCCAGGCACAAGATCATTCCCGACGAGTTGAGCCTGGGCGGTCTCGTCATCGGGCTCGCGATCTCCCTGGCGGGAGGATTCACCGCGCTCGTCGCCGCGGTCCTCGGCGCAGCCGTGGGCTGGGGCGTTCTGTGGATCGTGCGCGTGGGCGGCGGGTGGGTTTTCAATCAAGAGGCGATGGGCTGGGGCGACGTGAAAATGTTGGCGATGGTGGGAGCGTTCGTCGGGTGGAAGAATGCGTTGCTGACGATCTTCGTCGCGGCGCTGCTCGGCAGCGCGTTCTACCTCCCCCTGATGGTCATGAAGATCAAGCAATGGCGGCGCTACGAGCTGCCCTTCGGCGTCTTCCTCGCCCTCGGGGCGGCCGTGACTTTCGTATTCGGGGACGCGATGATCTCCTGGTATGCCGACTTCCTGAAAGTGCACTGAGCTTCTCCTGATGGGCGATCCCTTCGAAGGGCTCTTCGACACATCTGACGTTCTGGAGCGCGTGGGTATCGATCTCACGGCGCTGGCGCGTCGCGGCGATCTCGAGCCCGTCCGTTGCCGCGACGCCGAGATCGCTCGGGTCGTCGACATCCTGCTGCGGCAGGGGAAGAACAACCCGGGTCTCGTGGGCAAGGCCGGCGTGGGCAAGACCGCGATCGTCGAAGGACTCGCTCAGCGCATCGCGTCGGGCGAGGTCCCGCCCGCCCTCAAGGACGCGCGCATTCTCCAGCTCGATCACGTGGCGCTGCTCGCCGGGACGGCATTCCGGGGCCAGTACGAGGACCGGCTGCGCCGGCTCATCAGCGCCGTGTCTTCGAACCCGGATCTGATCTTGTTCGTGGACGAGCTGCACAACCTGATCGGGCAGGGCACCGCGATGGGCGTCGCGATGGACGCCGCCAACATGCTCAAGCCGGCGCTGGTGCGCGGCGACATGCGCGTGATCGGCGCGACCACGGGCGAAGAATACGACAAGTGGGTCCGTCAGGACCCCGCCCTCGAGCGCCGCTTCCAGCCCGTCACGATCGAAGAGCTCGACGCCATCCAAACGTGGGAGGTCCTGGTGGCGCGGCGGCCGCGCTTCGAGCGTCACCACGCGGTCGCGATCGCCGACGACGCCCTCAAGGCGGCGATCGTCCTGACCGATCGCTTCGTGCCGCAGCGGGCGCGTCCCGACAAGGCGATCGACGTACTCGACGAAGCCTGCGCCCACGCGCAAGCCACGGCCCAGGTGTCGCCCGAGCTTGACCGCTTGATCCGCGAGCGGCGGAAGATCGAGGCCTTGATCAAGCGGGGACTGACGGAGGAGCGCGCCCCCGACGAGCCGATGCCCGACTTTGGAACCGTGATCGATCAGGTCGTGGCGGATTTCCGGGAGATGATGGGCGGGACGAAAGCCACCCCCCCGGCACCTCTCCCCGCTACCATCGCGCACCCGCGCCCGCCGACCCTCGAAGAGCGCCGTGCCGAGCTCGATCGCCTGCTCCGTGAGGAGCTCGAGCGGCAGGGAATCGTCGTGTCGGGCAAGGATGTCGCGCGCGTCGTCGAATCGGCGGTGGGCAAGGGCATCGAATGGGCCGGCTGACCGGCGCCGTCGTCCTCGGGGCCGCGCTGGTGATGGTCGCCTGCCGCGAGCGCGCCGAGGCGGTGCAGAGCGAGGCGCAGCTGCGCGACATGGTGCGGAGCATGATGCCGGCCGTCGCGCAGACCGCGCACTTGACCTTCAAGCGGCAACCGCTGGTGCTGCGCCGCTCACGCAACCAGGTGCGCGACTACGTCATTCACAAGTTCGACCAGGACCTCCCGCCCGGCGAGCTCGCGGGTCTCGAGGCGGCGTTGTACCGGTTCGGGTTGATTCCCGATTCGCTGCACCTCAGGTCCACGATGATCGACCTGTACACCGAACAAATCGCCGGGTACTACGACCCCGACTCGAATGCGCTGTACATCCCCGCCGACATCGAGGAGTCGACCCTTCGCGTCGTGATTTCGCACGAGCTGGTACACGCGCTGCAGGATCAATACGTCTCGCTCGACTCGATCATCACGCAGCAGGGCCACAACGATCGTCGCTCGGCGGCGCAAGCGATCCTCGAAGGCCAGGCCACCATCGTGCAGCTCTCGGTGCTGATGCCGGAGCAGTTCCCCGACACGTTTCCCGTCGGCTGGTTCTGGCGGCAGCGAGCAGTGATGGCGCGCCTGCAGACGACGCAGATGGAGAAATTCGCGCGCGCGCCGCTGTGGCTGCGCGAGGGGTTGATCTTCCCCTATCTGGGCGGTGCGGACTTTGTCGTCTGGTTCCGCAAGAATCGTCCCCAGCGGTCGGTGCTCACCGCGATGCCGACGTCGACGGAGCAGATCCTGCATCCCGATCGCTACGCCGCCGGTGACCAGCCGACGGAGCTCGCGTTCGGGCCGCCGCCCGACACCCTGCGCTTCGAAGACGGGCTGGGCGAGTTCGAGACGCGGCTGCTCCTGCAACAGCACCTGGGCGACGAGTCGCAGGCGGCGAACTTGGCCGCCGGCTGGGACGGAGACCGCTATCAGGTCCTCGGCAAGGATGGCGAAGCGTTGGTGTGGTACTCGGTGTGGGATGACGCGGCCGCGGCGGACCGATTCGCGGCGGGACTCGAGCGGGCGTGGCAGCGGCGCCGCGCCACCGAGGCGAAGGACCGGCGTTCGGAGATCACTCGGGTTGTCATCGGCGGCCGGCCGGGCGTCCGACTCGTCGATGCGCCGGCGGCGTGGCCCAGCTGGAAGCACCTACCTCAAGTGACGATCAAGGCCACAGGCGACTGAAGACGTAGATCGCCAGACCGACGAGACCACCCACGATGGTCCCGTTGATCCGCACGAACTGCAGGTCCCTTCCTACGGCCAGCTCGAAGCGCCGCGATGTCGCCTCGGGGTCCCATCCCGCCACGGTCTGCGCGATGAGGTCGCCGATCTCATGGCGATACTTCTCCACCACGCCCCCCGTGAGGTCGATGAGCAGGTCGTCGATCTCGGCCAGCAACGTCGGGTTCGCGAGGACGGCGGTGCCGAACTCGCTGAGGCCGCGGTCGAGCGGACCGGGCGTCGTGGCGTCTCCGCTCATCGCGTACGTGAGGACCGCGTGGCGAATCGTCTCCCACAGCCGCGCGGAGAGCTCGGCGACCGATGCGTCCTCGAGCCATTCTTCCTTCATGGCCTCCGCTCGCGCGATCACGTCGGGCGCATGCTGGAGGCGGTCGATGAAATCGCGGATGGCGTTGTCGAACGCGGCGCGCAGCGGATGGTCGGGGTCGCGGACCATGTCGCGCAGCAATCGCTCGACCGCGTCGATGATCTTCTGGTAGATCTTGTCGTCGAGGACCGGGGGGATCCACCACGGCGTCTCCGCGCGCACGCGGTCGCGGATGAGCTCCCGATTGTTCAGCACCGCCTCTGCCGCGAGCTTCACCGTCACGTTGAGCAGTTCTTCCTGCCGGTTGTCGCCGAGTACCAGCGCCAGCGTCTTGCCGAGCGCGGGCGCCACGCGCATGGCCCGAAGCCGGGCACTGACGACGCGATGCACCAGCGCCTGCACCTCGTGATTCGGCAGGGCCTCGAGCGCTTTGGCGAATCCGCCGGCGACCTGTTTGGCGATGCGGCGGGCGTTCTCCGGATCCGATAACCAGCGCGCCGCGCGCTCGGCTGGACGGACCGCCCGCAGATTGGCGGCGACGACCTCCCGCGACAGGAAATGGTTCTGGACGAAGTTCCCCAGAATCCGGCCAATCCGCTCTTTGCGGGTGGCCACGATGGCCGTGTGGGGAATCGGCAGTCCCAGCGGGTGCCGGAAGAGCGCGGTCACCGCGAACCAATCCGCCAACCCTCCCACGAGCGACGCCTCCGCGGTGGCGCGCAGGTAGCCGAGCCAGGGATACCGCGCCTCGAAGGCCCGGGCCGCGATGAAGACGGCCGCAGCGAAGCCGAGCAGGCCCGTGGCCTTCCACTTCATTGCATTGAGCGCCGCTTGCCGGGTCGCGTCGTCGGGCCGTGACCATTGGGGCGCGGAGGGCGCGGGGGGCGCGGGGGGGGCAGGCGCGGGTGGGGGAGGAGCCGGGATTGGCTGACTCATAAGACCAAGATAACCCCCACTTGGATTCGGGTGATTCGCCATTTAGTTTGCAAGGCTTATGTTTACGGCCCTTTCCGAGCAGCTCGCCGCCGTACTGAAGCGTCTGACGGGCCGCGGCGTGCTCTCGGAAAGCGACGTCACCGACGCGTTGCGCGAAATCCGCCGCCACCTGCTCGAGGCGGACGTCAGTTTTGAGGTCACGCGCGGCTTCGTCGACCGGGTGCGGGAGCGGGCCGTCGGCGCGTTGCTCGTCAAGTCGGTGAGCCCCGGCCAGCAGGTCGTGAGGCTCGTCCACGACGAGATCGCCGGCCTGCTCGGTGGCAGCCGCAGCAGCCTCGACTTCGCCTCCGTAGGCCCGACGGTGATTCTGCTCGTTGGGTTACAAGGGTCGGGAAAGACCACCACCGCGGCGAAGTTGGCGCGGCGGCTGAAGCTGGAGCAGAAGGCGCCGGGCCTCGTGGCGGCGGACCCGTACCGGCCGGCCGCGCGCGAGCAGTTGGAGCAGCTGGGCAAGCAGATCGATGTCCCCGTGTTCGGGATTCGGGACGGTGGAGTAGGGGCGCAGCATGCTGCGCCCGTACACGTCCCAGATCTGGTTCGAAATGCGCTGCGCGAGGCCGAAGCCGCCCGCTGCCGCACGGTGATCGTCGATACCGCCGGCCGGCTGCAGATCGATGTGGCGCTGATGGACGAGCTGAAGGCGCTCAAGGCGGCGGTGACGCCGCGCGAGGTACTGCTCGTCGCCGACGGGATGACGGGGCAGGACGCGGTGAAGATCGCCCGCGGGTTTCAGGACGGCGTCGGCTTGACGGGCGTGATCCTGACCAAGCTCGACGGCGATGCGCGCGGCGGGGCGGCCCTGTCGATTCACGGAGTCACGGGGCTCCCGCTCAAGTACATCGGGGTGGGCGAGAAGCCCGACGCGCTCGAGCCGTTCGATCCCGTGCGCATGGCCGGCCGCATTCTCGGCCAAGGCGACGTGGTCGCGCTGGTGGAGAAAGCGGCGGCGACTGTCGATGCGAAGGCGGCGGAGCGGGTCGCGCAGAAGGCGCGATCGAAGCGCGGCATGGATCTGCAGGATTTCCTCGTCGCGCTGAAGCAGATGCAGGCGATGGGCCCGATGAAGCAGGTGCTGGGTCTCTTGCCGGGCGTGAATGCGAAGGCATTGCAGGCGATGCCGGCGGATGACAAGCGCCTCAAGCACGTCGAGGCGATCGTGTTGTCGATGACGCCGGCGGAGCGCGCGGACCCCAGCATCTTGAGCGGGTCGCGCAAGCTGCGGATCGCGAAGGGCGCGGGCAGGCCCGTGCAGGAAGTGAACCGGCTGCTGGAGCAGTTCCAGCAGATGCGCAAGCTCATGAAAAGGATGTAAGGATCGCATGGCAACTCGAATTCGGTTACGGCGGGTGGGGCGCAAAGGGCAGGCCTATTTCCGTATCGTGGTCGCCGACTCGCGCTCGCCGCGGGACGGACGCTTCGTCGCGACGATCGGCAACTACAATCCGCGCGCGAACCCGGCCGTCATCGAAGTGAACGCGGAGCAGGCACAGGCCTGGCTGGCCAAGGGCGCGATGCCCACCGACACGGTGCGCTCGCTCCTCAAGAAGGCCGGCGTACTGGGCAAACGCCCCGCGTAGTCGGGCGGCTGCGCAAGCCGCACGGACAACAGGGGGAGGTGGCGGTGTTCCCCCTCGTGGAGCATCCGGGGAGCGTCTTCGTCCCCAAGGCGCAACTGTACGTGGTGGACGAGGACCGCAAAGTGCTGGCGGGGCCGCTCGTCCTGGCCCGGCGCCGGGCGTACCACCGCGAGTGGCTGCTCGGCTTCGAGGGAATCACCTCGCGGGCGGCCGTGGAGGGCTGGCGCGACCAGCTCGTGGCGATCGATGACGGGCGGGACGATGCTGACGGTTAACGTCGTCACCCTGTTTCCCGAATGGTTCGTGGCCCCGCTGGCCACGAGCATTCTCGGACGGGCCGCCAAGGCGGGGCTGGTGCGGTTTCGCGTCGTGCAGCTGCGCGACTACACGCACGACAAGCACCATACGGTCGATGATGCGCCGTATGGTGGCGGGGCAGGGATGGTCCTGAAGGCAGAGCCGATGGTGGAGGCCGTGGAGGATCTGAAGGTGGTGAGCGGGTCTCCCATCGTCCTGCTCTCGGCGCGCGGCAAGCCGTTCACGCACGATACGGCGGTTCGCTATTCGTTGGGTGGCGAGCTGACGTTGCTGTGCGGGCATTACAAGGATGTCGATCAACGCGTCGCGGACGTGCTGGGCGCGGAAGAAATCTCGATCGGCGATTTCGTGCTGTCGGGCGGCGAGCCGGCGGCGCTGTGTGTGGTCGATGCGGTGGTGCGACTGCTCCCGGGCGCGCTTGGGGATCACGAGTCGGCGTCGAGCGATTCGCACTACGACGGTCTGCTGGCGCCGCCCAGCTACACCCGGCCCCCCAGCTATCGCGGCCTGGACGTACCGGACGTATTGTTGAGCGGCGATCACGACAAGATTGCGGCATGGCGGAGGGCGCAAGCCGAACGCCTGACGCGCGAACGGCGGCCCGATCTGTGGAAAAAACTAGACGTCTAGGAGTTCGCGTATGCAGAGGCTAAGAGCGATCGAGCGCGAAGGGATGAAGACCAACATTCCGGCCTTCACCCCCGGCGACACGGTCCGGGTGATGGTGCGGGTGCGCGAAGGGGAGAAGGAGCGTCTCCAGGCGTTCGAGGGCGTGTGCATCGCCCGGCGCGGGGGCGGTCTGAACGAGACGTTCACCGTCCGAAAGATTTCCGCGGGCGTGGGCGTGGAACGCATCTTCCCGTTGCACGCGCCGTTGATCGCCGAGATCGAGCTGGTCCGTAAGGGCCGCGTGCGGCGCGCCAAGCTCTACTTCCTGCGGCGTCTCGCCGGCAAGGCCGCGCGCATCCGCGAGAAGAAGGGCGCGTCGGTGGCCGTGCCCGCGACCGGGCCGGCTGCGCCGGAGCAGCCGCAAGAGTGAAGCACCGCCGCCCCTCGCTCGAGCGCGAAACCGCGCTCTGGTGCGAAGGGCGGAGCATCGTCGCCGGTCTCGATGAAGTCGGCCGCGGCCCCCTGGCTGGACCAGTGGTGGCCGCGGCCGTCGTGTTTCCAGTCGGCGCGAAGCCCATCCGCGGGCTCGACGACTCCAAGGTCCTCACGGCCCGCCAGCGCGCCAAGCTCGTGGTGCGCATCCGGCAACGCGCCCTCGCCGTGGCCGTCGGCGCCGCCAGCGTGCACGAGATCGACCGGCTGAACATCCGGCGCGCGTCGATCCTCGCCATGCGCCGCGCCCTGCGCCGGCTCGGCGTCGTCCCCACGGACGTCCTGGTGGACGGGCTCCCCTGTCCCGAGCTCGAGTGCCCGCACGAGGCCATCATCGACGGCGACGCCAAGTGCCACTCCATCGCCGCTGCCTCGGTAATCGCCAAGACGATCCGCGACCGCTTGATGGACCGCCTCGCCAAGCGCTATCCGCTGTATGCCTGGGAGACCAACAAGGGCTACGCGACCGCCGAGCACCTGGAGGCGCTCAACCTGCACGGGCCCACGCGCCACCACCGCTGGAGCTTCGAGCCGGTGGCCCAGCTCAACCTGTTAACGGCGCTGCGCGCGCCGTAATCCCTTCAGGAAGTCTCCGAGCGGCCGGGTGTTGAGGATGTCGGCCGCGTCCAGTCCCGCCCGCCGCGCCACCGCCACCGCGAACCGCATGTTCCCCAGTTGCCGGGGATCGTGCGCATCGGTCGACAGCACAAAACGCGCGCCATAGCCCTTGGCGGCGGCGGCCAGGTTGTCGGGGAGATCCATGCGCTCGCTGCCGTTGATCTCGAGGAGGCATCCGGCGGCCGCCGCGGCCTTCGCCACGACATCGAAATCGAGCGCGTAGGGTGCTCGTCCGTTCACGACGCGCCCGGTGGGATGGCCGATCGCGTCGACGTAGCGATTCGCGATCGCGCCGAGCAGACGATCGGTGATCTGCCGCTCACTCTGCTTCAGCCCGTAGTGGATCGTCGCCACCACGTAGTCGGCCTCGGCCAACACGTCATCCTCGAAGTCGAGCTCGCCGTTTTCGAGGATGTCCATCTCGACGCTCTTCAAGACGCGCACGGCCGAGTAGGCATTCAGCTTGTCGATCGCTTGCCACTGGGCGCGCAGCTTCTTGGCGTCGAGCCCTGACATCGAAACGCGCTTCGAGTGGTCGGTGATGGCGATGTATGCGTATCCCAGAGCCCGCGCGGCCTCGGCCATCGGCTCGATCGGCGTCTGGCCGTCGCTCGCGTCGGTGTGCATCTGGAGGTCGCCGCGGATCTGGTCCAACGTGACGAGCGCCGGCAGCCGGTGCGTGCGGGCCAACTCGATCTCCCCGCGTGCCTCGCGCAGCTCCGGCGGGATCCACTCGACGCCCATGGCGGCGTAGACGTCCTGCTCCGTGCGCCCCGCCACGCGGCGCGTGCCCTCGTACACGCCGTATTCGTTGAGCTTGAGCTTCTTTGCCTGGGCGATCTTGCGCAGCTCGATGCTGTGGGCCTGCGAGCCCGTGAAATACTGGAGGGCGGACCCGTACGCATCGGGCTCGACCGCGCGCAGGTCGACCTGCAGGCCGTTCGAGAGGCGTACCGTGGCGCGCGTCGGCCCCTGTGATACGACGCGCTTCACGTCGGGATACTTGGTGAAGCGCGCCATCACCTGCTCGGGCGCGGTGCTCGTGACCAGGATGTCGAGATCGCCGATCGTTTCGCGGCGGCGGCGGAAGCTGCCGGCGACTTCGATCTCCTGAACGGCTCCGCCGCTGCGCAGGTACTCGACGAGGGCACGCGCGTGCGGCTCGGCTTCGTGCAGGATCATGCGGCGCTCGGCGCGCTCGGCCTGGCCCAACCCCGAGCGGATCTTCTCGACCATCTTGGGGCCGAAGCCGGCCAACTTCGCGACCTTGCCTGCCTCGATCGCCTTCCTCAGGTCGGCGACGGTTTTCACCTTGAGTTTTTCGTGCAGCAGCTTGACGCGCTTGGGGCCGAGGCCGGAAATGCGCAGCAGGTCGAGGAGGCCCGGCGGGAGTTTCTTGACGAGCGTTTGGCGCTGCGGCATGTCGCCGGTCGCGATCAGCGCTTCGATCTCGCTCGCGATGCCTTCGCCGATGCTGGGGAGCTCGGTGAGGTCGTAACCGCCGGCGCGCACCAGCTCGGCGAGTGGCTCGGGATGATCGCGCACCGTGCGCGACGCGTTGCGGTAGGCGCGCACGCGGAAGGGATTCGCTTCGGAGATCTCGAGCAGGTCGGCGACTTCGTCGAGCTGTCGTGCGATGTCGGCGTTTTGCATCGCCCGGAAAGGTAGCATCCACGGCTCCTTGCGGAGGGCGGTGCCGGGTGATACGCTAGCCCGTCCCTGGGTTCGCTCTCCTTACCCTGCCGGAGGCTCCTGTCATGCTGCGCAAGCTTCTCGGATTTGTGTTCCTGGCCGTTGCATTCCCGCTCACCGTGGCCGCGCAGTCGCAGGCGACCACGGGCATCATCCGGGGTGTCGTGTCCGATCCATCGGGCGCCCCCGTCGCGGGGGCGACGGTCGTGCTGCGCGAGGCACAGACCGGTTTCCAACGCCAGCTGAGCACGAATGAGCGCGGCGTCTTCGTCGCGTCGCTGTTGCCCCTCGGCACGTACGACGTGACGGCGCGGGCTGTGGGCCGGAGCGAGGCAAAGCGCACCGGGGTCCCGTTGCGGGTCGGTGAGACCGTGGACCTGGCGTTCCAGTTGGGAGCGGTCGAGCTCCAGGCCGTGACCATCGAGGCGACAGCGCCCGTGGTGGACGCGACCAAAGTCGAAACCTCCGCGCGGCTGCCCAACCAGGCCGTCGCCGGTCTGCCGAACAACGGCCGCAACTACCTGAACCTCACGTTGCTCACGCCCAACGTGGCGCTGGTGCAGGGGCCCGACGGCGATGAGTTGACGATTGCCGGGCAGAAGGGCATTCACAACAACGTCACGGTCGACGGCGCCGACTTCAACAATCCGTTCTTTGGCGAGCAGCGCGGCGGCCAGCGGCCGGCCTTCACGTTCAATCTCGACGCGGTGCAGGAAGTCGTCGTGACCTCGGCCGGTGGGACCGCCGAGTTTGGCCGTTCCTCCGGCGGATTCGTCAACGTCATCACCAAATCCGGCACGAACGAGCTACGCGGCTCGGCGCACTTCTACGAGAAGGCGGATGCGCTGTCGGGGACGCCATCGCACGCCGGGCAGACGTTCCAGCCCGACTTCAGCCAGAGCCAATTCGGGTTCACGCTTGGCGGACCCTTGAAGCGCGACCGCGCCTTCTTTTTCCTCGCGTACGACCAGCAGATCTATGACGAAGTGAAGCAGAAGACCCTGCCCACCGGGGCGGCCTTCGATTCACTCAAGGCCTGGATGGATACCGCCTACGGCGGCGCCCTCTCGGGTGACTTCGGCCCGATTGCGCGGACGAACGACGCCCGCGCCCTGCTCGCCAAGTTCGACTTCCGGCTCTCGCCGCGGCACAACCTGTCGCTCAAGTACAACTACACGTGGTCGCAACAGCAAAACGGCACCT
Source organism: Gemmatimonadales bacterium (assembly GCA_036004745.1). Classification (GTDB taxonomy): domain Bacteria; phylum Gemmatimonadota; class Gemmatimonadetes; order Gemmatimonadales; family GWC2-71-9; genus 20CM-2-65-7. Next base: position 22,574 of record DASYRD010000129.1, on the reverse strand, counting down.
TCGACGTCGACACGTGGTCGCGCAGCGCCAACGCGCTGGAAGAGGACCACTCGAACGCCGTGAACGGCGCCCTGTTGTCGTACCTGTCGTCCAATACGTCGAACGAGTTCCGCTTCCAGTACTCCCGCGAGGATCGGCCCCGCCCGTACAGCGGCCCGCGCGCCGCGGGTCTGGGCGCGAATCCCGCCGACCCGCCGGCCTTGCGGCCGTTCCCCGACGTCGCCATCGGCCCCGCGTTCCGGTTTGGGATGCCGTTCTTCATTCCGGTGCAGTACTACGACACCCGGATTCAGCTGCTCGACAACCTCTCGATGTCGAAGGGGAACCACTTTTTCAAGCTGGGCGGCGAGTACAACAAGGTGAACTCGGTGCAGACGTTCATCGGCTTCGCCAACAGCCGGTACATCTTCAGCTCCGTGAACGGATTCTTGAACTTCGTCGCGGATTCGACGTACACCGATGCCAGCGGACCGGTGCTCCTGTATCTGCAGCAGGCCGGCGTGGGCCAGAACGTGCGCGCGTCGGGGACGCAGGAGATCCCACAGACGGAGCTCGCGTTCTACCTCCAGGACAGCTGGAAACCGAGCCCGAAGTTGAGCGTTAACTACGGCCTCCGCTGGGAAGCGCAGATCGAGCCCGATCCGATCACGCCGCCCAGCTCGGTGTTCTTCGCGCCCTTCATCGGGCAGAGCGTGACCAACGGGACGGGCACCTACGCCTTCCCGTCCGACGGCACGATCCCCTCGGACAAGGGGATGTGGCAGCCGCGCCTGGGGATCGCGTATGACCCGACCGGTGACGGCAAGCAGGTGATCCGGGCGAACGCCGGCGTGTACTATGCCCGCATTCCCGGCCTGAACCTCGCGTCGAGCCGCAGCACCAACGGCTCGAACGGTCTCACGTACTTCCGCAACAGCGCCCTCACCGGCGTGCTCGGGCCGGTGCCGGGATTCGGCAACCTCCTGCCCGACGCCGTGTCGCCCGGCTCCGTGTTCTTCCCCGACGTGTTCGTGTTCGACAAGAACTTCAAGAACCCACGCACCTTGAACGTGACCCTCGCGTACGAAAGGCAGCTCGCGGCCGATCTGGGCCTGACGCTCAGCTTCACGCACTCACGCGGCGAGCATCTTACGCGGTTCATCAATCGGAACGCGTCGGTGTTCGGGACCCCATGGGGCACCGGCTTGCCGCCGGCCGCTTCGAACGGCATCACGACGCTCACGGTGGTCGAGTCGAGCGCCAAGTCGCGTTACAATGGTTTCACCATCGGCCTGCGCCGCGTGCTCGACCCGAACCTCCAGTTCCAGGTGAACTACACGCTCTCGTTCGACAAGTCGGATGACGACAACGAGCGCGATCCCTTCACGTTCCGGTACGCGCGTCCCGACTCGCTGCAGCATGAGTACGGCTGGAGCGACCGCGATCAGCGGCACCGCGTCAACGCCTGGGCGCTCGTGAAGATCCCCGGCGGCATCTTCATGAACAACCGCGTGAGCTACTACTCGGCGCAGCCGGTCTCGGAGAGCTGCGGACCGAGCCCGTTCAGCACCTTCGCGCCGCCCGCCGGTCAACGCGCCACGTCGCCGGCCGATCGCAACTGCGCGGACGGCCACGTCCTCCAGCGCAACACGCTGCGCAAGGACAACGCGTATTTCTCGTGGGACGTGCGGTTCTCGCGGCCGTTCAATGTCGGCGCGCGCGGCCAGGTCGAGGCGATCGTCGAGGTATTCAACCTGACGGGCAACGACAACTTCCGCGATCCGGCTTACGGAAGCTTGCTCTTCAACTTCGACGGCACGATTCGCAGTGGCCTCGGCGATCCGCGGCAACTGCAAGCCGGGTTGCGTTGGATCTTCTAACTAAGGACGGAAAAAGGGACGGTGGGGGTTTCCCCTACCGTCCCTTACCGTCTTCTACCGTCCGTTACCGTCCTAGTTTACCGTGATTTCCTGCACCATCCCGTGCGCCACGTGCGCCTTTCCGTCCTTGTTGTCGGGGACGTAGCACGCGAGGATGTACTTCCCCGGCGGCACCGTGATCGTGAACCACCCCACTTTCCCCACGCCGGGACCTGTCACACCGCCGAGCGGCTTGGCTGGACCCATGCCCTGCATGCCCTTCGCGACCCACTGCTGGTAGTCGGCAATCGTCTTGCCCGGCGCGAGTTGCTCGATCCCGATCTCGTGCATCTGCGGGCCGGCGTTCTCCACGCGAATCGTGTGCGTCCCCGCCGTGAGCGGCTTCGACCAGCTAAACCCGTAGTCGGCCAGTGTCACCACGACGTCCGCCTGCGGGTCAGGCGCGGGCGTCGCTGCCGTCGCCGGCGCGGTCACCACGAGGCGCCGCACCATCCCCTTCACCACGTGCGGCGTGCCGTCCGCGCTCGGGATGAAACACACGAGATAGTAGATCCCGGGTTCGAGGCGCGACGTCGCGTTCGAGCTGTCGCCCCCCGTCACCACGCCGGCCCCCGGCGGGAACGTCACCCACGGCGGAATCGGGCCCGGAGTGGTCAACGCCGTTCGGACTTCGTCCCAGGTCTTGCCGGCCGCGCCCAATAGCACCGCCTGGTGCGGCTCCTTGCCCTGGTTCTGCAACTTGAGGGTGGTCAGCCCCGCGGGAATCGTATCGGGTGCCGCGAACGCGAAGTCTGTCGCGACGATGGTGACGACGTTCGGAGCCGCGGGCGTCGCGGCCGGGCGCGCACAGGCGGCCAGCGCGAATGCCAGGGTGGCACTGATGTGCAGCGTTTTCACGAATGAGTCTCCTTCATGTTCGATCGAGCGGTCAGGTGCGTTGCAGCAGGACAATGCCAGAGAAGCGGCTGTACTCCTTGCGCTTCTTCTGCGAAGACAGCTTCCCCACGATGTTCCACAACCAGGCCAGCGGCATCGTGCGCTTCAAGCGCAGCGACTCCGTCCACATCGAGCGATACTCCGCCTCGGCCCAGCCGTGCGGTCGGAAGAACTCCGTGCCCTCGGCTGGAGCGAACCGAAAGGGCGCGTTCCCCTCTTCGAGTTTCTTGCCCCAGCTCCTGGACAGCATCTTCAGGAGTCCTGGTGAGCCGAGGTCGATCAGCCACCACCCGAATCCGGCGGCGTGCAGATCGTCCGCGAGCGTGCCGACTTCCTTTGGATCAAGGTAGACGAGGAGGCCTTCGGCGACCACGAGCGTCCCGCCACCGCCGCCGCTCACCGCATCCTCGAAGAACGCGCGTCGCTTCTCGCCATCGGTGAGATCGATCGCCACGCGCTCCAGCTGGCAGCGCGGTTTCTCGCCGGCGAGCTGCTGCTCTTTGTAGGCGAGCAGGTCGGGGAAGTCGGCCTCGATCCAGCGCAGCGCGCCGGGGATCGGCAGGCGGTAGGGGCGCGTGTCGAGCCCGGCGGCGAGGTTGACCACCGTGTGCACGCCATCGCGCTCGACCGCGCGCACGATGAGCTCGTCCATCACCGCCGTGCGCACGATCATCGGCCACGCCATCGCGCGCCCGCGGGGCATGGCGCGCACGATTTCCTCGCCGCGGGGGCCTGCCAAACGGCGAGCAAACGGATCCTTGAACAGGGCGTCAGGCCGCTCGCTCTCCATTGCTCGGTAAATGGCGACCCAGCGGGCGGTGTCGGAAACGTGAGTGATGGGGTTGGACGTCGGCATGTGCGGGGCAAAACTTAACGTCGCTGACTATCTTTCGGCCACCGAGGCGGTAGCTCAGTTGGTAGAGCAACGGACTTTTAATCCGTAGGTCCTGGGTTCGATCCCCAGCCGCCTCATGTGGCCTTCACGCACTCTTCAGGTGGGTCCCTCTAGGCTCCTGCCGTGAGTCCCCCCTCCCGGTTCGTCGTGATCCGGCTCAGCGATTCGTTCGCCGAGTTCTGGCCGCTCCTGGCCCGTGAGGTGGGGGCGGAGGTGGTCGACCGGCTCGCGGCAGAGGCGCCGGACGAGGCGCTGCCCGCCGACACGGCAGCCATCCTGGTCGCGGCCGGGGGGGCCGAACCCGCGCTCGCGGAGTTCTTGCGCGCGTTCGCGGCTCCGGTCGGGATCCCGTTGCTCGCCGTTGGGTCGAGCACCGGCCATCGCCACGCGGCCCACGCCGTGGCGGCGGGTGCCGCGGACTATTTCGCCCTTCCCGAGGATCGCGACGCGTTGCGGGACACGATCGCAGCGGCGGTGGCACGTCGCGGCGAAGCCGTGGCGCGCGCCGCGCTGGCCCGCCTCGAGTCGCAGGCCCACGCCTTCCGCGAGATCGTCGGTGACAGCCCGGCCTTGCGCGCCGCGCTCGAGCGCGCGGCCCGCGTGCTGCCGCACCGCGACGCCACCGTGCTCGTCACGGGTGAGACCGGTACCGGCAAGGAGCTGCTCGCGCGCGCCGTCCACTACGGCGGGCCCCGCGCCGACGCCCCCTTTGTGGAAGTGAACTGCGCCGCGATCCCCGCGAACCTGCTCGAGAGCGAACTGTTCGGTTATGAGCGTGGCGCCTTCACCGACGCCAAAACCGCTAAGCCGGGGTTGTTCGAAACCGCGGAGGGCGGCTCCCTTTTCCTCGATGAAGTCGACCGGCTCGCCCCCGAGCTGCAGGCCAAACTGCTCAGGACTCTGGATCAGAAGACGACACGCCGGCTCGGTTCCACGACGAGCCGGCGTTTTGACGTACGGCTCATCGCCGCCACCAACGCCGACTTGGGCGCCGAGCTGCGCGCCGGGCGGTTCCGCGAGGACCTGTTCTATCGGTTGAATGTCGTCACCCTGGAGTTGCCTCCACTGCGGGCGCGCGGCGACGACGTCATCCGTCTCGCCGAGTTCTTCCTGAAGAGATTCTCCTCGCAGTACGCGCTGCCCGAGCCCGCGCTCGATGTGACGGCGCGCGCCGCTCTGGCCGCGCATGCGTGGCCGGGCAACGTACGCGAGTTGCGCAACGTCATCGAACGCACCTTGCTCCTCTCCGCCCCCGGGACATTCGAGCTGAACGAAATCGAGTCTCGGGCTCCACGCCCCCTCACGGATGGAGCGCTGCCGTTCCCAGCGCGGTTGTCCGAGGTGGTCGAAGCGGCCGCGCGGGCGATGCTCGACCTCACCCTGGGTAACCGCTCGGAGGCGGCCCGCCGCTTGGGGATTTCCAGATCCCGGCTGCAGCGCCTGCTGCGCGGTGAGCAGGGCGAGGGAGAGGATGAAGCGGAGTGAGTCACCTGCCTCACCCCGCTCCAAGCGTGCACGAGCCAGGTGGCCATCCTGCCATGACTTGCCTCGGGCGCGAGATATGCACGAAAGGCGGCATTCCTCACCTCAAGGGCCGATTCATGCGACGCAAGATGGTCATGGCCAGTGCGCTGGTGCTGGTCCTGCTCGGCTGCGCGGATAATAGCGGCCCGGGCGGCGTGCCCGATGCCGACCTCCATATCGTGCAGCAGGACTCCACCACGCCACCGCTGGTGGCGACTCAGACGAGCTTCTGGGCCAAGGTCGGCGATGGCCGCGAGGTCCGGCTCTACTACCAGGTCACGCCGGCCGACAGCGACGAGTTCCTGCGGTTCGAGGTGCCGGGCGATGGCCTGTTCCGGAAGCCCGACGGCACGGCGTTTCAGCCGGGGGACTCGATCCTCATCACGATCACCGTCCTCGATCCGGCACGGTTCAGTTTCCAGTTCGAGCCGTCCGGCCTCGTGTTCAATCCCGATCAACCGGCTCGCCTCAAGATCCGGTACTTCGGGTGCAACCACGATTTCGATCTCGATGGGGTCATCGACAGCACCGACGCTGCGATCGAGCACGAGCTGGACATGTGGCGGCGGGAAGGACCGAACACGCCCTGGTTCCGCATGGGCGCGGTCAAGTTCGAGGAGCTCGACGAGCTCGACGCCAACATCCCGTCGTTCACGGAGCACGCCGTGGCCTGGTGATGCCTTCGCTCGCGGACGAATCAGACCTGCTGCGAGAGCTCGACGCGCTCGCGGCGGCCGGCCGCTACCAGGAGGTGCTGGAGCGGCTCGCGGCACTGCCTGTCGCGGCGGCCGCCGACCGGACGCCGATCGCCCTGCGCGCCGCCGAAGCTCATGGCCGGCTGGGGGCGCTGGCGGAAGCGGACCGCTGGGCACGCCTTGCCCTCGAGTCGGCCCGGGCACGCGGCGAGCGGCATGCCGAGCTGCGCGCCCGGAACTATCAGGCGGCGATCGCCCTGAACCGCGGCCACCTGGACGATGCGGAAGAACATTTCGCTGCGGCGGTCGACATGGCCCGCGCGCTGGGGGACCCCGCCTCCGAGGCGCGTTGCTTCAATAATCTGGGTATCGTCGCGTTCCTGCGCGGCGATGCCAAGGCAGCGCTGGCAAGCTATCAACCGGCGCTCGCGGCCTACCAGCGCGCGGGGTTGGCGCGCGGCCTCGCGGAAACACACCACAACATCGGGATCAGTCGCCGCCACCTCGGAGACTTCCGCCGCGCGCTCGCGGCGGCCGAGCAGGCGGCCCGTCTGGCCCGACAGGTGAATGACGACAGCCTGCTGGCGTTGGTCCTCACCGGACGGGCGGAGATCCATCTGGCGATGGGCGATGCGGCGCTGGCGGATGCCGAGCTCCAGACCGCCGAGCAGGCCTATCAGCGCGTGCAATTCCGCAGCGGACTGGCCGAGGTGTGGCGCGTGCGCGCGGGCGTCGCGCGGGCTCGCGGCGACATCGGCGGTGCCGTGCGTTTGCTCAAACAGGCCGGGGAGGCTGCCCGCACGCACGGAACCGCGGAGGTGCTCTCGGCGACCGAACGCGATCTCGGCGCCGCGCTCGAAGCGACTGGCGACACCAGCGGCGCCCGAGCCGCCCGCGAACGCGCTCTCGAAATCTTCCGGCGCCTGGGCGCAGCCGATGAGATTCGGGCCCTGGAGGCGCTGCTCGGCTAGTTGCACCGTTTCGAGCCAGGCAGCAGCGCAGTGGTACACGTTGAAGACCCGTTCACACTCCCTATCCCAATATCCCACAACACGTTCGCCATCACTGCACGGGGTACGCGTCTTGCCCTTCGGTGCGACCGAACCCTTTTCGTGTGGAGGCTCTATGAAGGCGATTCCTGTTGTGCTGCTCGTCGTGGCAGCCTGTTCAGAGGGAACGACGGGAGCCGTCAGCCTGTCGCTGACAACGGCCCGCCCGGGGGGCGCCCCGCTCGCGGCCGCGCCGGTCGGCATTACCCGCTCGCCGCAGGTCACGACCGCGGGAGACAGCACCGTCATCACGCTCGGCAACGACACCATCGTCCTTCGCAGCGTGGAGCTGGTGCTCCGCGAGATCGAGCTCAAGCCCATCGAGGAGGCCGCCTGCGACACCGTCGGCGGCGATGATGGCTGCGAAGAGTTCGAGACGGGGCCTGTGCTCGTATCGCTACCGCTCGGCAGCACCGCGACCGAGACGATGATCAGCGTCAATGCTCCGCCCGGACAGTTCGACGAGCTGGAGTTCAAGATCCACAAGCCCAGCGATTCGCACGACGCAGCCTTCATCGCAGCGCACCCGGACTTCGACGGTGTGTCGATCCGCGTGACGGGCACGTATAGCCAGGGCGGAACGCGCAGCAACTTCACCTTCACCTCGGATCTGAACGCCGAGCAGGAAATCGAGTTGGCGCCGCCCGTCACCGTCAGCGCTGGAGCTCCCACGACTGTGACCCTGCGCGTAGATGTCGCGACCTGGTTCTTGAACGCCGCCGGCACCGCCCTGGTCGACCCGGCCTCAGCCAACAAAGGCCAGGCGAACGAGGGGGTCGTCAAGGACCGCATCGAGGCCTCGATTGACGCATTCCGTGACGACGATCACGACGGGCACGACGACGACGATCCAGACGACCATTAGGGTGGTTGTCAGCGGAGGGCATTGAAGGCAGATTTGCTCCAATGCCCTCCATTGTATGGATCGACGGCAAATGGCACGACCGCGGGACCGCGGTCGTTTCCGTATTCGACCACGGCCTCCTCTATGGGGATGGCGTCTTCGAGGGGATCCGGGCCTACGGCGGCCGGGTCTTCAGGCTCTCCGAGCACCTCGACCGGCTGTACGCGTCCGCGAAGGCGATCTGGCTCGACGTCCCGATGACCAAAGCCGAGATGGGGCGCGTCGTCGAGGAAGGCGTCACCAAGAGTGGGATCAAGGAAGCCTACATTCGGCTGGTGGTCACACGTGGTGTCGGCGACCTGGGGCTCGACCCTCGCAAGTGCCCGAAGGCGTCGGTCTTTTGCATCACCGACACAATCCGACTGTGGAGCGCCGAGAGCTATGAGAAGGGCCTCATCGCCATCACCGCCGCCACGCCCATCAACCACCGAGAAAGCCTCTCCCCCCGCGTCAAGTCGCTGAACTATCTCACCCACATCCTGGCGAAGCTCGAGGGCATCGCCGCGTCCGTGGACGAGGTGATCATGTTGGATGCGACGGGGCACGTGGCGGAGGCGAGCGGCATGAATCTGTTCGTCGTCACCCACGCGGTCGTGCGCACGCCGCCGCCCTACTCCGGGATCCTCCGCGGCGTCACACGCGACACCGTGCTCGAGCTGGCGCGGGAAGCGGGGTACGCCACCGAAGAGCTGCCCCTCAACCGCTACGATCTCTACACGGCGGATGAAGTCTTCCTCACCGGTACGGCAGCCGAGGTCGTGGGAATCTCCAAGCTCGATGGCCGCGCGATCGGCGCCGGCGTCGCCGGGCCCGTCACGAAGGACCTGGCGGCGCGCTTCAGAGCCTACGTAACGCGAGGCGACTAAAGCCCCCGCGGAGTGCGCGCCCTCGGCATCTTCGCTCGAGCGCCGATCCCCGGGCGCGTGAAGACGCGGCTCGCAGAAGACGTCGGTCCCTCCACCGCTGCAGAACTGTACTGGCAAGTCGGCCGCCGCGTCGTCACGAACGTGGCGGGTTCCGGATACCGAACACTCATCTGGTTCACACCGCCCAACGAGGGCGCGTTCGTGCGCGAGTGGCTGGAGGGCCTCGGGCGCGTCGAGCTCCGGGCGCAGGGAAGCGGCACGCTCGGCGAGCGCCTGGTCCAGGCATTCGCCCGCCATTTCGCCGACGGCGCCCGCCGGGCGATCGTCGTCGGCACCGACTGTCCCGGGATGGAGCGGCGCCACGTCGTCGAGGCGTTCGCGGCACTCGACGGGCACGACGTCGTGCTCGGTCCAACGCAAGCGGGCCGAGTATACTTGATCGGCTTGCGGGAACCCCAGCCGGCGCTGTTTCGGGGCGTGCACTGGTCCAGCGCCGCCGTCCTGTCGCAACTCCGGGCGCGCACAGTGGATGCGCACCTTGCCCCCTATTTGCTCCGCCCGCTGCGAGAAGTGGCGACTTTGCAGGATGCACGAGTGCTTGGGCTCCTGCGCGGAGGCTCAAATGTTGACGGGACTTGAAGTTAGCCACATATTGGGAGCCCTTTTGGGCGGCCCCGTTCGAGGTGACCTATGCCATGGCGAGTAATCGCCCACGGTGACCAGGTTTGGCATGTCGATGCGGTAGCCGAGCGGCGGGCGAATACCGCTGCGTGGCAGCTGGTGTTGGCATTCCAAGCGGCGTCCGAACCCGCCCGGCGCCAATCGTTTTGGATGCCGTATCCACTGGAGGCCACGTCGAAGACGTCGTTGTTCATCCAGGCGGAGCGCATTCCGGACGCCGTGCTGTCGCAGGTGTTGGCCGAGCGTCTGACATGAGCCCCGTCGACCTGCAGGACCTGCGGCGCATCGTCGTGGCGGTGTCGCGCCTGCGCGGGGAAACCGTGCGGGACGTGACCGTTCGGTCCGACGTGCGGCACGTGAAGGTGGAGTTCGAGAGTGGACTGATCCTGGTGATTTCGGCCGAGCGTGACGCGAAGGGCGTGCCGCGCCTCGAGGTCGATGTCGTGGAGGCGCCCCAGGACGCGGGCCTGAAACACCAGATCGAGGTGCGTTTCGATTGAGGTGGGCGCGTGGGTGAGGCGCGGCTGCGGTTCGAGGAGTTTGGATTCCAGCGGCTGCCCAACGGGCGCTGCCGCGCGAAGGTCGTGCTCGCGTGGTCGGACGGGCGGCGGTTCGAAGGCTCCTCCGACGGCGTGACGTCGCAAACGGGCGAGCTGCGCTGTTGTGCGGTGGCGGCGGTGCAGGCGCTGGAACGCTCGGTGGAAACGAAGCTGACGTTCGAGCTGCTCGGCGTGAAAGCGGTGCGTGCCTTCGATGCGACAGTTGTGATCGTTTCGCTGTCGGCGCGCGCGCCCGAGGAGGCGACGCGCCTGGTGGGCTCGTGCTTGACGGAGAATGATCCGCCGCGCGGCGCGGCCCTTGCTGTACTGAATGCTACGAACCGGTTACTCGGGAACTACTTGGCGACACGATGACGCGACCGACGATGAAACTGATCTGGATTGCCAACGCCGCGGTGCTGGCCAGCGCCTGCGCTTCCGGCGCGCGCTCCGTGAGCGGTGTCCCGGGAGCCACAGTGGCGCCCGTCGCCGGTGTTCCGGCCGACACAACGGCGGCCGCGAACGGCGCCGGACAGGTCGGCGCGGCGATCGCCGGCGTCGCGCGGGATTCGGCCGCGGATCAGTCCGCCCTCGACAGTCTGCACGGTCGCGCGGCACAGCCGCCGAAATCCACGTCGCCGTTGACACCGACGCCCGCTCCCCCGGCCGGCCGCGGCGACACCACGGTGCGCGGCGAGGACGTGCAGCGAGAAGCCGAGCGGCTCTTCGGCTCAGAAGAGGCCAAGACGATCCTCGGCGCCAACGACGACGCCGGCGCGGTGTTCGACATCGACGTCACGACCTTCTCCGCCAATCGCCGCGTGCTCGAGTACCTCGAGTTCTTTCAGCTCGATGCACGCGACCGATTCGAGATCTGGCTGTCGCGGCTGGGACGCTACGAGGGGATGATTCGGGAGCGCCTGCGGTCCAAGCGGCTTCCCGAGGATCTGGTGTATCTCACGCTCATCGAGAGCGGCCTGTCGAATACGGCCGTCAGCCGTGCCCGGGCGGTGGGGATGTGGCAGTTCATGACGAGCACGGGGCGGATGTATGGCCTGCAAATCGACCCCTGGGTCGACGAGCGGCGCGACCCCTTCAAGGCGACCGACGCGGCCGTGAATCACCTGGCCGACCTCGTCGAGCGCCTGGGCAGCGTCTACCTGGCCGCCGCGGCGTACAACGCCGGCGCCGGCCGCATCGAACGCGGCATCCGCCGCCTCCCCGGCGAACCCGACTCCGTCACCGATCAGACGTTCTTCCAGATCGCCGATCGTCGCTATCTGCGGCGTGAGACGCGCGACTACGTGCCCAAGCTGATTGCCGCGGCGCTCATCGCCAAGCAGCCGGGGCGCTACGGGTTTACCGAGATCATGCCCCTGACGCCCCTCGTCTTCGACGAAGTGACGATCCCTGATGCGACCGGGCTCGATGTGCTCGCCCGTCTCGCCGACACGACCGTCGCCGCGATGCTCGAGCTGAATCCGCACTTCGTACGCGGCATCACGCCGCCGGGGCGCAGCGTCGTCGTCCGAGTCCCCCGCGGCACGGGCGTCCGCGTCGCGGAGCGCTTCGCCGAGCTGCCCGTCAACGAGCGCATCACGTTCGTCGACCATTACGTTTCGCAGGGACAGACGCTGTCCGAGATCGCGCAGCGCTACAAGGTGAGTGTCGCGATGCTACGCGGCGCCAACCCGCACCTCCGCAGCAACGCGCTCCACATTGGCCAGCGCATCATCGTGCCGATGAGTGGGCGCGTCGTGCCGGCATCGGCCTGGAGCGTTCCGCCCGAGCCGCGCTACAGGCGCGTGCGGGGCGGAGGCAGCGCGGCGGGCCGGCACCGGGTCGTAACCGGCGAGACGGCCAGCGCGATCGCCCGGCGGTACGGCGTGGGGCTGACCGCGCTGCTCAATGCGAATGGGATGACGATGGGGACTGTGATCCGCCCGGGGGAATGGCTGCGGATCCCGAAGTAAGACGCCAAGATGCCAAGACGCCACGCTGCATGATCGTGCAACGTGGCGTCTTAGCGTCTATGGCGTCCGGTGTCTAGCGGTGCCGGAACCCCTTCATGACCGAGGTCGCGTATCCATTCTGCGGATCGCGCCCCTTACCCAGCAGCTCCTCGACCTTGCCCGGGCCCCGGTTATACGCCAACAAGGCCAAAGACATGTTCGACGGATAGCGGTCGAGCAGGTCCCGCAGGTACCGGAACCCGATCCGCAGGTTGGTATCGCGGTCATACAGCTGCTCGGTCGTCAGGCCCGGCTCGTACAGCCGAGCCGTGCTGGGCAGCACCTGGGTGAAGCCGATGGCGCCGACCCGGCTCTTGGCGCGCTGCGTGAAGCCCGACTCGACCTTGACGAGCCGGAAGGCCAGGCCCGGGTCGATCCCCTCGCTCAACGCCACGTCGTAGATCGCGGTCGCGAGGTCGGCGGGGATCCGGTAGTGCGCCGAATACTGAATGATGGCATTGGCGCGCTCGAGCTGCAGCCGGGCGACATCCAACTCGCCCTGCTTCGCGTCGAGCTCCTGCCGCAACGAGCGCAGCTCGCCCAACAGCTCGGAGCCGGAGGCCGGCGTGCGGTCGGCATCTGCCGACGCACCGCGGGCCCATCCACCGACTGTGCTCACCAGCAGGGCGCCCACCAGAATCATGCCGCCCCGCAGCATCAGACGTTGAGTCTTCGTATGCATATCCCTCTCTTGTGAGTCCTGTCTGCCGCACCAAACTGCGGTGCGATCATCAAGCGTCGCTCAAGTGTCGAGCGGTGCCTTTTTCTTCTCCACCAAACGCACGTCCGCGATCACCATCGCCGCGTCCGCTGACTTCACCATGTCGTAGACGGTGAGCAGTCCGACCGAAACAGCGGTCAGCGCTTCCATCTCGACACCGGTCCGGCCCACCGCCTTCACCGCCGCCCGGATCCGCACTCCCGGCAGCCCCGCGTCGAGGCTTGCTTCCACCTCGACGTGGTCGAGGCCGAGAGGATGGCAGAGCGGGATCAGCTCTGCGGTCCGTTTTGCCGCCAGCGTTCCCGCCACCTCACTCACGGCCAGCACGTCGCCCTTGGCGACGGTCTGGTCGGCCACCAGCTGGAACGCATCGCTCGACATCCGGATCGCTCCGGCCGCGACCGCCGTACGCACGCTGATCGGCTTGTCGCCGACGTCCACCATCCGGGCGCGGCCCGCCTGATCCAGGTGCGACAGCTTCATCAGCGTTGAGCTCCCGCCAGGTCCTCCGCCAATACGGCGGTGACGAGCTGCGGGTTCACGTTCCCCTGGGCCAACTCCCGCGCGTCGATCACGCGGGCAATTGCGTCGACGAGCTTCTCTGTCTCACCGCCCGTCTTGGCTTCGGCCCGTAGGCGACCTGCCAAGGCGTCCAGCATCTCGGTGAAGCCGCCCCGCGCCTGGAAGGGCATCTGGCTCAGGGCCAGCGCGTACGGTGTCGCTGCGCCCTTCCGACTCGCCTGGAGCAGCTCCTCGGCACGCCGGCTTGCCGCGCCGCCGTCCCCCGTAGTAGCAAGGAGCCTGCCAATGCACCCTTCCGCAGAGCTAACTCGTTCTGCCAGTTCATCTTTTGCCTTAACGCCTAGCACGTGCTGCGCAAAGTCTGTCACGACACTGTCGGCGACTCTCGCCACACGGACACGCACAACGCGGGACATCACGGTCGGGAGCAGCGCCTCCGGGTCTGCGGTCGTCAGAACGACGACCGAGTCGGCCGGCGGCTCCTCGAGCGCTTTGAGCAACGCGTTGGCGGCGTCCTCCATCCCCCGCTGGGGGACGAGGCGCTCGGCGTCACCCACGATGAACACTTTGCGGCGTCCCATCGCGGGCGTCAGTGACAGCCGTCGCAGTAACAGGCGAACGGCCGCGATCCCGTGACTCGCCAGGCCGCCCGGCGCCTGATACATCGGTTGTTCCCGCCGCGCCGTCATTTCCTCGGCGAGCGCTTCTGCTACCAGCTCCACTTGCTTGTCAGCGTCCGCGCCCTTTTTGCTCAACTCGAGCGGGACGAACCAGTGCACATCAGGGTGTTGCAGCGATGCCACAAGGCGACAGGCCCGACATTCGCCACATGCCGCCTCGCGCTCGCAGACGAGGCACTGCGCCAACCACAGTGCCAGGCGCTGCTTTCCGACGCCCCGCGGACCCTCGAACAGGAGGGCTTGCGGCAAACGGCCGGCGGCAACGGCATCCGCCAACCGCTTTTTCACCCCGTCATGGCCAAAGAGGGGGGGTAAGGGCATGGGCAAATCTAGTGGGGAGGACCGATTCTTGGTCCTGTGTAACAGGCTAAGTTGTTCTATACTAGTACATTACGACGTATTGCATGGCCTTGCGCCACCTTAAGATAATATAATTCAATGCTATACAGCGTAAAGTGAGCGCACACTCGCGAGATAGTGCTTGAATTGTCGATGTTTTCGGGTGTTTTTCGGGTGCTTCGTCAGGCGTGTCGCTTCAACACTTCCCAGACCTTCTGGACGAGGGCGTCTGGCCTAAACGGTTTCTGCAGGTACGCGAGCCCCGACTCGAGCATCCCGTGGCGAACAATGGCGTCGTCTGTGTAGCCCGACATGTACAGGATGCGGAGTTTGGGGAAGCGGCGCACGAGGTTATCGGCGAGGTTCCGCCCGCTCATCCCCGGCATGACCAGGTCGGTGAGAACGAGATCGATACTGGGACGAGTGGCGTCCACCAGCGTCAGCGCCGCCTGACCGTCGTGCGCTTCGATCACCGAGTACCCGTGGCGAGTGAGGATCTGCCGCGCCACGGCGCGGACGGCGGGCTCGTCCTCCACCAACAGAATCGTCTCGGTCCCTCGCAGGCTCGCGGCATCGATGGGACCGACCTTGGTGAGCGGATCAGCCGGATCGTCGATGCGCGGCAGGTAGACCTTGAACGTCGTCCCGTGCCCTAGCTCCGAGTACACCCAGATGCTGCCACCGCTCTGCTTCACAATGCCGTACACCGTCGCGAGGCCGAGGCCGGTGCCCTTGCCGACTTCCTTGGTGGTGAAAAACGGCTCGAACATGTGCGCCTGCACTTCACTGCTCATCCCCGTGCCGGTGTCGCTGACGGCGAGCGAGACATACGTCCCCGGGATCACCGCGCGGTGCTCGGCGGCGTAGGCGGCGTCGAGCTCGATGTTGCGTGTCTCGATGGTCAGCCGACCCCCACCCGGCATCGCGTCGCGCGCGTTCACGGCCAGGTTCACGATGACCTGCTCGATCTGGCCGGGGTCGGCGCGCACGCGCCCCGCGTCGGGCGCGAGGACGGCGGCGAGGATGACGTCTTCGCCGAGGAGGCGTCGCAGCAGCTTCTCGACGTTCTGCACCAGCGCATTGAGATCGATCACCTTGGGCTGGAGCACTTGGCGGCGGCTGAACGCGAGGAGCTGCTGGGTCAGGGCGGCGGCGCGGTCCGCCGCCCGGTGGATCTCATCGACGTCCTCGCGCCGGGGGTCATCGGGCGCCAGGTCGGCGAGGAGCAGGTCGGTGTATCCGCCGATGGCGGTGAGGATGTTGTTGAAGTCGTGCGCGACGCCGCCGGCGAGCCGGCCGACCGCCTCCATCTTTTGCGCCTGGATGACCTGCTGCTCGAGACTGCGCCGCTCGGTGGCGTCGCGGTAATTGTTGACGATGGCGGCGACGCTCGGGTCGTCGAGGAGGTTGGTGAAGACGCCCTCGAGGTAGCGCCAGGTGCCGTCCTTGTGACGCACGCGGGCCGTCACGTCGACGCGGCCGCGGGGGTTGGCCATCGATTCCGTGAGCCGTCCCACCACCGCGTCGCGGTCGTCCGGGTGGATCAGGTCGAAGGCATTGAAACGCGCGAATTCGTCCAGCTCGTAGCCGAGAATGCGCGTCGTGGCAGGGCTGCCGTAGAGGATGGCGCCGTCGGGCCCGAAGAGGGCGATGGCATCCCAGCTATGCTCGACGAGCGCGCGAAACCGCTGCTCGTTGGCGCGCAACGCCGCCTCGGCGGCGGCGCGCTCCGCCCGGCTCTGCCGCATCTCGAGGGCGCTCCGCACGGCCGGCGCGAGGCGCACCAGGTGCGTCTTGAGGACGTAGTCGGCGGCACCCGCCTTGATGCACGCCGCGGCCGTTTCCTCATCGATGCTGCCCGTCACCACGATCAGCGGGACGAGCGGCGCCTCGCGGCGCAGGATCTCGAAGGCCGCCATGCCGCCGAACCCGGGAATGGTGTAGTCGGCGAGGACGAGGTCGGGCGCAAAGTCACGCAGCTCGCGCCGGAAGTCCGCTTCGGTGTCGACGCGGCGCGTGCGGCACGCGATGCCGGTGCGCTGTAGCTCCCGCTGCACGAGCTCCGCGTCGACGTCGCGATCCTCGACGAGGAGGATGTGGAGCGAGCTCAGCGGGGCGGGTGATTCAGGAGGAGCCAATACAGGCCGACGTCGGAGACGGCACGGGCGAACGCCTCGAAATCGACGGGTTTGACGATGTAGCTGTTCGCGCCCAAGCGGTAGGCACGCGCGATGTCTGGCTCCTCGCGCGACGAGGTGAGCACGACCACGGGGATGCTCTTGGTGCGCGCTTCTTCCTTGAGCCGACGCAGCACCTCGAGGCCGTCGACCTTGGGGAGCTTCAAGTCGAGCAGGATCACCTTCGGCACCACGCCGATCTCCCGCAGCGCGTGCGAGCCGTCCCCGAAGAAGAAGTCGAGCGCCTCCGCTCCGTCGTGACACACGAACACCTGATTGGCGAGGTTCCGCTGTTTGAGCGCCCGCAGCGTGAGTTCGGCGTCGCTCGGGTTGTCCTCGACCAGCAGGATTTCCACCTCGTGCGGTTGCGTCATACCGCGGATACTCCTGGTAGCGTGAAGTAAAACGTCGCGCCCGCGTCGAGCTTCCCCTCGGCCCAGACCCGCCCGCCGTGGCGCGTCACGACGCGCTGCACGATCGCCAAGCCGACGCCGGTACCCTCGAACTCCTCGGCTCGGTGCAGGCGCTGGAACACGCCGAACAGCTTGGAGGCGTAGCGAGGATCGAAGCCGGCGCCGTTATCCTTGACATAATACACAGGCTCCGCGCCGTTGGCCTGATACCCGACTTCGATACGCCCGGGTTCGCGCTTGCGGGTGAACTTCGCCGCGTTGTCGAGCAGGTTCGTCACGGCCTGGCGCAGCATGTTGCGATCCCCGCGGGCGGGGGGTAGCGAACCGACGGTGATTTCGAGTGCCCGGGCGCCGGCATTGCGACGGGTTTCATCGACCACTTGGCGCACCAGCTCGGCCATATCGACGCGCGCCGTTTCGAGCTCCTTGCGGCCCAGGCGGGAGAACGAAAGCAGATCGTCGATCAGCTGGCCCATGCGGCGCGTGTTCTCGTCGATCACGCTCAGGACGCGCTTGGCCTCGGGATCGAGTTTGGGTCCGTGGTCCTCGAGCAGGATGCGAGCGAATCCGTGGATGGCGCGGAGCGGCGCCCGAAGGTCGTGCGACACGGAGTACGAGAATGCTTCGAGCTCGGCGTTGGTCTCCCGAAGCGCCAGCTCGATGCGCTTGCGCTCCGTGATGTCGCGGATCACACCCGTGAAGGAAGTCCCCGCCGCCGTGCGGGCGGCGGCGAGCGACAGCTCGAGCGGGAACTCGCCGCCGTCCTTGCGCCGGCCGTGGAGCTCCACCGTGCGCCCGACCACGCGCGCCTCGGCTGTGTCCACGTAGCGCCGGATGCCGCGCCGGTGATCCTCCTGATACCGCTCTGGCATGAGCAGCGTTAACGGCCGGCCTACCACCTCGCCAACGGCATACCCAAACATGTGGGCGGCTCCCGGATTCCAATACGAAATGTTTCCGTCGGCGTCGGCAGCGATGATGGCATCGTGGGCTGTCTCGGTGACCGAGCGTAACCGCGCCTCACTGTCGCGCAAGGCGTGCGTTCGTTCAACGACCTTGGCCTCGAGGTCCTCTCGCGACCGCTTCACCTCACTTGCCATCACATTGAACGACTGTCCGAGCCGACCAAGCTCATCCGTGCCGAGGACGTTCACGCGCTGTTCCAGGTCGCCGCCGGCGATGGCGGCGGCGGCCGTCGTGAGGTGTCGGAGTGGATCGGTGATGCGCCGGCTCACCCACCACGCGCCGATGGCTCCAACCACCACGATCAGGACAGCGATCAGAGACATGCTTCGCAGGTAGACCAGGGAGGGCGCGAGCAGCTGCTCTCGCGACAGCTCGACCATGAACATCCAGGGCGTCCCGGCGACCGTTCCCGCGATACCGACTTTTGCCTCACCGCGTTGATACAACGTGGGCTCGGTGCTCTTACGCGCGTCGGCGGGTGGAGCCGGGATCAAGTGCTCGAGGTCCGTCCAAGGGGCGCCATCGGCGTTGCCGATCAGCACGGCCACATCGCCGCCGGCAATCCCCATCATGAGTTCCCGCGATCGCTTCGAGAGAACTGCACGCCGCACCTGCACGATCCGGCCGATGACTCGGCCCTCGTTCCCCTGACGCACCGCGGCCTGTACCTCGACGTACATGAGTGTGTCGTGCCGCACGCGGTAAGGGCCCACGGCCGTAGAGTCCAGAGGTTGAACGGCCGCGCTGTCAGAATGAAGAGCGCTGTCGCCGCGCAAGATGAGGCGGTGACCGGCTGTATCCCACACCTCGATTACGGTGGTCGTGGAGGTGTCGGGCGCGATGCGCCGCATGGCGGCCAGCACCCAGTCTCGGCCGCGGGTGCCGCCAGACATCACGAATTCCTGGACGCCGGGGTCGGCAGCCATCGCGGCGCTTTGCTTACGACGATTGGCGGCGTCCAGCGGCAGCGCGTCGGCGTACGTCTTGGCGATCCGCTTCAAGCGCCCAGTCGCGAATGCCAGCGCGGCGTGACGGACCTGCTGATAGGCGGCGCCGAGCATCACCAGCACGACCGCAAGGAGCAAGATGCTGAAGAGGAGCGGCAGCTTCCGCTCGATCGACCAGTTCCAGCTGCGTCGGGTCATGCCGGCGGTCCCCGTCGGTTAGGGTGTGTCGAGCACTTCCCGTACTCTACGGGCGATCGCCTCAGTGGTGAAGGGCTTGGGCAGGTAGGCCACCATGGCATCCAGGACGCCGTGGCGCACGATAGCCTGGTCGGCATACCCTGACATGTACAGGACCCGCACGTCCGGACGCTGCGCCCGCAGGGTGGCGGCCAGCGTGCGGCCGTCCATGTCGGGGATCGTGACGTCGCTCAAGAGCAGGTGGATCGGTCCGACGTGGCCACGCGCCGTCTGGAGCGCGACGTCGCCGCGCCCCGCCGCCAGGACGGTGTACCCGCGCGCCTCGAGCGCCCTGTGGGCCATGTGCAACAGCTGCTCGTCGTCCTCCACCAGCAGGATGGTCTCGGTGCCCACCAGGTCGAGCACGGGTACGAAGGGGCCGATGCGCTCCGCGGGGGCGTCGAGCGCCGGCAGGTAGATCTTGAAGGTCGTGCCCCGACCCAGCTCGCTGTAGACCCAGATGCTGCCGCCGCTCTGCTTCACGATGCCGTAAACCGTTGCCAGACCGAGGCCGGTGCCCCGGCCGGGATCCTTGGTCGTGAAGAAGGGCTCGAAGATGCGGGCCTGGGTGGCGGCATCCATGCCGGTTCCCGTATCGCTGACGGCGAGCATCACGTGGGGACCGGGGACCACCGTCGCGTGGCGGGCGGCGTAGTGTTCGTCGAGGTCGACATTGGCCGTCTCGATCGTCAGCTTGCCGCCCTTCGACATCGCGTCGCGCGCGTTGATGGCGAGGTTGAGAATCACCTGCTCGATCTGATTCGGATCGGCCCGCACCGCGTGCAGGTTCGGCGCCGGGATCGCGCGGAGCTCGACGTTCTCGCCGAGAATCGGCCGCAACATCTTGTCCATATTGTCCACGAGGACATTCACGTCGAGCGCCCGTGGCTCGAGCACCTGCTTGCGACTGAACGCGAGCAGCTGCCGCGTCAACGCCGCGGCGCGTTGGGCAGCCTTCCGGATTTCGTCGAGGTCCTCGCGCCGTTGGTCCTCGGCCGGCAGACCTTCCGCGAGCAGGTCGGCGTAGCCGAGGATGGCCGTGAGGATATTGTTGAAGTCGTGGGCGACGCCGCCGGCCAACTGTCCCACGGCCTCCATCTTGCCCGCTTGGCGGAGCTGATCTTCGAGTTGGCGACGCTCGGTGACGTCGGTGGTCAGGACGAGCACATGCGGCACGCCCTCGAGCTCGATCAGCTCGGCGGAGTAGAGCAGGGTGCGGCGCGCGCTCTCCTTGGTCCGCCCTTCGATTTCCAGCTGCTGCACGCGGCCGAAGTGCTGGGTCTCCTGGATCGCGTGGGCGCGCTCTTGATCGCTGCGCCACAAGCCCAGTTCGACGGTCGTACTGCCGATCGCCTCATCGCGCGTGTAGCCCAAGGTGCGTAAGAACGCCTCATTGACGTCGACTACTCGGCCCTCGAGCGTGGTGATGGCCATCCCTGAGGGGTTGGCGTTGAACGCCTTGGCAAACTTGGCTTCAGACCCGCGGAGGGCCTTGTGGGCCGCCTCGGTGGCCACGAGCGCGCGGCGCCGCTCGAGCGCGCCGACGAGCGCCGCGGGCAACCGCACCAAATGCGTCTTCAAGACGTAGTCGGCCGCGCCGTCCTTGATGTAGTCAGCGGCGGTTTCTTCATCGAGGCTCCCCGTCACGACGATCACCGGGGTCTGTGGCCGCGCGTCGCGCGCGATCCGCAGGGCGTCCCGCGCCGTGAACTGCGGCATCGAATGGTCGGTGAGGATGACGTCGGGATCGACTTCATCCAGCGCCGCGCGGAACAGGGACGCGGAATCGACGCGCCGGATCGCGACGTCGACGCCTGATTGCCGCAACTGACGCTGGATGAGCGCTGCGTCATCGGGATTGTCCTCCGCGAGGAGGATGCGGATCGTCATCGCGCGCGTGCCGGCGCCGGACGCCGGAGCGATGTCAAGATCTCGGGGACGCGGCGGAATTCCGTGCTCTTGTCGAGGAACCAGTCGGCCCCGGCGGCGAGACCACGGGCCGCGAGCTGCGGGTACGGATAGCTCGTCAGGACGAGGACGACCGGCGTGGGCGTCAGCGCCTTCGCGGCGCGAATGACCTCGAACCCATCGCCGTCGGGGAGCCGCAGATCGACGAGCACGGCGTCGGGCCGCCCCGCCGGGAGACGCGCCACGGCGTCGGCCACACTCGCCGCCTCGCCGGCCACTTCCACGCCGCGCGTTTCGACGAGCATCGCTACGAGACGGGTGCGAACAATCTCCGAGTCTTCGACGACGAAGACCCGCAACCTGCGGGAAGGCCTCACGCCACCAAGGTGTCGTTCGGAAGCGCGAGTTGCCTTGTACGAAGGCGGTGACGCAGCTGTCAGTCGCGACTGACAGCCGAAAGCTTCAACCGATGAGGGCGTGCTCCAACGCGTAGCGCACGAGGTCGGCGTTCGTCCGGAGCCGCAGCTTCCGAAGAATCCGCGCGCGGTAGGTACTAATCGTCTTCGGGCTGACGCCCGCCATCGCCGCGACTTCCTTATTACTCTTGCCGGCGCCGAGCAGGCGCAGCACTTCGTGCTCGCGCTCGGAGAGCCCGTCGCGGGGGCGGGGGACGTGCCCCGCGGTCAACTCGGCCGCGATCCGTTCCGCCAGCGAGGGCGTCACGTATGTGCCGCCCCCGTGAACTTTTCGAATCGCCGCGACCAGCTCCGCCCCCGTGCGCGTCTTGTTGACGTAACCCGCCGCGCCTCCCTGGAGCGCGCCCAGCGCCATGTTGCCCTCGGGGTGGACGCTCACGACCAGCACCCGCACGGCGGGATGGTCCTGCTTCAACCGGGCGAGGAGCGGCAGAAACCCCGGACCCGGCATCGTGACGTCGAGGATCACCACGTCGGCGGGGGTGTGCGGCAGGCGCGCCAGCAGGTCGTTACCGTCGACGGCTTCGCCGACCACCTGAATGTCCGCTTCCTCGCTGACGAGCTGGTGGACGCCGGCGCGCACCAGCGGGTGGTCGTCGGCGATCAGGAGGCGAATCATCCGGCGGGCGCCGTCGGGGGCGTCCGGTCCACCGGCATGAAGACGCGCACCGTGGTCCCGCGCCCCGGTTCGCCGTGCACGGTCACCCGCCCGTGCCAGGTGATGGCGCGCTCCCGCATGCCGAGGATCCCGAGGGTCCCGGTGGCCTGAAGCTCCTCGGCGGTAATCCCGCGGCCGTCGTCGGTAACGACCAGCTCGAAGGCCGTCGGCAGGACGTGGAGCCGGATCTCGACGCGGCGCGCCTTGGCGTGGCGGGCAACATTGGTGAGGGCCTCCTGCAAGATCCGGAAGACCGCCGTCGCCTGGCCGCTGTCGAGGCCGGGCTCACCGCCCGTCATCTGGACGGTGCAGGCGATCTCGGTACGGCGCTTGAACTCGTCGGCCAGCCAGCGGATCGCCGCCGGGAGGCCGAGGTCGTCGAGGACACCGGGGCGCAGCTCCGCGAGGATGCGGTGCAACGCGTCCATGGTGGCGTCGATGACGCCCTCCATGCCGGCGAGCTTTCGGCGCACTGGCGTCCCGCGCGCCGGGATCTTCTTGGTGAGCCACGCGAGGTCCATCTTCAGGGCGGTCAGCGCCTGCCCCACCTCGTCGTGGATCTCGCGCGCG
>DASYRD010000128.1:0-6309 GCA_036004745.1 Gemmatimonadales bacterium | reverse complement strand
GGGCAACTTCGATGAAGAGATGCGGGCGCGTCAGCTCCAGGACATGCGGGCGGATCTGCTGCGCGCGGCCGACCGCGCCCAGACCTTCCACGATTTCCGGCGGTACGTGCGGGAGCTGCGGGAGCGCAAGCAGGCGGAGCGCGACGCGGAGCGGCGGCGGCGGGCGCAGGATACGGTGAAAGTCGTGCCCTGATAGGTCACGCTCGGCTCGGAGTGCGCCCTTACAGGGCGCACACGTGGCCGAGCCCGGGCTCTGAGCGCGGGGATTCCAACGACGCCGGCGTTGCATCGCCGTACGCGAAACGGGGGAGCCGCATCGGCTCCCCCAATTCCGGCCAACGGTGCGGAGCGCACCTACTGCTGCTGGATTTGCCCGCGGATCTCTCCTGCCGTGTTGCGACGTGTGTGTAGGTTCACGTACGCGGTTCCTGCCCGCAACCTGGCGAGCACGGAGTCGTGGACAGCCCTGGATCCCACCGCGATCGTCCCGGTGTAATTCGCCTGGTCGATAGGACTGGGAGCGAGATCAACTATCACGCCGCCTGGTGCTCCCGCCGCCCCAGCGTGAATGTGGCCGATGAAGACGCTGTCGATGCCGGTGACATTCACCTCCCAAATGAGCAGGTTGTTGAGTGCCGTGAAGCTAGCCGTGCCGGAGGGCGTCTCGCCGGCGGGAATCGTAGGAGCTGGCACCTCCGCTCCCGTGGTGAGCGTCGCGGTGAAGGTTTCGACGGTCAGGCCCGGAGTGGTGACTTGGGTGATGTCGTCACCGCACGCGACGCCGATCAGCGAGCAGGCGACCAGCATCGTGAACACGTGACTGCTGCGCATACAACCTCCTTTACGCTTCCACCTCCTGGTTGGACCACGCAAAGCTTGGGATTCCGGCTCGACCTCCTTTCAGACGGATGCCGGTTGGCTACTGAACGACGACTTTGCCCAACATGAACGGGTGTGGCTCGCAGTGGTACGGGAACACGCCGGCCGCGTCAAAGCGCCTGGAGTAGCGTTCGCCAGCGGCGAACTGAGGGGAATTCCAGCCCGGGCTGTCGGATGTCGTGGTGTGGGGCTCGATGAGGGGGCTCTCACAATTCACCCACGTCACGGTCGCGCCCACCGGCACGGCGATCGAATCGGGGTGGAACGCGAAGTCCCGGATCGCCACGAGGAAGTGCATCGAGTCGACGACCGTGACGGGCACGCGGCACTCAGCGAGTGTCGGGGCGGGGCCACCCGCACGCTCCGAGAAGCACGCCGCGGCGGCGAGCCCTCCCCCCAAAAATGCGGCGGCGAAGGCCGGCCTCATCGGACCACTACCACGCCCTTCATGAACGGGTGCGGCGTACAGTGAAAGGCATAGGTGCCCGGCCGGTCGAAGGTGTGGCGCCAGGTGCGCCCCGGCGCGATCTCGCCCGAGTCCCACGACCCGTCGTCGGCGGTGACGGTATGGACCAGCTGGTCGTCGTTCGTCCAGCGGATCGTGGCTCCGGCTGCGATCTCGATGTTGGTAGGCGCGAATGCCATTGTGCGCATTGCTGCGGGCACTGCATTCCCCGCGTCCCCTTCGCCGCCCTCCCCCGTCTTCCGCCGACCTCCGAAGTACCTGCTCAGCGTGAACGGGATCGTGAACTCGAAGCCGCCCCGCACTCGGTTGCCAACGCTGCTACGCGAGCTGCCCTGCAGGGTTCCTGTGCCGGTATTGGTCACCTGGAGGGAGAAGGTGTGCGGTGAGTAGGGGATCGCGAGCTGCAGCGCCGCGCCCCACGCCGCGTCTTCGCCGGCTCGGCGGTCGAGCAGGGTCGTCACGTCGCCGGCGAGTGCCACGTTGCGATGCAGGCGCAGGACGGCGCCGCCCCCAACGGCGTAGCGCGCCGTGTCGGAACGGTAGCCCTGCGAGAAGAGACGCCCCACCGCCAGCAGGTGCAGCGGGCCCACCCGCCGCCCGAGGGCCAGCTCGCCGTCGGCGCTGCCGGCCGCCTGGTTGTAGCCGAGCTGCACCGCGAGCTCCACCGGCCGCCCGCCGGCCGTGTCTCCCCGCAGGACCGCGTAGCGGCCGAACACCTCCCACTCGTTCGGGAACGCCGGCGCCACGTCGGACGACGTGGCGTAATTCGCGCCGATCACGAGCGGGAAGGGAAGCCGGTACGAAAGGAGAAACGTGGGGGAGTTGCTGACCTTACGGGCGGGGGCGTCGCTGACGCTGAATCGGTGCAGGAAGTTGAACTGTAACGTGCCCGTTGCGCCCACCCACCCACCCGAGAGGTTGGGGGTGCGCTCGAGTAACGACTGGGCCGTCGCGTTGCCGCCGAGCGCCGCCGCGGCGCCGAGGCAGAGAGCGATGCTGCGCGTGCGTGTAGTCATGGGCTACTGTGTTACGCACGCTGACACTATTCCGGATTGGGGGGTTGGTCAAGCCTGGGCCGCCGCCTTCAGTCTTTTCAGCGCCGGCTCTTTTCCCACAACGTAGAGCAGCTCGTTGACCGGCTCGGAGACGGTGCCGCCCGTCAGCGCGATGCGGATTGGCTGGAAGATCTTTCCCGCGGCGACCTTGCGCTTGTCGGCGAGGTCGCGGAGCGCCTGCTCCATCGCCTGTGGCGTCCAATCCACACTCTCGAGCGCCGCGACGCTGTCCTCGAGCGCGCCCTTGTAGCCCGCCGGGTCCCTCGCGATCTCCTTCTTGGCCTTGTCGTCCAGCTGGACGAACTTCGCGTCGAGCCGGACCGCCACCTGGCGGGCCACGTCGAGCGTGGTGCGGGACCGCGTCTTCACGGCCGCGATCGCCTTCAACACGGCCTCGCGCTTCCCGTCCACCCCCAACTCGGTGAGCTGCGGCGCCACCAGGGCGTACAGGTCCTCGGCCGCGATCATCGAGAGATACTGTCCGTTCATCCACTCGAGCTTCGTGGTGTCGAAGATCGCGGGCTTCTTCTGGATTCCCTCGAACGAGAACAGCTCGATCATCTCCTCGCGGGTCATGACCTCGCGATCGCCGCCCGGGCTCCAGCCCAGGAGGGCGAGGAAGTTGCGCAAGGCCGCGGGGAGGATGCCGAGGTGCTGGTAGTCGCCGACGGCCGTGGCGCCGTGACGCTTGGAGAGCTTCTTGCCGTCGGGGCCGTGGATCATCGGGACGTGGCCGAACACGGGAAGCGCCGTGCCGAGGGCGCGGTACGCGGCGATCTGCTTCGGGGTGTTCGAGATGTGGTCGTCGCCGCGCAGCACGTGCGTGATCCGCATGTCGATGTCGTCCACCACCACGGCGAAGTTGTAGAGCGGCGAGCGATCGGTCCGCAGGATCACGAAGTCCTTGATGTCCTCGCCCTGGAAGCTGATCCGGCCGTGCACCGCGTCGTCCCAGGCGATCTCGCCGGCGGGGACGCGCAGCCGAATCGTGCCCTCGTCGAGGTAGGCCTTGCCCTCGGCCAGGAGTCGGTCGGCCACCTCCTGGTGGCGCTGGGCCCGCGCGCCCTGGAAGATGGGCTCTTCGTCCCAGTCGAGCCCCAGCCAGGTGAGGCCGTCGAGGATGACCTTCGTGTGCTCGTCGGTGGAGCGGGCTTTGTCGGTGTCTTCGATGCGCAACAGGAACTTGCCGCCGGTCTTCCGGGCGTAGAGCCAGTTGAAGAGGGCGGTGCGGGCGCCGCCGACGTGGAGGTAGCCCGTCGGCGACGGGGCGAAACGGACGCGGATCGACATGAGGCGGTGTCGGGTGTCAGGTGCCGGGTGTCGGCAGGCCGGCGCACTCTCCGGCACCCGGCACCCGGAACCCGGCACCCGATTCACGGAGAGGGGGGGATTCGAACCCCCGATAGGGTTTTAAGGCCCTATAACGGTTTAGCAAACCGCCGCCTTCAGCCACTCGGCCACCTCTCCAACAGCAGCAGAACGTCGCCAGTCACCTGGGCTTATGCAACCCCCAAGGGGAGGCGGGCGCGTGCCTCACGCGGCGGCGGGGCCTGGCTGCTGCTGCTCGGCGAGCAGGGCCTTGGCGGCGTCAGGGTCGAGCGGTTTCGCGAACAGGAACCCCTGCCCGAGCTCGCAGCCGAACGCGATGAGGCGCTCGCGCTGCGACGCGGTCTCCACTCCCTCCGCGATCACGGCCAAGCCAAGGTGTTCGGCCAGGTCCACGATCGAGCGGACGATCTCCAGGTCGGTGCGGCGCACGCCCATGCGGTGCACGAACGTCCGCTCGACCTTGATGGCGTGCAGGGGGAGACGCGGCAGATAGCTCAGTGAGGAGTAGCCGGAGCCGAAATCGTCCATGTGCAGCTCGACGCTCAACTGCCGCAGCCGATCCAGCAGGGAGATGGACGATTCGATGTCTTCCATGAGTACGCTCTCGGTGATCTCCAGGCTCAGGGAAGCGGGTGCGAGTCCGGCGCCCTGGAGGGCGGCCTGCACGTCCTCGACGATGCCGGGATGCGCGAGTTGTTTGCCGGAGAGGTTCACGCTGACCCGCACGGGGCTGGACCCCGCGGCGGCGTTCTGCCAGGTGCGCGCGTAGCGGCACGCCTCCCGCAGCACCCACGCGCCGATCGGGATGATGGCGCCGGTCTGCTCGGCCAGCGGTATGAACTCGCTCGGCAGGGAAGCCCGCCGCTTCCCGTGGCGCCAGCGCAGCAGGGCCTCGAACGCGTGCACGCGACCCGTCTCGAGCACCACGATGGGCTGGAAGACGAGCCGGAACTCGTTGCGCCCGAGGGCGTCCCGCAAATCGGCTTCCATCCCTGAGCGAGCGTGGGTCCAATTCCGCATCTCGACATCGAAGACCTGGAAGCGCGCGCGGCCCCGATCCTTGGCGCGGTACATCGCGACGTCTGCGTCGCGCAGCATGTCCTGGACTTGCTCGTAGCGGGGCTCGCCGAGTACTGCGCCGATGCTCGCGGTCGCGAGCATCTGGCGCCCTTCCAGCGAAAAGGGAGCGGCCAGGCTGTCCTGGATGCGTCGCGCCGCGCGCTCGACGTCGGGTAGGCCCGCCACGTCCTCGAGCAGCAGCGTGAACTCGTCACCGCCGAAGCGTGCCACGACGTCACCCGGCCGCACGCTCGCGCGCAGTCGTCCCGCGATCTCCACGAGCAGACGGTCGCCGGCGGCGTGGCCGAACCTGTCGTTCACCGCCTTGAAGTGGTCGCAGTCGAGGAACAGGATGGCGAACCGGTAATCGGGGTCGCGCCTCATGCGCGCCAGTGCCTGTGACACACGCTCGACGAAGGACGTGCGGTTGGGCAAGTCGGTAACGGCGTCGTGCAGCGCTCCGTACAGCAGCTGTCGCTCGGCGTGCCGGCGGTAAGTGATGTCCCGGGCGATCGTGGTGGCGCCGACGGGCTGTCCGTGCGCGTCGAGCACCGGCGAGATGCTGATCGACACCTCCACGCGCGTGCCGTCCTTGCGCACCCGGGTGGTCTCGTAGGGCTCGACGCGCTGGCCGCGTCGCAGGCTCTCAAAAACGCCGGGTAGCTCGTCGCGGTGGTCCGGCGGGACCAGCAGCGTGATCGGCTTCCCGATCACCTCTTCGGCCGAGTATCCGTAGAGCAGCGTCGCAGCCGGGTTCCAACTCGTGATCACCCCGTCCAACGTCTTGCCGACGATGGCGTCGTCGGCCGATTCCACCATGGCCTTGAAATGCGCGACGGCCTGCTCGGTCCGCTTGAGCTCGGTGATGTCGCGCGTGACGTAGCGGGCGTGCACGAACTGCCCGCCCTCTGATCGCGCGTTCGCATTGATGAGCACGTGACGGATCGATCCGTCGCGGTGGCGCAGGCGCGCTTCGACGTTTCGGACGGTCGCTCCGGCGCGGAGGCGCCGCAGGATATCGTCCGCGATGTCCGGGTCGACGTGGAACTCGCGCACGTTGCGACCCACGTACTCGTCGCCCCCGTAGCCCACCATGTCCAGCCCGGCGCGATTGGCACGGAGGATCGTGCCGTCCGGCCCTACCCAGCCGAGGCCCACCGTCGCGTTCTCAAAGAAGTCCTCGAGGTCCAGCCGGCTGCGCTGCGTTTCGACGAGCGACTGCTCGCGATCGCTCACGTCCACGGCAAGGCCGACGGCCCCCACGATGGCGCCAACGTCGTCCCGCAGCGGCTCCACGTGCGCATCGTAGCAGCGGTCGTTGACGCGAATCTGGTAGGAGACGGATTCCCCCGCGAGCGCGCGCCGATGCGCTTTGATTGAGTCGGCGCTCACTGCTTGCTTGGAGTACTGCTCGAGGAGGGACGCGCCTACGACGCGCTCAGGCAGGATGTCCGACGCCTGGGGGCCCGCGCCCGACCGCGCCGTGACGCGCAGCTCGGCGTTGGTCGTCCACAGGATCGC
>DASYRD010000127.1:0-3379 GCA_036004745.1 Gemmatimonadales bacterium | reverse complement strand
ACGGCTCCCCGATCTGCTTCAGCATCCGCGTAGCGTTCTCGTCGCCCGGATGCAGCTCCAGCACCTTTCGATAGTACTTGACGGCGAGGTCGCGCTGCCCGTCGGCCAGATACGCCTCCGCCAGGCTGTCCCAGGTGTTGTACTCTCCGGGAAACGCGTCCGTGTTCAAGAGAAAAATGGCGATGGCGTCCTTCGTTCTCTTCTCGCCCAGCACGCGGTAGCCGTAGGAATTGATCACATTCTCGACCGGCTTGGCGATCTGCCGCTGCTCCTCGGTGGGGCGCTGCCGATACACCTCCATGGCGGCGGCCGCGCCGCGGGTCTCGAGGGCCTGGATGAACGCGCTCAGCGCCTCCTGCACGGGCCCGTACGAGCGGGCGAGCGAGTCCAGCATGGCGGTGAGCTCGGTCCGGGGCAGCCAGCGCCCGGCGCGGAAGACGCCGGTGACGCGGCGCGTGTTGCGAATGTCGGCGAGCGGGTCCGCGGCGAGGAGCACCAGGTCGGCGACTTTGCCGGGCGCGATCGTCCCGACCGAATCGGCGATGCGCAGCACCGTCGCCGGCGTGACGGTGGCGGCACGCAAGACGTCGAGTGGCTTCATGCCCAGAGCGACGAAGAGCTCGAGCTCCGTGTGCAGCCCGTAGCCCGGTTGCGCGCCGAGGAATTCGGCGTCTGTGCCCGCCATCAGGGGCACGCCGGCCTTGTAGAAGGCAAGCGTCGTCGCTCGCTCCAGCTCGAAGGCCTCGCCGAGCCAGCGGCTGACCGTCGGCCGGCGATCGCGCCAGGCATTGGCGTAGCGGTTGAGCATCGGGGACCAGTTGAGCCGTTGCTGCGGTGCGGCGTACGCGAGCTCGGGTGCGCGCAGCAGCGCCTGGAGGCTGTCGGTCGTCATCCAGTAGATGTTGCGGAAGAATACGAGATTGGGTGTCACGGCGAGCCCGGCCTGCTTGACGGCGCGGGCGAGCTCGGCGATCTCCGGCTCGAGCTCCTGGGCGAAGTGCGGCACCGGAACGCGCGCCAGAGAATCGCGCACCGCGTCGGTCGTGCGGCCGAACTGCAGATCGACGTAGCGGCCGGTGAGCCGGGCGAAGGGCCGGTGCGTGTAGACGATCTCTTCCATGTGGTCGATCGAGTTCTGCCCCTCGCTCAGCACCACGTCGAACGGCAGGTTGCGCGGCGCGTGACCCACGACGCGCATGCCGCGTGCGTGTGCGGCGGCGATCAGCGCGTGATAGGTCTCGGGTGTGAAGTTGCCGCCCTCGCCGCCGTACATCTTGATGACGTCATAGCCGCGCGCGCTTTGCTCCGCGACCAGCCGCTCCGCTTCTTCTGGTGTGTTGACCCCCACTTCGGCCGTCGTCGGACCCGCCGTGACGATGCGGGGGCCGAGCAGCGTGCCGGCGTTGACGCGCGCGCGCATGTCCAGGTGGAAGGGCCGGCCCGACATGTTTTGGGCGGTGGTCACGCCCGCGGCAATAAAGAGGAAGAGCGGGTCCTGCTCCTTGATGTGCACGTGGGAATCGATCAGGCCGGGGATCAGGTATTGCCCGCGGCCGTCGACCACGATCGCCCCTGGTGCTGTTACGGTTCCCGCCGGGGCGATCTGGGCGATCGTGCGGCCCCGAATGACCACGTCGGCGGGATCGGGCGCGCGCGAGCCCGTCATGGGGATGACGTGCACCTGCCGCACGATGTAGGTGCGCTCCTGCTGTTGGGCGAATCCGGCGGACGCGATTGACCCCGCAAGGATCGCAACGCACACAAGGTGACGCATAGGTCCTCCTCGAGTTATACGAGGAATGTGGCGTGCGGCGTGCGGCGCGGTCTTGAACGGCGTTTAGGTCGTTACGGCTCGAAACGGCCGCGGCCCGGAATGCGCGAGTCGCGATCCCCATCGGGACTGCCGCGGCGAGATCCCGGCGCGCTTCTTGAAATCGCGGCAGAAATGGGCCTGGTCGCTGAACCCGGCTGCGAGGGCGATGCCCGAGAGCGAGGCGTGGCCGGTGCGGAGGGCGGCGCGGGCCCACTCGAAGCGGACGCGCCGCGCAAACTCGCCCATGCTCGTGCCGAATGCGGCGCGGAACGCCTGACAGAGGTAGGCGGGGTGGACGCCGCGCGCGTGGGCCAGGTCCGCCAGGGCTGGCGGCGTCCGGAACTCCGCTTCGAGCTGGTCGCGGACGTCGTTCAGCCACGCGGTTCTGCCGGTTGGCCGAGGGGGACGAGCGCGGACGGTTGCGAGGGCGAGCTCGATCAGCAGACCCTCGAGCGCGAAGCGCGCGATCCGGCACTCGGCCGCGCCGAGCTCCGCGTGGATCCGGCGGGCGAGGAGGGGCACGACGCCGGCGGCGTGCAGGGCCGGATCGCCGAAGCTGTTCTGCTCGCGATCGCGGCTCCCAATCAGCAGACAGCGCGCGCCTCGGGGACCGTACTCGTTGGAATGGTCGGCTGTCGCCGGTTTCGTCAGGACGGCGCCTGGGCGCGCGACGATGGCGCCATGCGAGAAGCACTCTTCGAAGCTGCCGTCCAGCACCAGCGTCCAGCTCGGCCATCCGTGCTCGTGGCGTTGCACGCGTTGGCGGGGGGCGTATACCGCTTCGGTCACCGTGAAGGGGCCGACTGTGATCGCGCGGCGCGTGCGGCCGTGGGAGACGGGAGTGGTCAATTGGGTCTTGGCTCCGTTAGGCCTGACGCGGCATGGGCCCCCTTCCAGATCACGACCGCGTCATAGCCATGGATCGTCCGCACGACGTCGGAATTCCAGCTCTCGAGGCCACGCATCGCCAGGCGCCGCAGGGGCCGCAGGTCGATCACCTCATGACCAGTGGCATGCGCATTCGACAGGACGCGCGTGAGGCGTTGATCGCCGGCGCGGAATTCGTCAACCGAATCGCTCGCGACGGAGGCGAAGCCGTTTCCACCGAGAACAGCCTGACGAGACCCGGGGCCCGGGAGCACGAGAATGTGAAACGCGCGATCGCCCGTCTGGGCCGCCACCTCGTCCGCCATGGCGCCGATGTCGAATCCATTGAAATAATTGGCGCCGCGGATCATGTGGTTGTAGCCGAACTTCATCAGGATCTTGGGGGATTCGGCCCGCAGCAGCGCGGCAAAGTTGCTCCGCCCCCATTGGGCTCGGCGCTCCATGTAGGGCCACGCGCCGCCGCCGCGTTCCGCCGTTTCGATGGCCAGCGACGCCTCGAGCGTGCGCAGCACCGCGTCACTCTCACGGTCCGGATTCGGCCAGACGGCGCGCAGCGCCGACACTAATCCAGAGTCCGCCGCCAGGATGAACATGTCATCGGGGTTTCTCGTCTGCACATTCTGCGCCCAGGCGTTGGTGGACGCCTCCTTGACGCGGGCAAACGCCGCTCGTGCGCCC
>DASYRD010000126.1:0-7826 GCA_036004745.1 Gemmatimonadales bacterium | reverse complement strand
CAGTGGGTGATTCGGTGGGAGGTACCGCATGAATCGCACCGGTTTCACGCTCATCGAACTGCTTATCGTGCTCGTGATCATCGGCCTGCTCGCCGCGATCGCCATCCCCAAGTTCAGCAACACAAAGGAGAAGGCATATATCGCGTCGATGAAGTCGGATCTCCGGAACTTGGTGACCGCGGAGGAGGCCTACTTCGCCGACTCCGTCGCGTATACCGAGCAAACGGATTGCAACACCCCGCCGGTACCGGGGAGCGTCGCGTGGTGCCCGTCGCGCGGCAACACCCTGGACAAGCTCAAGGTGCGTCAAGGCGGCTGGACGGCGCGCATGACGAACGCCAACACCTCAGTGGCGTGCGGGATCTATGTCGGCGGCGCGGCGCCGTTCCCGCCGACGAAGCAGTCGGATCCAGAGGCTGCGCCGGTCTGTCGATAGGACGCTCCGTCGGTTCTAGCGTATCTTCCCACGTGCCGCAACCTTCCAGCTTCCTTCCACTCGACCCCGGCGGCCGAACCAGATTTCGTCGTGCAGGTTCACCGTCGCGCACACATGGCTCGGCACCACCCAGACCTTTTCGCCGACGCGGGCCATCGTTCCCCCTCTCCCGAAGGGAGAGGGGGCCAGGGGGTGAGGCTCCACGTAGCCGTGTTCCTCATTCATCTTGCGCATGGTCCAATTGTGCCCGACGAAGTGACCGAACGTTCCCACACCGACGGTCGGATCGCTCGAGAACGTTTTCGACCCGGCGTCGATCACACACTGCCCCGGCACCGCGGTGCTGACGACCGTGGTGAGCACGCGGAGCGCGCAATCTGCTTCCACACAAACCTTCGCCGCGAGGCTGCTGGCGTCATAGAAGACGTAGGTGCCAGGCCGGATCTCGGTCGTCCGCGGGATCAGCGGCGTCTTCGCGGCACCTGGCGTCGACCCGCCAGAAACAATCTTCGCCTCGAAGCCCGCTCGGGCGAGCGCACTGAGGACGGCGTCGATTTTGACGCACGCCGTGCGGAAGCCTGCCTCGTCGAGCCATGATGGCCAATAGAAGATCCCCTGGAAATCGGAGCACGCCTGCGCGATCGCGACCGCTTGCGCAGGTGACTGCGCGCCACAGCGGCCCACGCCCACATCGATCTCGACAAGTGTCTCGATCCCCTCGAGGTCACGAGCGACGTCCACCGAATCGACCGCAACCTTCACGCGTCGGGACTTGGCGAGCTCCCGCAAACGCGGCAGCTTCGGCTTGAGCAGGGGATACGCGACGAGCACATCGTGACCGGGCAGCACCTCGGCCTCGCCCACTTTAGCGACCGTGATCCCGATCGCGCCGGCATCGAGCTGCATTTGCGCGATCTCGGCGATCTTGTGGGTCTTCACGTGCGGCCGGAGCGCGACACCCCACGCGCGGCACTGCTCCTGCATCCGCGTGATGTTGCGCTCGAGGACGTCCAGATCGACGTAGAGGGCAGGGGTGTCGAGGTCGAGCGCGTCCACCTACCTCCAGGTCAACGTGACGACCGCGACCGCCGGGATCGTGTAGTTGACGGACTTCCCCGCCCCCGCCCAGTGCACGCTGAATGCCCGCGGTTCGGTAGCCGCGTTCGCAACGATCAGCACCTTCGAGCCGTCGGCATTACGGAACGCCACGTTGTCGAGCCCGGGGACGGCGGTCGAGGCGATGCGTCGAGCGCCCGGCCGCACGAACCGGCTGGCGTGCGCGAGCGCGTAATACTCCTCGTTGCGCGTGACGGCTCCGTCGCCCGAGTTGATGGTGACCACGCCGCGACAGTTGCCGCAGCCGCCGGTGTGCGGCCCGTAGCTCTCGTCGAGCGCGAGATTCCACATCAACACGCCACGCGCCCATCCCCGCGTCCCGCCGATGACGAGGTTGCGCACAGTCCAGAGCAGATTGTCGGCGAACACCGGCGCCCAGGCGCCGCCCGAGCACTCGGTGAAATACGCGTCCTTGTCGGGGTGCGCGTCGTGCACCGTGGTCTGTGCGGAGACGTCGCCGCCGTAGCAATGCCACGCGACGCCCGCGATGTAGCCCCGCGCCACAGTGTCGGCGAGCACCGCGAGCGGCGACTGCGGCTCGTCCCAGTTGTGGTCCCAGTCAAGGATCAGCGTCTCGATCCCCTCGCGCGCGAACAGCGGACCCAGGTACTGGCCAACGAACCTGGCGCGCGCCGCCGGCTCGAGGCGCATCCCGGGATAGTCGGCCGGCTCGTAGTGCGGCTCGTTCTGCACGGTGATCGCATAGATCGGCACGCCTTCGGCGGCATACGCCGCGATGTAGCGCCGGAAGTACTCGGCGAACAGCCCGTAGGCTTCGGGACGCAGCGTTCCCTGGATCAGGCTGCCCGTCGTCTTCATCCATCCGGGCGCGCTCCACGGCGAAGCCATGATCTTGAGGCCGGGGTTGATCGCCACCGCCTGCTTCACGACAGGGAGCAGCTCGGCGCGGTTCGGCTCGATCGAAAAGTTGGTGAGCGTCGAGTCGGTTTGGCCGGGCGGCATGTCGTCGAGGCTGTAGTGCCGCAGCGAGAAGTCGGACGCCCCGATCGTGAGGCGCGTGAAGCTGAAGCCAATGCCCGGCTCCGCGCCGAACAAGTCGCGGAGCAGCGCGTCGCGCGCCACAGGGGTCAGCTTGTGTTGGATGAGCCAGGCCGACGCGTCGGTGATCGCGGCGCCGAATCCCACGATCTCCTGGTACACCGTCGCGGTGTCTACCGTGATGCCGAAGCCGCTTCCGCTCCCGTCGGTGAAGCGCACATCGGGCTCACGTGCGAGTAGCTTCGCGCGATCGCCGGTCGTCAGCCACACCTGCACCGCGGGTCCCGCACCGGGCGGCGGGGGCGGCGGAGCCGACGTGGAGTTCCCAGACGCGCACGCGCACACGGTTGCGAAACCCAGCCACCACCGCCGTGCGATCACTTCCGCTCCCCACTCCCCACTCCCCGCTCCCGGCTCCCTTTACCAGCCAGGATTCTGCGTTAGTTGTCGGTTCACATCGATCTCCGACTGCGGGATGGGCATCAGGTTGCTCGGCACGCCGTGCACCGTGGTCTCCCCGGGCGACAGCGTCTGCAGCTCCGTCGTCTTGGCGAGTATGGCCGAATTAAGCGCGTCCCAGCGCGCAAGATCGAACCAGCGCTGGCCCTCGAACACGAACTCACGCCGCCGCTCGAGGCGTACCGAGTCGCGGAACGCCGCGGTCGAGAGGCCCGACACGGGTGCCAGGCCGGCCCGCTCGCGCACGAGGTTGAGCGCGCTCTCCGCCGTTCCCGCGGATGCCGCGCCGCCCTCATTCACCGCCTCGGCGTACATGAGCAGCACGTCGGCGTAGCGCTGCACAATCCAGTTGTTGGATTGCTGCATCCACGCCCGCGCGCCGGTGTTTTGCGCGCTGGTTTGATCGAGGTATTTGGCGAACGCGGGGCCGGGCGGCATTGCCCAGGTGACGGTGTCGCCCGCGTCGTTCACGAACGGCGACGTCATGAACGTGCCGCCCTCGCCGCGTACGTCGGCGGTGTCGAACAGCGCGACGAGTGAGGGCGGCACGAACATCAGACCGTAGGCGTCCCCGCCGGGATAGCCCGACGGCAGGCTGAAGAGCGTCTGCACGCTGCCGGCGCCGGGGTCCACCGTCGCGTCGTAATTGATCTCGAAGATGCTCTCCGAGTTCGTGATCTCGGTCGCGATGCGGAAGATATCGTGCCAGTCGGGCAGCAGCG
Organism: Gemmatimonadales bacterium; assembly: GCA_036004745.1. Lineage (GTDB taxonomy): Bacteria > Gemmatimonadota > Gemmatimonadetes > Gemmatimonadales > GWC2-71-9 > 20CM-2-65-7. The sequence goes on along the minus strand of DASYRD010000126.1, from coordinate 4,094 downwards.
TGTAGCGTCCGCTGCTGATGATCGCGCCGGCCTCCTGGGCGGCGGTCGCAAAGTCCCCCCGCGTGAGATACACCTTGGCGAGCAGCGCCCGCGCAGCCCCGTTCGTCGCGCGACCGATGTCCGCGCCGCTGTAGGACGCGGGCAACGCGGCGATTGCGTCCTGGAGGTCGCCCTCGATCAGGGCGTAGACGTCGGCGGAGGGTGTCCGGGACACGGTGACACCTTCGAGCGTTGTCACCTCGTGATCGAACAACGGCACGTCGCCGAACAGCCGCACCAGGTTGAAGTAGGCGAGGGCCCGGAGGAAATGCGCCTCGCCCAACAGGCGGTTGCGCAGCGTCGTGTCCATCGCGATCGCCGGAATGCGGTCGAGGACCGCGTTGGCGCGGTTGATCGTGCGGTAGCTGTCGCCCCAGACGCCGCCCGGCGGCCATTCGAGCGCATCGAAGACATAGTTGCTCATCCGGTGCCCGTCGGAGCCGAAGTTCGCACTGGCGACGATGTCGTCGGTGGCGACATCCGAGACGTACCAGAAGCCGAGCCAGTACGTCCACTTGACCTGTTCGTAGACGCCATTCACTGCAGCGACGGCGTCGGCCGAGGTGCGATAGAAGTTTTCCGGCGTGAGGACATCGGTCGGGTGCGAATCGAGAAAGGAATCACAGGACGCCAGGCTCCCCCCGAGCACGATCAGAGTGGCGAGCGTCGCGAGACGGTTGGTGTACATGGTCTCGTCCTCCTTAAAAGGCGCCGGCCAAGCCAAACGTGATCCGACGCGGTTGCGGGTACGTGCCAAAGTCGAACCCGTGGGCCAGGTTCGTCGTCGCGTACTCGCTGATTTCGGGATCGTAGCCGGAGTAATCCGTGATGGTGAAGAAGTTCTGGGCACTGACGTAGACCTGCAGGCTGCTCAGGGCGCGCAGTGGGCTCGCGCGCAGCCAGTCGGACGACATGGTGTAGCTCAAGCGGATATTCTTGCCGCGGACGTAGCTGCCATCCTCGACAAAGAGATCGGACGGCCGGTTCTCGAAGGTGTTCCCGATGCGCGGGGACGGGATGCCGCGGCCGCCCGTGGCCACGTCTTTCAGTTGATTGGCGTTGCCGGCGGCGCTCGTGAGCAGCGCGCGGTTGATGTTGTAGATGTCGTTGCCGACCGACCACTGGACGAAGAGTGACAGCTCGAAGTTGCCGTACGCCACGCGCCCGCCCAGCCCGCCCGTGTAGTCGGGTTGCGCGTTGCCGATGATCGTGCGGTCGGCTTCGGTGATCGCCGTATCGCCGTCCAGATCACGGTAGACCGGATTGCCGGCGAGCATGCTGTCGTAGACCCAACCGTAGAACGCGTTCGTCGGCTGGCCCACCTTGAGGATGGTCGGGTTCTGGTGCGCCCCCGCGCCGACGCCCACGGGATTCACGAGCATCGTGTCCGGTCCGAGGTTCAGCACGCGGTTGCGGTTCCACGCCAGGTTGAGCGACGCGCCCCAGTCGAACTCGCCGCGGTGATTGGCGGTCGACAGGGTGAGCTCGAACCCACGATTCCGCACGCGGCCGACGTTTTGCAACATGCTCGTGTACCCCGAGATCAGCGGCACGGGCACGTAGTAGAGCAGGTCATGCGTCGTCTTCCCATAGTAGTCGGCGGTCACCGAGAAGCGGCCGCCGTACACCGTGGCATCGAGTCCCAGGTCGAGCTGGTCGGTCGTTTCCCACTTCAGGTTCGTGTTCGCCATCGTGCACGGCACGAATCCGATCGCGCGGGTCGTGCCGTAGGCGTACGAGGTGCTGCACAGGGTGGAAAGCCAGGAGTAGTTGCCGATGTCCTGGTTTCCGGTGCGGCCGTAGCTGGCGCGCAGCTTCAGGTCGTCGAACGCGCCGAGACGCTGAATGAAGTCTTCCTGCGACGCGCGCCATGCGACGGCGGCCGACGGGAAGAAGCCGTACTGGTTCCCGGGCCCAAACTTGGTGGAGCCGTCAATCCGCCCCGTCAGGGTGAAGAGGTATTTGTCCGCGATCGACCAATTGCCACGGGCGAAGTAGGACAGCAGCGAGGAGCTGGGAGTCGTGGTCCCGGGCGGGAGGAAGACGCTCCCCGTGCCAAGCCCGCTCACCCCGAGGCGATCGGTCAGAAACTGCCGCGCCGTCGCCGACACACCATCGGTGAGCGTGCTCTGGAACGTGATGCCGCCGACCGCGTCGAGCACGTGCCGCTCGCCGAAGCCCCGGCGCCAGTGCAGCGTATTCTCCGCCACCCAGCTCACCGTCTCGGCTTGCCCGCGGGTGCCCTCCCCGCTGTAGTTCTTCCCTGGGAGGACGGTCGAAGGCGCGTAGTAATCCTGGAGCGAGTTCAGGAAGTCGAGACCGGCCGTGCTGCGCACAGTGAGCCCGTCTTTGATGTCGAACTCGGCGTACACGTTGCCGATCAGCCGCGTCTGTCGCTCCTCGTTCGTGATCTCCATGACCGAGGCGAGTGGGTTGGGGAATGGCCGGCCGGTGAGCGGATTAGTGCCGACGAAGAACTCCCCGCCTGAATCGCGCACCGCGAGCGTGGGCGGTGCGGTCAGGGCGTTGAGGATCACCGAGGGCACTTCCTGGCCCGCTCCAGCGTTCGGCAGGATTTTTCCCTGGGACCGGCTGACCGTGAGGCGATTGCCGAGGCGGAACCGGTTGCTCACCGTGCGGTCGAGGTTCAAGCGGAACGAGCCGCGCCGCATGTCGGTGCCGGTCACGATGCCGTCCGACTGGAGCAGGCTCCCCGACACGTAGTACTGCGTCCGCTGGTCGCCGCCCGCGACGGAGGCTTCGTAGCTGCGCATGGAGGCGGTGCGGAAGATGACGTCCTGCCAGTCTGTACCGGGGCCAAGGGACGAGGGGTTCGGGAATGGTGGCGTCTGGCCGGCGTTGGTGTATGCGGTATTCACCATCGTGGCGAACTCGGTCGCGTTCATGAGGGGCAGGGTGCGCCGCACCTGCTCCACCCCGAGATAGGATCCGAACGAGACGGTGTTCTGCCCGGCGCGCCCCCGCTTGGTGGTGATCAGCACGACGCCGTTCGCGCCGCGCGCGCCGTAGATCGCGCTCGCCGACGCGTCCTTCAGAATCTCGATCGACTCGATGTCGCCCGGATCGATGCCGCCCAGCAGGTTCATGCCGCGCACGCTCTGGCTGAGCAGGATGCCGGGTGTCGCGTCGCCCAGGTTCGTCGTCAGGGGAACGCCGTCCACGACGTAGAGGGGATCGTTCCCGGCCGAAATGGAGTTTCCGCCCCGAATTCGGACCATTGAGCCCGCACCGGGCTGTCCACTGGAGGTTACGACCTCCACCCCGGCGGCCCGGCCCACCAGGGCCTGATCGAGTGTCGCCACCGGCAGCGCATTGACCTCCTCGGACGTCACCGACGCCACCGAGCCGGTCAGGTCACGGCGGGGAGCCGTGCCGTAGCCGATCGCCACCACGCGCGCGAGCTCGGTCACACGCACCGCGAGGGAGAAGTCGGCCCGCACTTCCTGGCCCTCAGCCACCGTTACCGACTGCGTTGCGGGCGCGTAGCCGATGCGCATCGCCCGCAGGGTGTGCGTGCCGACAGGCACGTTGGTGAGGCGGTAATTGCCATCGCGATCGGACAAGGTCGTGAGCGACGGGCCGGTGATCGCGATCGTCGCGCGTTCCACCCCCGCGCTGCTCGTGCTGTCCGTGACGCGGCCGATGATCGTGCCGACTTGCAGCTTGACGAGCGACCCGCGTTTGACGGGCGTGCTCGCCTGCTGCGCTTCAGCCCGCAACACACCCGCTAGCAGAGCGACGCTGATAAGCGTGGTGATGTGAAGACGCATCGTATTTACCTCCGGGTAATCGTCACCGACCGTCCCTGCCATTCGTAGCGGGCGCCAACTTCTTCCACCGGCTCGGGGCTGCGCTCGGCAGATATGCAGGAGGACGCGGCTGGTCGCAAGGCTCTTTGCAGCGCGTCCACTATCGAGGCTTCTTTGCGATGCACTCGATCTCCACGGCGATGCCGCCCGGCAGCGCGCCCGCCTGGATCGTGGTGCGGGCCGGAAACGGCGCCGTGAAGAACGTCGCGTACACCTCGTTCATCG
>DASYRD010000125.1:0-107443 GCA_036004745.1 Gemmatimonadales bacterium | reverse complement strand
GGTACTCTGCGGGTGCCCCCCCTCCCCCTCCCCCTCCCCCTCCAACAAAGGGCCGGGCGATTACCCGGCTCACCGCGTGCTCCCCGATCAGCATCTCGCGGGCGACTTCGCAGGCCCGGTACAGCTCCTTGAGGGGCACCGAGTCTTCGTGCGCCGCAATCTGAAACACCGAGTCGGCCGACGTATACACAATCCACGACCCGGTGCGCTGGTGCTCTGCCCCCAGCTCCGCGATGATCGCTGTGCCGGAGGCCGCCTTGTTCCCCAACCACCCTCGGCCCGTGCGCCGCGCGAATTCATCGAGGAGCGCCGTCGGGAATCCGCTGGGATAGGTGCGGAAGGCCCGTTCCAGCAGGACGCCGCAGATCTCCCAGTGCCCCGTCGTGCTGTCCTTTCCAGGCGACGCCGGTTGCGCGACGCCATAAGCCGCCGTCGGACTGACCCCGGGCGCGAGCCCGAGGATTCCGGAACCGGGTCGGCATCTCCCCAATCCCAACTGTTCCAGGTTCGGCAGCCGCAGCCCGCCGACGGCTCGCGCCACGTTGCCGAGCGTGTCCGACCCTTCGTCTCCGTAGGCCGCGGTATCGGGCGCCGGACCAGCCCCCAACCCGTCCAGCACGATGATCGCTGCCCGCTTCTTCACGTGTAAACCCGCGGCAAGCGCTGACCGAGCCCCGTCAGAACCTCATGCGGGAGCGCATCGCTCCACGTCGCGAGCTCGTTCAGGGTGATGCTCTGCTTCGCATCCTCCCCGACGATCGTCGCCACGTCTCGCACCTGCACTTCCGTCGCGCCCGTCTCGACGAGCGTCATGTCCATCTGCACAACGCCGACGATGGGACAGCGTTTGCCGCGCAGCAGCACCTGCGCCTTCCCGCGAACGCCAGCCTCTCGACGAATGCCGTCCGCGTAGCCGATGCCGATCGTCGCGACGACCGTGTCGCGCGGTGCCACCCAGCTCGCGCCGTAGCTGACACTCTCGCCCTTCGGCACGCGGCGCACACTCAGCACCCGGGCGCGCACGGTCACCACCGGCTTGGGCTGCTCGAACGCCCCGCCTGGCGCGCCGCCATAGAGGAAGATGCCGGGCCGCACCAGATCAAATGCGAATGCCTTGCCGCGCACCGCCGCCGCGCTATTGGCGACGTGCAGCAACGTCGGGCGTCGCGGCAGGCGCTTGACCGCCGACTGAAAGCGCTCCACTTGCTTTTCAGCCGAGCCGTCGTCTCGATCGGCGGAATGGAAGTGGGTGTAGCACCCCTCGAGTGCCGGCGTGTCCAGCGCCTCACCGAGCTCGTCCACTTCATCCCAGCGCGCGCCGGCGCGGCCCATGCCGGTGTCGATCTCGACGTGGAACGGACGCTCGCTGCGCGTCGTCCATTCGAGAATGCTGCCGGCGTCGCCCAGGGCCGGCGTGAGCTGGTGGCGATCGTATTGGTCGAACAACTGCGCGCGCGTCGGCATGAACACGAGGATGGGCCGCGTGATACCGGCCGCTCGCAGCTCGGCGCCCTCCTCGATCGTCGCCACCCCGTACCCCCAGGGCTCGAGCTGCTCCAACGCCCGAGAGACGGCGACCGCGCCCAACCCGTATGCGTTTGCTTTCACCACTGGGAGGAGCCGTGCGCCCGTGATGCGCGCCACTGTGCGGGCATTCTCCACGAGGGCACCCAAGTCCACGTCGATCCAGGCCCGGCTGCCCGATTTGCTCATGGACACCATATCTTAAGGCGGGCGTATGATACCCGGCTCGGAGGCTAAATGCAAGGCGATTCAGCGCTTGGACGTGCTCTTTCGCTCGTCCGCGACTTGCGGACGCGCTGTTCGTGGGACGGTGCGCAAACCCCCCAGACTCTGCGACCCTACCTCGTCGAAGAGGCCCTCGAGCTGGATCATGCGATCCAGACCGAAGACCCCGAGGCGCTCAAGGACGAATTGGGCGACGTGCTCCTCCACCTCGCGTTTCAAATCGTGATCGCCGAAGAGCGATCGCAATTCAACGCAGAAGTGGTGACGCGGTCACTCGAAGAGAAGATGTGGAGGCGCCATCCGCACTTGTACGCCGGTGCGCAGGGCGCGGACCACGCGAAATGGGAGATGGTCAAGCGCCGCGAGCCCCGCGCCGGCGGAAAACGCGGCACGCTGTCGGGGCTCCCACCCACCCTGCCCCCGCTCCTCACCGCCTACCGTCTCCAAGAGCGCGCCGCTGGTGTCGGTTTCGATTGGCCCGACGCGACGGGCCCGATGGCGAAGGTCAAGGAAGAGGTCACGGAGGTCGAGCGGGAGACAGGAGCCGGGAGTCGGGACAAGCTCGAAGAAGAGATCGGGGACCTGTTGTTCGCCGTCGTGAATCTTGCCCGCAAGCTCAGTGTTGAACCGCGCCGAGCGCTGGAACGCGCCAACGCGAAGTTCACGCGGCGCTTCGAGGCGGTGGAGACCCTCGCCGCGGAGCGCGGATTGGAAATGGGCAGGGCGAGTCTGGAAGAACTCGACAAGCTCTGGAATGAAGTGAAGGCGTCAGAAGGCGTGTAACCGCGTTTAAAGGCGTAAGACTACGTACGCATTCGGACGCATTCTCACGCCTTTCCCACGCCTTCAGTCCTTATAAGGGTCGAACTCGTCCGCACCCGCCATCACCACCACCAGCGGACGCAGCGTGTGCAGGACCTGCACGGTCGGCCCCTGCGCCGCCAGCACGTCCGGGAGCCGACGATACACGTGTGGACTCTCGTCGGTGCCCCCACCCCGCAGGATGACGCCCTTCCGCTTCACCCAGGCATGCATCATCTCCCGGGAGATCGCGCCTTCCTTGAGGACGCGGCCCTTCCGCGTGCGCTTGCCCGCCGCCGCGGTCCGACTCATCACTCGGCCCGCGCCGTGCACCGTCGAGAATAGCGCCCGCGTCTGGAGTTCACGGACAGCAGCGTCGTCCGTATCCGCGCCCTGAATGATCACGGCATCGTCACCCATCGAGCCGCCCACAAACCCCTGCTGCCGCGGGAACGCGGGCGTGGCGCCCTTGCGTACGACGTAGAACTCCTCGCCGCCGTGCTCCTCGACCCAGGCGAAGTTGTGGTGGTTGTGCACCAGCTGCATCTCGCGGCCGCCGAGGATCGACACGACCTTGCGCGCCACCCACTCGCGGCCGGCGTATGCGTAGCGGCCGGCGAGGTTCATGAGCTGCCAGTACGCGTCGCCGACGGGCGCGCGCACGTCGAGCAGGGTTTCCTGCTCGGGCACACGCTCGCCCCACTGGCGGTTCTGGCCGAGCGCCAGAAAGCCGCTCGCGACGCCGTAGCCGAAGCCGCGCGACCCGAAGTGGACACCCACCCAGATCCGATCGGCTTCGTCGGCGAACACGTCGACGTAGTGATTGCCGCTGCCGACGGTGCCGAGCTGCTCCCGAGCCTTCGCGCGCAACTGGTCCCGCTCGTGCTTCCCCGGGACGGCATCCCACGCCGCGTCCTCGAACAGCGGATCGTCGGTGGGCGCATCGTCGGCGCGATTCTTCCGGCCCACGCCAAACGACAGCGTCGCCTGGATCTCATCGGCCAGCGCGCCGAGCCGACCCTCGAGCTGCACCCGAGTGAGATCGGTCCGGATCGCCGCGTTGCCGCAGGCGATGTCGAAGCCGACGCCGACCACCGACACCTGATGGCGGTACGCGGCGACGCCACGGATGGGCATGACGTAGCCCAGGTGGCCGTCGGCCATGAGCGCGACGCGCTCCGCGCGCGACGCCACGTCGCGCAGCTGCGCCAGCGTCTTCTCCTCGTGCTGACCGAAAATGTGTGATTCCGTCATGATGCCTTCCTCGACTCACGTTACGTCCCTGGTCCGGCCGGGGTGAGGGGGACGACGACCCCGCGGGCTCACCCCGGCGCGTCGCGGCTGAAGCCGCGGCTCGGCCCTCGCCGCTTAAGCGGCACCGCCGAGCCGCGAGTTCACTCGCGCATGACTTACTCGGGTACCTCTTCGGCTTTCCGCTGCTCGCGCCACCGGCGCCACAAATCGCGCGTCTCGAGGGACGATTGCTCGACGCCCTCGATCGTGGACGAACGGATTCTCACCCGCGCGCCGGCCACGTCGACGAACGTGATCCACGTGGGCCGGCGCCGGCGGTCGAGCTCGCGCTCGATGTGCTGTGCCATCACCGGGCTCACGATGTAGCTGAACTGCGTGGTCAACACGACGTGATGGTCCCGATGGAGCAGGACCGTCAGCTTCTGTTGTTCGGTCATCGCCCTACCCTCCGGTTCTCACATGGCCCGGCCGAGCGTTCCACCCGCTACGGGAGTCGCGGTCCTTCGCGGGCTTCCAGCCCGGACCGGGCCAAAAACAATTCGCCCCATCTCGTGACCGGCACGGGATGGGGCGAGCGAGCGTCAAAGAGTCGCGATGGCCGCTAGCGCTGTGCTCCCGTGCTGGATGGACCTGCGGTCGGGCAGGCTCGGAATCCGGGCCCACCGACGTCAGGCTTTCTCATCGGCTCGAGATACAAAGCGCCTAGCATGGTCGTCTCCCTGAAAGCAAAAATCGCGTCACCGTGGCTACACCTGGGGCAGCCATTGCGGGACGCGACTCCCTTGAAGCGAGGACAACTTTATTTAGGGCTCTTACTTCTGTCAAGGCCAGGAGACGACGCTCAGCGTTGCGCTTCAAAGTTGATATCAGACTGCTGGCGACTGAACTCCACTTCGGACACGCCTTCCGGCGTCCGACCGCCGCAGGCGTCACGCATCGCAAGAACATCGCGGCCGAGCTGCCGACTCACACTATCCTGCCGAGCGTGTGGTGGCGCAAAGAGTGCCTGAAGACCACTGGCCACAGGCTTTGAGGCACGCAGAGTAGCGCTGCCGCTGTCGTGGTAGGTCTGTGCAAAGGCTGCGCGCCCGTAGTAAAGCCATAGTGCGGCAGGCGTTTTCCGCCCGCGCTTCTCGACGATCGGCCGCATGTCGGGCGGGCCGAAGCGCGCCTGCAGCGCTGCCTTCAGGCAGACGGAATCGACGGGGGCTACGAGGGGCGCTCTGGCATTGGCGTACAACATGGGGTCGCAACCTTGCAGCAGCGCGGCACCCAAGAGCGTGGCAATCACACACAACCCACGAAGGAGCATGGTAGCGGCCTGACGATTCAAGCGCTCGTTAGGCCGCTTCCTCACCGGCTCTTCCCCCGCGACCGCCGGAGGTCCCCCAAGTCCCGCGTGAGCGTCGACTGACGAGTCGGATATTGGAAATCCACGAAGACCCAAGATGAATCCCGCCGACTCAGTTCCGCGACAACATCCGGCTGTGAATGTCTTTGCCCCGAGCATACCCCATACACGTCAACGAGAACGTGGTCACCGCGGTGGCGCGCACCGCCGATCTCATACGATTCACAGAAGTCTTGGGCATCCAGAAACGGGTCACCGTCCAAGCCAACAATCTCCTGCGGGCTCCGGGCTTGGGCCTGGGCGTCTGCGCGGAGCGCATCGACCAGGACTGGTGCGAAGAGCGCCGCGCTATCTCGCGTCGCGAGGGTGACCCCGGACCCCTTCTCCGCCGCGGGGGACATACCACCTGTAGAAGGTCTGAACGAAGAGCGAGGCCGACGCGAGGACCGCGTCGTTCCTTCCGTAGTCAGATCCTGGCGCCTTACCGCAGGACAACGCCAAGAGAACTGACAACCCTAACGGGGTCCGGAATGACATGGGGAGCGGCCTAACGGATCGCGCCTAAGCTGCGGCGCGCTGAAGAAAGATTCATTCCACAATCTACGCGCGCGCCAGCTTCAAGCGCTTGTTAGGCAGAAATGGGTCACTAATGAATTCCTTCCGGTGCAAAGCTCTCCTGAACGGGCCCAGCCACATAACCCGATCGGAGCTCCACGATGACGGGCCCAGCTGAGTAGATGGCATGTGTAGTGAACGCCGTGAGGAATACCAGGAATCCGTGGTGCCCTCGTCCTTCCGCGTGACTGCGAAACAGGCCGGTGCAGACAACGTGGGTCGAGTGGCACAAGGATGCCGGCACGTCTGCTGGATTCGAGGCGAGTTGGGCGGCTGCCGGGAGTTTGCCCATCATCACGAGCGCGGTCCGTGCGTATTGGACCGCGGTCGAGGAATCGAGCTGGACTGGTGGGTGTTGGCGTGTGAGAAACTGGAACCCACTTGGCGAGTCTAGCACGTAGATCTGACCGGCTGAATCCACGCCGACTAGGGGGCGGGCCAGGTCGCCATGTTCGAGCGTACAGGTGCCTTCGACGAACTGCACGCCGGGGAAGAAACGGAAGGTCACCCTGGCGGTGGTTGTCAGTTCGAGGCAGCCTCCCAGTCCCACCACCTGAGCGAGGAGCGCTTCACGGACCGCGCGATCCTCCCGCTGAGCCGCAAGCAGGCCAGCGCGTAGAGCAAGGGCAGTTAGAACTGCGAGAGCACGCATGTTCGCGATCGAACCGAAGCCGGCGCGGGGGGTGTGCATGCTACGTGAGACGCTCCATGAGTCGAAACGTGCACTGTGTTCGTTTGGCTGCCTAACGGACCGCGCTTAAGCTGCGGCGCGCTGACGAAAGATTCATTCCCTAATCTACGCGCGCCGCCAGCTTCAAGCGCTTGTTAGGCGGCTCACTTTGTCACCAACTCCTTCACGGCAAGGTGGCGCTGCGCCCCATCCCAGTAGACAAATGCAATGCGGCGCGTTGCCGGATGAACATCAAAGTCGGCCAGATTTGCGTACTCGACCAAGGGCACAAGTCGCTCACCGTCGTACAAGAACGCGGGGTTATTCCCATGCTCGTACGACTGGTGAAGCATGAGAATGAACCAGACACTATCCCCTCGCTGTCGGCGGACGGAAAGGCTGGAAGCCTGAGGGCGGACCGAAATCTGCATCAGGGTCTCAAGGCGTCCCGACCGCCAACGATAGAGACCGAGTGTGTCACTGCCGGCTGCGAAAATGAGGTCCCGAGCAGTGGCGAAGCCCCCTGCGAGGCTTGCGCGTGGACCACCAGAGAGTGGCAGAATGCGCTTCGCCTCGGGTCGATCAAGGCGGTACAACCAGACATCATCGTCCACACCCGCATACCGCTTTTGTAGGAGCACGGCCGAGCGGACCCGCACGGTAGGCCAGCCGAGCGCGGAACCGAAGACGTCGCTCGGGCTCGCTCCGGAAGGGGCGACGTCCGGGTACAGTTTGCCGAGCGAGTCGGCCAGGAGCTGATAAGGCGGGACGGAGTCCTCCTCGCCCTCATGGTGCTCTTCGTGCATGATCCGCTTCGAGCGCACATTGAACGTGACCACTGCGGCACCGACATCGCCATCAGGAATCCAGGCTAGAAGGCTGCTGTCGCTTAGCCACTCGAAGTCACTGACGTAGGCCTTATACGTTGCGTACTTCGCTGCTGCCTCGGCTGGGAGGAGCGTGTCCACAACTCCCCGGCGCATATCCAGAATGAGGATCTGGGTATTCTCGTGGACCGTGTCAGCAAGAACCTCGGAGATAGCGAGTAACTGGCCACTGGGCGAAAAACGAGGCAGGACATAGTCGCCAATCGCAAACAGGCGAATGGTGCGACCTGTTAGCGAAGTCTGAGCACCCGCAACGGCGCCAGAACTGCACGCGGCAGTGAGCGCAAGGAGGATGCAACGGCCAGTATTCACAGTGAGGCCATTCGGTGAGCCGCCTAACTGTAATTGGGCTGGTCTTTACAGTACTAATTGGCCTGCACGCCCGCTAGCTAGCGCGCCCCACCAGTCATAACCCTGCGTATTAGGCTGACCAGTCTAGATTCGCTGGTCTACTTGCTCGTTCCCGTCGGCCAGCCAGCCCAGGAGCGTTACGGCCAGAGTTTGTACAACGTCCGTGGGAACGCGATGGCCTCGCGAATGTGTGGGATGCCGCAAATCCACGCGACGGTCCGCTCCACGCCGAGCCCGAACCCGGCGTGCACGAATGTCCCGTACTTCCGCAAGTCCAGGTACCACCCGTACGCTTCCTCCGGGAGCCCTTCGGCGGCGATCCGCGCGCGCAGCTTGTCGTAATCGTCCTCGCGCTGGCTCCCGCCGATGATCTCCCCATAACCCTCGGGCGCGAGGCAGTCGTTGTTCAGGACTGTGCGCGGATCGTCAGGGTTTTCCTTCATGTAAAAGGCCTTCACCTGCTTCGGGTAGTTGAACACGAAGACAGGGCGGTCGTATTCCTTGGCGAGCAGGGTCTCATCTTCACCGCCGAGATCGCGTCCCCACTCCATTTCCGAGCCGAGGCTCTTGAGCTTTTGCACGGCGTCGGTGTACGAAATGCGGTGAAACGGCGCCTGGACCCGCTCGAGCGCCGCCGTGTCGCGCCTCAGCTCCGCCAGATCGGCCTTCCGCCGATCGAGACAGCGCCCGACGATATAGGAGACGAAGTCCTCCTGAAGCCGCATATTGTCGTTCGAGTCGTTCCAGGCGACCTCGGGCTCCACCATCCAGAACTCCGTGAGGTGGCGCCGCGTCTTCGACTTCTCGGCGCGGAACGTGGGGCCGAAGCAGTAGACTTTGCCCAGGGCCGCCGCGGCGGCCTCGACGTACAACTGACCGGTCTGGGCGAGGAACGCTTTGCCGAGGTCGAAGTAGTCCGTCGCGAACAACGTGCCCGCGTGCTCGCCGATCGAGCCCGTGAGAATGGGCGTATCGACCAGCACGAAGCCACGCTCGTAGAAAAAGTCGCGGATGGCTTGAATCACTTCGTGGCGTACTCGCGCGATCGCCACCTGGAGCCGCGAGCGGAGCCAGAGGTGGCGGTGCTCGAACAGGTACGCGGTGCCGTGCTCTTTGGGCGTGATCGGGAAGTCGACGCTGGGCCCGATGATCGCGAGGTCGGACGCCGTCAGCTCGACGCCCCCCGGGGCGCGGGCGTCCGCGCGCACCACACCGGTGACCTCGATGGAGGTCTCCTGCGTGAGGCGGCCAAAGGCCTCCCAGGCGGATTCCGGGACTTCTTTCTTGGAGAGAACGGCTTGCAGATAGCCCGTGCCGTCCCGCACCACCACGAACGCGATCTTGCCGCTCGAGCGCGTCGTGGACACCCAGCCCCGGACGGAGACGGGCTGCGCGTTTCCCGCGAGCCCCGGCAGTTCATCGATTCGATGCGGGCGGTGACGTTCCGGCATAGGCGCGGCATACTAGTGGCGGCCCTCTGCACTGTCAACGCGATGGCGTGCGTCCCCGTGGTGAAGCCCGGCCCGGCGCGGCAGGAGCTCGGCTGGACCGCCTACCTGGGCAGCGCGCGCCACGACGCCGGCGCCGGCGAAACCCTGAACCCCGACCCCCGCCCCCTGTGGCGCGCCGAGATCGGCCGCGCGGTGCGTGGCAGCCCCGCGTTGGGCGAAACGATCCTCGCCGTCGGCACCGTCGATCGAAACGTCGTGCTCGTCGACCGGACGAGCGGCGACATCCTGTGGCGCCAGCGCCTGGACGGGACGATTCGCGCCGGTCCCCTCCTCGATGAAGACCGTCTCTACGTAGCCACCGAATCGCAGCCCGAGGGCCGCGTGTACGCGATCCGGCTGCGCGACGGCCGGCCCCTCTGGCGCACCCGCGTGGGGAGTGTGGTCGCTCCGCTCGCGTACGACGGCGAGGCACTCTACGCGGGCACGGAGGGTGGCGCCGTCGTGCGCATCGACCCCGAAGGTGATGGCGGCCGCATCGTCTGGCGGCGCGTCCTGAACGGCGCGATCCGCGCCGGTCCCGTCGCCACGCCGCAAGGCCTGGCCGTGATCACGACGGCCGACTCACTGTACCTGCTCGACCGCGCGACGGGCCAGGTGCGCGCGCGGCGCGCGACACCCGGCGCCGTGCTGTCGACGCCGGCGACCGACGGCCGCCGCGTCTATTTCGGCACGACCGACGGCCGGTTGCTGGCGGTGAATCTCCCCGAACTCACGGTGCACTGGGAACAGGCGGCCGGCGACGCGGTGTACGGCGCGCCCGCTCTCGCGCACGACACGCTCTACGCGCTCACGCGCGATGGTCACCTCTGGATCATCCCCGTGGATCAACCGGACGCCGCCATCCGTCACGCCCTGGGCATCACCGCGACGGCGGGGCCCACTCCGATCGTGCCCGGGGTGCTGGTGGGGAGTGTCAGCGGCGAGATTCTGCTCGTCGATCGGACCAACGGCAACATCCTGTGGCGCGCACAGGTGGCGGGACCGATCGAAGAACCGCCCCTGGTCCAGGGTCGCCAACTGGTCGTCGTCGCGGGGCGCGGCGATATTCACGCGTATCGATGAGACGCTGGACGTGGATCTGGTTGGCGGGCGTGGTCTGCGCCCCGGTCGTGGCGACGGCACAGGACAGCACGCCACGACGTCACGTCGCCACGTTGCAGGACGGGCAACCTGGCGCTTGGCGTCGTGGCGCCGTGCACTACGGCAAATGGCTCACTGCCGGCGCCGCCGTCGCATTCACCGCGATGGCCGTCCACGAGCATGGCTTCTCGCGTCGGGACTGGGATGACCTGCTCGTGATCTGCCGATCGGCCGACAACGCCTGCGCGCGGGGATCCGACGGAACGTATTTGCGGGGGGACGCGGAGTTCCTCTATCAGCGCTCGATCTATTATGATCGCCGCGCCAACCGGCGTCTCCTTGGCGCCCAAGGCAGCCTCCTCGTGACGGCCGCGCTCTTCATTATTGATCTGTCTGGGCGCAACGACGAGCCGGACAACATTCCGTTTTCGCCGCTCAGGGTGACGCTGGAAACGGGGAGGGACGGCGCGGCACTGTTGGGGCTACGGTTGAGGTTCTGAGTTCGGCTGACCCCGGGGTTAACCCACCCGGAAGAGTTCGAACCCTCTCTCATACCGCGTCACAATCCGCTCGCGGTACGCTGCGTGCTCGCGGCGCTCGAGCGCCGGGTCGCGCGCGATGATCTCCGCGGCGGCGCGCCGCGCGGCTTCGAGCAGCGGCAAATCGGTCTCCAGATTGGCGTAGCGCAATGACATCCCGCCCGACTGTCGTGCGCCGGCCAGCTCGCCCATCCCCCGCTCCTTCAGATCGAGCTCCGCGATCTTGAAGCCGTCGGTGGTTTCGCAGAAGGCCTGCAGGCGGGGTGCGGCTTCCGGCACATTCGATAGCAGAATGCAGTGACTCGCGGCGGGCCCGCGTCCCACGCGGCCGCGGAGCTGATGGAGCTGCGCCAGCCCGAACCGTTCGGCGTGCTCGATCAGCATCACCGTCGCGTTGGCGACGTCGATCCCCACTTCAATGACGCTCGTCGCCACGAGCACCTGGACCTTGTTGTCGCGGAAGTCGCGCATCGTGGCGTCGCGCTCGTCGGTCTTCATGCGTCCATGCACCAGGCCCACACGAAGGTCCTTGAACGTGCGCGCGAGGGTTTCGGCCATCGTGGTCGCGGCCTTCAGATCGGCGCGCTCCGATTCGTCGATGACCGGATAGATCACGTAGGCCTGCCGTCCCGCCGCACACTCGCTCTTGATGAACTCGTAGATCTTGTTGCGGGCGGAGTCGGTGCGGAGCGCCGTCTTCACCTCGCCCCGCCCTGGTGGGCGCTCGCGGATCTGCGTGACATCCAGGTCGCCGTACAGCGTGAGGGCCAGCGAGCGCGGGATCGGCGTGGCCGTGAGCAGGAGCACGTCGGGCGCGTCACCCTTCTCGACCAGGGCGGCCCGCTGCTCGACGCCGAAGCGATGCTGCTCGTCGATCACCGCCAGGCCCAGGCGCTTGAAGATCACTGCCTCCTGGATGAGCGCGTGTGTCCCGACGACGAGGCGCGCGCCGCCGGCGGCGATGCGCTCCCGCGCGGCCTTCTTCTCGGCCGCGCTCATGCGCCCGAGGAGCAGCTCCGCGCGAATGCCGAGGGGCTCGAGCAGGCGCCGCAGCGTGGCGTCGTGCTGCTCGGCGAGGAGCTCGGTCGGCGCCATGATCGCGGCCTGGTAGTCGTTCTCCGCGGCGAGGAGCATCGCGAACAGCGCCACCACCGTCTTTCCGGTGCCCACGTCGCCCATCAACAAGCGATGCATCCGGAGGGGCGCCGTCATGTCGTCCGTGATCTCACGGATCGCATGACGCTGATCTCGCGTGAGCTCGAACGGAAGATTCTCGCTGAGCTTCGTCGTCAGCTCGCGCTTCACCGCGAAGCGAATCCCGGCGCGGGAACGCTTGGCCAGATGTCGTGCGCGCGCTTGCACGAGCTGCTGATCGAAGAGCTCGTCGAACGCCAGGCGCCGCCGCCCAGGCTCCGTTTCCGCGACGGCGCGCGGCCGGTGGAGCAGCTGGAGCGCCTGCCGCAGCTCGATCAGGCCCTGCGACTGGCGGAATGCGGCCGGATGCGGATCGACGGCGAGCGGTAACAGGCCGTCCAGATGCTGTTCGACCAACGCGCGGATCTGACGGTGCGTCAGGCCTTCGGTGGCTGGGTACACGGGGAGCACGAGCCCCGCGTCGCGGTCGTCCCCTTCCTCGGCGAGCACGATGAATTCCTGCGGGACGATCTGGCGCCCATGGTAGTAGCGGACCGGGCCCGTCACGAGCAGGAGCTGACCCTTCTTGATCTGACGCTCCAGGAACGGGCGGCCCGGCCAGGCGCATTCGAGCATGCCGCTACCGTCCTTGAGCACGGCCCGAAAGACGCGCAGCCCGCGGCGCGTGGGGAGCACCCCGGTGCTCACAACGCGGCCGACGCACGTGACCTCGAGCCCCACATCCGCGCGCGCCAACGGCGTCACGGTCGTGGCATCGAGGTAGCGGTGCGGCACGTGGTACAGGAGGTCGCCCACGCTCCTGATGCCGAGCCGCGCGAGGGACTCGGCGCGCTTCGGGCCCACGCCCTTCAAGTACTTGACCGACGTGGCGAGCGAGAGCGTCATCCGCCCTCGACCAGGCGGCGCGCATAGACAGCCGCATCGAAGACGTCGAGGTCGTCGACTCCCTCGCCCGTTCCCACGAAACGGATCGGGAGCGCCACCGCCCGCCGCAGCGCCACGACGCTGCCGCCTTTGGCCGTGCCATCGAGTTTCGAGATGACGAGCCCGGTCAGGGGTACCGCGGCGGCAAAGGCGCGCGCCTGCGCGACGGCGTTCTGCCCCAGGCCTGAGTCGACGACGAGCAACGTCTCGTGGGGCGCGCCGGCGTGATGTTTCGCGACGACGCGCACGATCTTTTTCAGTTCCTCGATCAGGCGCTCGTCGGTATGCAAGCGGCCGGCGGTGTCGACGAGGACGGTGTCGATGCCGCGCGCCGCGGCGGCTTGGACGGCGTCGAAGGCCACTGCGGCCGGCTCGGTTCCTCCGCCGACGAATGGCACGCCCAGGCGATCGGCCCAGATCTTGAGCTGCGCCACCGCGCCGGCCCGAAAGGTGTCTGCCGCCGCGAGCAGCACGCTCCGCCCCTCGCGCGTGAGCCGCGACGCAAGCTTGGCGACGGTCGTCGTTTTTCCGGTCCCATTGACGCCGCAGACCAGCACGACGGTCGGAGGCCGGTCGGCGCGCGCGAGCGGGGCGGCAGGCGCCACCCCACCCAGCAGCTCCACAACGACCCCTTCGAGCACCGCCGGATCGCGCGCGCCACTCTTTCCCAACCGGGCGAGGATTTCGTCGGTCGCCGCCACGCCGAAGTCGGCCTCGAGCAGGATTCGCTCCGCTGCAGCTCGCGCCGCGGGATCGGTGCCTGTCACGAGACGCGCGAGCCGGCTCCACAGTCCCATCACGGAAGCCCTTGGCGGCGCCGCCAGGCCCACTCCGCGGCGAACGCGGCGATCGCGATCGCGAAGAGCCACCAGCGATCGCGCAGCCCGATGAGGGCGACACGCTCCGCGGGGAGGCCCGGCTGCGCCGTGACCGATGGTGCGGCTGGCCGCCATTCGTCGGAGTACTCCTCGACCACCACCACGCCGCGCTCGGTCGCACTTGGGGCCGTGCCAAGGGAGTAGTGGTAAGCGCCAGGTGGGAGCCGCAGCTCGGCGCGGCCCGCGGCGTCGAAGCGCAGTGTGTCGCGGCGCGCCCCTTTCTCGCTTTGCAAGTCGATCGGCAGGGGCCGCGCCTCGCCCGTCCCCGTCCATCGCCACGATAGAGGCAATCCGTTCGGCGTCTCGAGGGCGACCGGCACGGCGCGCTCGCGGCGACCCTCGCCGGCTCCGAGCAGCCAGTCGGTGAGTCCCGCGATCACGGCGCGGTACGCCTCCGCGCTGGCGCCGCCCCGGAACGCCCAGCGCCACAGGCCCGCCGCCGCTACGGTGGCATGGCGACCACGTGGCTCCAGGGTCACGATCGGTCGCGGGGATCCGCGTCGCGCCAGGCGCGCGGTGAGTACCGTGATGACGCCAGAATCGCGCGGCGTTTCGCCCACGGCCACCGCGGGGGGTAACGAGTCCCAGACGACACCCGCGAGCACCGACGTGAGGGGCGACGGGGAGGGTCGTTCGACGTACCAGTCGCCCGCTTGGCCCCCCCCCCGCGCCGTCGTCCAGACGAGGAGCGCGGCGGAGGGCGGCACGAACGCGCGCGAGCGCTCGGGGTCGCCGGCCATCGCGACAAGACGGGCGCCCTGAGCCGCGCGGCGCATGTCGGCGGGGGCAGCGGGAGCGAGCGTCGCCGCGTCGCGCCAGCGGCCCGGCTCCGTCTCGACGAACGTCTTGACAGGAATGCGCGCCACGTCGCTCAGAGCCCGCGCGAGAAACCGCGTCTCCCAATCAGGGGGCGACGCGAAGAGCACCGCCGCAGGCTGGGGACTCACTTCAATCACGAACTGCCGGGCGTCGTCGCGGGGCTCGGGATCACCGCCACCTTCGAGTCGCGCGTCGAGCACCTGCCAACCGGGACGGGGGACGAGCGACGGGGGAAGCGTAATGTCTGTCGACAGGGTGCCGCTGTCCGGGAGCGAGACGCGTCGAGTCGTGAGGTGCCGCCCGGCACTGCTGACCACGAGCGTGGCTGTACCTGTCCCCCGTCCCGCGTCCCTCTTCCCCGCAGCTCCGTAGCTCACTCTGAGCCGCACGGTGTCGCTGCTCGTCACGCGCCGTGGGCCGTCCACACTCGCGACGAATGCATCGAAGAATGGCGGACGCGGCACGAGCACGATGCGTGGCCGGCGCAGCAGGTCGGACGGCATGGCCAGGGCGTCGTCCACTGCGCCGTCGGTCACCACGATCACCTGGCCGCCTCGCGCCGCGGCGGCTTCGAGCGCGGGGGCAAGATGGCTCGTCCCCTCGCCCGGCGCGGCCGAGTCGAACGCCGCAACGCGATCGCCGAAGCGCCACACGAGGGCGCCGCCGCGTCCAGCAAGGGCGCGCGCGCTATCGAGAGCGGCGCGCCACTCGTTCGTCATGCTGAGCGACGCGTCGAGCAGGACGATCGGCTGCGCGTCGGGCGCGAGGGCGCGCGTGGCGGTCGGATTCCAGAGCAGGAGCACGAGTGCCAGAACGGCCGTCGCGCGCAGCAGGACCAGACCCGGGCTCAGGCGACGCACGCCAAGGCCTCGGCGAGCGTGAACCGCGCCTCATGCAGCGCCCGCCCGATGATCGCGCCGGACAGTCCCGCGTCGCGGGCGGCGCGGAGATCGTCGAGCGACGCGATCCCGCCCGAAATGATGACGTCGAGCCCGTTTCCCAGGGCACGCGCGCCGGCGAGGTCGGGGCCGGCAAGCGTCCCATCGCGCGAAACGTCCGTATACACGACCGTCCGCGCGCCTTGACCCTGCAGCCGGCGCGCGAGGTCGGCGACGGCGATTGCGGGCGCGTCTGCCCGGTGCGGGCCGCTCGCGCGCGGCGCCAACCGGCCATCACGCGCGTCGAGGCCGAGCGCGAGACGCTCGGCGCCGTGGCGCGCGAGCAACCGAGCGACCAGGTCGCGATCGGCGGCGGCCCCTGGTCCCACCACCACGCGCGCCGCGCCCCAGGCCAGCAACTCGTCGATGCCCGCTTCGGTCGCGACGCCGCCCCCGATTTGAACGGGAATCCGCGCCGCGGCGAGCACCGCGCGGGTCACCGCGCCGTTGTCGCCGCGAGCGTAGGCGCGGTCGAGATCGACGAGATGAATCCAGCGGGCGCCCGCGCGCTGATAGCGCTCGAGGGCGGCGAGCGGGTCCGCGTCGGCGGCCGGTGCGCGCGCCACGCGCCCGCCCTGCACGTCAACGGCGGGGTAGATCTCCACGATTGTGGGGGAAGTTAATCGACGCGAGCGGCGACAGCCCCGGCGCGCGGCGCAGGCGCCGGCCGCGGCTCGAGCTCCGCGAGGAGCTGGCCCCGCAGAGACTCAAACGCGGGTTTCAACTTGGACGGGACGGCCTGCACGGGCCCGGCGTCCTTGCGCTGTGGGTTCGTGGCACGCCCGTTCACCAAAAACTCGTAGTGCAGGTGCGGCCCTGTGGAGAGCCCGGTGGAGCCGACGTAGCCGATCGTCTGATCCTGCGTCACCCGCTGCCCGATGCGTAGACCCTTGGCAAACTTCGACAAATGTCCGTAACGCGTCCGGATGCCGTTGGCGTGGCGGATCTCGATGAGGTTGCCATAGCCGCCCTCGCGACCCGCGAACGTGACGCTGCCGTCGGCTGTGGCGCGCACGGGTGTCCCCCACGCCGCGGCGTAGTCGGTCCCCTGATGCGACCGCCAGCGATTCAGGATGGGGTGGTAGCGTCCGCCGAAGCGGCTCGAGATGCGGCGATACTGCAACGGGGCCCGCAGGAACGCGCGCCGCAGGGAGCGGCCCTTGTCGTCGTAGAACCCGCCGCGCGCCGTCTCGCCCTCGAAGTAGAACGCGTAGCTGGGCGTAGCCGCCACGTCCACGCGAGCCGCGAGAATCCGTCCAAAGCGGCGCTCGCCCTCAGGAGACTCGAGCCGCTCGATCAGCACCTCGAAGCGATCGCCGGGGCGAATGTCGCGCGTGAAGTCGACCTCCCAGTCGTATACATCGGCGATCGCCCACGCGAGAGAGACGCGCTCCTTGCCCGGCAGGAACGAATCGGGCACCGCGCGATCGAGCGCATCGTACAGGTTGGTCTGGATGACCCCCGTCGCGAGCAGGCGCGCGCGGTTCCATGGGATCGTCTCGACGGTCTCCCGCCACCCCGAGTCGCCACCCATCCGGTTCATCCACACTCGCACCTCGGGGCCGGTGCGCACACCCACGCGCTGCGCGACCGAATCGCCTCTCAGCCCCCGCACCTTGAAGACCAATCCCGGCCGCAGGCGCCGCGAGTCGAGCGCCTTGGTCGCTCTGAGAAACGCGACGTAGTCCCGTCCGGTGATGCCGGCGCGCGCGAGCAGGTCCGACAACGTTTCTCGCGCGCGCAGCGTGTCCGCCCGGTCGTCGTACGCTTCGGTGACGACGAGCGGTCGCGCGGTCAAGGTGCGGCGCGCGGACCATGCCTCGTGCGCGGCCCACAGCAGGCCGGTCACGGCGAGGCCGCCGGCGACGACGTAATGACTCGCGCGCCAGGCCATCAGTCCATCTGGCGCCGGATGAACGTGGGGATCTCCATCTCGTTCAACTCCGGGCTCCCCGGCGGCGCCGAGGGCGGAGTCGACGGGCGCTTCGCGGGGCCCCCCCCGCCGACTTCAGCGGGCTTCCCGTATCCCGGCGGCGGCGGCGGCGTCGGCCGCGCGCCCCGCTCGCGGAACGGCAGGACGCCCGGCGCGCCACGCGCCGGCGCGCCCGCGTCGGCGAGGGCGCCGCTGCGGTCGAATCCGGTTGCGATGACGGTGATCCGGACCTCGCCGTGCATCGCGGGGTCGTTGACGGCGCCGAAGATGATCTCGGCTTCGTCGCCGGCCGCGTCGTGGATCGCCTCGCTGATTTGCGTGACCTCGCCGAGGGTCAGATCCTCGCCCCCGGTGATGTTGATGAGCACACCGGTCGCGCCGGCGATCGAGATGTTGTCGAGCAACGGGCTCGAGATCGCCTGCTGCGCGGCTTCCATGGCGCGGTTCTCCCCGCGTCCGGTCCCGGTGCCCATCAGCGCCGCGCCGCCGTTTTGCATCACGGTGCGCACGTCGGCGAAGTCGACATTGACGAGGCCCGTGACACAGATGAGCGACGAGATGCCCTGCGTCGCGTGCAGCAGCACCTCATCGGCCTTCTTGAGCGCGTCCTGGAAAGGAATGCCCTTCCCCACCACGGCCAGCAGGCGCTCGTTGGGGACGACGATCATCGTGTCCACGTGCTTGCGCATCTCGGCGATGCCCATTTCGGCCTGGCGCATCCGCTTCCGTCCCTCGAACAGGAACGGCTTCGTGACGATGCCGATCGTCAGGGCGCCCAGGTCGCGCGACACCTGCGAGATGATCGGCGCCGAGCCGGTGCCCGTCCCGCCGCCCATGCCGCAAGTGACGAAGACGAGATCCGCGCCCTGGAGGGCGTGGAGCACCTCGTCGCGGTTCTCCTCGATGGCCTGGCGCCCGATCTCGGGCCGCGCGCCGGCCCCGAGCCCGCGCGTCAACTTCTTGCCGATCTGAATCTTCACGTCGGCTTTGTTGTTGAGCAGCGCCTGGGCGTCGGTGTTGACGGAAATGAACTCGACGCCGCCGACGTGCTCGTCGATCATGCGGTTGAGCGCGTTGCCGCCGCCCCCACCCACGCCGACGACTTTCATCCGCGCGTTCTGCGTGACTGTTTCCTCGAGTTCGAAGATCATGGCGCTCCTCAGAAGAAATCCTGTAGCCACCGTTTAAGGGGCCCGAACCATTTGTCCACGCCGGCCCCGCCGAACAGCACGCCCGGTGCGGCGCCGTGTGCCGCCTTCCGCGCCGCGTACAACACCAACCCGACCGGCACCGCGTAGCGCGGCGCCTCCACGCTATCCACCAAGCCCGAGATGCCGAGCTCCGGATGTCCCGCCCGCACCGGGACCGCGAACGCTTCCCGCGCCAGCTCCGCCATCCCGGGGAGGTGCGCCGTCCCGCCGGTCAGCACCACGCCCGCCGGCAACTTTCCGGCGCCGAACCCCGCGCGCTCGAACTCGCGGCCCACCAGCTGGAAGATCTCATCCACCCGCTGGTGGATGATGTGCGCGAGCAGCTCGCGCGACGCCTGTCTCGCCCCCTGGCCCGGCGTCGACGGCAGGTTGATCATCTCCGCCGCGTCGACGAGCGGCGTGTACGCCGCGCCGTGCCGTTCCTTCAATCGCTCGGCGTCGGCCTGCGTCACGCCGAGCCCTTGCACCAGATCGTTCGTGACGTGCGAGCCGGCATACTTCAGGGACGCCAGGTGCCGGATCTTCCCGTCATGGAATATCGCAACGCCGGTCGAGTTGCCGCCCACTTCGACGAGCGCTACTCCCAGCTCTTTTTCATCGTCGGTCAGCACCGCATACGACGCCGCCAACGGCTCCAGCACGAGATCGGCGACGCGATATCCGGCGCGCTGCACGCTCTTGCGCAGGTTCTGCGCGGCGGTGGACTGCACCGTCACCAGATACATCTCGACCTCGAGGCGTGTCCCCGTCATCCCGACCGGATCGGAGATGCCTTTCTGCTGATCCACGATGTACTCCTGCGGGATATCGTGCAGGAGCTCATGATCCCGGCCGAGCGACACCGCCCGCGCCACCTCGTTCACCCGCCCGACGTCCTGGGGGCTGATCTCGTCCCGGCTCACCGCCACGACGCCCGTCGAACCGCGCGCCGAAACGTGCTCGCCCGCGATGCCGCAGGTCACGTCGGTCACCTTCACGCCGGCCATGCGCTCGGCGTCTTTCAGCGCGGCCGCCACGGAGCGCGTGGTCTCGTCGATGTCCCGTACCATGCCGCGCCGCACACCGCTGTTCTTCGCGAGGCCCACGCCGAGCACCTTGGCGAGCGGCGTCCGAGGCAAGTCGCCCACGACTTCGGCGATCACCGCGCACGTCTTCGTGCTGCCGAGATCGAGCCCGGCGACGAGGCGGCGCTCCGCCATCAGGCGCTCGCCTTCCGCCGCACCACCACCTGACCGGCGTAGCGCGCATCCAATTCCGAATAACGGCGCGCTTTCGCGGCCAGATCTCTCGCCACCAGCACCACGGCCTGCACGACCTCCGGCCCGGCATCGCGCGCCAGCAGCACGCGGTGGGACCCTAATTCCAGAAGAACGTCGCCGCGCGATCCAAAGCGCCGCGCGGCATCGATGTCTTGAAACAGCACCGGATCGAACGCCTGGATCCGGGCCAGGACCTGCACGATCGCGCTGTCCGCCGCCTGCGCGATGGGGAGATCGAGGCCGCCGCCGCCCCCCGCGGCCCGCGATGGATCGAAGGGCAACCGCCGCCCACCGGCATCCACCGCCACGAGTCCACCCGCGCCGGGAACCAGCGCGACCGGCTCCACTTCCCGCACGATCACCTTCAGCGCGGCCGGCAACAGGCGCACGATGCGCGCGTCCGCCACGCCGTCGAGCCCGCGCACGCGGTCGGCCCAGACATGCGTGTCGTCGAACACGCTCGCCTTGGGCGCGAGTCGCAGCGCCGCCAGCACTGCGTCGGGATCGAGGTTCTTCACGCCGACGACCTCGACCTGCCGCACGCGAAAGAACGCCAACCGTCGAAAGAGCGACGGCGCTCCAAGCCACAGCACCAGCGCGCCGAGCACCACCCCACTCCACAGCAACACGCGGCGCGGCACCCGCAGCTTCCGCTTCACTTCCGGCCCGCTTTCAAGATACCTAGAAGCTCGGGTCCGACACGGGTCACGTCCCCCGCTCCCAGCGTAAACACGACGTCGCCGGTCCGGACCGCTCGGGCCACCTGGCCCGTCAGCTCCGCGCGCTCGCGCACCGCTACGGTCGAGGCGCCGGCCTGGATCGCGCTGCGTGCCACTACGTCGTGGGTCACGCCGCCTCCCGCCGCCGGCTGTTCGCGCGCCGCGTAGATCGGTGCCACCACGACCACATCCGCGGCGGCCAGCGCCTCGCCCAGCGCCGCGCCATGCAACGCCGTCCGCGAGTACAGGTGCGGCTGGAACACCGCCACCACGCGGCGCCCCGGGAACGCCTGGCGCGCCGCGGCCAACGTCGCCGCCACTTCCGTCGGGTGATGCGCGTAGTCATCCACGACCGTCACGCCACCCGCGTCACCGACCCGCTCGAAGCGCCGTCCCACGCCGCCGAAGGTCGCGAGCGCCTTCGCGCCCGCCTTCACATCGGCCTCGAGCGCATGCAGCACCGCTAGAGCGGTCGCCGCGTTGCGCACGTTGTGCTGGCCCGGCACCGCGAGTCGCAACTCCACCGTCGATCCGCCAGGCAGCTCGAGCGTGGCCCGTGATCCGGCGGGGTCCTGGACGAGATCGCGGATCTTCACATCCGCATTCGCACCCAGCCCGACACGCCACACCGGCACGCCGAGGCGTGCCGCCACTCGTCCCGCCCCCGCATCGTCGGCGCCGACGATCACCCGCTTGGCGCGCCCCGCGAATTCCACGAAGGCATCTTCGATCGCCGCGAGGGTGCCGTAGCACTCGAGGTGATCGGTCTCGACGTTGTTCACCACGGCGACGGTCGGCGTCAGCGACAAGAAAGACCGGTCGTATTCATCGGCCTCGACGACGAACAAGTCGCGCGATCCGACCTTCGCGTTGCCGTGCCATGCAGCGACGCGGCCGCCGGCGAGTCCCGTGGGGGTTCGCCCGGCGGCCGTGAGTGCCTCCGTGACCATTACCGTGGTGGTCGTCTTCCCATGAGTCCCCGCGACCGCCACGAGGGTCCCACCCCCGTCGGCCACCAACTCCCCGAGGGCGTCGGCGCGACGCACAACTGGAATGGCCAGGGCCCGCGCTTTCTCCAGCTCGGGGTGATTCGGCGGTACGGCCGCCGTCACCACCACCGCCCGGGCGCCTTCGACGTGGCCCGGCTCGTGCCCCCGCCACACCTGGACCCCCAGGGCTGCCAAATCGGCGGCGCCCGACGGGTCGTTGTCGCAGCCCGTTATGGTCACCCCGAGGTGCCTGGCGATGAGCGCCAGGGCGCTCATCCCCGCTCCGGCTATGCCCATAAAGTGCAGCGGGCGGGGATCCCCGGGTCGAAACAAGGTCATCTGTGGTGGGCTAGTATAGCGAATCTACTAAACTTGCGAAAGAGCTTGAGGTTAGCTGACCAGTGTCAAAATCTTTGACATGATGGCTCGGGCGGCGTCCGGGTGACCCCGGGTCAGGGCGGCGTCGGAGAGCGACGCCAGTCGACCCCGATCGGCGACCAACTTTGTGATGACGTCGACGAGGGAGCTCGCCGACAGTTCTCGTTCGGGAAGCATGACCGCCGCGCCCGCCGCCGCAAGTGCGCGCGCGTTGAACGTTTGATGATCCGCTGCGGCCGTCGGCAACGGAATCAAGACGCTCGGTTTGCCCCACGCACACAACTCGGCGATCGTCATCGCGCCCGCGCGCGACACAACGACATCGGCGGCGGCGTACGCGGGTGCGATCGGATCGAAGAACCCCCGCACGCAGACACTCCCCGCCCGCGCGAGTGACGCGTAGCGCTCGTACTGCCCAGTCCCCGTGCCCCACAGCACGTTGACGGCTCCGAGCCGTCCGCTCGCGATCGCACCCGCGAGCGCTTCGTTCAGCGCGCGCGCGCCCTGACTCCCGCCGAAGAGAAACACCGTGGGCCGAGCGGGATCGAGACCGAACCTCCCGATCGCGCTGCTACGCTCCTCGACCTGGGGTGGCGTGATCGGATTGCCGAGCGCGAAGACTTCGGTCCCGGGCCCCAGCCGCAGCCGCGCCCGTGCTTCGGGAAAACCCAAATGCACCTGCCGTGCCTTCGCCGCGAGGAAACGCGTCGTGAGGCCGGGATGCGCGTCGGGTTCCTGGAGCACGATCGGAATGCCGCGGCGCGCTGCGAACCAGAGCGCCGGTCCCGCCGCGTAGCCGCCGGTGCCGATCGCGAGGCGCGGTCGCTCGACGTCGAGCATGCGCGCGGTGGCGCGCCACACGCGCCACAGCGTTAGGGGCCAACGCAGGTTGCGCCACCACGTTCGCCGATAGATCGGCTCGAGCGGCAACAGGTAGTACCGAAATGGATGGGACGGGAGGATCTGGGCTTCAATGCCGCGCACGGCGCCCACCATTACCGGCTCGTGGCCCGCGGCCGCGGCGGCGCGGGCCAGCGCCAGCGCCGGCATCAGGTGGCCGCCCGTGCCGCCACCTGCAATCAAGATCTTCACCCGGCGGTCGCGCCGCGTCGGCGCCCTCGCGCCACGCTCACCAAGACGCCCGTCGCCGCGAGCGCGACGATCAACGAGGAGCGCCCATACGACATGAACGGCAACGTCACGCCCGTCGCGGGAATCACCGCGAGCGTCACCCCGAGGTGCAACACGACGCTGAGGCCGATCATCATCGTGATGCCCGTCGCGAGCAGCTGGCCGAACGAGTCTCCCGCGGTGCGCGCGATGCGGAAGCCGAGGTAAATGAAGGTCCCGAACAGCACGGCGATGACGAGCACGCCGAGGAAACCCCATTCTTCACCGATCGTGGAGAAGATGAAATCGGAGTACGCGTACGGGAGGTAGCCGAGCTTCTGCTGGCCCTGCCCCACACCCACGCCGACGAGCTGTCCCGCCCCGATGCCGATGAGCGACTGCTTCACCTGCCACGTCGCTTCGGTCGGCGCGGCGCCGGGGTTCAAGAACGTGAGGACACGGGCGAGACGATACTGCGCGCTTGCCACGGCGCCGTAGAGGAGCGGCGTGGCCAGGACACCCACCAGCAGGAAATGCCCGATGCGGGCCCCCGCCGTGAACAGGACCGTCCCGGCCAGAATCGCCACGAGCAAGGCCATCGACAGGTTGGGCTCGAGGAAGATGAGTCCGATGATCGGCACGAGAATCACGAGGAACGGCAGCACGCCGAACCGAAGGCTGCGGAGCTGTTCGCCCTTCTTGGCCGCGAGCATCGCGCACCACACCACGACCGTGAACTTGGCGAGCTCCGAGGGCTGGAGCGACAGTACGCCGAGGCTCACCCAGCGGCGCGCCCCGTTGATCGTCGGGCTGATGGCGTGCGTGAAGGGGAGCAGTGGGATGATGAGCAGGAACGCGGTGACGCCGAGCGCGGGCCAGGCCCAACGGCGCCACGTCTGGTAGTCCACCCGAGCCAGGATCGTGGCCAACAGGCCGCCGACGACGGCTCCCACCGCCTGGCGCAGCGCGAAGCTCGCGCCGACCTGGCCCCCGCCCCCCGTGGAGACGAGGCTCGACGCCCCGTAGACGGCGGCCAGGCCGAACACGACGAGCACCGCGGCGACGACCGTGATCAGCCGGCTCTCCCAGGCGCGATCGGTCACATCGCCTCGACGAGTTTCCGGAACGTGGCGCCTCGCTCTTCGTAGTTCTTGAACATGTCGTAACTCGAGCACGCGGGAGAAAGCAGCACGGCATCGCCCGACTTGGCGGCGCGACGCGCCCGGCCTACGACGTCCTCGAACGTGGTGCCGCGCTCGAGCGGCACCTGACCCTTGAGATCCTGCCCCACGATCGGCCCCGCCTCGCCATATGCGATCACCAGCCGCACGCGGTCTTTGAGAAGCGGCCCGAGCCGGGTGTACGGCTCGCCCTTATGGCGCCCGCCTAGGAGCAGGACGAAGGGCCGGCTCATCGCCTCGATCGCCACGACGGTGGATGCGATGTTCGTCGCCTTGGAGTCGTTGATCCAGAGGATGCCGCCCACCTCGCGCACGGGCTCGAGCCGGTGCGGCAGCGCCTGAAAGGACCGGAGGCCCTCGCCGATGAGCGCGGTCGGCACGCCCGCTTCGTGCACCGCGAGCGACGCGGCGAGGGCATTCGCCACGTTGTGGTCGCCGAGCAGCCGCAGCTCGTCACGACCGACCAAGGCGGCGCCACCGAGGCGCAGCGTCCGCGCGCCGTCATCGAACCAGCCGTCCGTGGGCCTCTTGAGGGAGAAGAGCGCGCGCCGTCCCGGCGCCCCACCCGCCAACTCGAGCACGGCCGGGTCGTCGGCGTTCAGCACCCACACCGACGACGCGCTCGCGTTGCGAAAGAGCATCCGCTTGTCGGCGTAGTAGGCCTCGACATTCGGGTACCGGTCGAGATGATCGGGCGCGAGGTTCGTCAGGACGCCCACCTCGGGCGCGAAGTGCGGACTGTCGTGTAACTGAAAAGACGACACCTCGACGCTGAGCCAGCGATAGCGGTCGGCGGCCTCCGAGACCGCAACGTCGGCGAGGGGACGTCCGATGTTGCCGGCTGCCGCGGCCTTGAGGCCGGCGGTGGCCAGCAGGTGCGCGACGAGCGCCGTCGTCGTCGTCTTGCCGTTCGTGCCCGTGATCGCGATGCAATGCGTCTCGCCGGCTGCGGCGATGGCGCGGAACCCGAGGTCGAGCTCCGATACAATCTCGATGCCTGCCTCGCGCGCGGCCGCGAGCGGCGGGGCATCGGGAGGCACGCCCGGCGATACGACGACGCCAGCCGCCGCGCGGATCTTGGCGAGATCGTGGCGCCCCAGATCCACTTCAACGCCGGGCAGCGCGCGCAGCGACTCGGCGGCGGCCCCCGCGTACGGATGGTCCGTGCTGTCACTGGCATAGACACGCACGCCTTCGCGGACGAGCAAACGCGTGGCGGCCACACCGCTCTTGCCGAGGCCCACCACGGCGACGACGCCCTTCCGCCATGCGTCGGGCAACTTCATCGCACCTTGAGCGTCGCGAGGGCGATCATCGCGCACAGCGCGCCGAGAATGTAGAACCGCATCACGACCTGCGGCTCCGCCCATCCCAGTTTCTCGAAGTGATGATGCAGCGGCGCCATGCGGAAGACTCTGTGCGCGTCGGCGTACTCCTTGCCGCGGCGCCTTTTGTGCCAGCGATACACGCTCGTCTGGATCATCACCGACACCGTCTCGGCGGCGAACACGCCGCCCGCGATCAGCAGCAGGAATTCGGCCTTGAGCAAAATCGCCACGGTGCCCAACGCGCCGCCGATGGCCAGCGCGCCGGTGTCGCCCATGAAGACCTGCGCCGGATGCGCGTTGAACCACAGGAAGCCGAGCGACGCCCCCATCAGGGCCCCGCAGAAGATCGCGAGCTCCCCCGCCCCGGCGAGGTGCAGCACGCCGAGGTAGCGCGCGGCGTCCACGCGGCCGAAGAGGTAGGCGAAGACGGCAAAGGATGCCGCCGCGATCGCGGTGAGGCCCGTCGCGAGCCCGTCGAGTCCGTCGGTGAGATTCACCGCGTTCGTGCTGCCGGCAATGACGGTGGTGACGAACACGATGTAGAGGAGCCCCGGCAGGGGCAGCAGGATGTATTTGAGGAGCGGCAGCTGCGTGGAGTCGGGCCGGACCCCGGCGACGAGGGGCAGGTACAGGAGGTACACGCCCAACGCGACGCCGAACGACACCTGCCCGACGAGTTTCCAGCGCGCCACGAGTCCCTGCGACTTGCCGCGCACGATCTTCAGATAGTCGTCCACGAAGCCGATGGCACCCATCCACAGCGTCGCGACGATCGCCACGATCACATAGCGGCTGTCGAGCCGCGCCCATAAGAGGGTCGGCACCAGTGTCGCCAGAATGATGATGATGCCACCCATCGTGGGCGTGCCGCGTTTGCCCTGGTGGCTCGCGGGTCCCTCGGCGCGGACCACCTGGCCCACGTTGCGCTCGCGCAGCTTGCGGATGATCCAGGGCCCGAGCACGAACGCCATGAGGAGTGCCGTGACCGTCGCCCCCGCCGCACGAAACGTGATGTAGTTGAAGAGGTTGAACAGGATGTGCTGGCGGGCAAGCGGCGCGAGCAAATGATAGAGCACGACGGCCCCTTCACGTGAGGTGGCGCAGCACTCGCTCCAAGGCGACGCCCCGCGACGCCTTGAGCAGCACAATCTCGTTTCCGCGCAGGGCCCGCTTGAGGAGCGGTCCCAGCGTTTCGGCATCGGGCGCGGTGATCAGCCGCTCCCCCAGCGCTTCGCGGTAGCGCGCGAACGCCGGGACGAAATCGCCCACGGCGGCCACGATCTCCGGCGCCGGTAAGAAGCTCATCAGCTCGTCGGCGACGAACGCGTGTAATCTTGCACTCTCGGGTCCTAACTCCAACATCGAGCCCAGCGCCACGACCAGGGGACGGCGCCGCCGGGCCGCGTACGTCAGGGCCGTCTCGAGGGCTGCCAGGATCGAGTCGGGGTTCGCATTGTAGCTGTCGTCTATGATCGTGAGGGAGCCCTTGGACAGGAGGCCCCCCCGGCCGGCCGGAATCTGGACGGTGGCCAACCCGGCGACGGCGGCCTTCAAGTCCAGGCCCGCCTCCCGCGCCACCGCGAGGGCGATCATGGCGTTGTCGACCTGGTGGAGCCCGAGGACCGGCAGCGTGACGGACGTCCCCATCCAATGGAGGATGGGGTGGCCCGCGTCGTCGACGTCCACCTTGTCGGGATGCACCTCGCCGAACTCGTCGCGCGCCACCACGACGACCGTGCGGGCACGGCGCTGCGCCTGAGCTACCAGAGCCGGCAAGTTCCCCACCACGGCCACCGGGGCCCCGTCGAGTAACGACGCCTTCTCCTGGAGCAGCCGCTCCGCCGAGCCGAAGCCCTCGAGGTGCGCGTAGCCGACATTCGTGACCACGGCGATCGTGGGCTCGATGATGTCGCGCAGCTTCGCGATCTCGCCGGGAAGACTCGCCCCCGCCTCGACGACGAGCGCGTCCGCGTCGTCGGGCGCCGAC
Organism: Gemmatimonadales bacterium; assembly: GCA_036004745.1. GTDB lineage: Bacteria > Gemmatimonadota > Gemmatimonadetes > Gemmatimonadales > GWC2-71-9 > 20CM-2-65-7. Next base: position 79,826 of record DASYRD010000125.1, on the reverse strand, counting down.
AGGATCGTCAGGGGGACCCCCACGAGGTTGTTCAGATTGCCGGACGTCGCGTGCACACGTCGCTTCGTCGCGAGGGCGCTGCGGATCATCTCCTTGGCGCTCGTCTTCCCGCTCGACCCTGTGACGGCCACCACGGGAGCGTCCTTGGGCAGGAGACGGCGGCGCGCCCGCGCCAGGAGACCGAGCGCCGCCAGCGTGTCCGGCACTTCGAACAGAGGAAGCCCCGCCACCGCCGGTGTCCCGCGGCGCACCACGGCAGCCGCGGCCCCGGCGGCCTTGGCTTGGGTGAGGAAGTCGTGGGCGTCGAACCGCTCACCCTTCAGGGCGACGAACAAGGAGCCGGGAGTGAGGAGGCGGGTGTCAGTGGTTATGCCCGTGAACGTGAGGTTCGTGGGCGAACGTACGCCGAGCGCCTCGGCGACCTGCTCGCTCGTCCAGGAGCTCAGAGCGCCCCCAGATCGCGCACAATCTCGCGCTCGTCGAAGTGCTGCTTCTCGGTCCCCACCACCTGGTAGGTCTCGTGTCCCTTGCCCGCCAGTAACACGGTGTCGCCCAGGCGTGCCAGCTCGAGCGCCTGGCCGATCGCGGCGCGCCGATCGGTGACGCGATAGTGTGGGCGCGTTCCCATCCCGGCTTCGACCTCGTCCAGAATGCGCTCCGGATTCTCGGTACGGGGATTGTCGGAGGTGGCGATCGCGATGTCGGCGAGGCGCGTCGCCGCGGCGCCCATGGGCGCTCGCTTGCCGCGGTCGCGGTCGCCCCCGGCCCCGAACACGACGATCACGCGCCCGCCCGATGCCGTGATGTCGCGCGTCGTTTCGAGGGCGCGCTCGAGCGCGTCGGGCGTGTGCGCGTAGTCGCGCAGCACGGTGCACGGGTCGGCCGCGATGCGCTCCATGCGACCCGGCACCTGCGGCGCCGTCGAGAGCCGTTCGGCGATCTCCGCCGTGGCGACGCCGAGCCCCGCGGCGCACGCCGCGACGCCCAGGGCGTTGGCCACGTTGAAGCGCCCCAGCAGCGGGAGCGTCACGGGGTGCTGACCTCCGGGCGTCACCAGGGTGAATCGAGCGCCCTCCGCACTAACGCTCACGTCCCTGGCGGAGACGTCTCCACGCTCGCCGAATGTGATCCGCCGCGGCGCCTTGGGCAGCTTTTCCCATGCCGGATCATCGGCGTTGATGACCGCGAGGCCATCCGCGGCGAGGTACCCGATGAGCCGCGCTTTGGCCGCAAAGTAGGCCTCGAATGTCTTGTGGTAGTCGAGATGGTCGCGGGTGAGATTCGTGAAGATCGCGGCCTGAAACACAAGACCGTCGACGCGCCCCTGATCGAGACTGTGGGACGAGACCTCCATCGCCGCGCCCTTCGCGCCGCGCTCGACGAGCGCCGCGAGCGTCGCCTGCAGGTCGATCGGTCCCGGCGTGGTGAGGTTGCCCGCCTCGCTTTCGACTGCTTCGCCGCTCGGATCGAAGGCCCCCAGGGTCCCGATCGATCCCATCGGCCCAATCCCTGAAGGACCGGCCAGCGCGTGGCGCGCCAGCGTCACGGACGTCGTCTTGCCGTTGGTGCCCGTCACGCCCACCAGTTTCAATCGCGTGGCGGCACGTCCATACCACGTCTCGGCGGCGGCGGCCGCCGCCCGGCGGCCGTCGCGAACGACGATCTGGGAAATCTTTCCCACTTGGGCCGGCTGTCGCTCCTCGACGAGCGCGGCGGCCGCGCCGCGCGACGCCGCGGCGGCGACGAACGCGTGCCCGTCGGCCGCGGCGCCACGCACGGCGCAATACAAGGCGCCGGGAGTCAGGCGTCGGGTGTCGGCAGTGATACCCGTGATTTCGGGCAGCGCAGACGGCGCTTCGACGAGCAGGTTCGCCTGGCGTAGGGCATCGACGATCGCGGCGAGCTTGGTCAGTGTCGCGGCTCCGCGAACAGGGTGACCGTCGAGCCGGCCGCCGCCTTGTCGCCCGCGGCGGGCCAGCTGTGGTGCACCACGCCCCAGCCTTTCACGACGACGCGGAAGCCGCGCCGGTGGAGCAGGAGCGCCGCCTCCCGCAGCGGGCGACCCGTCACGTCTGGCACTGCGCGCGCGGGTTGGACGCGCTCGCTGTCCGGGAGCGGCGCGGGCGTCGGAATCGTCACGACGTACGGCACGACGCCGTCGGGCTCGTTGATCTCCTTGATCTCATCGAAGGGCGCCCGCTCCGCCGTCGGCGCGACGTTCGAGAGACGCGCGCGATCGAGCGCCACCGTGCGCGCCGCGAGCGCTTGCTCCAGCATCGAACGCGTGACCGGCGCCGCCGTCTGGGCGGCGAAGTAACTGCCCTTCTGAGGATTGTCGATCTTCATGACAACAACTAACTGGGGGTCATCGGCCGGAAAGAGCGCCGCGAACGACGCCGTGTACTGCCCTGGCGCGTACCGCCCGCCGACGACGCGGCGCGCGGTTCCCGTCTTGGCGGCCAGCTGGAAGTTGGCGAGGGCAGCGCGCTCGCCCGTGCCACCCGCTTCGACGACGCCGCGCAGCAGATCGCGCAACTTGGCCGCGACCTCGGCCGTCACGGCCCGCCGCACGGGCTCGGGCCGGTGACGATAGCGCACGGCACCGGCGGGATCGCGCACTTCGCGGATCAGCGTCGGCTGGAGCAACACCCCGTCGTTGGCGATCGCTGCGTACGCGGCCGCGAGCTGCATTGGCGTCACGGCCAGCTCATATCCGATCGCAAGGCTTGCCTGGCTCGGTCGAGTCCAGTCCTTGGGAAGTCGCAGCTTGCCCGGCGACTCCGCCGGGAATTCGATGCCCGTCGGAGCGCCAAAGCCGAAGGCCCTGAGCATCGTGTATTGCTCGTCGGGCTCGAGCCGCGTGGCAAACTTGACGAGCGCGATGTTACTCGAGACGCGGATCGCATCGGCGAGGGTCAGCGAGGGCAGCGGGTGCTCGTCGGTCACGAGGCGGTCGGGGAGCTGGTACTTCCCTCCTTCGCCCGAAACGTGCTCGCCCGGGCGAACACGGTTGAGCGACACGAGCGCCGCGGCCGCGAAGATCTTGGCCAGCGAGCCGGGCTCGAACGTCTCCGTGAACGCACTGGGTCGCGCGCCCCCGCCCTTGTGTCGTGACGCGATCGCCAACGCCTCGCCCGTCACCGGGTCGAGCATCACCACATCCCCACCCTCGGCGTCCATGCGGTCGAGCGCATCGTCGAGCGCGCGCTGCGCGATCTCCTGCAGCTCGGCGTCGATCGTGAGGACGACGTCGTTTCCGGGGATCGGCTGCGCGATCACGCGGGCGGGCGACTCGTACTCGCGCCCGGCGCGGTCTTTGAGCACGACTGCGGAGCCGGGCGAGCCGGCGAGGAGGCTGTCGAGCAAGCGCTCGAGCCCCGATGCGCCCAGGCCGTCGTCGCCGACGCGGCCGATAACGGCGCGGGCGAACTCGGTCGAGGGATAGAAGCGTCGCAGCACCGGCTCGAGATGGACGCCCCGCACCGCGCGCAACGGCTCCACGTCGAGCGCCGTGTACGGACCCGCGAACCAGGCGTAGCGCCGCCGCAGGGCCTTGTCCAGATCGCGCGGAGCGAGCCGCAAGCGGCGAGCGATGAGTCCGGCATCGGCGCGGGGATCGCGCAGCTCGTTCGGGGCGATGCCGACGTGGTAGGTCTCCTGCGTCAGCGCGAGCGCGGTCCCGTGCCGGTCGAACAGGGTGCCGCGGCGCGCGTCGAGCACGACGTGCTCGGTGCGCTGCGCCTGCGCTTCGGCGGCGTGGCGCCGTCCTTCCAGCAGCTGCACCTGCGCGGCGCGCAGCACCAGGACGGCGAGCACGCCGAGGAGGCCGAACTGGACGACGCCGAGGCGTACCGCGGGCTTGGCCATCGTCAGCGGGGCGGCGGCGAGGCGGGAGCAGTCGGCACGAGAATGATTTCGGTATCGGCGGGAAGACGGAGGCCGAGTTTTTGCGCGCGGGGCAACAGGACGGCACGGCTCGAGGCGGTCCGGATGCGCCGCTCCAGCTCGTCGCGCTTCCCTTCGAGTCCCGCGCGCTCGGCGCGCAGGTCGGTGAGGGCGCGCGCGGCATTCAGGGATGCGGTTTGACGGGCGATGACCGCCCACAGCGCCGCGAGCAGCGCGACGAGCCAGATCGCGAGCCAGTGCCGGCCCTTAACTCTCGCCACGCCCCTCCTCTGCGGTCTCGAACGCGCGGAACTGCGCCGAGCGCGCCCGCACGTTGCCGGCGACCTCCGCGGCCCCCGCGACGATCGCCTTCTTGGTGAGCACTCGCCCGAGGGCGCGACCGCGACAGGTACAAATGGGCTGCCGTGGCGGGCAGACGCATGACTTGCCCCACTCGCGGAACAGATGCTTGACGATGCGGTCCTCGCCCGAATGGTAGGTGATGACCCCCAACCGGCCGCCCGAAGCCAGCGCATCGCGAAACTCGGGCAGCGCGGCGGTGAGCTGACCCAGCTCGTCATTCACGGCGATGCGCAGGGCCTGAAAGAGCCGCGCGAAATCTCCGGGCCCCGACCGGGGCCCCAGGGTCGCGCGGATCGCGTTCACGAAATCATCGCTTTGCGCAAAGTGTCCCTTGAGGGGATTGAGACGCCGCCGCACGATCTCCCTGGCCAAGGCGCGGGCGCGGCGCTCGTCGCCGAAATCCTCGAACGCCGCGGCCAGCCGCTCCTCAGGCCAGCTATTCAGCACATCGCGCGCGCTCGGCCCCGCCCCCGGAGTCATCCGCATGTCGAGAGGCGCCCCGGGACGAAAGGTAAACCCCCGCTCCGCGGTATCGACCTGGTGAGAGCTGATGCCGAGGTCCAAGAGGATGCGGTCCGGCTGGAAAGCGCGGACGGCGTCGAGCGCCTCGGGAGAGCCGTAGGCCGCCGTGAGATAGCGGATGGAATCGCCGAGGTGGGCTTGGGCAGCGGCGATGGCTGCGGGGTCGCGATCGATGCCCAGCACGCTCGCGCCACCGGCGAGGAGCAGGGCGGCATGGCCGCCGCCCCCGAGCGTCGCATCCACGGCGCGCCTGCCCCCGGCGGCCCAGTCGCGTACCGCCTCGGCGAGGACGGGAATGTGGTAGGTGGGGGCGCTGGACACCATCCAAAATACGACGGCTCCGCCCGTGGAAACAGGCGGAGCCAGGGTTGGGACGGGGCTGACGGGGCTCGAACCCGCGACCTCCGGTGTGACAGACCGGCGCTCTAACCAGCTGAGCTACAGCCCCCTACTGCGGAGCGCCGGAATATAGCCGGGGGTCGAGTCAATTCAATGGCAGCTCAGAAATTCCGGCACTTGAATGCCGCAATCACCTGCGCCCGTGCCTTCTCGTATTGGGCGACGAACCCGAGCATCTGGTCGGCCGTGGGCGGATGGACACGCCGGCCGAGGGTCAACGCGGCCTTGGTGCGATCCAACCGGCCGAAGACCGCCTTGGCCTTGTCGCAGCGCTGGCGATCACTGGCCGGCAGTTTGGTCATGGCCTGGTAGGTCGGGCCGAGGGTCAGGATGGACGACAGGCCGAACCAGAAACTCGCATTGACGCGCACCTGGAAACGGGGCCCCGTCGTATCGGTCGGCGTGCGCGGCGCCACGGCCTGGAGCAGCGTATCGAGCCAGATGTACGAGCGGTCGTAGGCCGCGGCCTGCGCGATCTTCGAGCCGCCGGTGAGCATGAGGACCGCGGCGGTGAGTTTTTGGCCGGTATCGCTCGACACGAGCCCGGGGTGCAGGAACGGACGTGCCGAGTCGACCTTTTCCGCGAAGGCCTGCTGCAGCGCGTGCAAGGCGATCGTGTCTTTGCGAGGCCCGTTGAGCTCCCTCGCCCTGGCGGTGTCGTACTGCGCGTGATCCACGATCGTCTTCGCGATCAGCAGGCTGAGCGGGACGTCGTTCCCCTGCTGGAGGGCCAGCGCCTTCTTATAGGTAGTGACCGCGGAGTCCACCACGCCCGCCATCTCAAACGCCCCGCCGCGAGCCTTCAGGAAGCGGATACTGGTCGGGAAGTTGCGGACGGCGACCTCGGTGAATCGGAGTAGCGCCTGGGTATCGGGGGCCGACTGGGCCGCGCCGATCGCTGTGTTGAGGAACGTGGTGTCCTTGCCCAGCGCCGAATCGTGCGCCAGCTGTTCCGACAGGGCCTCCACGGCCGGCTTCCAGAGTGAACCCTCGATGGCAATGCGCACCTTCAGATCGAGCATCTGCTGGTCGCCCGGCATCAGTTTTAAGCCAGCATTGAGCAGGTCCACAGCGCGCTGGAACGCCTTCATCTGACGCAGCAGCTGCGCGATTTGCATGCGCCGGTTGCTGTTGCGTGGTTCGCATTCCAACTGCGAAATGAACGCGTCGATCGCCTTGAGGGAGTCGTTTTTTTGCTGCCAACCCCGCGCGATGTTCTCCCACGCGGTACTGTTGCACGGATCACCTTTGAGGGCGCGCGTGGAGGCCGCGATGATGCTGTCCACGGGCATCCGTTGCGCCTCGTACACGGTCGAAATACACAGCCACGCGCCCGCGGAGTTCGGGTCGACGGTGAGCGCCTTCTGCGCAGCCGAGATGGCGCGGGGGAATGCACCGCGCTGACGATTCGAGGTGCATTCGCGCACCGATTCGCTGGCGCGGATGATCGTGTTGAGCCGCTGCGCGATCGCCTCGGCGAACGCCGCCGTGGTGCCGGGGTTCGCGATGGAAAAGCCCGCAGGCATCCCCGAGCTCGAGATGTCGATCACGCGCACGTTCGCCGTCAGCGTCGCGTCGCGGCGCGTGAGCGATCCGGTGGTATATGCGGAGACCGAGAGGAAGCGCGAGAGCTGTCGGGCTTGCTGATCGTCGAGCAGGACGTCACAAGGGAAACCCGATGCGGTCAGCGCTTCGCACAGTTTTGCCTTGGTGATCACCAACACCTTGTACTTCGCGAGCTGCCCGATGCGATCGCGGACCGCGTCCGCCAGCGCGATGCTCGTCGCGGAATCCGCGGGAGCGGCCGTCATCGCGAGTATGAGGAGTTTTTCGGTCGGCACTTGCACGGCGAGCTGTGCCGATGCGCTGCCGGCGGCTCCCGCCATCAGTGCGACCACCAGACCAAACTGTCTCACGCAGTCTATCCTCCGTTGCAGTCTGCTACCCCGATGGGCGAAGAGGGATTCGAACCCCCGACATCCTGCGTGTAAGGCAGGCGCTCTGAACCGCTGAGCTATTCGCCCGCGCGACAACAACACGCTAAAGGGCTAGGCCTACCGGAAAGAATACGCAGTAGCCAAGGACGAGCAGAACGGGCGCGAGCGACGTGGATCCTTTGGACAGGAGCCAGTAACCCACGACGAGCGACACGATCGCGGCGGCGAGAAAGAAATAATTTTTGGGACCGAAGCGCAGGCGCGAGCGAGCGAGTATCTGCTCTGGCATAGGGGCAGGAGTCTACGGGGTAATGTCAAGCTCGTCAAGCAGTTGGCCGTCGTCCAGTGTGGCGCGGCGGGCGCGGTCGCGGCGCCGTCGCAACACGACGAGCGCGACCAGTACCGCGCCCATCGCCGCCCAGAAGAGCCCCATCGCGGCGGCCCAGGAAAGCCACCCGTAACGGGATGCGACGTCGCGCTGCCAGCGCACCTCGAAGTCCCCCTCGGTCACGTGATACGTATCACGCAGCGCCTGATCGAAAGTCGGCGCCTTCGCCAGATTGGCGACGAGCGGATCGAGGCCCGCCTTCCCGCCCCACCGGTACAGCAGCAATACCGCCGTCGTCGCCAGCGCATACCCGGTCTCGGCGTCGCCCTTGCCACCGCGCAACGCGCGATCGACCTGATCGAGATTCATCTGCATGCCGCGCGCGACCTGCCAGTTCAACCGGAGGGCATCGAGGCGACCCCACTCCTCGGCGGCGACCGCCGCGTACCCTTCCTCGAACCACAACGGCACGCGCCCGCCCCGCCCGAGTCGCCAGCGCAACGCGACGTGGGCGAGCTCGTGGCGGAGGGCCGATGGGCCGACGGCCGGATGGTTGGTCAGGAGCACGATCGTGCCGGCGTCCGGAAACGCCGCGCCTTCACTCCAGAAGGGCAAACGGCCGCGGGTGAGCGAGTCGTACTTCTCTCGAGTGGGCGCGAGGATGAGACGCAGCGGGCGGTCGGGGAGCTGGCCGATGCCGGGAAAACCGCCGGCGTGATCCGCGACCTCGGCGAGCGACGTCGCCAGCGTTTCTTGCCCCGGCCACGCCACCGCCGTCACGCGCCCGACCGTCACACTGGTGGGTGACGCGCCCTGCAGGAGCAGGGCGAGCAACGCTATTCTCGCGGTGGCTCCTCGCCCTTGGCGACAAGGTCCAGCATCTCCTGACACTTCTTGCCCCAGGGATTGAACTTGTTCGCCTTGAAGCCGTCGGCCCACGTCGTCTTCGCCGTGTCGTGCTCGCCCGCGAACCAGTGCGCGCGCCCGAGCTCGTAGTAGGCCTCGATCAGGTTCGGACCGAGCTTGATGGTCTTCTGAAAGAACGTCTCGGCATCCTCGTACATCTCGCGCTGCAGGTAGACGAGGCCGAGATAGAAGTGCGCGTAGAGCGTGGCTTTCTTGTCGTTGTCGAGCCGGATCGCCTTCGAAAGGTGCTCGATCGCCTCGCCGAAGATGTGTTTCTTCAGACAGATGAATCCCACGTTGATGCGCGCGAGGGAATTCGCCGGCTCCTTCATCAGGACCTTGGAGAAAGTCTGGAGCGCATCGTCGTAGTCTTCGTGCAGCATCTGCGCCCAGCCGAGCAGCGACTCCGCCTGCGTCTCACCGGGCGAGAGCTGCAGCGCGCGCTGCAATGCTTGAATGGCTCCGGCGTGGTCGCCGAGCGAGATGAGACTCCATCCCTTTTCGATGAACGTCGTGGCCCCGATGTGATCGGCGTGCAGAACCGGTCGCTGGCCCGTGAACTCGGGCGCCGACGCTTGCTTGGTGTCGGCGGTGATCTGCTTGTACCGCTCCACCAGCTGGCGGATGTCGTCCTTGAGCTGCGTCAGCTCGCCGAGATAGCCATCCACCTTCTTGAAGAAGGCGATGATCTCGCGCTTGGCGGCCTCGCGCTCGGCGCCGCCCGTGGCACCGTCGAGCTGGCGGGCGATCGCATCGTACTCGCCGCGCAGCCTGGCAATCGGAGATTCGGTCATTGCGCGGCCTCGAGGGCCAACTTCTCCTTGGACGACAACAACTTGTTCGTATTGAGCACGATGATCGTGCGTCCGTTGGTCACGACGAGCCCGGTGATGTACTCGGCCGCCAGACCTTTCACGATGCCGGGGGGCGGAGTCACTGTCGCGGCGGCGACCTGGAGCACTTCGGTCACGGCGTCGACGATGAGCCCGATCTTGCCCGACTCGAACTCGAGAATCACGGTGCGCGTATCGTCGCGCAGCGGCGCCGGCGCGCCGAGCCGCTTGCGCATGTCGATGAGCGGAATTGCCCCCGCCTGATACTGCAGCACGCCCTCGAGGAACTCGGGCGCCTTCGGCAGGGGCGAGGGCGCTTCGTAACGCAGGATGCGTTCGACCTGAAAGATGTTGAACGCGAAATCCTGGCCGCCCACCTTGAACGTGACGAGTTGAACGTCGTCGCCGGCAGTGCTCATCCGATGCGGTCTCCCAGCGCTTCCAGATCGAGTATCGGCACGAGCGCACCGTCCTTTTCGGCGACGCCCACGGCCCACGGCAGCGATTGCCCGCGCGGCACCGGCATCGCCTGCTCACGCACCACTTCATCCGCGTCGTCCACTTCGAATGCGACCTGGCGATCTTCCCGCCCCGCTCCCCCACCTCGCAGCTCGACCAGCACCACGGTACGGCCCGCCTCCGGGGGCGCCGCGCGCCCGCCGAGGAAGGCTCCGAGATGGATCAGGGGCACGAGGCGCCCGCGCAGGGTTGTGAGACCCCGCACGGCCGGAAGTGAGCGCGGCACATCGAGCACGCGCCCGGCGTCCGAGACTTCGAGCACGCGGCCCACGGGCAGGCCGTATGCCCTTCCCTCGGCACGCACCAACAGGTATCCGATCACGACCGGCTCGTCCCTCCCGCCCGCAACAACGCTCCGCGCTTGGTCAATTCGACGGAGATGCGGTCGGCAATCTGTCCGAGTGGGAGGACGGCGTCTACTCCCCCGGCCTGCACCGCCGCGCCGGGCATGCCGTAGATCACGGCCGAGTCGCGGTCCTGTGCGACGCCGCCCCCGCCCGCGTCGTGGATGGCGCGCAGGCCATCGGCGCCGTCACGCCCCATGCCAGTGAGCACGACGCCGACGCTCTTGTTCCCGTACACCTGCGCCACGGAGCGGAACAGATGGTCGGCGGCGGGGCGAACACCCCACACCGAGGGCGTCTGGTCGAGCGTGATCACGGGACCGTCGCTGCTGGCACGCACCCGCATATGATAATCGCCCGGGGCCACGTATGCCGTGTCGGCCACGATCGGCGTGTTGTCGGCGGCCTCCACGACGCGCAGGCGGCTCATCGAATCGAGCCGCTCGGCGAGACTGCGCGTGAACTTGGGCGGCATGTGTTGGACGATGAGCACCGCGGCGCCCCGCCCCGTGACGAGCTGCGGCACGAGCTCGGCCAGCGCGCGCGGTCCCCCCGTCGACGCCGCGACGGCGATCGCGAGGGTCGCGCGCCCACGCAACGCCAGCTCGGGCGGGTGCGCGACGGGCGCCGGCGGGCGCGCCATCACTTTGACGTGCGATACGTCGGCAGCGAGCGCACGGCGCACCGCCTCGATCAGCTGCGGCGCGAGGCCCGCGAGGGCGGCGCGGCCCGAGGCGTCGGGGGGTGGTTTGGCGACGATCTCGACAGCGCCGAGCTCGAGGGCGCGGATCGCGGTCGCCGTCCCGGGCCCGGCGTGCGCGCTGACGACAACGATGGGCCGCGGCGATTCGGACATGATGTACCCGATGGCGCCGAGCCCGTCGAGCTCGGGCATTTCGAGATCGAGCGTCACGACATCGGGATCGTATTGGTGGACCTTGCGGACGGCGTCGACCCCGTCGCGCGCCGTCGCCACGACGCGGAAGGGACCCGATTCCGTCTCCCCGCCCCCCAGCACGTCCACGAGCACGCGGCGCATCAGCGCGCTGTCGTCGGCGACGAGGACGGTGGGGCGCGCGTCAGATGACTTCTGCATCGGCTCCCACCGACCGGATCTCGACGCGGCCGTCTTTGACGTGGAAGCGCACGCTGCGACCCCGCTCGCCGCCCACCGATTCCTTGACGATCGGGATCGACGCGGCGCGGAGCGCGTTGCGGGAAGCGACGATGTTCCGCTCCCCCATCTGGATCGTGCCCGGAGTCATCAGCTGGCTGAACATGCTGGCGCCGCCGGCGAGTTTGGCGACGAGCCGTCGCGGCTCGGCCCCGAGCGCCCTGAGCCGCTCGACGAGCAGCGGCACCGCGGATTCCGGGAACTTGGCCAGGTTCGTCGCGTCGTGGGCGAGGCTGCGCGAGGGCAAGAGCACGTGCGCCATGGCGCCGGCGGCCCGATCGGCATCGTAGAGCATGATCGCGACGCACGACCCCAGGCCGAGCGTCACGATCACGCCGTCCCCGCGCTCGGCGGCCCAGTCGGCGACCTTGACGATGACCTCCTTCACGCCGGCTTCTTGTAGATCCGCTCGCGCGGATCGATGAGCGTCAGGCGATCGCGCGCGGGCCCGAACAGGGTCTCGACTTTGCCGAGCAGGAGGATGCCGCCGGGGATCAGCGCGTCCACAAAGACTTGAAACAGGCGCTCTTGCGCCTGCCGCTCGAAGTAAATGACGACGTTGCGGCAGACGATGAGGTCGTAGGCCTTGTACAGCGGTGGCTCGCGCATCAGGTCGTGCGCCGTGATGCGCACCAGCGAGCGGACGGCGGACACGGGCTGGAGCAGCGGCGCCCCCGTGAAATAGCGGCGCTTCAAGTCCAGCGGCATTTCGGTAAAGGCGGTCTCCGGATACTTCGCCTGCCGGGTGCGCTCGAGACTGAGGCGATCGACGTCGGTGGCATCGACGGATGCGTGCTCGGTCGATTGATGACCGGCGATCTCGGCGAGGAGCACGGCGATGGTGTACGGCTCCTCCCCCGATGCGCACCCCGCCGACCATACGCGGAGGTGGCCGCGGCGCGCGGCCCACTGGGCGGCCAAATGCGGCCGCAACGCGTGCCACGTCTCGGCGTTGCGGTAGAACTTGGTGACGTTGATGGTGAGGGCGTCGAGCAGCTGCTCGTACTCGCGCGTGTCCTCGTCGAGGAGGCGGCTGTAGTCGTCGTAGGTGTGGACCCCGCGGGCCCGCATCCGCACCGCGAGGCGCCGCTTGAGGCATTTGTCCTTGTACGACTCGCAGCTTACGCCGCGCATCCGCGAGATCTTCTGCGTCAGCGCCAGAAAAGCGCGCTCGTCCTGCGGCGAGCTCACGACAACGTGCTCAGCGTATCCAGATTGGCTTTCACCAGCTCGTGCTTGGGGTTGAGCTCCAGCGCGCGGCGCCACAGCTCGCCCGCCTGCTCCCGGTCACTGCGCTTGTACGCGATGTTCCCGAGCTTGAAGTACACGTCGTCCCCCAAGTCCGGCGCCAGCTCGACGGCCCGCTGGTAGAGATCCCACGCTTCGTCGTAGCGCGAGCCGCGGTAGGCGAGATCGCCGAGGTTCTTGGAGAGCTGCGGCAGCGACGGCTCATCGTGCAGGGCCGCGCGCGCCAGCTCCTCGGCGGCCGGCAGCTCGCCGGCAAGCTCCTTCAGCACCGCCAGGTTGTTGCGCAGGACGGCGTGTTGCGGGTGCGCCTCCACCGCCTGCTCGGAGGCCTGCTCCGCCACCTCGAAGTCGCCCGCCGCCGCCGCGACGAGCGCGCGCGCCCAGAACCAGACCGGCGGGATCTTGTCGGCGAAGAGCTCCTTGGCGCGATCGAGCCGGCCGGCGGCGCTCGCATGGTCGCCGCGCTTCAAGGCGACGATGCCCCACCCCACGTAGACGCGCGGATCGGTGCGCGCTCGCGATGCCGCCTCGGCGTAGGTCGTCTCGGCTTCGTCGAGGCGCCCCAGCTGCTCGTAGGCGAGCCCCAGGTTGTGCAGCACGGCGGGCCGCGAACCGCCCTTCTCCGCCGCGAGGCGCAAGGCTTCCATCGCCTCGCGCCAGCGTGCCTGCTTGAGCGCGACGAGCCCGATGAAGAAGTGCGCGTTGGCGTCGGTGGCGCGCAGCTCGGCCACCCGCCGGAATTCCCGCGCCGCCTCGTCGAGCATGCCCGTCTTGTAGAAGGCGATGCCGAGGTTGCGGTGCTCCTCGACGCGCGCGTCGGTCATCTTTAAATCTTCCGCACTGGCCGTCCTGCCGGCGCGATGCACAAAGCCCGCCGTGACGAGTCCGTAGAGCGCCTTCCCGACCTCGAACTCCCCCAGGCCGGAATCCTCGATCACCTGATTCACGTCGCGCGACCCGTCGAGCAGCGGCATGATCCGGTCCTGGGTCTCGGTCATCTTGGCGTCGCTGATGGCGAGCCGGTCCCGGTCCAGGACGAAGATGAGATCGAACGACGGGATCTTCTTCTCGATCAGGCTCCACTCGTCCACGCGCCGAGCACCCTCGAGCAGCAGCGACTCGGGGTTGATGGAGACGAGGAAGTCCTGCTGCTCGGGCCGGACGTCGGCCTCGAAGTTGAAGGTCCCCTGCGTCCAGGTGAACAGGTAATAGACGGATTCCTCGATCTGCATGCGCATGTAGCGCTCGAGTTCCTGCTGCGTGATGACGGTCTGGGCGACGAGGATTTCGCCCAGCTTCTTGTCGCGCTCCTTGGCTTGGCGGTGAATCGCAGCGTCGAGCTGCTCCTGCGAGATCTTCTCGTGCTTGACGAGGATGTCGCCGAGGCGATCGCGGCGGTTCACGATCGACGCGTAGCAGATGCGGCCCTTGTCGAAGTAGATGTATCCGAAGTTCGAGCGGTCGGCGATCGACAGGCATCCCGATTTCTGCCCCAACGCGAGCAGCTGCAGCACGTCGGGGAGCGAGGCTTCCTTGAGTGATCCCTTGATGGCCATTTAGCGCAGGTCCTCGATCACGCGGTCGGCCGCCGAAGGCCAGTCCCACACCATCTTTTCGCGACTGCGCACGCCACCGGCGCTCGACACGACGAGACCGCTGGTGCGGAGCCCGGTGGTGCGCCGCCCGCCCGCCGCCGGCTGTCCTTCCAGGATCTCGCGGGCGAGGCCCGCCGTGACAGGCTGGTCCTGCGCCGCCGCCGCTTCCACCACGCGCTGCACCAGACCGGTGAGGCTCCGCACCGAATCGGCGGGCCGGTCGGAGAGGTAGTCGAGGAGCGTCGGATCGGGGTTCATCTTCTGCTGGCTGAGAATCCGCTCGAGCGCGGTGCGCCGGACCGCGCGATCGGGATCACCGATTTCGGCGACGAGCCCGCCCTCGAGGCGGGACACGATGCGCTCCTCCAGCCCCTCGAGCTTGTTGGGATGGGCGGGCGCGGTGAACACGAGCTGCCGATCACCGTCCAGGAACTGGTTGAAGAGGTTGAACAGCTCCTCCTGCGTCCGGTCTTTGCCGGCGAGGAGGTGAATGTCGTCGAGCAGCAGCGCCGTGGCCCGACGGTAGCGCGCGCGCCACCAGTCCACGCGGTCGCCGTCGATCGCCGCGATCAGCTCGTCGACGAAGCCTTGCGTCGACAGACATGCGACGACGGCGCCCTTCTTCTTCATCAGCTCGAGCCCGATGGCGTTGAGCAGGTGCGTCTTGCCGAGTCCGCTGTGACCCACCAGCACGAGCGGGTTGTATTTCTTGCCTGGTCCATCGATGACGGCGCGCGCGGCACTCAACGCCACCTCGTTCGAGGCGCCGGCCGCGTAGCTGTCGAGCGGGAAGGCCCCCGACGGGGCCGGGGGCGGCGCCGCGCCGTCGCGTACCTTCGCGGCCTCGGCCTCGGCTTCCGCCATGCGTTCCGGATCGCGGAACACCTTGTCTCCCGCCGCCTGAGGATCGAGAGCGCCCACCTCCGCCTCGAGCGCCTTGAGCCGCTCCACGTCGTGGATGTACGACGCGATTGCTTCGTCCACCGCCGCGGGCGAGTCGTGATCGAGCAGCTTCTCGAGCCGGTTCGTGCGATATCCCTCACCCTCCCAGCGGAGCACCGCTTCCGCGACCCGCGCGCGCCAGGCTTCGACGGCTTTGCCGACGGTGACGGTGACATCGGTGAGGAACTGGGAGAACTCGTCTCCGGTGGGAGAGGCGGGGGCAGATGAGGCGGCGGTCGGTGAAGCGGCGGTCGCATCCGCGACCCCTAAAACCTGACGCGCCGCTTCGGCATTGATGGGCGTCTCGTTCACCGCCTGGTACGCCACGAGGCGATTGAGGGCGCCCATCAGCTCGCGCACGTTGGGAAAATCGACGCCGGCCGCGGTCTCGAGTACCCCCGGCTGGAACCGGGCGCCGCGCTCCTCGGCCTTGCGCCGCAGAATCGCGACGCGCGTCTCGTAGTCGGGAATGCCCATGTCGACGACGAGACCGCCCGAGAACCGTGAGATGAGCCGCTCGTCCAGATCCGCGATCTCGGCCGGAGGCCGGTCGCTCGTCAGCACGATCTGGTGACCGGCCTGCTGCAGGGCTTCGGTGAGGCGCAGCAGCTCCGCCTGCATTTCCTTGCGGTTCGTCAGGAACTGGACGTCATCCACGAGCAGCGCGTCGACGTTTTGGAAGCGACGGCGGAACGCGTCGCCCTGCCCCGCCGCGATGGCCGCGTGAAATGCCTCGACGTACTCGTCGAGCGTCAGGTACTCGATGTTCAACTGCGGCGCGAGCAGCTTGGCGCTGTGCCCGATGGCCATCAGCAGGTGCGTCTTCCCGAGCCCCGAGCCGCTATAGATGAAGAGGGGGTTGTACGCCGAACCCGGATTCTCGGCGACGGTGCGACCGGCCGTGACCGCCAGACGGTTCGCGGCACCGACGACGAAGGTCTCGAACGTGAACTTCGGGTTGAGGGCGCTGGTCACGCCGGGCTCCCGGCCGCCAGCTTCTTGAGCACGAGCTCAGAAATGGACTTGAGGGTCTCGAACACGCCCTGGCCGTGGAGCGCGTCAGCCGGGAAACTCGGCACACTGCGGAAGTTGAGGGCGTCGTCCAGCTCCGCCGGCGTGAGGATCAGCTCGCGCGGCAGGTCCTGCTTGTTGTATTGCATCACGACCGGCACCGTACGGATGTCAATGCCGTGCTCCAGCAGATTGCTTTGGAGGTTTTGGAGACTTTCGAGATTCTCGTCGAGCTGGCGCGCCTGGCTGTCGCCCACGAAGACCACGCCGTCGGCGCCTTGCAGCACCAGACGCCGCGTCGCGTTGTAGTAGACCTGCCCCGGCACGGTGTAGAGCTGGAAGCGCGTGGCGAACCCCGAGATCTGCCCCAGATCGATCGGCAGGAAGTCGAAGAACAGTGTGCGGTCGGTCTGCGTGGCGAGCGACACCATGCGTCCGCGGCGCGACTCGGGGACGCGCCCGTAGACGTAGTGCAAGTTCGTCGTCTTACCGGACCGTCCCGGTCCGTAGTAGACGATCTTGCACGTGATCTCGCGGGTCGTGAAGTTCACCAGGGACACGGGCTATCTCCCAAACAGCGTGTTCAGGCTATCGCTCAGCTCGCGCTCGAAATCCGCCGCCAGCACCTGCTTGGGCACGCTGCCTTTGGGGCTCGCCGCCTTCAGGTCCGCCGCCAGTTGCTCATAGAATAACTGAACCAAGCCGAGAGACGAAACGTCGAGGTCGTAGACTGCCAAGACGACGACGGTCCCGCGCTCCATCGGGAACGTCGACAGGAAGATCCCGTGCCGGTGGCCTTGATGGTTCAAGGCTGCGAAGGGCGGCTGGCGGAGCTGTTTGGCGAGCTCCCCGGTGGAGGCCACGATGGCGGCGCCGAGCGCCGCGGCCGACATGACGTCTACGGCGCGCGAGAACCCCGACTGCGCGAGCACCTGACCCGCCGGGGTCATCAGCAACACCAGGCGCGCCGAGGCTTCCTTCACGAAGGCGGTGAGGGGTTGGAGCGTCCAGCTCTCGACTGCGCGCGCCGTCATGCGATGGCCTCGCCGGCCCGGAGCAGCTCGAGCCGGACCAGTCCGATGTTCACGTCGGGCTCCGCGACGGCCACCACGAGCATCCCCGACGCCGCCGGGACCACAAGCAACGTGCCCTGGTCGGCCTGCAGGTGCCAGAAGACGCTGGCGCCGATCCCCGCCGCCTCCATGGCGCGGCGCAGCCGTCCCGCGAGACTCGCCGCCAGCGCCGCCACGGCCGACCCCTTGATGCCCTCCATCAGCTGCTCGGCGACGACGAGCCCGTCGTCCGCCGAGACCAGCATCGCGCCCCGAACGCCACGCACCCGGGTGACGAGATCGAGGGTGTGGTTCATTGCTTCTCCAGCCAGCGTTTCGCCATTCCCGTCGCGCGCTGCGCCAGGATGGCGAGGCGGCCGAGCGGCACGCCGCGGTCGCGGACGACGAGGAGCAACGCGTCCTTGGACGGGTGCGACACGTGCACGTTGCCGTGTTTGCCCTCGGCCGAGAGCCCGCTCCAGGCACCCAGTCCCAGCAACTTGGCGGTACGCGCCGCCTCCTGCGACACGCCGGCGAGGTACGCGGCGACGGCATCGGTGACGTCGGCACCAGCCGGATTCCGCAGGGCGCCGCCGAGGACACGCCCGGCGGCGTCGAGCAACACGAGCCCCTCCTGCGCGCCCTCGAGTCCGGCGAAGACCCGCGACTCGTCGAGCACCGGTGCGGAACCGGCGGTCTCCTTCGGTTCCGAGGCGAGCACCGGCTGGGGCGATGGTGGACTCGCTCCCCCGCGCACCATCTCGATCGCCTGGGTAATCGTCGGGTCGTCGGGCTCGATGCGCTTCGCCAGCTCGAGGTGCGCCTCGGCCTGTTGCAGGTCCCCAACCTTGAAATACAGGAAGGCGAGGCCCTTCAGCGCCCCCGTGTGATTGGGCGCGATGCGCAGCGCCATGTCCCACTCGTCGAAGGCGCGCTCGTAGTCGTGCTTGTCCGTCAGCACGCGCGCATACAGATCGTGCGCGTCGGCGAGGTGCGGGTGCCGCTCGAGACCGTTGAGCGCGACGCGCAGCGCCGCGTCGAGCTGGCCCTTGCGGCGCAGCGCCTCGGCGAGCCGCAGGAACACGAGGCTCTGCGGGTCCTGGGCGAGCTGGGCGGAGAGGGCGCGCACGTCGTCAGCCATGCGTCGCCATCCCCTGGAAGACGCGCGCCGCGTCGCGCGCGCGCCGCACGTCGGCCAGCGCGGCCAGCTCCTCTTCCGAGCGTCCCGCCAGCCGCTCCCACTGATCCCAGCTCTCGATGGCTTCACCGAAGCGCCCGAGCGCCACGAGCGCGTATCCGAGCTGTCGGTACGCGGGCGCGAGCAACGGATCGAGGCGCAGCGCGCGCCGCAGCTCGTCCACGGCTGCGGGGGGCGCACCTTGCGCGAAGTGCAGGCGGCCCAGCAGCAGGTGCACGATGGGATCGTGCGGCTGCGTGGTCGCCGCCTGCTCGGCGGCGGCGCGCGCCGCGCCGAAGTCGCGCCGCTGCAACGCCTGCTCGGCCTTGGCCACGAGCTCCGCCACTTCGCCGGCCACCGTGGGTCGGCCGCGCTTGGCGGTGCCGGGATCGACCAGCACGATCACACCCGCGCTCTCGAGACCGAACAGCGTCTTGGCGACGTCGAAGTCCGACCGCCCCAGCTCGCTCGCGAGGGCGCGCACGTCGCGGCGGTCGTCGATCAACGCCAGGACTTCCCACTCGGGCGGCAGCAGATCGAGCTCCCCACCGCCGTCGGGCGGGGGCGGCGCGAGCGACGCGACGACGCCGAGGTGCGGAATGCGTCCTTCGATGCGCGACCACTCGTCGATGCGGCGCGCGCCTTCCATGAGCAGGGCCTCGACGGGGATGCGCACGGCCGTATCGGTCGGGATTTCGGTGACGGGGCCCTCGTTGAACGAGAAGTACCCCTCGTTCCAGCTCATGACCTCGAAGACGACCTCTTCGATCTGGAAGCGCACCTGGCGCTCGACTTCGCGCTGCGTGATCGCACCGAGGGAGACGAGAATCTCGCCGAGTCGCCGCTTGTCGCCTCCCCGTTGCTGCATGTCGCGGGCGCGCTCGAGGTCCGCCTCCGTGATCTTGCCGGTCCGCATCAGCAGCCCGCCGAGCGGGTGGGGATTGCTGCGGATCTCGGCGAAGATGATGGTGCCATCCTCGAAGTAGATGGTGCCCTGGTTGTGCCGCAGCTCCGAGGTCACGCGCAGCGCGCCCGTCTTCCGGCTCAGGTCGAGGAGCTGGAAGACGTCGTGGATGCCGAGTTCGCGAAGCGGGCCTTCAATCGCCATGGCGTTCCATCATCATGCCGCGTCCGACGCGGTGAAGATGTGCTGCAGGTCCACCGCGGTGCGCGCGTGCATCTTCGCTCGCTGGGCGTAGGGCCCGCCGGGATCGAGTCGCGTGACACGCTCCCAGACATCGACGGCTTCGGCGTAGCGCTGCAGGCGCGCCAGCGTGACGCCGAGGTAAAAGAGCGTTCCCACGTGCTCGGGATCGAACTTGAGCGCGCGCTTGAAGGCCTCGAGGGCCTCGGCGTTGCGCTTGTCGTCGATCAGGGCGCGCCCCAGGTGGAGGAGTGCGTCGAGGTCGTAGGGATCCTGCTCGAGCATGTCCACGAGCCGTCCGACGGCGTCGCGCACGCGGCCGACACGCCGCAGCAAGTCGGCCAGAGCGAGGGCGGCCTCGTGGAAGGTGGGGAGCGCATCGAGCGCCTGGACGTAGGAGCGCTCGGCATCGATCCACTCCTCATCCTCTTCGTGCAGTCGTCCCAGCTCGAGCCACACCTGCACGAAGCCCTGATCCAGCTCGAGCGCCGCGCGGTAGGCCTGGCGCGCGCCATTGCGATCGCCGACGGTGCGCGCGATGTCGCCCTGGAGTTTGCGCAGGTCGGCGCGCGCGGGGGCCCGCGCCTGCGCCTGCTGCAATGCCGTCAGCGCGCCGGCGGCGTCGCCGGTGGCGGCGCGCGCCTTCGCGCCTGCGATGAGCGTCTCGACCTGATCGGGGCTCTTGGTCAGCAGCTCTTCAACGATGGGCAGCGCCTCGGGAGCCCGCTGCAGGGCGAGGAGGCTCTGGACCTCGCCCAGCGCCGCGCCGGCGTTGCCGGCGTCGCGCCCACGCGCCTCGCGGTAGCGCTCCAGCGCCTCGCCGTGCAAACCGCGCCGCGCGTAGATGTCGCCCAGGAGCGTCGCCGCGGCGCCGGCGTCGGCGCCGCGCTGCACGGCGCGCGTCGCTTCGGCCTGCGCGAGATCCATCAGGCCTTTGCTCACGTAGTCGCGCGCCAGCGCGAGCGGATCGTCCTTGACCTTCTTCTCCCCCGCCGCGGCCGCCGGGGCGGGCGCCAGCTCCTGGAAGATGTTGTCCAGGAGCCGCTGATCGAAGTTGAAGTCGGCCCCGAGGGTCTCGGCCGTCACGTCGGCCGAGATCTCCGGCACGATGCCGATCGTGGCGCTCTCGTACTGCAGATCGATCGCCAGGGCAAACTTCTGCGAGACGTAGTAGGGATCGAGCTCCAGGGCGCGCTTGGTGGCGCGGAGCGCGCCGTCGAAGTCGCCGAGGTTCGAGAGGGTGAAGCTCAGGTTGTAGTGCGCGCCGGCGTTCTGCGGGTCGGCCTCGACCGCGCGCACAAACGCGTTGCGCGCATCCTGGAAGCGCTTCAACTCGACGAGCACGAGCCCGACGCCGTTCCACGCCGCGCCATCGTCCGGCTTATCGACGAGCACCTGCCGGTATGCCTCCAGTGCCAGCTGAAAGCGCCGCAGGTGCGTGAGCAGCAGGGCGAGGTTCAAGCGGGCGAGTACGAACGTGCTCTCGAGCTGGAGCGCGCGCCGGAACGCCTCGACCGCGTCCTGCGTGTCGCTCTGGTGCGCCAGCACGACGCCGATGTTGTTCCACGCGAGCGCGTAGCGCGGATCCACCTCGGACGACTGCCGGTACGACGTCAGCGCGTCCACGGTGCGACCCGCCTGGTGGAGCACGACGCCCCGCTCGTTCCAGAGCTTGGGGGAGTCGGGGACCTCGTGGATCAGGGTCTCGTACAGCTCGAGCGCATCCGCGAAGTCGCGCTTCAGGAGGTGGACCTCGGCCATCGCCTGGAGCACCAGGTGGCGATCCTCGCCGCGCTCCAGGGCCAGCCGGAATTCGCGGTTGGCCTCCGTGTAGTAGCCCTTCTGGCGGAAGGCGAGTCCCAGGTTGTAGTGGGCCAGCTCACTCCCCTCGGCCACCTCGGGCGTGGGTTGCTCGCGCAGCTTGATCTCGGCGCTCTTGCGCTCGGCGCGGTAGCGCTCGAGCGACAGGTTCGTCTGCGCCCGCGCCAGCGGCGGGTTCAGCTGAATCGCGCGCTTCGAGGCCGCGCGCGCGTCCTGGTGCCGGCCCATGTCGCCCAGCACGAACGCCATGAGGTAGTGAGCGTTGGCGTTGTCGGGATTGCGCGTGACGGCCTGCTCGAGCGCCGCGAGGGCCGGCTCGTTGAGCCCGCGGTTGTAGTAGACCTCGCCCAGGTAGAACTGCACCACGCTCGATTCGGGCTCCAGCTCGGCGGCGCGGAGGAACCAATCGGTGGCGATCTCGAGCCGGCCGCGGCTCTTCTCCGTGAGGCCCAGCTGGATCATCGCCGCGACGTCTTTGGGACGATGCGCCAGCAGCTCCTCGAACTCGGCGGAGGCTTCTTCGTAGGCGGCGAGGATCGCGTAGGTGCGGCCCAGCTCCCAGCGCGCGTCGCGGTCATCGGGGGCCTGGCGCAGGCGCTCCTGCAGCTCGGCGACGCGGCGGTCGTAGTAGCCGGTGTTGTGGTAGGCGATCTCGAGGTTGCGCTGCGCCACCTGCATCTTCGAGTCGAGCTCGAGCGCGCGCGTGAACTCCGCGATGGCCTCCGGGATGAGGCCTTTCTGGAAATAGAGGACGCCGAGATTGTTGTGGGCGCCCGCGTCCGATGGATCGATCCGGCGGGCGAACGACCGCAGTACCGCGGTGTCGCGCTCGGACAGCGTCAAGTCAAGCGGATGGCGTCGAAGATAGCCTTGAGGGACGCCAGGTCGGGGAGCAGGAGGAAGTGGCCGCGCAGGCCGTCTTCCGCGTCGATGCTGAACTCCGTCTCGACGCAGAACACGAAGTCCCGGTCGTGCCCGAAGTTCAAGTAGGTCGTCGTCAGGACGGCGGCCGACACGTCGACGACGAGGCTGGGCACCGACGGCAGGAGCAGCATCCCCATGAAGTCCGACAGCGCATTCATGTAGGCGCCCGACAGGATGTTGCCCGCCTCCTTGAGACACGACTGCTCGATCGTTTCGAACGCGCCGGTCGTCCCGAGCGGGCGGCGGAGCAGCATATCGCACAGGCGCCGGGCGACCGGCTCCGGGAAGAGCAGCAGCGTGCGGCCCGTCAGGTCGCCGAGCATGTGCATGAGCACCGCGGCGACGACCGCCTGCGGGTCGCCGAGGATGTTCGGCACCTCTTCCAGCCGCGCGATGTTGATCTCGGGCACGGAGATCATGATCCGGCGGTTCGTCATCTGCGACAGAGCGGTGGCCGCGTGCCCAGCGCCGATGTTGGCGACCTCACGCAGCGCATCGATCTGCAGCGCCTTCAGATCCCTGACGTCCTCCATGCCCCCTCCTCGCTACACGAGTCCCGCGGCGTCGAGAATCAACGCCGGGACTCCGTCGCCCATGATCGTCGCGCCGCTGAAGACCGGCAGGGTCCCCTGCGGTGCCTCGAATCCCTTCACGACGATCTCCTGCTGGCCTAACATGCCGTCCACCACCACACCGGTGCGGCGCTCCCCCATCTCGAGCACGATGACGGGCCGCCGCGGGGGCGGCGCGTCGCCACCGACATTGAGCAGGGCGCGCAGGTGCACGAGCGGCACCACGCGGTCCCGCAGCACCATCGCTTCCCGGCCTTCCATCGTCGTCATCGCGATGGCCCCGAACTCCGCCGTCTCCGCGACGTAGGTGAGCGGCAGCGCGTAGCGCTCCGCACCGACGGCCGCGATCAACGCGCGCACGATCGCGAGCGTCACCGGGAGCCGCAGAATGAAGCTCGTGCCCTTCCCCGGCTCGGTGCGAATCTCGATCGACCCGCCCAGCGCGCGGATCTTCGTCATGGCGACGTCGATCCCGACGCCGCGCCCCGACACGCTCGTCACGGCGGCGGCGGTCGAGAACCCGGGCCGCGCCAGCACGCGCAACAACTGATCGTCCGACAGCGTCTCGGTGTGCGGATCGACGAGCCCTTCCCGCAGGGCTTTCGCGAGCACTTTGGCGCGATCGATCCCGCGGCCGTCGTCGCTGATGCTGATCGCGACGCTGGAGCGCTCGCGCACCGCCGAGAGCACGATCTCGCCCTCGGGCTTCTTCTTGTGCTTGCGACGCTCGGCGGGCGACTCGATTCCGTGGTCCACCGCGTTGCGCAGCAGGTGCACCAGTGGATCGCCCAGCTCGTCGAGGATGGCGCGGTCGAGCTCGATCTCCTTACCCTCGACCTTGAACACGACCTGCTTCTCGAGCTGCCGCGCCAAGTCGCGCACCAGTCGGGGGAAGCGGTCGAACACCTGCCATACCGGCGTCATCCGCGCCTGGATAATCTGGGACTGCAGATCGGCGGAGAGCCGCGACACCTGAATCGCGACATCGTCGATCGCCGGATCTTTCCGCTCCGCCGCCACCTCGTTCAGGCGGCCGCGCGTCGTCACCAGCTCGCCGATCAGGTCCATCAGCGCGTCGAGCCGCCGCAGGTCCACGCGGATGTGGCGGCTGCGCCCGCCGGCACTCTCGGCCGGCGTGACGTGCTCTTCGCCGGCTGCATCGCCCGGTCCGCCGCTCACGGTCACGCGATCGACGTCGCCGACCGAGCGGACCGCGGCCTCGATCTCGGCCGGCGCCAGGGTGGCGTCGAGCCGGAATATGAAGCGGCCGTCGAAGTCCTCCGCCTCGAAGGCGGCGGGCGACGGCGAGATGCCCTGCACCGCGCCGAGGCTCTGCGCCTTGCGGATGATCAGCATGGCGCGGCCGCCCTTGATCAGCGCTTCGGCGCGCAACGTGACCTGGATCAGCCGGCCGCCACCGCCGAGGTCGGGGACCGGCGGCGGGACGAACGCGGGTTCGTCGCGGACTTCGCCGGGCGCGAAACGCGCCATGGCCTTGTCGAGGTCGGCGGCCACGGCCGCGGTGTCGGCCTCGCGCTCGCGGCCGGCGACGGCGAGGTCGACGGCTTTTTCGAGCGCATCGGTGGCGCGGAAGAGCAGCTGGAGGGTGTCATCGGCGGGGGCCTGGCCTCCGCGACGCAGATGGTCGAGGAGGTTCTCCATGCGGTGGGCGAGATCGGCGACGCGGGCGTAGCCCATCGTCGCCGCCATCCCCTTCACCGTGTGCACTGCCCGGAAGATGCCGCCGACGGGCTCCGGCGCCGACGGGCGGCGCTCCCACTCGAGCAGCAACTGGTTGCAGGCGCTCAAGTGTTCCCGGCTTTCGGCCAGGAACAACTCGGCGTACTGCGACAGATCCACGGCTACCCCAGCACGCGCTGAACGGCTTCGAGCACGCGCGACGGCTGGAACGGCTTCACCACGAAGTCCTTGGCGCCCGCCTGGATCGCTTCGACCACAAGCGCCTGTTGCCCCATGGCGCTGCACATGAGGATTTTCGCGTCGGGATCGTTCTTCACGATCTCGCGCACCGCATCGATGCCGCCCATGTCCGGCATCACGATGTCCATCGTGACGAGGTCGGGCTTCAGCTGCCGGTATTTTTCCACCGCCTGGGACCCCGTCTCGGCTTCGCCGACGATCTCGAATCCGGCCTGCGCCAGGATGTCGCTGATCATCGTCCGCATGAAGATGGCGTCGTCGCAGACGAGCACGGTGTGGCTCACTGCTCCCTCCCCTGAGTAGTCAGAATCGGGCCCAACAACGCGACGACATCCAGGACCACGAAGACCTGGTCGCCGCGCCGGCCCACCGCCCGCACCAGCATCGGATCAATGCCGGCGAGCCCACCCCCGGTGCGCTCCTCCAGCATTCCGGGACCAACGGCGAGCATGTCCATCACTTCGTCCACCGTAAAGCCGGCCAGCCGACGAGTGCCGCCCACCTCGAGGAGCACCGTGCTCCCCGCGCCATCGGATTGATCAACGGGAGGCTCGGGCTGACCCAGCGCGCGCCACCCCTCGACCACGGTCACGAGCGTCCCGCGGACGTTCACCAGCCCCGCGACGACCGGAGGCGCACCCGGAATGCGCGTCGTTGGGAGGCGCGGAAGGATCTCCCGCACCGCATCCACCTCGGCCGCGCACACCAAGTTTCCCACCCGGAAAACGAGCAGTCGGACGAGGTTTGCTTCACTCATCGGATGCGAAGAAGCCAAGATACTGCAAGGGGTTGCGCTCGGCAAGCAAGTTCGCATCGGCCGCCGCATCGGCGAGCGCGGGACGCAGATCGGCGGGCCATTCCGATGTCAGCGCGAGCTTCGCGCCGGTCACCGGGTGCGTGAACGCGAGCGCGGCCGCGTGCAGCAGCTGCCGCGGCGCGAGCTCCTCGAGGCGTTCCGCGCTGCGCCGCTCCGAGGGCGTCACGCGCCGACTGCCGCCGAGTGCGTACTCGCGGTCGCCCACGACCGGATGCCCGATGTGGCCGAGGTGCACCCGGATCTGATGCGTGCGTCCCGTGCCGAGGCGGACGCGCACGAGGTCGGCGATCCCGAAGCGCGCCACGACTGCCGCGTGCGTGATCGCGTGGCGCCCGCCGTCGGCGACGGTCATGCGCTTGCGGTCTTTGGGATTGCGCGCGATCGGCGCTTCGATGTCGACGGGACTCTTGCGCAGGTGTCCCCACACGAGCGCGGCGTAGACGCGCGACACCTGGCGGTGCTCGATGGCAGTGGCGAGGCGCCGGTGCGCCGCATCGGTCTTCGCGACGACGAGGAGACCCGAGGTATCGCGATCGAGCCGGTGAACGATGCCCGGTCGTCCCGCACTCGACCCCTCGGACAGCGGCGTCCCCCGCCCCACCAGCACGTTCACGAGGCTGTCGTCCCAATGCCCGGGCCCCGGATGTACGACGAGGCCGGCGGGTTTGTCGAGGACGGCGAGGTGCTCGTCTTCGTAGACGAATGTCAGAGAGGCGTGGGACGGCGTGTAGGTGCGTGGGGGCGCTGCGTCAGGCAGGTCGACCGTCACTTCCATCCCGCGTTCCAGCAGGGCGGAGGCGCGCAGCGCTTTGCCGCGTGCGGTCACGCGCTTGTCGGCGATGAGGCGTCCTGCTTGGGTGCGAGAAACGGCGAGCTGATCGGCGAGAAAGCGGTCGAGGCGCTCGGTGGTGCCGGCCAGGACGCAAAAGACCAGCGTCACGGCTCGGCCGCCTGCGCCTCCTTCGTGCGTTGGTGCGCCCGGCCTTCCTGCCACAGCGAGATCGCGAGCGTGATGGCGCCGACGGTGATGGCGGAGTCGGCGACGTTGAACGTCGGCCAGCGCCATCCACCGACGCCGATGTCCACGAAGTCGACGACGCCCTGCGCGCTGCGAATGCGGTCGATGAGGTTGCCGGCCGCGCCGCCGCACACGAGCGAGAGCGCCAGGAGCCGGAACCAGTCGCCGGCCCGCGTCGAGCGCACCATCGAGCCGAGGACGACGAGCGCAACGATGGCGAGTCCGAAGAAGACCCAGCGCGAGTTTTCACCCACGTCGAGGCCGAACGCGGCGCCCTGATTGTACACGAGGCGCAGCTGCACGAAGTCGCCGATCACGGCGAGCGGCAGGCGCCGGGCGAGCAACGATTCGGCCAGCGTCTTGGTGATGAAGTCGGACACGACGACCGCGCCCGCCGTCCCCCAAAACAGTCTTCGCTCAGCGGCGCTTTCCATCTTCCTCCTTCGCCTTGCACTTGATGCAGAGACGGGCGTGCGGGAGCGCGTCGAGGCGATCGAACCCGATCTCCTCACCGCACTGCTCGCATTTGCCGAAACGCTCGGGGGTCGCATAGAGACGCCGCAGCGCCTCGTTCACGTGCCAGAGGTAACGGCCCTCCTGCGAGGCGAAGAGGAACGCCTTCTCGCGCTCCATTGCGTCGGTCCCCTGGTCGGCCATGTGGAACGAATAGCTCGACAGGTCGCCGTCGGAGGCCTGCAGGCTCGAGTTGAAGGACTCGCCGTAATGTCCCAGCTCCTTCATCACCCGGGCGCGCTCCTCGAGCAGTCGCTTCTCGAGGTGGCTCAGCTGCTTCTTGCTGAGCCCTTTGACCTTCGCCTTCACCTTGGTGGATTTCGTCGGCATTATCTGGTTCCGCCCTTTCGTCCGTCATGGCGCCGCAGCGCGATGGTCACGCGGTACCCCTCGATGTCCACTTCCCGGGTCAGATCCGCGTCGGCCAACACCGTCCCCAGCACCGTCCGTCGCGCGAGCGTCTCGCCCTCGACGAACGCCTGGAACGCACCGGTGGCGGCGACCACATCCTCCGCACCAGCGACGCTCAATTCAATTCGCGTCGTATACTCGTAGCCCGCCTCCTTGCGGAGGCGTTGCACGCGATTCACGACCTCGCGCGCCAGCCCTTCCTGCACCAAATCCTCGGTCAGCTGCGGGTCGAGGGCAACGACGTACGGCCCGTCGGCCTGCACCAGCCAGTCGCCGGCGACTTCGCGCGTCACGGTCACGTCTTCCGGCAGCACCTGCCATCCGCCCGACGGGCCCGCGCGCACGGGCTCACCACGTTCGAGCGCGCGCAGCTGTTCCGCCGTGAGCTGCGACACCGCCGCCGCCACCTGGGGCGTTTCCTTCCCGTACCGCTTGCCGAGGGTCCGAAAGTTCGCCTTGCCCCCGAGCCGCACCAGGTCGTGGTCCGATTCGACCACCTGGACCGCTTTTACGTTGACTTCGGCAGCCAGAATATCTAACAGGTCGGACAAGGCCGGGCCCTGGACAGCGGGCGGAACGGCCATTTGCATGCGGGCGAGAGGCTGGCGGACGCGGAGATTCTTGGCTTCCCGGGCGGCCCGCGCCAGGGACGCGAGGCGCCGGACGGTATCCATCGCCTGGAGCAGCTCGGGCTCCCGCCGGCCCCGGTCCACCGGGAAGGGAGCGAGGTGTACCGAGGTCCCGGTGAGGGCGCGGTGTATCCAATCCGAGATGAACGGTGCCGCCGGCGCGAGGAGGCGCGTCGCGGTGACCAACGCTTCGTGCAACGTCTCGAGCGCGACGGGATCGGTCGCGCGGTCGGGCGCCCAGAAGCGCGGGCGGTTGCGGCGCACATACCAGCGCGATAAATCCTCGCCCACAAAATCCATGATCGCGCGGACGCCGGTGGTGACGTCGTAGCCCGACCACGCCTGGCGCACCGCCGTGACGACGTCGTCGAGTCGAGCCAGCAGCCACCGGTCCGCCGAGGGACGCGCGCTCGCCGGCGTGGCGGCGGTTTCGGCCGGAGGCCGCCAGTCCTGCGCGTAGCGCATGAAAAAGTCGTGCGTGGCCCGCAGCGTATTGAGAAACCCTCCCGCGACCTCGGGGATCTGCCGCGGGTCGAATCGCTTGGGGAGCCACACGGCGCTCTGGCCCGTCAGGTAGAGACGGACGGCGTCGGCGCCGTGCTCTTCGATCACCGTCCAGGGATTCACGACGTTGCCGCGGCTCTTCGACATCTTTTTGCCCTGCACGTCGAGCAGCAGGTCATTCACGATCACGTGCTTGTAGACCGGCGAGTCGAATGCGGCGACGCCGATCGCGAGCAGCGAGTAGAACCACCCGCGCGTCTGGTCTACGCCCTCACAGATGTAATCCGCCGGGAAGTGCGCCTTGAAGTCGGCTTGGTGCTCGAAGGGGTAGTGCCACTGCGCGTACGGCATCGCCCCCGAGTCGAACCAGGCATCGATCACTTCCGGGACGCGGCGCATCGTGCCGCCGCACTGGCGGCACGACCAGTCATACGTATCGATTCCCGGCTTGTGCGGGTCGAAGTCGGCGGCGAGAGGCTGGCCCCAATGCTGCGACAGCTCCTCGAACGATCCGATGACGTCGCGATGCTCGCGGTCGCGGTCGCACTCCCACACGTTGAGCGGCGTGCCCCAGTAGCGGTCGCGCGACAGCGCCCAATCGACGTTGTTCTCGAGCCATTCGCCGAACCGGCCCGTCCCCATTTCCGGCGAGTGCCACCCGACGCCGCGGTTCACCTCGAGCATCCGCACCTTGATCGCGGTGGTGCGGATGAACCACGAGCTGCGCGCGTAATAGATGAGGGCCGAGTCGCAGCGCCAGCAGAAGGGATAGGAGTGGCTGTAGGGGCGCGTTTCGAGCCAGCGCCCTTCATCTTTGAGACGCTCGATGATGAGGCGGTTGGTCTCCTTGTCGGTGACGAGCTTGCCCTCGACTTCGGGCCAGCGGGTCCCCTGGAAGGTCCCGTCAGCGCCGACCGGATTCACGAAGGCGAGCCCGTGCTGTTGCGCCGCCGCATAGTCGTCGGCGCCGAATGCCGGCGCCATGTGCACCAGCCCGGTTCCCTCCTCGGCGGTGACGAACGTGCCGGCGACGACGACGCCGCGCTGACCCTCCTGCGGCAGCGGCACGACCTCGAGCGGGCGCACGTATTTCTGGCCCACGAGGTCGCGACCGGCGTACCCCGCGACGCGCTCTCCCTGCGACAACGGTTTGCCGTGCACGTGGACGTCGCCGGCGCGGGCGACGGCGGCGATGTAGCGCACGCCCTCCACGGCCCATTCGCCGTACTCGAGGTCGGGGTGAACCGCGACGGCGACGTTCGACAGCAGCGTCCAGGGCGTCGTCGTCCACACCACGAGCTGCCGCGTCGCGTCGCTCTGGAGCGGGAACGTGACGAAGACCGAGTTCGTCTGCACCGTCTCGTAGCCCTGCGCCAACTCGTGGGACGACAGCGCCGTGCCGCAGCGCGGGCAGTACGGCAGGACCTTGTGGCCGCGATAGAGCAGCGCCTTGTCGTGCAGGCGCTTGAGCAACCACCACACCGTCTCGATGTACTCGTTCGAGTAGGTGATGTACGGATGCTCGTAGTCGAGCCAGTACCCAATGCGGTCGGAGAGCGCCTCCCAGTCCTTTTTGTAGGTGAAGACGCTTTCCCGGCACAGGCGATTGAACTTCTCGACGCCGTACGCCTCGATCTCGCGCTTGCCGTTGATCTTGAGCGACTTCTCGACTTCGATCTCAACCGGGAGCCCGTGCGTGTCCCACCCCGCGATGCGGGTCACGCCCTGCCCCAGCATCGTGTGGTAGCGGCAGATCAAATCCTTGATCGTGCGCGAGAAGACATGATGGATGCCGGGGCGGCCGTTGGCCGTCGGGGGCCCTTCGAAGAACACGAACGGGGGCCCGTAGCGCGTCGCCTCCGTCACCTGCGAGAAGAGGCGCTCGTGTTTCCACGCCGCGAGCAGCTGCTTTTCGAGCGCGTCGACGGGCTGGGTCGTGTCGATCGGCGTGGGCGCGGGGGCCGCGGGGCTGGACGGTTTCAGTTGAGACGCTCCAGGACGCCGCGCACCACGGCGCCGAGCTGCGGCTCGGCGCCCTTCGCGACCTTGATGATCTGCTCGACCGACGTCGGCTCGAGCGCGTCGGCGAGGCATTTGTCGGTGATGATCGAGAATCCCAGCACGCGCATCCCCTGGTGTACGGCGACGATCACCTCGGGCACCGTGCTCATCCCCACGAGATCGGCGCCGACGCCGCGCAGCATGCGGTACTCGGCGGGCGTCTCGAGGTTGGGACCGGGGACGGCGGCGTACACGCCTTCACGCAGCGTGATCTTCAGATCGACGGCGACGGCGCGCGCCAGCGCGCGCAGGTCGGGATCGTACGCGGCCGACATGTCCGGGAAGCGCGGGCCCTCGGCGTCGTCGTTGGGGCCCACGAGCGGATTGTCGCCCAGCAGGTTGATGTGATCGGAGAGGAGCACCAGGTCTCCCGTGGCCCAGAGCGGATGCATCCCGCCCGAGACGTTGGACACCACGAGCGTGCGCGCGCCGAGCGCCTTCAAGACCCGCACCGGGAAGCCGATCTGCTGGAGGGTGTAGCCCTCGTACTTGTGGAAGCGTCCCTGCATCAGGGCCACGCGTTTGCCGGCGAGGGTCCCGAGCAGGAGCCGGCCGGCGTGCGTCTCGACCGTCGAGAGCGGGAAGCCGGGGATATCCCCGTAGGGGATGCGCGCCTCGGCCTGCACCGCGTCGGCCAATGCGCCGAGTCCCGTCCCGAGAATCACGGCGACCTCGGGAACGAACGGGGTTCGCGCCTTACTCTGGATGGCGCGAACCGCCTCGGCGACCGTGGTCACCCGCGCTGTCCGTCGAGCGCGCGCAGCTCCGCCAGCTGGCGATCCAGTAGCGCGCGGAATCCGCCCAGGTATGCTTGAAACTGGCGCTCGGCTTCGGTCATGCGCACCTGCACCGCGCCCTCGGCGTTCTTCGCTTCGTCCACGAGGCGCTTCGCCTCCGCCTCGGCCTCGCGCACGATCACCTGCGCCTCGCGCTCTGCGGCGGTGCGCGTCGCCTCGCGCAGTTGTTGCGCGGCGACGAGCGCCTCGTTCATCGCCTTCTCGCGCTCGCGGAACACGCGCAGCTGCTCGGTCAGCGCCGCCAGCCGCTCCTCGAGCACCGAGCGCTCGCGGATCGCGCGCTCCAGGGCGTCGGCGACGCGGATCTGGAAGTCCTCGACGCCGACCGTTTCATAACCGCGCAGTGTCTTGCGGAACTCCTGCTTGCGGATGTCGAGCGGCGTGAGATTGAAGGCGTCGTCGTTCACGGCGTCTTCTCCTTCTCCCGTGCCCCGAACAGGACGGTACCCAACCGGATCACCGTTGCTCCCTCCGCGACTGCTGTAGCGTAGTCGGCGGACATCCCCATCGAGAGGGTCGGCAGCCATAACCCTTCCTCCTTCTTGATCGTATCCCGCAGGTCGCGCAGACTCCGGAAGGTCCGGCGCTGCACGCCCTCGTCATCCGTAAATGGGGCGATCGTCATCAGCCCCTCCAGCTGGAGCTGCCCGAGCCCCGCGATCTGTCGCGCCAGGCCCGGCGCATCCTCCGGCGCGCAGCCGCTCTTCTGCGGCTCGCGCGCCACGTTCACCTGCAACAGCACGCGGAGCGGCGCACTCGCCCGCTTGTGCAGCTCCGTCGCCAGCTCGAGCGAGTCGACCGACTGCACCAACGCGAATCGGCCGGGCACGAGCTTGGCCTTGTTCCGCTGCAGGTGGCCGATCAGGTGCCAGCGTACCCCCGCGGCCGTGACATGGTCCATCTTCTCAACCGCTTCTTGCACCCGATTCTCACCGATGTCGGCGAGTCCCGCGGCCAGTGCAGCCGTCACCGCGTCGGCACCGAATCCTTTCGTCACCGCCACGATCGTGACGGGGTGCGTCCACCCGCCGGCGTTCTGCTGCCGCGCGATCTCGGCCCTCACCTGGGCCAACCGCTCCGGGAGGGCCGCAAAACTCATGGCCGAAGAATATACTCGCGGCGGGTTTTAGGGGCGGAAGAGGCTGTCGACGCCTTGGGTTTGAAGCCGATTGATCACGTTCGCCAGCGGCGCGCTCGGGTTCAAATGGTAGGCGCGGCGGAAGTAACGGGTGGCGCCGGCGCGATCGCGCCGCTGCGCGGCCGCGTTGCCGAGCTCCAGCAGTGGAATCGACAGCGACGTCGCGATCTGCTGTGACGGGGGCTCGAGATCGAGCGAGTCGACCCTGAAGAGCGCGCCGTAGCGGAAGACCGAGTCTACCAGCATCGCGCCACGCGCCGGATCGACCATCGTCCCCTGGATCCCCGGCACGAAGCGTTTCACGGTGTCGGGCCGGCCCGGGAAGACCGTGTAGGCGAGACCCTGCGCCACGAGGTGTTGATCGAGGCCGAGCCACGCGCCGCGCCCCGACGACACGCCGAAGGCGATCGGACGCGTCGGCAGGGACTGCCGGATCGTGTACAGGATGATCTGATCGCGGATCCAGAATGTCTGGCCGGCGCGGATCGGCAGGTCCAGGCCGCCACCGCTGAACACACCGCCGTCGCCCGCGCGGAACGGTTGCAGCGAGTCGATCTCCTGCGACGTCAGGGTCAGCGCCGGTCCCGGGACGGGCCGTCCGGGCGGAACGAGTGCGGCGTACGCCGCCGGGGCGCCCGCCGGATTGAAGGGTCGCGTGGGCCGCGTGACGATCTGGCGCACGTACCAATCGAGGTTTGCCAGCGACAGGTTGATGAGCGTCACGTCTTGCCGCACACCTTCGACTTCCTGGAGATACCACACCGGGAACGTGTCGTTGTCGCCGAACGTGAACAGCACGCCGTACGGCTCGACCGACTGCAGCAGGTCGTAGGCGAAGTCGCGGGCCACCGTGACGTCAGGTCCGTGACGCCGCGACGCGGCCGTGAAGTTCAGGACAAACGGCAGCAACGCGAGGGCGCCCGTGGCGGCGAGCGCGAATCGTCCGCCGCGCTGCAACTCGCGCCACACGCGTATGAGCCCGATCCCGGCGACGAGCCCCCAGACCTGGAAGCTCGCCGTGAAGAAGTAGTCGCGCTCCCGCACCTCGTGTTGGTCGATCGTCGAGTATTTGTCCCAGTAAAGCGAGAACCCGGCCTTGAAGTTCATGTACACGACGAGCCCGAGCCCCGTCACGAGGAACAACGTCGCCAGCAGGAAAGCGCCGCCCCGATCGCGACGCTTGAGCTGATCCCAACCGAGGAAGCCGAGCGCCGCGTACAGCAGCGCCACAACGCCCTTCCCGACCACGCCGAGACTCCGTCCCCACTGCCACGCAAAGTACTGGCCGTAATTGACGAGCTGTTGCGCGAACAACGTCAGCGTGCGGCCCGGGTTGTCCGGCCCGTGCTGGAACATCGGATTGTCGAGGGGGCTGCGCGACGGATACTGGTCGCGCCGAATGACGGCGAGGAGGTTGCGCCACGTCTCGGGATCGGCTTCATCGAGGACGGGCTGGAGCCCCGACCGGATGTACAGGAACGCGTAGGTCGAAACGCCCACGGCCGCGACTGCGAGCGCGGCCACCGGGAAAAACGTCGACCCGGCGAGGACGCAGGCCACAAGCGCGGCGCCGAACAGCACCCCAGCCACGTAGCCGAGTGGCGTGCTGCCGAGGCCGACGGCGATGAGCAGCACCCACAGCGCGCTCAGCGCCGCCCACTCGGCCCACTCGACGCGGCGCTCCGCGAGGTCGACGGCGGGCGCCGTGCGTAGCGTGACGAGGATGAACACCGAGACCGCGGGACCCACGAGCAACGTGAGCAGGTGGTTGCCGATCGACAGCGCGGCGAGATAGACGATCAATAGCAGATAGTGGGGCGCGCGGCCGGTGCCGCGCGCATCGCGCCACCGCAGACACAGCCAGCAGATGGCGGCGATGCTGAAGGTCGCCACCGTGTAGACCTCGGTTTCGTTGCTGTTCTGCCAGACGGTGAACGTGAAAGCCGAGATCACGGCCGCCGCGGCCGCGCCGCCCACGCGCAGCATCGCCTCTTCGCCCGCGAGGATGCGATGCACCACGAGGAAGAAGCACCCCGCGCCGGCCGCCGAGAAGCAGGCGCTCATCAGATTGAGGCGCCACGCATACTGCCCGATCTGCACCACCTCGCCCCACACATGACCCAGCATCACGAACAACGGCGTCCCCGGTGGATGCGGGATCCCGAGCACCTTCGAGGCAGTGATGAATTCGCCCGCGTCCCACAGCGTGACGGAGGGCGCGAGCGTGATCAGGTAGCCGAGGAAGACCAGGGCGGCGACGGCGGCGGCCGCCCGGTATGGCGGCCGGTCAGCTGGCAGGCGCGGTCACCCGTTCGCCGCCTTCGAGGTGCGACACGACGCCCGAGAGGAGCTCGCGGACCTGCGGCGGTGTGAGGTGGCGGTACAACAACCCGTGGCTCGCGATGGAGATCGTCGACGTCTCCTCCGAGACGACGAGCACGGTCGCGTCCGTCTCTTCCGACAGGCCGATCGCGGCCCGGTGGCGCGTGCCGAGGGACTTGTCGTTCACCTTGAACTGCGTGAGCGGCAACACGCACCCCGCGCCGATGATCTGGTCGCCGCGCACCAGCACGGCGCCGTCGTGCAGCGGCGAGTAGGGAGTGAAGATCGTGGTCACCAGATCGGCCGATACCTTCGCCTCCATCGGCACGCCCGTCGTGATGAACTCCTCGAGGCCGATGTCTCCCTCGATCGCGATGATCGCGCCGGTGCCGGCGCGCGACAGCCGGTCGAGCGCCTCGGCGATCTCCTCCGCGACCGATTGCCGGTCGCCGCGGGAGAAGACCCGCATGAAGCGCGACTGTCCCAGCCGGGCAAGCGCGTTGCGCAGCTCCGGCTGGAAGACCACCACGGCCGCGAAGGCGCCGTACGTGAAGACGACGCCGAGCAGGGAGCTGATCATCGTGAACTTCGCAAACACGGCCACGAAGTAGGCCATGGAGAGAATCACGAGCCCCACGACGATTTGCAGCGCCCGCGTGCCCACGAGGAAGAGCAGGAAACGGTAGATGACGAACGCCACGAGCAGGATCTCGAAGACGTCCGGCCAGAGCCGCGGGGCGAGGAATTTAAAGGCGTCGACGTTCATGGGTTCGCCGTAGTGGTCGCCCCAATGGCTACCGAAAGGGCCTCGCGCGTCGTGGCGACGTCGTGGACCCGGAAGAGCCGCGCCCCTCGCTCCCAGGCGAGGGCGCAAGCCACAGCGGTTGCGCGGTCCCGATCCTCCACCGGCCGTCCGGTGACGGCGCCGAGGAACCGCTTGCGCGACGGACCGACCGCTACAGGATACCCCAACGCCACGATCGTTGCCAGTTCATCGAGGAGCCGAAGGTTCTGCGTCGCGGTCTTGGCAAACCCGAACCCGGGGTCCACGACGATGCGCTCCCGGGCCACGCCGGCCCGCTCGGCACGCGCCGCGGCCTCCCCCAGCTCGGCGGCGACCTCGGGCGCGACGTGCCCCCCCCGGTAGGTCGACA
The DNA here is from genome assembly GCA_036004745.1 of Gemmatimonadales bacterium. Classification (GTDB taxonomy): domain Bacteria; phylum Gemmatimonadota; class Gemmatimonadetes; order Gemmatimonadales; family GWC2-71-9; genus 20CM-2-65-7. The sequence continues at coordinate 43,825 of DASYRD010000125.1, read as the reverse complement.
GATCGTCCATCGTGTCCGGTGTGCCGCGCATGTGCATCACGATGAGACCCGCGCCGGCCTCGGCCACGACGGCGGCCAAGCCCTGATCGAACACGAGCCCGGAGACGTCGTTCACGACCGCGGCACCCGCATCGAGCGCGGCGCGCGCCACGTCGGCCTTCCGCGTGTCGACCGAGACGGGGGCAAACCCGCGCTGGACCAGCTCCCGGATCACAGGCACGACCCGGTCGATCTCCTCGCGGGCAGGGACCGGCGGAGCCCCGGGGCGCGTGGACTCGCCCCCGACGTCTAAGAGCCGACAGCCATCAGCCGTCAGCTTTTCCGCGTGTGCGACCGCCTTGTCGATGCCATCGAAGTGGCCGCCGTCCGAAAAGGAGTCGGGCGTGACGTTCAGGATCCCGATGATCACGGGCTTGTCGAGTGTAAGCTCGGTGCCGAGGATCGTCCAGGCGCGCGGGGGGTCGGCTTGGCCGGCGAGGAAGCGCCCCAGCTCGGGCGCGAGCCGCGCCAGCGCCGGGGGCGCGCGGTCGTAGCGCGCCAGCGGCGCAAGCCGGCTCGCGGCGGCGGCGACGAGGGCCCAACCCTCCCCCGTCAGGACGTCGGCGCCGCTCTTCGTCCCCCAATGCACGAGCGCTTCGCGCTCCGCTTCGGTGATTTCCTCGAGGAGGACGACGAGGGACTGGATGCCGGTGGCCGCGAACCAGGCGGGTTGCGCTTCCCAACCGCGGGCCGCGAGCGCCGCGCGCACCGCTTGCGGTGTCTGCGCGGCGAGCGCGGTGACTCTCACGCCGCGCGGAGTGCGTTCACGATGTTCAGGCGCGCGGCACGCACCGCCGGCAAGAACCCCCCGGCCACCCCCATCACGACGGCGAAGATCATCGCGCGCGTGATGACACCGGGCGACAGCGCGAACCCGAAGCCGACCTCCGAGAAGCTGGCGAAGTTGAGCGTCGAGACCCGGGCGAACGAGAGCAACGAGGCGAGGCCGATCCCCGCTGCGCCGCCGGCGATCGCGAGCACCATCGACTCGGCCAGAAACGCGACCAGGATGCTGCGACGCTGGAACCCGAGGGCACGCATCGTCCCCACTTCGACCACCCGGTTCGCGACGGCGGCATACATCGTGATCATGGCGCCGATCATCGCGCCGATGCTGAAGATGATCGTCACGACGATGCCGAGTTTCGTGATGAACGTCGCCATCGGCAGCGACTGCTCGCGATAGAACGCCTGCTCGCGCTTCAGCTCCAGCGACTGGGCGCGGGGGTCGCGCTGGAGGCGCGCCTTGACGGCGTCGAATGACCCGGCGTCGCGCAACCGAAACGTCGCCGACGAGTATACGGGCCGGCCGAACGCCTGCATCACTTGGTCCCCATCTGCCCAGATCTCGGAGTCGAACCCCGTTCCACCGGCGTCCGCAATCCCGACGACCGTCCAGCGGTCGCCGGCGAACGGCACCTCGGTGCCCAGCGCGACACCCTTGAAGCGCGTCGCGATATTCCGGCCCACGACGATCTCGTGGGTGCCGAACTGCAAGGGCTTGCCTTCCACGATGTGGAACCCGGGCCGCAGCTCGAGCGCCTGCGGTGACACGCCGCGCACCGTCACGTTGCTCATGCTGTTCGTGGTCTTCTTGTACAGGTTGATCACCACAACCATCTCGCGCGACAGCAGCGGACGCCCGTCTTGGGCCACCGCCACCTCGGGCTGCGTCTCGAGAACGCTCGCCATCCCGCGGTCGATCTGGCTCACGAGCTCCGAGCCCGCCGCGCGCCGTAGCACAATGACATTGTCGGACGAGCCCGTGTCGACGAGGGTCTTCTGCAGACCTTGGGCGAGCATCAAAACGCCGGCGAACACGAACACGACGAGCGCCAGGCCGCCGAGCGTGAGGGTCGTCGTGAGACGGCGGGCCCACAGGCTCCGCCAGATGTAGGAGAACGGAATCCGCATCATGGCTCGCCTATCCTACCGTGCGCAGGCCAGCGACGATCGGCGTGCGGACTACTCGGACGGTTGGGAAGAACGCGGCGATGATCCCGGAGACGAGCGCCGCGCTCAGCGCCAGGGCGATCGTCCGCGGCGCGACGTTGATGATCGGGAAGAAGGCCTGCATCGCTTGACCGAACCCGGCCACCATCGGGAACGTGAGCGCGAGGCCGATCAGGCCCCCGCACGCGGCGATCAACAGGGACTCGCCGAAGATGAGCACGATGAGGTGCCGCGCGGAGAACCCCAGGGTCTTGAGCACCGCGTACTCGCGCGTCCGCTCGCGGACGGCCATCAGGATCGTGTTGGCAAGCACCAACAGAATGATCCCGACGATGACCACGGAGATGACCTGGAGCGACGTGATGATGGCGCTCGACATCGCGACGAAGCCCTGCTGGAACGCCCGCTCCGTTTCAGTCTTGGTGGGCGCGCGCGAATTCACGAATTGCTCGTCGACCGCGGTCGCGACGCGCGGCATGGCGTCGGACGGTTCCACCCGGAGGATGAACCAGCCGGCATCCACCGGACGCCCCGGCTCGCGCTGCTGCACCTGCTCGTACAGGTAGTTCCACTGAAAATGCATCTGCGTCTCGTCCACTGTCTGGTCGCGGCCCGTATAGATCCCCCGGACCACCCACTCCCAGCGACCGGGAAAAATGTCGCCCTCCATCGTGATCACGTCGCCGATCTTGAAACCATGCTTTGCCGCGAGCTTGCGGCCGATGATGCATGCGTTGCGCTCCTTGCGGAACTGCGCCAGCTGGTCCGCGGGCACCTGGTATTCGGGGTAGAGATCGTAGAACGTCTCGGCGTCCACCGCGAAGCGCGGCCAAAAATCATTGAAGTCGTTCGGGTCGCCGTATACTCCGCCGAACCAATTGGCCCACGACACCCCCGTGACTCCCGGGATCCGAGCGATCTGCTGACGGTATGGCAACGGCAATGGAAAGATGAATGACACGCTCTGCCGCGTGATCATGCGGTTCGCCGCTGACGCCGCGACGCCGGCATTCCAGGCACCCACGACCGTGCGGATCAGCCCGAACGCCATCACGGCGGTGGCGATCCCCAGCATCGTCAGGATCGTGCGCAAGCGGTGCCGGAACAGGTTCTTGAGGACGATCTTGACGAGTTTCACTGCAGCTCGCCCTTGTCGAGCTGGCGCACGACGTGCGCGCGCTCGGCGGCGTGCGGATCGTGCGTCACCATCACGATCGTCTTCTTGAACTCCTTATTCAGCCGGTCGAGCAGCGTCAACACCTCCTCGGCCGACTTGCGGTCGAGGTCGCCGGTGGGTTCATCGGCGACGAGAATCGTGGGATCGGTCGCCAGCGCGCGCGCGATCGCGACGCGCTGCTCCTGTCCCCCCGAGAGCTGCCGGGGTGAGTGATGCATCCGGTCCTGCAAACCCACGAGACTGAGCGCCGTCTCGACGTGCTTGCGCCGCTCGGTCTTGGAGAGGGGCGTCAGCAGCAACGGCAGCTCCACGTTCTCGTACGCCGTGAGCACGGGAATCAGGTTGTAGAACTGAAACACGAAGCCGATGTGCCGGGCGCGCCACTTGGCAAGCTCCGATTCGCTCAGCTTGGCGACGTCGGTGCCCCCGACCACCACCTCACCCTTGTCGGGGCGATCGATGCCCGCGATGAGGTTCAAGAGCGTCGTCTTCCCGGACCCTGAAGGACCCATCAGACCGAGGAATTCTCCTTCGGGGACGTCGAACGAGATGTCGTGCAGCACGGGAATCGCCATGCTGTCGCGCCGATAGGACTTCGACACCCCGCGGACCTGGACGATCGGATTGGGCATGAGCTCCTCTTACTGCACGGTGACTTTGGCGCCGCCACGCAGGCTGGCGCCGACGCTGTCGACCACCTGAACGCCGGGGCTCAGGCCCTCACGGATGGCCACGGACGAACCGACCTGCCGGCCCACGACGACCGGCACCTCCACGGCCCGGCCCCCCTCGACCACGAAGACTACGCTGCGGCCGTTCCGCTCCACGACGGCGGTGCCCGGCACCACCAGCACCGGCTGGGTGTCCACCGCCACGCGCGATGGGCGCGGCAGAAAATGCACCTTGGCGCTCATCTCCGGCAACACGCGCGAATCGTAGGAACGGAACGCCACTTTCACCTGCACCGTCGCCTTGGCGCGATCCGCGGTCGGCACGATCTTGGCCACATAGCCGGGATAGCGCACGTCGGGATAGGCATCGAGCACGATCTCGACCGGTTGGCCGGGACTGATCGCCTCCAGGTTCGACTCCGCCACGTCGGCCTCGACCTGCAACGAGCGCAAGTCGGCAATCGTGACCACGGCGCTCTTGGAGAACGCCCCCCCCGCAAGCGGGGCGACCACCTCGCCCACATCGGCGTTCTTCGTCAGGACGGTCCCGGCGAAGGGGGCGCGGATGACGGTATTCTCCAGCGCCACTTCCGCCGACTGCTGCGCGGCCTGCGCGACGGCGATGCCGGCTCGCACGCGCTCCAAGCGCGCCTCGGCCGCATCGTACGCGGCCTGGGAGGTGAAGTTGCTGTCCAGGAGCGTCCGCTCCCGCGCCAGCGTTCGCTCCGCGTCATGCAGCTCGGCGCGGCTCAAGGCGAGATTGGCCTGCGCCTGCGCCAGCTGCGCCCGCACGTCCGCGTCCTCGATCCGCGCGAGCACCTGCCCGTCCCGCACCCGGTCCCCCTCGACGACGCCGAGGTACACGAGGCGTCCGGTCCCCTTGGATGCGACGGCGGCTTTGCGCTGGGCGACCACATAGCCGCTCGCGATCATCACCGCCCCGGAGCGGATCGGCGAGACCATCGTGGCGGGCGTGAGGTGGACGGAGGTCGCTGAGCCGAGGCCGCCACGGGTAGTGACCAGCGCGCCGGCCAGCAGCACGACGGCGGCCGCCGGCAGACCGATCGTCAGCCAGCGCCGCGTCCCTGGACCACTCGAATTCTCGGCGCCTGCGCGGTCAATGCGCAGGGCGGAGAGATCTGCGTTCTTGGCTTCCATCTAGGCTGGAGAGCGTTTCTCCACTCACGCGCCCGCTGGCTCGGGCGGCAGGTTCCCCAACACGGGACCGCGCGCGGCCTGCGGTTTCTCTTTTTCCTTGGCGGGTCCCCCCGGCTCACCGCCGAGCGGCGCGGCGCGCGGCACCGGCGGCAGCGTCTTCCCTGCGACCACCATCTCCACCTCGTCGCGATCGAGTGTTTCGCGCTCGAGCAGCGCCGCGGCGAGACGGTCGAGGGCCGGACGCCGCTCGCTCAGAATGCGCGTAGCGTCGTTGAAGGCGTTGATCAGGATGCGCTTGACCTCATCGTCGACCAGCTTCGCCGTGCTGTCGGAGATTTCGCGGCGCTGCAGCACTTCGCGCCCGAGGAAGATCTCCTGCTCGCGGTCGCCGACGGCGATCGGCCCGATCGCATCGCTCATCCCGAATTGCGTCACCATGCGGCGGGCGATGTTCGTCGCCTGCTGGATGTCCTGCGCCGCGCCCGGCGTGACCTTGTCGGCACCGAACACCAGCTCCTCGGCCACGCGACCGCCGTACGCCATCGCCAGCCTAGAGAGAATCGACTGCTTGGTGTACTTGTGCAGCTCTTCCTCCGGCAGGTACGCCGTGAGACCGAGCGACCGGCCGCGCGGGATGATCGTCACCTTGTGCAGCGGATCGGCGCCGGGAACGCTGAGGGCCACGAGGGCGTGTCCCGCTTCGTGATAGGCCACCAGGCGGCGCTCCTCGTCGGAGAGCACGCGGCTCTTCCGCTCGAGGCCGAGCATCACCTTGTCCTTGGCGTCCTCGAGATCGACCTGATCGACTTGCGGCTTGTTGCGCCGCGCCGCGAGCAGCGCCCCTTCGTTGACGATGTTCGCCAGCTCGGCGCCCGCGAGCCCCGGCGTCCCCTTGGCGATGGGCTCGAGGTTCACGCCGGAAGCGAGCGGGATCTTGCGGGTGTGGACGCGCAGGATCTGCTCCCGGCCCTTCAAGTCCGGCATGTCGACGACGATCTGACGGTCGAAGCGGCCGGGCCGCAGCAGCGCCGGATCGAGTATGTCGGGTCGATTGGTCGCGGCGAGCAGAATCACGCCGTCGTTCGACTCGAAGCCGTCCATCTCGACGAGCAGCTGGTTCAGGGTCTGCTCGCGTTCGTCGTGGCCGCCGCCGAGCCCCGCCCCGCGGTGCCGTCCAACGGCGTCGATCTCGTCGATGAAGATGATGCAGGGCGCGTGGGCCTTGCCTTGCTCGAACAGGTCCCGCACCCGCGATGCGCCCACGCCCACGAACATCTCGACGAAGTCGGAGCCCGACATCGAGAAGAAGGGACGGCCCGCTTCGCCGGCGACGGCCTTGGCGAGGAGCGTCTTGCCGGTTCCCGGCGGGCCGACGAGCAGCGCGCCTTTGGGGAGGCGCCCGCCGAGGCGCTGGAATTTCTGCGGGTCCTTCAGGAAGTCGATGATCTCCTCGAGCTCCTGCTTCGCCTCATCGCAACCGGCGACGTCGGCGAACGTGATCTTGGGCGTATCGCCCGCCAGCAGCTTGGCCTTGGACTTGCCGAAGGCAAAGGCGCGGTTTCCGCCCTGCTGCATCTGCCGCAGCATGAAGATCACGAGGCCGAAGATCAGCAGGTACGGCAGGAACACGATGAGGACGGCGCCGAAGGACTGCCCCGCCTCGCGCGCCCGCACCTCGACGCCCTTGGCGCTGAGCGACGCGACCCATTCGCTCCGAGCCTCGAACGGCAGCAGCACGTTGAAGCGTTCGACGGTCTGCCGCTTCACGGTGACCGCGTGCTTGAACGTGCCCTTCACCTTCTGGCGTTCGGCGATTTCGACGGTCTGGATGTTGCTGTTGGCGAGCTCTTCCTCGAACTGCGAGAAGGAGATCTCCGCCTCTTCGCGCCGCCCCTTCGAGGCGACCTGCACGAGCGCGATGGTGCCCACGATGAGGAGCGCCCAGAACGAGAGCGTTCGCAGCATGCGGCCCCAGTTGAATTCCCGCGGTGGCGGGGGGATACGGTCGGCCATCTACGTCAGACTCGCAATATAAGGAAGGTGCCGGAAGTTCTCCGCGTGATCGAGCCCATACCCCACCAGAAACAACGTGGGGGCGTCGAATCCCACGAACTTCGCCTCCAGCTCCAAGTGTGCCGCAATGTGTTTATGCAACAACGCGCAAATGTTCAGACTCTTCGGACCCCGCTCGCGCAACAGCTCCACCAAACGGTTCAGGGTCTTGCCGGTGTCGATGATGTCCTCGACCAGCAGAATGTGCTTACCCTCGAGCTCCGTCTCCGGATCGTACAGCAGCCGCACGTTCCCGCTCGAAACCGTGCTGTCGCCGTAGCTCGCTGCCACCAGGAAATCCACCTGCAGCGGCCGCTCGATGCGCCGCACGAGATCGCTGAGGAAAATGAAACTTCCCTTCAATAAGCCCAGCACCAGCAGATCACCGTCCGGGTACGCGGCGGTGATCTCCCTGCCCAGCTCGCTCACCCGCTCCGCGATCGTGTCCGCTTCGAACACGATGCGCTTGAGCTCACGCCCGCCGGTCTGCTTGAGTTGCGCCGTGCTGGGTAACATCGAGCCGTACCGCCTTGGTTCCGGGTGCCGGGAGGCCGTCGGTGCTGCGACAGATGCCCGGGACCCACAAAATGGTCTCACCGCGGGCGACGACGGGATAGCTGGCCCGCTCGCTGCGGGGTACGCGCGCTTCCATCAGGAGCCGCCGCAGCGGCCGGTGTCCCACTCCACCGAGGGGGAGCAGCTCGTCGCCTTTCTCCGGCGCGCGCAGCTCCCAGCCCCGCCCATCCACCCAGGTCGTCCAGTCGGCGCGCTTCACCTGGCCGTGCGCGGGGGCCGCTTCGGGGGCCCAGTCGATCTGGAAGGCGCCGAAGATGGCGCTGCCCCGCTCACCGCTCGGCACGATCCGCTCTGCCGCGCACTCCATCCTGCGCGCGACGCGCAGCCGATCGAACGCCACTTCCGCCGTCCACCCGCCGCCCAGCGACAGCCGGCGGCCGGAGGGCCGCCGCGCCAGCGCCACGAGGCGCCGGGCTTTCGTGGGTCCCAGCACAGGGCCGCCAGCCCTGCGGGCGGCCGCGCGCAGCAGCGCAACGGCCAATGAGTCATCATAGCCGCGCAGCGGGCCCCGGGCAACGGCGAAGCCCGTGGACGAGACCTGAAGCTCAAGCTCGGGAACGAGTTGGAGCGCACGGTCCCACGCGCGGCGATCGGCGGCGGCTTGGCGGCCGAGACGCCGCAGGTCGCCCGAGACGCCGGCGCCGAGGCGCTCGATCAGAAGCGGCAGCAATGTCGTGCGTACCCACGAGCGCAGGTGGCGCGGATCGGCGTTGGCGGGATCGTCGTGCGCCTTGAGCCCGCGCTCGGCGACATGCTCGACGAGCTCGCGATGCGTGAACGGGAGCAGCGGGCGCACCAGGCCGTCGCGTCCGCGCTGGGCGATACCCGCGAGTCCCGCCGGCGCGCTGCCGCGCAATGCGCGGAGCACGACGGTTTCGATCTGGTCATCCTGGTGGTGCGCCGTGACGAGATAGGCCGCATCCAGGCGATGCTGCGCCTCGCGCAGCCACGCGTAGCGTGCGCGCCGAGCTTCGGTTTCTGTCGTATCAGCGCCCAGGCTCAACTCGCCCAACTCGAACGGCTCGCCGTACTTCGCCGCCAAACCCCGGACCATCTTTCCAACGTTCCGACTTTCCTTTTGAATTCCGTGATCCACATGCGCCACGACAAGCGCGAGCCCGAACTCGGGCGCGACGCCGTGGAGCAGATCCAGGAGCGCCACCGAATCGGCGCCACCAGAGACGGCGACGAGCGCCTTCCCCGGCGCGCGGAAGAGGCGCGCACGCGTCACGTGGGCGCGGAAGCGTTCGGGGAGCGATGAGCTCTCGGTCGTGTTTTCGGCCATGTATCTTTAAGTATGCTGCCGCCCGACCAGACCTACCAACTCCTGCGCAATTTGACCTCACCCGTCGTGGCGGTCACGTCGGAGCGGGACGGCAAGGAAAACGGCATGATCTCGGATGCGGCGATCCGGGCCTCGATCGTGCCCAGCGTGCCTCGGCTCTCGGTCTACATCCACAAGTTCAACTTCAGCCACGACCTGATCTTCGACACGGGGCGGTTCGTCCTGCACCTCCTCCACACCGAGCAGTTCGACCTGATTCACCAGCTCGGCTTCGTCAGCGGCCGTGACCGCGACAAGCTCGCCGAGATCCCGCACCGGGCCGGCGCCTTGGGCGCACCGGTGCTCGACGACTGCTACGCACACTTCGAGTGCAAGGTGGTGAACGTCATGGATACGGGGAGCTCGACATTGTTTCTGGGCGACGTGGTGGAAGTCGGGTTCGGCACCGCCAAGGCGCCGCGGGGCGACGTCATGACCGCGGGGCATTTCCGGGCCAACATGCCCGCCGAGTGGCGCAAGGAGTACGAGGCGGGGCTCGAGGCGGCCCAGCAATTCGCGCGGGAGCGGTCGCGGAAGATTCGCGGGATCGTGTGGCGCGGTCTCGAACCCTAGCGCGTTGTCGCTAGACGGCGCCCTTCCAGGGATCCGATGGATCAGGCGGGGGCGCGGAAGCATCGTGCTTGTGGCGCTCGACGTGCTTGACGTGTTCGACGCGCTCGACACGCTCGACTCCCTCGTCGTCCGGCGGAGGGTCGTCCAACGGCGAGTCCTCGTACACGATTGGCGGGGTGCAGGTGCAGGTGCCCATTTGGGGCAGCGCGACCTGCGCGCTGGAGCGAGGTGGCCGATACTCAATCGTCGCGCGGTCGCGCACAACGCCGCCGCAGAAGTGGCAGTGGATCGTATGCACGGGCACCTCCCCTTCGACTTGGGTGGGGCGCGTGCACACAATTCACTCTTGTACCGGGTTTGGGCAAGACCAAACTCCAACCCGAGTATTGCCAGCGAGTTGAGACCGTCTCGCGCACGCCGAGCGACGGAGATAGTTTCGCGGCTCACATCTCCGGAGCCCCGCGATGCGCCCGACGTTTCTCGTCACCAGTCTCAGCTGTGCCGCGCTCGCCTGTCAGGCGGCGCCGTCCAAGCTCTCCGACACCGACGTCAAGGCCTTGTGGGCTGCCGTCGACAGCATCGAAGCACAGATCGTCTCGCATCGAGACTCCGCCGCGGCTGCGCACTACACCGAGAACGCAGTCTTCATGGTGCCGAACTTGCCGAGCCTCGAAGGCCGCGCCGCGATCCGTGCCTGGTTCGCGGGGGGCCCGCCATTCTCCTCGTTCACGTTGACGGCCAAGGAGATCGACGGCGTCGGCGACCTCGCGTACGTGCGCGGCACGTGGACGCTCGGGATCGCGGCGGCGGGGAAGACGCCCGCGATCGAGGATCACGGCAAGTTCCTGGAAGTGCGTCGCAAGCAGGCGAACGGCGAGTGGCTGATGGTGGCGGACATTTTCAATTCGGACGTGCCGCTGCCCACGCGGTGATTCAGAAACGACAACGCCCCGGGGAGCGGAGCTCCTCGGGGCGTTACGTTTTTCATAGCGGCGGTCGGACTCGAACCGACGACCCGCGGATTATGATTCCGCTGCTCTAACCAGCTGAGCTACGCCGCCGTGGGCTCGAAAATCCTAGCCAGCTGCGACACGGCGGTCAACAGCTCGTCGGCAACTCCGGCCACTAGGGCACAGGGCGTACAGCCCGTGGGGAGTGCGGGGATGGCGTGCCGGGGCAGACCGGCACATGGCGCGGACGCGACGCGTGCTGGGACCGCCCCACATGGACGGAAACAAAAACGGGACGCTCGTGCGAGCGTCCCGCTCATACATCTAATGACGAACTGGGCTAGGTGCCGGCGTGCGACCAGCTCCGCGCCGCAGGAGTGACGAACTATCGATCGGGTGACCCGAAACTCACGCAGAAGTACCCACTTAACGCATCAGGCAACCTCGATGCCGCCCGCCATCGTCCCGTCATGCCGGAGTCTGTCAACTGGTAAACGCGCAAGTATAGTCCGACATCGGTGGCGACACCACGATTCGTGATCGAGTTCCCGAGGACCATTGAGAGCGTGCTGTCCTGGGAGTTGTAGATGACTTGTGCTCCAGGACTATCGGGATCGCTGCGCCAAACTGGGTGCGCAAGTTCGACTCTTCCCAGCTTCTCAAAATCGACGTCAGTAAATCCATAGTACGGGATCAACACCTTGGGATTCGGCGCTCGGGCTCGATTGGGCGCGGTGGCGCGAAGTGTCAACTGCCCAGTGGCCGATCGCCGCGATCCCCCGACGGAATCATCGAGCACAAACTCAACTCGATGCTGTCCACTCAAATCACGCGCCGGAAGCTTAAGCGCCCGACGACTACCCATCGCTGGCGGCGCGCAAGAAGGTGTCCGGGCGAAGGTGCCAGTTGCATGCTCCTGAGCACCGAATGGACGTGAAACGAATACCACCATGACAAGTGCCAGGCCTCGCGCTTGCATACAACCCACCTCCTCGTGCCGTTGGCTAAACCACAATTGCCAGCCGCTCCTACGGGCGCGGTCGAGCGCAGCCAACCGCTGTCCCGTTGGGTTGTAGTATGAATAGGGAATCCTGCGACGGAATCACCATCGGTCCGCCGAGGTAGGCGGCAACCGTGCTATCGGCGTCATCGGGGCCCTGGACATATGGAGGGCCGTTTTGATGTGTGTGAAAGAACCCGTCCGCACCTGGCGATGGCGGGATAATTATGCTTGCTTGCTGCCTGTTGGTTCCGTTCATGACGATGTTCGGAGCGCGATTCGCTCCAAACCGATAGTTGCCGCCACGCTCAAGACCCTCGGTCGTTGCGCGGGCCAGCTCAGTGTTCATACCCCGTACAAACCGCGTGTTCAGAGCGGGACAGTGCTGCAAGGCCGTGTATTGGATTAGGTGAGCATGGCCTTGCGAGGACGCCGGAAAACCAAACTTGAGCCCGCCCTCGGACGAGCCGTCCCCGCCAAAGCCGCTGGTGCCATCGCCATTGCCACTCCCATCAGCGAGGCAGCTTATGAGGTAGATGCTGACTCCTGACTCGGTGCGCCCGCCAACGGTCACCGACCATTCGACCACATTGTACAAGCAGTCACCGATCATGACCAAACCAAGCCCACTCGGATCCCTCCCACCCAAGGGATCGTCGCCTGCGAAGACGTATTTATTGATGCCGCCAGTCAAGCCGATCGGATCCTCAGAGAAGAAGCGCCCGATCGACGGATCGTACCACCGCGCCCTCATGTAGATCAGACGGGTGGAGTCTCCCTCCCACAACAGCCCTTTCCACCGGAGACGGTTCGTGTCCCCCACTGCAGCGCTCCACACGGATTGTGCACCCCAAGCATCGTAGCCGATCGTTTGCTTCAAGGTTGTGTCCTTGAAAACCGCCACCACATTTGAGAACGCATCTTGGCGATAGTAGCGGGTCAAAGTCGGCGCCGTGTCCCCGGTGATCAAGGCGAGTGGTCTATCGACCCCGGGATAGTAGGCATACTCGCCGATTCGTTTTTGGCCGGTTCCGTCCAATTCGGCGAGGAGCTGCGCACCATCCCACAGGAAGAAGCTCTGATCGACACCGTTGCGCCGCTTCCGCACGAGGCGCCCTTGCGGATCATATGCGTAGGCAATTCTCGTTGTCCCCGCCACAACGCTGTCGAGCAGTCCATCTGCGCTCCAGTAGTAATGGACATCACCCCCGGCGCCGGCCTTGTCCTTCACGGTTACGTTCCCATCGAGGTCGTGCTGGAACGTCCAGGAAGCATACGCGAAAGACGTGATGCGGTTTCCCGTACTGTATACTGTCGTGCCAAGATCCGTGCGGTTCCCCGCCGCGTCGTAGTCGTAGCTGGTAAGTGTGCCCCCACCCGGGTTGATGCAGCTCCACCCGTTTTCCTCGGTCCCGCTGCACACCGACTCAGACCCCGACGTATAATCGCCAACCGTTGTAATGCGACCCAGGGAGTCATAGTAGAATTCGCGCCAACCGGTGTTCCCGACTTTGACGTCGAACGCCGTGCGTCCGTCGGCATCATAACCGTAGCGCCGACCAAGTTTTGTGTTGAGCGGGCCGGGCGTGAGCGTGTCGTCGCGAACTCCGTGGATACTGGTGAAGCTTCTCCCCATTACGACGTTCGGCGTGGTAGGCAGCGTGACTCTGGCCCCGAGGCCGTCGCCGTTAGGCATGAGACTGATTCGAGCGCCATCGAGCGCAATGGAATCGAGAATCCCCGTGTTGATGTTGTATACGTTACGACGCTTCACGAATCGGATCGTGTTGCTTGAAAGAACCTTGGTCGTATCGAGGCGGGCGGTGCCGGACACGAAATGGATGATCTTGAAGCGCTGCCCAGCCATTCGGGTGATTACCGAATCCACCCAGACCATGCCGGGTCCGAAATACGTTGTGTCCCGCGTGACCGCGTTCCAGCTCACCGCAACCCTCCCCTCGGAGGCAAAGGCGACGGAGTCGGCCACCGTATTCGTCCCGCTCTTCGCCGTGACTCGATGCGCGGCGTCGTACGTGTACGTCACGGCTTGGCTGCGCCGATTCGTCCAGCCGATCATCATCCCATCACGATCGTACCGATAGGAATCGTAGCGGTTCAGGGTGTCTGCAGGGTCAAAGCGTTGCGTGACTAGCCCGAGCGCGTTGCGCGAGAACCGGTACACCTGTCCCTTGGGATCCTTGACGCGAATGAGGAACAGTTTGTCATACGTGTACATCGTCGCGGTGGGGTTGACGCCGTCGAAGTACTGCGTTTGGCGATTGAGAATGTCGTAGATCGTGCGGCGCCAGAGCTGATCGGCATCCGTGGTCGCGGAGTCCCGCCCGTACACATCAAAGCGCACTTTCACGAATCGAGCGCCCGAAGCTCCTCCCGTGCCGGAGAAATTCGTGCTATCGAGGCTGCCGAACGACGCGTGATAGTGATACCTGGTCACATGCCCTTTGGGATCCTTTTCCGTGAGGACACGACCTTGGGCGTCATACGTGAACCGCAGTTTGAGTGAGTCAATGCCGTGAAAACGGATCGAGTCCGTCCGTCCCGCGGTCCCGAGGAACGCCCGGATGGCAAGTCCATTGTCACCCCACGCGCTGTCTGGTTGCGCATATGCCCCATAGCGCACACTGATGGCTGGAATGCCCGTGCCGCTGTGCCCCGTGAGGTTCCCACTCGCATCCCAACCGAAGTACTCAACCTTCGTGTTGGGGGCGCTAAACGAGTTGATCTGCAACGGGAGCCCATTACCATCCTCGTAGACGACCGTCGTCGGTCGATTCAAGGGATCGAGCTCGTTGATCGCCTGACCCCACCGATCGACGGCAAAGCGCGTCGTGTGACCCTCGGCGTCGGTGACTCGCGCCCAGACGCTGTCCTTGAGCACCGGCGTAAAGGGAGTCCCCGACGTCGAAGTCGTTGGGACTCCAAAACTCTGCCATGGCAGATAGGCGATCTTTGGCGTCTGACTCGCGCCACCGTTGATGGGGATAGCCGGCAGAACGAGCGAGTCGAGTTTCCAAGACGAGGCGTTGTACACGAAACGAGTCACGGAACCTTGGCGGTCCGTGATCTGGTCGAGCCGCCGGTTGCCGTCGTATGAAAACCGCGTGCTGTCGCCATCGGGGTCCTTGATCGCTCGCAACGTGGAATCGGAAGCGACCGTGACGTTGGTCACTCGACTCATCGGGTCGGTAACCGACGCCAGCCCATACGTGCCGTAACTGAGGATGATCTGGCGCCCCGTGGGATCCTGAATCTTCCACGGCCGGAGCGACGCGTCGTAGATAACGAGGGTCGAGTTGCCGAAGCGGTCCCTGACCTCGGTTTCACGGCCGGTGCCATCAAAGATCACCTTCGTCGAATCGGGATAGAGTCGCGTCCAGCCCCCGCCCGAGGGCGATCCGGCCACAAGCTGCGTGAAGTCGCCCGGCGGCGTCGTGTAGGCGCAGCCGACGGGGCATGGGAGCGCGAAGTATGTCGCCGAACCAACCCCATCGCTGATGACTGCACCGTCCTGAACGATGGAGATGTGCTGCACACCGGCCAACGTCCAGCCCCGCGCGATCGGAGATGTGCCGTCGTTGACCACCAAGAGGTACGTTTGGGTCCACACCTGCCTGAGATCCACGCCGTACACGGACGTGACGATGACGTCCATCTTGTAGATGCCGCTCGCGTAGCCCGTGCCATTGAACTGTCCCCCAATGCGCAGACGGCCATACGCCGGCTGGAAGTGGAGGACCTGGTCGCCGTTGAGGAACGTGACGGTGACATTGCTCACCTTCGCTTCAAGGCGAAACTCGGTGGGGAGAGTCGCACCCGCTGGATGCTCGATGTCGACGTGAATAAACGGCCGCGGCGCGGCGTGATCACCGTTGTACACGAGGCCGACGCTGCGCGGTGCATCCATCGAAAAGTACGGGACCGTATTCTGCGAATACGTCGCCGCGAAGCAACTCACGGCGCAACGAGAAATGTCCTGGTTGTCGTAGTTTACGGGCGTCGGGTACACCGCAGGCATGGGCTTGCTGTCGACATACGTCTGGCGAGTGTCCGTGTGTGTGACTGGATTCCCGAACTCGTCGTTTCCATGGATCGTGGTAACAAGCGTGTTCGTCGCCAGATCCGTTAGGGGGAGGCTCGTGGTTATGGCGCTATCGGCCGTGATAGTGAAGTAGCTTCGGCGATCAACGCCGTTGACGGTGAACGTGAACGTGGACGTGTCAGGCTGTCCTGGAGTCTGCGTACAACCGCCCGATCCCTGCCCATAAGCGATTCGGACAGTAGCGGACGTCTGGTATGAAAGACTGGCTGGCGCTTGGGCGACGTACATGAACGTGGGGCACGGCGGAGTCCCTCGGTATACGGTGAATTGCTCGGTGGTGCAGAGACCCCCGCCGTCACAGATGTGAGCCTCAATCACATTCGCCCCAGGCGAAAACGAGACGGTGCTGCTCGACGAGCGACGCCTATACGTGCCGTCGCACCCCGGCCCGGTGAAGGTGACGTAGTTGAAGCTGGAGGTTCGGTCGACGCCGTTCACCTTGATCCACCGCGTGGCCGCTGAGAGCGTCGTCAGGCTGCACCAGTCTACTTGGACCAGCGGGAACTCTTCCTGGAATGGGGCTGTCGGAGCGTGCAGCTCGATCCAGGGCGGTTCCTGCGCCGCCAAGGACGTGGCAGTCACCACATGGAAGAGCGAAACCAGCGACACGAGGATCAGGGAGCGACCGGTCATGGACGGCCTCGGGCAAGAGAGTGGTGCCTAGGTTCTAGGCACGCCCCGTGCCGCTTGGCGCGTCTCTGCCGAGTGAGGTCCGACAACGACTTACGTGATTGTCTCCCCCCGAACGTCCGGTTGTCCAGCGGAATTCCACCGGACTTTCCGGACTTTCGGCGGAAAACGAAAGCGGGACGCTCGTGAGAGCGTCCCGCCCATTCAGCTACTGACGAACCCGACTACGTGCCGGAGTGCGACCAGCTCCGCGCCGCGCGCCCCTTCGGCCACCGCAGCCCACCCATCTGCAGCACTTCCGGCCCACGATCTCGCGGACTCGCGGCCGCCGTGGTGGTCGACGCGATGCTGAGGTCATAGCTACCCGTCGCGACCGTGTCGTTCGTCCCGGCAAACAGGAGATAAAACCCCGACGTCACCACCGGGAACGAAATGAATGCGTTTGTCGTCGTGCCGGCGTTGGCGCTGTCGTTGTTCGAGGCCACGGCAATCCCGGAGCCGTTGTACAGGAATAGCGCGGCATCGAAGGCAGTCGACCGATGATTCACCTTCAGTGTCGTCCCTGCCTCGAGTCTCATCGCCACGACGTCGGCGTAGTACCGCCCGCTCGTCGAGTCTACGCAATCGCCCGTCGTCACACTGTCGCTAATATCCACGCCGCGCGTCACCCACACGATCTCGCAACCGGCCAGCGCCGGTTGTTGGGTGATGACCGACAGTGTGTAGTCGCCGATTGTGGACAGTTCGGCCGAGCTTGGCGCGATCAGGTAGTCACCCGGCGCCACAATCGCCGTGAGCTGCGCATTAGTGTTCGCTGGGTAATCGATATCATCGTCGAAGCCTTGCAGGGCGAATGAACGAAGATATAGCTCGAGATACGTGTCGAACCCAGTCGACTCCATGGTGAGCACCATGCCCTGCGAGCCCGCGGGTACATTCAGGTCGAAGAAATCGGTATAGTACCCACCCAACCGGCAGTCGGTGGTGGCGAGCGCCCCGGGCAGCGTGTCGTTGAGCGTGAACACCGGGTGGGCGCACGCTTTCGCGCCGAACGTCACCGGTGTCACACTAGCGACCGACGCCTGGATACTGACCGCCCCGGGCGCCGCGCCGAGCGTGACCGTCGTGGTGGCGCCACCCGCGGAGTCGCTGAGCGCGGTGGGCGATCCGAGCACCGCGCTGCCCCCGATCACCGACCACGTGACCGTGGCGCCGGGATACGGCTGACCATCGGTTCCGTTCACGCGAACCTTGAGCGGCTGCGCCAGCGCCGAGCCGGTCAAGTTCGCCTGGCTGTCGCCTGAGACGCGCACCAGGGTGTTGGCGGTGACGGCGGGCGCGGCGGAATCACCACACGCCACGCTGAGGATGACGAGAAGGCCGAGTGCCACCGGCCCGAGCCGAGAGAAAATACGCATGTCGTGCCTCCGGTTTACCGCGGGACTACCCGATAAAGTAACTCGCCGTCTCTAATCATGCCGAACTCTTCGCGAGCGACGCGCTCCTGCACGGTGGGGTTCGTCTCCAGGTCCTTCGCCGCCTTTGCGAGCGAATCAACCTCGGCCCGCAGCGCGGCGACGTGCTCGCGCTCGTCCACGAGCTGGCGCCGCATCGTGAGCCAGTCGGCCGTGCTGTACTCCCCGCCCCACGCCGCCATGGCGAGGAGGACGAACGCGCCGGCGAGCCCCGCGATCCGCGTGCGGTTCACAATCCGTACAGTTGACGACCGGGGTAATGCGCCACGTCTCCCAACTCCTCGGCGATGCGCAACAACTGGTTGTACTTCGCGACACGGTCGGTGCGCGATGCGCTGCCCGTTTTGATCTGCCCCACGCCTGTCGCCACCGCCAAATCCGCGATGAACGTGTCCTCGGTTTCTCCCGAGCGGTGCGAGATCACCGACCCGAAGCCGTTCCCCTTGGCGAGATCGATGCACTGCAGCGTCTCGGTCAGCGTCCCGATCTGGTTCACCTTGATGAGGATGGCATTGCCGACGCTCTCTTCGATGCCGCGCGCCAACCGCTCCACGTTGGTGCAGAAGAGATCATCGCCCACCAGCTGGACCCGTTCGTGCAACGCGGCGGTGAGCTTCGCCCACCCACCCCAGTCGTCCTCCGCGAGCCCGTCCTCGATCGAGACGATCGGGTAGCGATCACACCAACTCTTGTAGAGAGCGATCATCTCTTCGGCGGTCTTGGTGCCGCCTTTGCTCTTCTTGAAGACGTAGTTCCCGTCGGCGTAGAGCTCGGAGGCCGCCACGTCGAGCGCGATCGCGACATCCTTCCCCGCTTCGTACCCCGCGGCCTGGATGGCGGCCATAATCACTTCGAGCGCCGCTTCGTCGTTGGGCAGGTCCGGTGCGAAGCCGCCTTCGTCGCCGACCGCCGTCGAGAGGCCGCGCTTCGCCAGCACCTTCTTCAAGGCGTGGAACACCTCGACGCCGATGCGCAGGCCTTCGGGGAACGTCTCCGCGCCGATCGGCACCACCATGAACTCCTGGGAGTCCACCGTGTTGGCGGCGTGCGCGCCGCCGTTCAGGATGTTCATCATCGGGACCGGGAGGACGTGCGCCACGGGGCCGCCGAGGTAGCGGTACAGCGGCAGGCCCGCGTCCTGCGCGCCCGCCCGCGCGACCGCGAGCGACACCGAGAGGATCGCGTTGGCGCCGAGATGGCTCTTGTTGGGCGTGCCGTCGGCATCGAGCATCGCGTAGTCGATGGCGATCTGGTCCTCGCCCGGCATCCCCTCGAGCCGCGGCCCGATCACCTCGTTGACGTTCTTGACGGCTTCGAGAACGCCCTTGCCGCCGAAGCGCTTCTGGTCGCCATCGCGCAGCTCGACCGCCTCGTGCTCCCCGGTGGACGCGCCACTCGGCACGGCGGCGCGGCCGGCGGCGCCGCTGGCCAGGGTGACATCGGTTTCGATCGTCGGGTTGCCCCGGCTGTCGAGGATCTCGCGGGCGTGGACGGAAATGACTGTGCTCATGGTGGCCCAACCCTAGCGGCCGAGGCCTCGCCCGTCAACGCACGTTGCTGTAACGCGACAATCGCGGCGCGCACGCGCTCGCGCAGCGCCTCGCGGTCCCCCGCCGCGAGGCCCGCGGTAGGAATCGGCGTCCCCACAAAGAGGCGGATCGGGCGTGGGCGCAGCCGCCATGCCCCCTTGGGCAGGATTTCGAACGTGTGATGCACGTACACCGGAACCACCGGTACCTGAGCGGCGATGGCGAGGGCAAAGGGCGCATTCTTGAACGGCAGCAGCTCCCCGGTGCGGCTGCGGGTGCCCTCCGGAAACACGACCGGCGAGAACCCGCGCTTGATGATGCGCGCCGCGTCGTCGTACGCCTCGAAGGCGCGCGCTTTCACGGCCCGGTCGATGGGAATGTGGCCCGCCGCGCGCATCGCGGCCCCGAGGATCGGAATCTTGAACAGCTCCCGTTTCGCGACGAACCGGACCGACCCGGGCAGCGTCGCAAACAGGGCCCAGATGTCGAACATCGACGAGTGATTGGAGGCGTAGATCACCGGCGCGCCCGGCGGGACGTGCTCCAGGCCGACGGCATGCACCGGCGTTCCCGCGGCGTGCAGGATCTGTCTCGCCCAGTCGGTGCCCGCCCAGTCGTACACACCACCAGTGCGGTGCTTCACCCGGAAGATGCCGCCAAAGACGGCGCCCAACGCGTGATACGTCGTCGACACGAGCAACACGAGGTAATACCAGAGGACGCGGATCATGAGCGGGCGAAGTGGTCGTAGCCGGCCGGGAGCGCGACGGGGGTGTTCCCCTCGAGCAAGCGCACCCCACCACCCTGCACGCACTCGCCGATCCGCGTCAGCTCGAACTCGGGCCGCGCGCTGAACGCCGGGGGGAGCGTGACGAGCAGCTCGAACTCCTCACCGCTCGCGGCGGCCGCGAGGGGCGCCACACCGTCCCAGCATGGCAGCCGCTCGAGCGCGATCTGCAGTCCGACGCCCGAGGCGTTGGAAAGATGCCCCGCGTCGGCAGCGAGCCCGTCGGAAATGTCGATCATCGCCGTCGCGCCTTGGGCGGCGAGCCATCGCCCCGCCGCGATGCGCGGCTCCGGATGCGAATAGCGGCGGCCGAGGGGGCCGCCCGGCCGGGTCGGGGAGCGATAGCCGGCGAGCGCGAGCGCCGCCCCGCCGAGACGTCCGGTCACCCACACGCCGTCGCCCGCATGCGCACCGGCGCGGCGCACGGGCCGCTCGGCGGTGCCGAGCACGCACACGTCCACGAGATACTGCTCCGACCGCACGAGATCGCCGCCCAGCAC
Source organism: Gemmatimonadales bacterium (assembly GCA_036004745.1). GTDB lineage: Bacteria > Gemmatimonadota > Gemmatimonadetes > Gemmatimonadales > GWC2-71-9 > 20CM-2-65-7. The sequence goes on along the minus strand of DASYRD010000125.1, from coordinate 23,311 downwards.
CTTGGCACCGACACTCTCGGCGGCAGCGCCCACACCCGACATGATGTCGGCTCCGTGCTCCGCGCTCCCTGCGGGCATTCCCAGCGACGCGAACACGCCAACGGGAATCGCACCTTCGGCGGCAAGGTCGGAGAGGGCCGCCGCGGTGGAGCGCCAGCCGATCTCCTCGAACGTGAGCCAGTCGGTGCGAAAGTGAATGCCTTCGAGCGAGCAGTCGATGCTGACCGCGAGCGTGGTGCCGCCTATGGGGATCAGGGCGCAGTCGTCACCCAGGTCCCGCGCGCGCGCGCCGAGGCGCGCAAAGATGTCCCGCAGCTGCTCGAACTCGCCCTTCGGTTTGGGGCTCATCGGCTTCGCGCGACTCGGCGATCGAAGCGCACGAGTCCGCTGTCGGTTGCTGCCCACAGGTAGTCGGCGTCCGCCAAGAGGTCGCGCACGGGAGCGGGCAGATCCATGGGGACCGTGAGGGTCCGAACGAACGCGCGGCCCAAGTCCACGCGCGCGAGACCCTGCGTGTCGCCGACCCATACGCCGCCGTCAGGATCCGCGGCGAGCGTCGTGGGCCGTCCAAGCGCGAGCGAGAGCGGCACTTCTTTCCACGCGCCGCTCGAGTCGCGCCACACCAGCGAGCGGTCCGTCGCGGCGACGATCGATTCGCCCGCGCGCGTGATGGCGTAGATCGGCTGCGAAAGGGCCGCGACCGCCGCGGCGCCCGTGCCGCCCGGGGGAAGCATCACGACGCCGGCGTTCGTGCCGACCCACAGCGTCTCCCGCACGGCGACGAGGCTCCATACCGGGAAATCGGTGGACACACGGACGATACGGCCGTCCCCCGTAATCACCGACAGCCCGCGCCTGCTCCCGACCCAGACGCCGTCGGGCGCCGGTGCGAGGCTCGTGACGTCAGGTACGTCGAAGGCGCGGGCGCGCATCGTGGCCGGATCGACTCGCAACACACCCTGCTCCGTCGCGAGCCACAGGGCTCCTGCCGTGGCCACCAGGCGGCGCGCCGAGATGAAGGTGAACCCGAGGGCGGCGCCGCCCCCTTCCGCCGGCCGAGTCGCCGAGAGGTCGGACGCGATCCACGTGAGTCCCCGGCGTTCTCCGCCACCGGGGCGAGCATTGGTGGCTGCCCAGATGCCGTCCGGCGCCGCGGCGATGGCGCCGAGGCCGGTGGCGATGAGCCCGTACGGCAGCGCTTCCCACTCGCCGCTCCGCGGATCGACGCGTATCAACCCGAGCCCATTCGTGCCGAAGTAGAGGTCCGCCTGGTCGGGTGTGCTCGCGGCCGCCGTGAACTGATAGGTGCGCAGGCGGGGATCGGTCAGAATCAGCGCGCGGATTGCGTCGGCAGCGGGAGCGCGAGCGAGAGCGGCCTCGACCGTGAGCGAGCGCGCGTTGGAAGGCGGCGGCGTGCCACGCGTCCACATGCGCGCGTCGACGTCGTAGCGCACGTACCCGTCGATGCCCCCCACACCGAGCCACACCGCGTTACCGGCCTCATCCGCGATCGCCGTGCGCACACGCGACGTGGGGTACCCATCGAGCGTCGTGACCGGAGGTTTCCAGGCGTGCGCCACGCGGTCGTAAATGAGGAGACCATGTCGAGTCGCGGCGAAGACTGTCCACGGGGAGGCCGCCACCGCGTCGACGTAGGAGAAGTCGGAGATCAGGACGCGTTCGTCGGGGCGCCATTGGGCGGATGGCCGGATGGACGGATGGGCGGCGAGAAACGCCGCCAGCGCGCTACCAACCGCCAAGCCGCCCATCCGCCCAACCGCCCTCATGCCGTCTCCGGAGCTTCCAGAACACCCAACACAGGTGGCAATGCCGGTTTCACATCGCGCCACGCGCGCCACACGTCGGGCAATGCCGCGAGGACGTCCGCGGGACGGAGACTTCGCGCCGTCCACTGACGCGCGCCCAAGTCGGCGGCGCGACCCAGGGCGTGCGCGCCGAGGGCGGCTGCTTCCGCGGGCGCCAGGCCGCGCGCGAGGAAGGCGCCGACGAATCCGGCCAGCAAGTCGCCGCTGCCACCCGTCGCGAGTCCGGGATTGCCGCTCGCCACCACGTGCACGGGCCCCCGCAGGTCGGCGATCACCGTCGGCACGCCCTTCAGCAAGACGGTGGCCTTCAGTTTGGAGGCAGCCTTGGCGGCGGCGCCCCAGCGATCGTTCGCGACTTGATCGGCGAGGGCGTCGCCGACGAGGGCGCGGAACTCGCCCACGTGCGGCGTGCACACGAGAGGCCGTTGCGGAGGTTGGTCGAGGAGATGGAGGGCGTCCGCATCCACGACAGTCGGCACCGCCCGGCCGGCGAGGACGCGCGTCACGAACTGCCGGCGCACGTCGTCGCGCCCGAGCCCCGGGCCGAGCACGATGGCGTCGGCCCACTCGAGCGCCTCGACGACGTCGGGTTCCAACTCGCTTCCCAGGGCCGACTCCACCGTCAGCACGTCGGGGAGGCTCGCCCGCGCCGCCGCGATCGTTTCCTTGGCCGCGACGAGCTTCACGAGCCCCGCGCCCGCCGCGAGTGCGGCGCGCGCCGCATGCAACGCGGCACCCGTCATCCCCTCGGCGCCACCCACGACCGTGACCCGGCCGCGGTCGCCCTTGTGCATCGTCGGCTGCAGGCGCGGCAGTCGCACCGCGGCCCAGGCATCGGTGACGAGCACGGGCCACGCCGGATCGGAGGGCGGGAAGCCGATGTCGACGACGACGATCTTCCCGCACCACTCGCGCGCCAGCAGATGGCCGCGCCGCGGGCCACCGAACGTCACCGTGAGCTGCGCGCGCACGGGGTTGTGCGCTTCACCGCTCGTCAGATCGAGGCCCGTGGGCCCGTCGACGGCGACGATCGGCGCGCCATAGGCCGCGAGCCGCTCGCCAAGCGCCAGGACGTCGCCTTTGATGGGCCCCGCCGCTCCGGTGCCGAGCAGCGCATCGACGGCGACGGCGGCCTGGGGCCACGCTTCTTCGCGGGCCAGCTCGCGGACGCCGTCCACGCGCGCCAACGCTCGATTGTCGATGGCATCGTCGGTCTTGGGATCGAGCGCCGCGACCCACACGGGGACGCCCGCGGCGTGCAGAGCGCGGGCCATCACCCAGCCGTCGCCGCCGTTGTTGCCGGCCCCGACGGCGATGAGGACGCCGCCTTGCAGGGCCGTGGGGAACTCGGTGAGGAGGACGTGCGCGACGGCCCGTCCCGCGGTCTCCATCAACACCCGACTCGGCACGCGGTACTGCGTGCGCGCCATCGAATCCCACGCCGCCGCTTCGGCGGCCGATAGGACCGGAATCGTCACGGAATCACCACCCCTCCGTACCCCACCACCTGCGAGTTATCGCCGGATGCCCACCCCGAGTGCCGGTAGTCGACCACGTCGGCGCGCGTCGCCCCCAAGGCGCGCGCCGCGGCGAGCACGACGGCCACGGGCGCGCGGCCGCACATCGTAATCCGTTCACGCCGGCAGCGCGCGAGCAGCTCGGCCCCGTCGAGCGCCGTCACCGCTTCGAGGGCCCGGGCGTCCTTCCGTTCCGACACGGACGCGGGCTCGTAGTGGTTCAGGTCGCTCGACGCGAGCAACAGGACCGGCTCGGCTGCCTCGCGCACCACGCGCGCGAGCGCTTCTCCCAACTCGCGCGCCTCGTCCCACGTGTCCCACGCGAGCACCAGGGGAACGATGCGCACGCCAGGCCGCAACACCTGGAGAAACGGCAACAGCACTTCGATCGCGTGCTCGCCGCGGTGTGCCTCGTGATCGACCGCGACGAGCGAGGTCGCGGCCGCGACGCGCGCCGCGCAAGCGGCATCGACGGGCACGTCGCCGAGGGGTGTCCGAAACGCGCCGTCCTCCCACAGCGACGCCCCACCGGGTGCGCGGCACACGCCGGTGTGATTCGGCGCAACAATGATGATGAGGTCTGGAAGCGTGACTCGCGCGAACACCGCCGCCGCCGTGGGACCAGAGTAAACGTAACCGGCGTGGGGCGCGATGATGGCGCGAAAAGGCGGGAGTGAGGATCCGGAATCGGCGCGGGCCGCCGCCAGCAGCTCCGCGACCGTGGCCGCGAGCTCGGTCTTGGCGCCGGGATAAAAGCGCCCGCTGACGACGGGCGCGCGCGTAGTGGCTATTTGAGACTTCCCTACCCCGAGAAAGAAACCCCGGGCCAACGGTACCCAGCCCGGAACACCTCGTCGAAGTCGTATACGCCCTCAAAATCCTCGATCCGGTCCGCGGGCTGCCGGGCGAGCAGCGACACATCGATCAGGAGGAACACGATCCGGCCGAAGTCCTCCGTCGTCGACACGCCCCAGTGCGCGAGCACGGTGTGCGCCAGGAGACCGAATTGCTCCTGGGCAAAATCGCGGCACGCCCACGCCAGCTCGTTGCCGGACAAGTGGCGGCGCGCGGGGAGGCGCGTCTGGGCGAACTCGAGCGCCGCGAGCACGAACAGGTACGCCCGCTCGTGATAGCGGCCATCGCGCGCGCGGATGTCCGCGAGCGCCGCGTCGAGCGTCGCGAAATCGCGGGGCTCGCTCACGGCCGCGCCCCCGGCTGCGGTCGGTCGGGCATCACGCGCACGCCGCCGGAGAGCCGCGCGCGCTCATCGGGCGCGAGCAACGCGATCTCGAGGACTTCATCGATGGTGTCCACCTGCCTGATGTCGAGCAACCGCGCCACCTCGTCCGGGAGATCCACCAAGTCGCTCTTGTTGCGCGCCGGCACCAACACGGTCGTGACTCCCGCGCGCGCCGCGGCCGTCAGTTTCTCCTTGAGCCCGCCGATCGGCAGCACCCGTCCCCGCAGCGTCAGCTCGCCGGTCATCGCCAGGTCGTGGCGCGACGGCCGATTGCACAACAGCGACGCCAGCGCCGTCGCGATCGTGATCCCTGCCGACGGGCCGTCCTTCGGCACGGCGCCGGCCGGTACGTGCAGGTGCACGTCGGTCTGCGTGAACGACTCGAGCGGGATCCCGAGGGCGCCCGCCCGGGCGCGCAACAGACTCCACGCCGCCTGCGCCGATTCCTTCATCACGTCGCCCAGCTGGCCGGTGAGCGTGATCTGCCCCTTCCCCGCCATCCGGATCGCCTCGATGAACATGATGTCGCCGCCAACGGGCGTCCACGCCAGGCCCGTCGCCACGCCGACTTCCGGGGCTCGCCCCGCGACCTCGCTCTGCACGCGCGGCTGACCGGCGTACTTCTCGAGGTTCTTGGCCGTGATCTTGACGCCCGCCGACTTCTTCTCCACGACCTCGAGCGCGGCCTTGCGCAGTACGCCCTGCACTTCGCGCTCCAGCTGGCGCACGCCGGCCTCGCGGGTGTACTCGGCGATCAGCCGCTCCATCGCGCCGTCGGCGACGGCGGCGCGCTCCGCGCCGAGTCCCGTCTCCTTGAGCTGGCGCGGCAACAGGTAGCGGCGCGCGATCTGGAGTTTCTCGGCGGGCGTGTAGCCGATGAGCGTCAGCTGCTCCATGCGGTCGAGCAGCGGGTCGGGGATCGGCGCGAGGCTGTTCGCGGTCGCGATGAACATCACGCCCGAGAGATCGAACGGCACCTCGAGGTAGTGATCGACGAACGTCGTGTTTTGCGCCGGGTCGAGCACCTCGAGCAGCGCCGCGGTGGGATCGCCGCGCACGTCCGCGCCCATCTTGTCGACTTCGTCGAGCATCAAGACCGGATTGCGCGTCTCGCAGCGCTGCAGCGCGTGCAGGATGCGGCCCGGGATCGCGCCGACGTAGGTGCGGCGGTGGCCGCGCACTTCCGCCTCGTCGCGCACGCCGCCCAGGGAGACGCGCGTGAACTTCCGGCCCAGCGCCTCGGCGATGCTCTGCCCGAGCGACGTCTTGCCGACCCCGGGAGGCCCGACGAAACAGAGGATGCTGCCCTTCGCATCGGGGTTCAGGGTGCGCACCGCGAGATACTCGAGGATGCGCTCCTTCACCGTTTTCAGGTCGTAGTGGTCGCGGTCGAGAATGTCGCGCGCCGTTTTCAGATCGAGCCGGTCCTGCGACACCTTGGTCCACGGCAGCGTCGCAAAGACGTCGAGGTAGGTCCGCGCGACCTGGTACTCCGCCGATTGCGGCGACATCTGGCGCAGCCGCTTCAGCTCGCGCTCGGCGACTTTGCTCGCTTCGGGCGACAGCTGCGCCTGCTCGATCCGTTGCGCCAGCTCGTCGAGCTCGTCGTCGCCGGTGTCCTCGCCCAGCTCCTGGCGGATGACCTGGAGCTGCTCGCGCAGGACGTACTCGCGCTGGTTCTGCTCGAGCCGCGTCTTGACCTTCTCCTGAATCTGCGTGCCCACCTCGAGCACCTCGAGCTCCTGCGCCAGGAACTCGGCGAGCCGCTCGAGACGGTGCGTCACGTCGTCGATGGCGAGCAGCTCCGCCTTGGCCGGCAGCGCGAGATCGAGGTTGGCCGCGATGAAGTCGGAGAGCTTCCCCGCCTCGGTGATGCCGGCGAGGACCTCGTGCAGCTCGGCGCCCAGATATGGGGCGATGTCGATGACGCGCGAGAACTGCGCGACGACGGTGCGCTTCAGCGCTTCGGTGCGGGCGTCCTCGAGCAGGTTTTCGCTGAGGGGCTGATAGTCCGCCATCAGGTAGCGCTCGCCCTGCACGACGCCCTGGAGGCGGGCGCGCTCGAGCCCCTGCACCATCACGCGCACCGAGCCGTCACCCAGCTTCAACATGCGGACGACGGCGCCGAGGGTGCCGATGTCGTACAGCTGATCGGGAAGCGTCGCCATCACCGCGCCCTCGGGCGGCTCCATTCCGGCCGCCGCTTTCACGACGCCCAACAGCAGCCGCTTCTCGCCCTGGATGATTTCATCGATGAGCTGAACGGCCTTGGGATCGGTGAGGGCCAGCGGCAGCACGACGTGGGGAAAGACGACGAGCTGGCCCAGCGGGAGGACGGGCAGGCGATCCACTACGTCACCTTCACCGAGTGGGCGCCGGAGGACCGCGGAGCCTGCTTCGTGAATCGGATCTCGAGGAAGCCATGCTCGTAGTTGGCGCGAATCGAGGCCGGATCGACCTGGACCGGGACTCGGAAGCGGCGCTCGAAGGGGCCGACCTGAACTTCCATCGCGTGATAGTGGCGCTTGCCCTCGCGGCGCGCCGTGCGCTCACCCGAGATGGTCAGGATGCCCTCGTTGAACTCGACGGTGAAGTCCGCAGCGCTCATCCCGGCGATGTCCATGTGGACCACCAGCTCGGTCTCGGTCTCATAGACGTCGGTGCGGGGTTTCCACTTGGGAGAGGCGACAAAGCCGACGGGGCGGCCATGCGCGACTTCGTTGAAGTAAACGTCCAGCTCATCGGCGAGGTGGACGGTGAAGGCGCCGGAACCGCGCGAGGGGCGGTTCGGGCCGCCGCTAAACGAGCCGCTGTCTGCCATGGGGACTAAGATAATGCGCGGATTGGACCGTGGGGTGATGCAGGTCCCATCCCCGACCTACCGCTCCTCCATGTACTTCGTCCATACGAGCACGACGCCGCACCCCGAGGAGACCTGCTGATACTGCACCGGCGCACTGGAAACGCGCTGGTAGATCTCCACGCCGATCAGGTCCGGCGGCTGGTAGGCCGAGAGCTGATCGTAGTTCGCGCGGAATCCGTCGATGTAGAGCGAGGCGACGCACCACCCTTGGCCCGAGAGTCCGGGGGCCTCGAGCAGCACCTGGAAGTCGCCGACGCCCCCGCGGGTCCGGTCGACCCGCACGGACGGCGCGCCGGTGAAGACCGCGCGCATCGTCCGAACCCCCTGGAGATCGGCGGCCGTCCGGATGTAGGCGATTCCTAACCGGCGCCGCTCGTCGAACTCGGCGAGCTTGCCGGTCCGCGGGGCCGTCGTGACCCGCACGGGGTCGAGCGTGACCGGCAACGGCTCGAGCGTGAACGAGAGGACGGTCGTGTCGCCGCTCCTCAAGTCCACCGCCTGCTCCGCCGCCTGGCGTCCGATCGCCTGGACGCTGATCCACTGCGTGCCGGCGGGAAGCTCGGTCAAGGTGAAGGTCCCCGCCGCGAGCGATGTCGAGCTACCATCCCGCACAGTCGCGCGCGCGCCGAGGAGGGGCTTCCCGTCGTTCGTCTTGACGGTGCCGCGCACCGCGGCCGTGGGCGGACGATCGAGCGCGATGGTCAGGTCCTGGCGCGCGACGCGGCGCGGTCCGAGGCGCACGTCGATGGGGCCGGTGGAGTCATGGCCGGCGTATCCCCGGACGAGGAGCGTCATGTCGGCGGCCACGCCACACGCGTAGTACGCGCCCAACGAGTCGGTGTGCACGCGCACGTCGCGGTCGTTCACCTGCACGTTGACGTTATCGAGTTTCGCGAGCCGTACCCACCGCGCGATCAGCGCGGCGCCCGCGAGATGCGCACCGGTGGTCGCGTCCTGGATCACGCCGAACACGAGCCCGCTGTCGGCACTCGAGCCCAGCTCGGCGCCGCAGCGGCGGCGCCAGAGCGTCGCCAGCGACTGCGTGGCGACGGTGATCCGCGCCGTTTCGCCGGTGTTGATCGTCAGCGGAAGTGCGATCGTAAACAGGCCCGCGGAGTCGAGCCCCGCGTGCGAGACGGCGATCACCTGGCGGCCGACCGGAACCGAGTCGAAGGCGAAGCGCCCATCGCGGTCCGTGAGCTCGCGGCGCTCCGTCCCGCGCAGCCACACTTCGGCGCTGCCGAGCGGCGCGTGGAGCAGGCTGTCGTAGACGAGGCCGCGGATCGTGCCCGTTTGCGCCACGGCGCTCCGGCGCGCGGCCGACACGGCTATTAGTAGAAGGAAGAGAAGGCGGTGCCTCACACCGAACAATTTAGAGCGCCTCCCGCGTCCCCGCCCAGCTGCGCGCCCGCTTCTTCCCGAGCCACACGAGCCAGCCGAACGTCCGCACCGCCACCCAATAGATGTACCGGGGCGCAAAGGACGACTCTCCCATCAGGCGCAGAAAGAAACCGTCGGCGTGACGGCGCTTGAGCGCCTCATCCAGCAAGAGGAACTGGTACAGCGCATCGTGCACCAGGGAGGCGTAGTACGCCTTGGGCCTCCCCGTGCGGGCGTGCACCACGCCATCCGGGGTCCCGATGAGGATGTCGAAGACGCAGAACTTCGGGCTGCAGCCGTTCCAACAGTAGCCGCGCATCACGGTGATGCGCCCCGAGGTCTCGACGAGGAGGCGCACGGTGCCGTCCTTGTCGCGGAAGACGAGATCGTGCGGAACCTGGTGGCCGGAGTCCCACGAGTAGTTACGCTCGAGACGGTAGAGCCAGGTGACACTATCCTTGCAGAACATGTCGGGTCTCCACTAACGCTGCGGCGTCAACTCCGTCGCGCGCACCCAGAACCAATCGTCGGGGAGCCCGAGCCTCGCGTCCCCGCGGATCACGACCGGCGGGGGTACCTTGGGCGGTGCACCATGGCAGGCGGCGAAGAGAACGGCAGTCGCGAGGACTCTGCGCATCGCCCTAGACTACACCAGGGGCGCCGGCTTTGCTTAACTTCCTTGCCCCAAGCTCACGGAGCCCGCACGATGCGCCGCGCACACGCCTTCGTTCTCCTTGCTGTGCTGGTCCTGCCATTGGCCGCCTGCGGCGGCGAGAAACCGCCCGCGGTCGTCGCGGCGGCCGACTTCCACCGTCCCACGGACCCTGCCTTTTCGGCCCAGGCCCCCGACAGCTTCCGGGCCAAGTTCGAAACGAGCGCTGGCGACTTCGTGATTGCCGTGCACCGCAAGTGGGCGCCACGGGGAGCCGACCGGTTCTACAACCTCACGCGCTCCGGCTATTACGACGACGTGCGGTTCTTCCGCGTGATCTCGGGATTCATGGTGCAGTTCGGGATCCACGGCGATCCGGCCGTGTCGGCAGCGTGGCGCGAGCAGCGGATTCCCGACGACCCGGTGGCCCGCACCAACCTGCGCAGCTACGTGTCGTATGCGACCGCGGGCCCCGGCACCCGCACGACGCAGGTGTTCATCAATTTCGGCTCGAACGACGCGCTCGACGCCCAGGGATTCGCGCCCTTCGGGCAGGTGGTCGAGGGGATGGACGTCGTGGACCGGTTGTACGCCGGTTACGGCGAGGGCGCGCCACGCGGCCGCGGCCCCGACCAGGGACGCATTCAAGCCGAGGGGAACTCCTATCTGAAGGGCGCGTTCCCAAGGATGGACTATGTGAAGCGCGCGAGCATCATACCGTAGAAGGAGTTTCCATGTCGATTCGACCGATCAAACGCATTGTAGAAGCCAAGCCCACCATCGAAGGAGCGGGCGTCAAGCTCCGGCGGGCCTTCGGCTTTGGCAATACACACGAGTTCGATCCGTTCCTGCTGTTCGATGACTTCCGCAACGAGAGCCCCGAGGATTTTCTCGCGGGGTTCCCGTGGCATCCCCACCGCGGCATCGAGACGATCACCTACGTCCTCGCGGGCTCCGTCGCACACGGCGACAGCCTCGGCAACAAGGGCGAGATGGGCCCCGGCGACGTGCAATGGATGACGGCGGGAAGCGGGATCCTGCATCAAGAGATGCCGAAGGGCGACCCGCGCGGCCGCATGCACGGCTTCCAGCTCTGGGCCAACCTGCCCTCGACGCTCAAGATGACCGACCCGCGCTACCAGGACATCCCGGCGCGGGATATCCCCGAAGTCACCGATGACGACGGCACGCACGTGCGCGTCGTGTGCGGTGATTTCTGGGGGAAGACGGGACCCGTCCAAGGCGTCGCCGCCGACCCGCGCTATCTCGACGTGTGGGTCCCGCCCGGCAAGCGCAAGACCTTACCCGTCGAGACGACGCGGCATGCGTTCGCGTACGTGTTCGAAGGCTCGGGGACCTTTCGCGACGCGTCGCAGCCGATCGAGCCGAAGACGGAGATTGTCGGGAGTCCGGGCGCTGTGGGTGAGACGGGCAATCGCTCGCTCGTGCTCTTCGACCGCGGCGACGAAGTCGTGGTTCAGGCGGGCGACAAGGGGATCCGGTTCCTGCTCGTTTCCGGGAAGCCGATCGATGAGCCCGTCGCGTGGTATGGGCCGATCGTCATGAACACGCCGGAGCAACTGCGGCAGGCGTACGACGAACTTCAGGATGGGACGTTCATCAAGAAGCGTTAGGGAACCCTAGGGGCGCTGGCCGATCGCGCGTAGGCGCCCTTTCGCTTCCTGGTTCGTCGAATCGCGCTTCACCGCTTCACGGAATGCGGCGACCGCGCCCGCCGTGTCGTTCTTCATGAGCAGGATGTTGCCGCGGAACACGGACATCCCGGACGACCCCGGGAATTGCTCCTCGTTGAGGCGCAGCAGGGCGAGGGCATCGTCGATCTTGTTCGCGCGGGCCAGCCGGAACGCCGCGACGTTGAGCGACTGCTCGCCGAAGTCGTAGGAGTCGCGACCGTAGTAACGCGTCCGCAGCGCGCGATAGGCGCGCACGGCCGAGTCGAGCCCGGCCGCGCTATCGGTCTGTTGCATCAGCGTCGCGAGCGGCACAGGCCGGTTCACGCCGCGGTGGCACGTCGCGCACGTTACCTCGACCTTCGCGGCCATGTGATCGTGGTCGTGCTCGGGCAGCGTGTCGAGCCGGCGGTTGATCTCCTGGACCATCAGCATCATCTGCCGGGCGACGAGCTTGGTGCGCTTCTCGTCCTTGGCGAAATCGAACCGCTCGAGGGGCATCCCTTCTTCGCCGACGTGGCAGTACTGGCAGCGCACGCCGAGCGCGCCCGTGATGTTGCGCATCTGTCCCACCACCTGCATCACGGGCGTGTTGTGGGGAAAGACTTTCGTGTTGATGAGCGAATCGGGGGGCCAGTGGCCCGGGGCTTGAGCGAGCAAGCCGACAGCGAGTATGAGGGCGTGCATATGCCTACTTACGTTGAGCCTCCGCTCGGCGCTGCTCCACCGCGGCCACGAATTCAGCCTGCTGCTTGTTGAAGAGACCTGCCAACTCGTCGCTGTAGCCTATCACCGCCCACGGCGCCCGCTGGTGCGCGAACGTCAGGATTGCGTCAACGACTTTCTCCTTGGCTTTGACGACCGCGCGGCCGCCGTAACAGGTGAGGATCGCCTCGTACGACCTTCCGGTCGGGATGAAGTTCACGCTGTGCTTCGTGATCTTTTTGTACGCCCACAGCAGGTCACGGACGCGCAGCACATCGAACGTGAACGTGGTCGACTGCACGAGATATGTGTCGCCCAGGGCCCACCCACCGGCCTTGAACCGGGGGTTTTCGGCCTCGCGCTCGGCGAGGACGGCGACGCCGAGGGGATCGCCCCACGGGGCCATGCGCGCGACCAGCGGGTGCGCCGCGGGATCGCGCCAGTGCCGCCACGCGGGGCGTCCCTTCCACGCGAGCAGCGCCACGAAGACGATGGCGCCGACGATCATCCAGTACCCGAAGACGCGGAACGAGCCGTTCTGCACGTAGAACGGATAGAAGCGCGGGCGCAGCTCTTTCATCTCCTTGCTGTCGAACATCTCGCTCTCCAGCTCGGAGGTCCACGGGACGAGCCGGCCCTGAGCGACATTGCTCGTCGCATTGCCGCGGCTCTTGAAGATCAGGAACTTCTCGCCCACGACGAGCGCGTAATACGCTCCCGCCTCGGAGCGGCCCGTCTCCACGCCGCCACTCGAGCGGACGGAGTACTCGCGCAGCCCGGTGTCGATGACCCGCGATCCGGTGACGCGCGCGAAGTAGCGCGGCGTCGTCGCGACGTCGTCGATCGCGTCGAGCTCCGCGGCGCCCAGCGTGTAGGGACCGTTCAGGAAGTTCTCGATGTAGCGCTGGTTGCTCGTGAACAGCAGCACGCCGCCGACGAGCGTCGCGCCCCAGGCGATGACGCGCCGGAACGACACCGCGCGAATCTTCTTGAGGACCCACGTCTCCATGACTCGCTATCCTCGTTCAGGCAGGTTCGGCGCACACCACCAGCTCGGGTGCCCCATCCACTAGCGGCGTGCGCGTGAAATCGCCATACATCGCACTAATGTGGAATCCGGCGCGCGTGAGCAAGTGGGTAAGCTCGACCGGCAGGTACCAGCGCATCTCGAACGCCTGCACGAAGCGCTCCGCGGGGGCTCCCGGACGCGGAGCCAGATAGTAGATCAGCTCGACGCCGCTCACCTGGTCCGTCCAGCGCACCCGTTTGACGCGCGCCGCGCACCGCGGCCAGGAAGGCGAGCTGTTCCTCCACCGTGGTGACGTGCTGCACGACGCGAAAGGGGGCGATGACGAGCGGAAACGCGGCGCGCAGGTCGAACGCGCGCATGTCCTGGTGGTGCAGCGCAACGCGTCCCGCAAGCGCCGGCTCGGCGGCGACGCGTTCACGGCAGCGCGCCAGCATCGACGCCGAGGAGTCGAGGCCGACGATCGAGCGTCCGGCGCGCGCGATCGGCAGCAGGATACGGCCCGTGCCGCACCCCACCTCGAGGACTGGACCGGGACCGCGCGCGGCTTCCTCGACGTAGAAGCCGATGTCCTTGCGGGCCGCGTAGAGCGGCACGCTGTCGTAGAGGAGACCGAAATCGGGGATGGCGTCGTAGCTCGAGGAGGCCATCCTCGCGCTACGCCACTCGCTGCGGATTCCAGGTGTGCGTCTCCTGCCGCACGTGGCCGCACCAGGCATACAGGGCGTCATAGATCACAAAGCCGTGGCGCAGCTGCTCGTGATCGTCCTGGAAGTTGTACGAGAGACCCAGCGAGATCGCCAGGAGCCCGGCAGCCTGCGGGGAGAGATCGAGCCGCGCCGTGTCGGCTCCACGCACGATCACCGCGAGCTCGGCGAGGGCCGGGTCGTCTAAGTGGTACTTCTTCAGCAAGGCGTCGAAGCTGCACAGCGGGCCGTCGTGGCTCAACTCGACGCCTTCGACGTCGTAGGGTGTGGCGCCCAGCTCAGCCGCGAGACGGCGCACGTCGGCGGCAGGGGCGAAGATGAACTCGGGCGTCTTATCGATGAAGCGCGCGATCAGCCAGGGACAGGCGACGCGATCGATCTTGGGGCGTTCGCGAGTGATCCATTTCATTTGAGTCTCCAGGTTAGGACACGGACAAACCGCGACGACCACGTCTCCCACAACCCAACGCGCCGGCCCGTCTCGCTGCGCCTCAGGCGCAGTGCCTTGTCGGGCCCACGCTTGCAGCGTGGGTACGGCGAGGGACGCGTGGGAGCGAATGGGCGGTTCCGCCGTTAACCGTGCCCTAAAGGGCCGGCTCGGCCAAGACACGCGTCCTGAAGGACGTCACCGGAATCTCGGCAACCAACGCCTCACGTCCCTCGTGTACCGCTCGTACGACTCGCCGAAGCGCCGCCGCAACGTGGGCTCCTCGTAACCCATCACAAACAAATTGACGCCGACGAACCAGATGGCCCAGTACACGAGTAACCAGCGGGATCCGGCGAGTAAGGTCTCGCCGAGCACGACGAGTGTCACGCTCAGGTACATAGGATTCCGCACGTAGCGGTACAAGCCTCGGACCACGAGGTCCTTTGGCGGATCGACGGGGGACAAGGTGCCGCGGCCGCTGCGCGCGAACTCCCAAATGCATGTGAGCAAGAGCGCGGTGCCGAGGGCGACCGCGACAAGGCCCGCCAGCTGGAGGGGGTTTGTCAGGCTGACCTGCACGCGGGCGAGTCCAAAGAATTGCAGCGGGACGAAGCCGGCGAAGAAGCCCGGGAACAGGACCGTCCAGAGAATGCTGCGGAGCGCCAGCGAGATCGTCACTTGTGCAGCTTCCGCTCGATCCGCGAATCAGGCACCAGCCAGATCAACGCGACGGTGACGTACAGAGCACCGGCGATCCACGGCCGAAAGAATGCCGCGGGGATCGCAACTGCGTAAAACAGCGGCGAGAGCTTCCCCTTCAGGTCTCGGCCCACCGCCGTTGCCAACAAAGAGCTCGGGCCCTGCTTCCGCAGGATGGCGCGCAGCAGGATGTAGAACGCGATAGCGGCCATCAAGAGCACGACGCCATAGAGCGCGGTCGGGGCGGGCGCGAAGTGGTTCTCGCCCATCCAGCCGGTCACGAACGGCACGAGCGATAGCCAGAAGAGCAGGTGCAAATTCGCCCACAGGATCCGGCCGTCCACACCCTCGGTCGCCTGGCACAGGTGGTGGTGGTTGTTCCAATAGATGCCCAAGTAGATGAAGCTCAGCACGTAGCTCACGAACACGGGAAAGAGCGGCCGGAGGTCGGCCACCGCAGCTCCGTGCGGCACGCGCAGCTCGAGCACCATGATCGTGATGATGATGGCGAACACGCCATCGCTGAAGGCCTCGAGCCGTCCCTTGCTCATCATAGCTTGAGGCGTTCGCGCTCCGCGGTCACGAGGCGTTCGATATAGGTCCAGAGCGGCGCGCGCCGGCCGTTGATGAACAACGTGGGCGTCCCCTGCGCCTTGGCGCGGATCGACTCCGCTACGTCGGCCGCGACCACCGCGTTGGTTGCCGGAGCACGGATGCAGCGCTCAAAGCTCGACCGCTCGAGACCCGCCTGGGTTCCGAGGCGCAGGACCTCAGGCGGGCCGGGGTTCTCGGGCTGCGCCGTGAACGCCGCCCGATAATACTCCACCCACTTCCCTGCCCCCTGGGCGCATACGGCCCCACGCGCCAACCAGCACGCGCCGGGGTGGAGGTTCTCGGACAGCGTCGGGTTGCATTCCGTATCGAGCGGAAGGTTCTTGAAGTACCACGACACACGCCCGTTCTGTTGGGCCAGGTAATCATCCAGGCCCCCGTAGAGTTGCTTGCAGAAGGGGCAGAGATAATCCACGAACTCCACGACGACGATCGGCCCGTCGGCGGCGCCGAGACGGGGTGCACCATTCAGGTCGAACGTGTTGACAGGGCCAGCCTGAAACTTGAGGACGGCCTGATCCGCGTCGTACGCGTCTCGTTTGGCGGGCGAGTCGAGGGTCGCCTGCAGGTCTCGAGCGCGCGATTGCTGCCGCAGCCACAGCTCGCCGACGGTCACCGTCACGAGCACCACCGCCGTCGCGAGCACCCAGCCCCCGAGTAGCATGCGGCGCTCCGGCGGATCGCTGGGCACGCCGGGATCCGGGCTGAGGGGGCGGAAGAGCAGCGCGGCGGTCAGGAATGTCGTTCCGTAGGTCGCGAGGCAGAGGCCGCACGTCTCGTGTCGGATGAAGAGCTGGATGCCCAGCAGGATGACGTCGATGACGACGCCCACCGCGATGATACGGAAGGCAATGGCAGCCGCCTGCTGCTGGAGGCCGACGTTGGCCAGGATCGCGAGCAGGAGGAGGCTCCCCACGCCGCCGTAGAAGGCGACGCCCAGGGCGGCGATGGGGACCCCGGCGATCGACGAGGCGCGGCGCGCTAACTCGCAACGGGTGCCCGGCTCGCCGGTCGCGCTGCACTGCGCTGCCGCAGCAGCGCCGACGGTGCCACCACTCGCCCTCGGTTCCTGAATCCAGCGGCGCGCGGAGAGACCGGCGCCGAGTGCCATCAGCACGATCGCAGCGACGAGTTTGGGGTTCGAGCGCATCGGGGATCCTCGGGCTGTGAGCGTGGGTGCTCACAGAGTAACACGGGTTCGGCGGTTTTGCCCGTGCCCTAAAGGGCCGGCTCGGCCACGACACACGTCCTGAAGGACGTCGCTCCCGCCCCGACGCCACAGCCTCACCTCGCCGTAACCGTCCTGTCATCTCTTCGCGCGGCCGCCGTCAGGTCGCGGTCGTAGCGTGGATGCGAACCCCCACAGGAGTCCACCGATGCTGCCGCGCGCCGAGATCAGTGTGACGCCGATGATGGACGTGATGCTCGTGCTGCTCATGATCTTCATGTTCATCGTGCCCGCGATCGATGCCGCAGTCAGACTGCCGACCGCCGCGCACGCCGATCCGAACCCCGCCGAAGGCGACGACATCGTGCTGCGGATCGATGCCACCGGGAGGTATAGCTTGGACTCGCCCGATGCGACGCCGCGCGGCGTGACGCAGGACGAGCTGGGCCGGGTGTTGGGGAATCTCTACAACGGTCGTACTAAGGACCGCGTGCTCTATCTCAAGGCGGACAGGGAGCTGCGATTTGGTGCCGTGCAGCACGCGATCGAGATCGCGCGCGCGTCAGGCGTGCGAGTGGTGGCGACGATCGTGGAGCGGCAGCGCGACTAAAATTAGGGGCCCGGCTTCTCCCTCTTGTCCGCGCGCGACCCGACCGCGATGAGGACGAACGCGGCAACAACGAACAGCCCCGAGGCAGCGAGCAGCATCAACGTCAGAACATTAGCGCCGTCGAGCTCGATGGTCGTGGCGGCAACAACGAAAAGGAGAACCCCCAAACCGAAAGAAATGAGGCCACGCTTCTGCCAGGACCTCACCTCACCCCCACCGTCTTTCGCTTCTCCCCATACAACGGAAACGCATCCGCCAACTCCCGCACTTCCTTCTTCACCTTCGCCACCGTCGCATCGTCCCGTTTGGTCAGGACCGTATCGACCAACTCCGCCACCCGATCCATTTCCACCACGCCAAACCCGCGCGTCGTCAACGCGGCCGTGCCGAGGCGGATGCCGCTCGTCACGAACGGCGACTGTGGGTCGCCCGGAATGGTGTTCTTGTTGACGGTGATCGCCGCCCGATCGAGCAGCTGCTCGGCGTCCTTCCCCGTGAGCCCCTTGGGGCGGAGATCGACGAGCAGGAGGTGGCTGTCGGTCCCGCCCGACACGATCGCGTAGCCGCGCTTGACGAGCGCCGCCGCCAGTGCCTGCGCGTTCTTCACGACGTTCTTGGCGTACGTCTTGAACTCGGGGGTCGCCGCTTCGAGGAACGACACGGCCTTCGCCGCGATCACGTGCTCGAGCGGCCCCCCCTGCGTCCCCGGGAAGACCGACTTGTCGACGGCCTTGGCGTACTCCGCCGTACAGAGAATCATCCCGCCGCGCGGGCCCCGCAGCGTCTTGTGCGTCGTCGTCGTGACAACCTGCGCGTGCGGCACCGGCGACGGATAGACGCCACCCGCCACGAGCCCGGCGAAGTGCGCCATGTCCACGACGAACACCGCGCCGACCTCGTCGGCCACCGCCCGCATCGCGGCGAAGTCAACGACGCGCGCGTAGGCGCTCCCGCCCCCGATGATGATGCGTGGGCGCTCCTTCCGCGCCACATCGCGCAGCTGATCGTAGTCGATCAGGCCCGTCGCTTCGCGTACGCCGTACGCCACCGCGCGGAACAGCGTGCCCGAGAAGTTGACGGGGGAACCGTGCGTGAGATGGCCACCGTGCGGCAGCGCGAGACCGAGGAGCGTGTCCCCCGGTTTTGCGACCGCCAGGAACGCGGCCATGTTGGCCTGCGCCCCAGAGTGCGGCTGCACATTCGCGTGGTCCGCGGCGAAGAGCTGCTTGGCGCGGTCGATCGCCAGCTGCTCGACCTCGTCCACCACCTCGCAGCCGCCGTAGTAGCGCTTCTTGGGAAGCCCCTCGGCGTACTTGTTGGTGAGCGCGCTGCCCATCGCCTCGAGCACCGCCAGCGAACAGAAATTCTCGCTCGCGATCAACTCGAGCCCATGTTCCTGGCGCGCGACCTCACGCTTGATGAGCGCGGCAATCGCGGGATCCGCGTCCGCCAGTGCGGCAAAACGATCGATCACGGTTCGATTTTCTCCACGCGGCGCTGATGGCGGCCGCCCTCGAAGTTGGTGTCGAGCCATTTATGCAGGATCTCGAGCCCCTCCTGCGCGCTCACGAAGCGGGAAGGCAACACGAGGATGTTCGCATCGTTGTGCTTGCGCGCCAACTCGGCGATCTCGGGACTCCAGGCGACTGCCGCCCGAACCTTCGGATAGCGGTTGGCCGTGTACGACATCCCGAGCCCCGTGCCACACGTCAGGACGCCACGTTGCACGACGCCATGACTCACGGCCTCGGCAACGGGCTTGGCAAAGTCCGGGAAGTCGTCCGCCGGGTCGAGCGCCTTGGGACCGACGTCGACCGGGTCGTACCCGAGTTTCTTGAGCTCGACGACGAGCTGCTCCTTGAGGTCGAACCCCGCGTGATCGGCGCCGACGTAGATCTTCTCAGACAAAGTTCTGCCTCACCTTCGCGATCGCCGCAATGCGCTGCTCGGCGAGCCGATCCGCGGCGCGATAGCTGGGAATGCCTTCCTCTTCGGCGATCTCGAACACCCGCAGGATCGTGTCGTAAATCTCGCCCGCCTTGTTGCGCGCCCGCTCCATCGTCCACCCCTGCAGCTCGGCGTTCACGTTGATCAACCCGCCGCCGTTGATCACGTAGTCGGGCGCGTAGGTGATCTCTCTTTTCTCGAGCGCGTCGCCGTGACGCTCCTCGGCGAGCTGATTGTTGGCGCCGCCCGCCACGATCTCCGCCTTGAGCTTGGGCAGCGTGTCATCGTTGATGATCCCACCCAACGCGCACGGCGCGAAGATGTCGGCCTTGACGCCGATGATCTCGTCGGGTTTCACCGCCTGCGCCCGGAAATCGTCCACCACCTTCTGGACCCTCGCCGGATCGATGTCGGCAACGGTGAGGCGCGCGCCCTCGGCGTGCAGCGCCTGCGCCAGGTAATAGCCCACGTGGCCGCACCCTTGAATCGCCACGGTTTTGCCGTTGAGCGAGTCGCTGCCGTAACGATGCTTGGCGCACGCCTTGATGCCGCGGTACACGCCGAACGCGGTCACGGGAGACGGATCGCCGGACTTGCCGATCAGTCCCGTGACATGATCGGTCTCCGCCTTGATGTACTCCATGTCGCCGGTCGACGTCCCGACGTCCTCGGCGGTGATGTAGCGTCCCCCCATGGCCTGCACGTGCCGGCCGTGCGCGCGGAACACGGGCTCGCGGTTCCTGGTCTTGTTGTCGCCGATGATGACGCTCTTGCCGCCGCCAAGGTTCAAGCCGGCCACGGCCGCCTTGTACGTCATGCCGCGGGCGAGGCGCAGGCAGTCGATGAGCGCCTCGCGGTCCGACCCGTAATTCCAGAAGCGCGTGCCGCCCAGCGCCGGGCCGAGCGTCGAGTCGTGGATCACGATGATGCCGCGATACCCCGACGACGGCTCGTAGCACAGGCTCAACTGCTCGTGCTCGTGCTCCTCGAGCAGGGCGAAGAGCGCGCTCGGGTCTTCCCTAGCCGTGGTCGGGCTCGCGAGTGAGAGCGCGCGCGATGATGATGCGTTGGATTTCGCTGGTGCCTTCATAAATCTCGGTGACCTTTGCATCCCGAAAGAGTTTCTCGACGGGAAAGTCCCGCATGTAGCCGTACCCGCCGAAGAGTTGAATCGCCTGCGTCGTCACCCACATCGCCGTCTCGGACGCGAACAGTTTCGCCATGCTGGCGAACGCCCGCGCGTCCTCCCCCGCGTCCTTGCGGATCGCCGCGCGGTGCGCGAGGGCGCGGGCCGCTTCGGTGCGCGCCGCCATGTCGGCCAGCTTGAACTGCACCGCCTGGAAGTCCGCGAGCGGGTGGTCGAACTGGCGGCGCTCGCCGCAATACCGGATGCTGTGCTCGAGCGCGCGCCGCGCGATGCCCACCGCCTGAATCGCGATGCCGAGGCGCCCGGCGTCGAGCCCCTCCATCGCGTACACGAACCCCATGCCCTCGTCACCGAGCAGCGCCTCGGCGGGGAGCCGCAGATCGTCGAGCGCGATCGCCGCGGTGTTCGACGCGCGGAGCCCCATCTTGTCCTCGGGTTTGGCGGCGCGATAGCCCTTCGTGTCGGTGGGAACGATGAACGTCGAGATGCCCTTGGCGCCGCGCCGCGCGCCAGGCGCATCGGTCCGCACCATGATCATCATGACGTCGGCGGTGCCCGCGTTGGTGGCCCAGGCCTTGGCGCCGTTCAGCACCCAGTGGTCGCCGTCGCGCACGCCCTGCGCCGCGAGCGACGCCGCGTCCGAGCCCGCTTCGGCCTCCGACAGGGCAAACCCCGCCAGCATCTCGCCCCGCGCCATCGGCTTCAGCCAGCGCTCGCGTTGCGCCGTTGTCCCGTGCTTGACGAGCATCGTCGTGGGGATGGCGTTGTGAATGCTCATCGACACGGCGATCGACGCATCGGCGGCCGCGATCTCCTCGAGGGCCAGCAGATACGTCACGGTGTCGAGCCCCATCCCGTCGTACTCTTCGGGCGTCGTCATGCCGAGGAAGCCCAGCCGGCCCAGCTCGTCGACGACGTCGCGCGGGAAGTGCTTGGTGCGGTCCCATTCGGCGGCGAATGGCTCGATCTTTTCGCGCGCGAACTCGCGCGCCAACTCGACAACCTGACTGCGAACGTCAGTCTCAGTAGGCATAGAACCCCTGCCCCGACTTCCGGCCCAGCTGGCCCGCGGCGACCATCTTTTCGAGCAACGGCGCGGGACGGTACTTGGCTTTGTCGAGCCCGTCCTGCAACACCTTCATGATCGACAAACACACGTCCAGACCGATCAGGTCCGCGAGCGCGAGGGGGCCGATCGGGTGATTCATGCCCAGCTTCATCACTTCGTCCACGCCCGCGGCCGTCGCAATGCCGTCCTGCACGCAAAAGATCGCCTCGTTGATCATCGGCATGAGCACTCTGTTTGATACAAATCCCGGAGCGTCGTTTACCTCTACGGGAATCTTGCCCAACGCCTTGGCCAGCTCCACGGTTTTCTTGACGGTGTCGCTCGACGTTTCTTTCCCACGTATTACTTCAACAAGTTTCATGACCGGCACAGGGTTCATGAAATGCATGCCGATCACTTGTTGCGGTCGATCGGTGTGTGCGGCGATCTCGGTGATGGAAATGGACGAGGTATTGCTGGCCAGAATCGTTGAAGGCGTGGTAATGCGTGAGAGTGCATGAAAAAGCGTGAACTTGATTCTGGGATTCTCGGTGGCGGCTTCGACGACGAGCTCGGCGTCATTCGCGGCTTCGACGGACGTCGACGTGGTAAGTCGCGCGAGCAGTTCACGCCTTTGAGACGCCGTTATCACGCCTTTCGACGCCTGTCGCTCGGTGTTCTTGTCGATCAGCGCGAGGCCGCGTTGCACCGCTTCCGTCGAAACGTCAATGAGAACAGTCTCCCACCCATACTGCGCAAACACGTGCGCGATGCCGTTGCCCATCGTCCCCGCCCCCACCACAGCGACCCTGCTCACGCCTGCGCCTCCGCGAACGCATTCTGGCGCGTCAAGAGGTAGGCGGTCCCCGCGAACAGCGCGATCGTCGCGACGAGCCCCCCTTCGGGACCGAAGGCGCCGCCGTCCACCCAGGGATGCGATCCCGCCGTGTACTCGACGACGGGCACCTGGAACGGGTACCCGCTCACCGGTGCGTCGAAGAGGATGGCGAGCCCGGCGTTCCACCCAAAGTGCGCGCCCCACGCGAGCGCCATCCCGCCTGCGGAAAAGAACGCGATCGACAGCCAAATGGGCACGAGGGCGACGTTGACGGTGCTGAACACCGTGGCGCTGGGATTCTTGCTGTGGAGCAAACCGAATAACGCGGCGAGGAGCAGCATCGCCGGCAGCACACCGAAGCCGTCCGAGAAGCGTCGCAGCGGGAATCCGCGGAAGCCGAGTTCTTCGCCGAGCGCGGCGAGGATCAAACCGATGATCAGCGGCAGGGCGACGCGGGGCCAGGCACTCCAGTCGGCCGTGACGTGTACCCGCGCGCCATCGAGCACAACCGCCAAGCCGATCGCCAGGGACGCCATGACCGCGCCCAACGCGATCCCGCGGAGCCACGGCACGATCGCCGGCTGCCGCCATCCGAGCGCCGACCACGAGTACTTCTTGAGGAGTCGCCCGACGATCCAGGTCGCGAGCCCGAAGCCGAGGACTTCGAAGACGCCCGTCCGCGCGATCGACCATTCCTGCCCGCCCCACCCCGGCACCAACTCGGACCCGCCCCAGATGACGGCGACGCCGATGCCGACGAAGAGAGCGGCCCATCCCAGCGTGATCCCGACGCCCTTCAGTCCCGCAAACGAAACGCGCGCCATTAGAGGCGCGCGCGAACCGTGGGAGTGAGTTTGGTCAGGACGGCCACGGCGACGGCCACCTTGCCGAGGTCTCCCAGCAGGAAGGGCAATGTGCCCAGTCGCGCCGCGCCGGACAGGTCGCCGGTCAGGATGAGGAGCTGTGCCAACCCGCCGACGTGAATGAGCACCAGGCCCGCGAGGACGCCAAGTCCCACCCGCAGCCAATTGGCTTCACTAACCCCGGGCGAAAGCCCGGGGTTGACGGAGCCCGGGGCCAGGTGGGGTTTTTCCCCGGGCTTGCGCCCGGGGTCAGTCAACCAACCCACGGCGAACGCGGCAACCGGATAAGCGAGGAGATAACCGCCCGTAGGCCCGAGGAGCCGTGCGATACCCAGGAGCGG
>DASYRD010000124.1:0-46262 GCA_036004745.1 Gemmatimonadales bacterium | reverse complement strand
CTCAATCCGTTCGGCGTGCTGACCTCCACCGCGTGGCCATCGGCGGGCGTGAATGGGGTCCTGAGCTACGTGCGCGAACGCCGCTTGCAGGGTCGCTGGGCTCTCGATTGGCGGCCAGGCGCAATGCATCACGTGACGGTCGGCATCGATGCCGAGCACACCAGCCTGTCCAAGTATCAATCCGGCATGATCAATCAGTCGCAATTCGAAGCCTTTGTCGAATCGCCGTCTCGCTTGGGCGTCTTCGCCGGCGATCGACTTACGCTTGGGGAGGCGGTCCTGGATGTCGGGCTCCGTGTGGACCGCATCGCGCCGGGAGGCGAGTTCGCGAATGTACCTGGGCGGATCTACACGAATCCGCTCTGGTTCGTGGGCGCGGACACGAGCGACGCGTTATACCGGAGCAGTGTCGCGCGAGTGTTCACGAACGTCGGCACCCAGACCCTGTTCTCGCCCCGGATCCGTCTCGCCTATCCGATTTCGGCCAACACGAGCGCGCGTCTAGGATACGGCCGCTCCATCGAGGCACCGGTCTGGTCGACGTTCTTTCAAAATGCCAACTCCGACTTCGATTTCGCGTTCATTTCGTCCTTCTTCGGGAGGGACGTGAAGTTCGCGATGTCTTCGCAACTCGACGTGGGCGTGCGCTCCGTCCTGGGCCGCGATGTCGTGATCGATCTGGCGGGTTATCTCAAAGACCTTCCTCAGTACGTGGGCCGACTCCAGCCCTTCGCGGACCCCTTTAACCCTCCGGACACCGTCAATGTGAACGCCCTCACCGTCGAGAAGTTGCCGAGTATGGGGCTCGACGCCCGAATCGACTGGCGCGTTGGGGGCGGAAACTGGTTGACCGCGTCGGGCGCGTACTCGCTCCTCCGCGCGCCGAGTGGTGACGCCGGCGTCACGACGCAAGCGCTGGCGGCAGTCGCGACGCTCCAGGCCCCCAGCGACGGCCCCGCCTTCTCCCGCGATCTCACCGCGCAAGTCTCACTGCGGGCCACCAGCGGCAGCGCCTACAACCCGCGGATCAATGCCGGGCTCGGTACGATTACCCCGTCGTCGCCGCTCACTCTCGCCACGGGGTCCGCACGGCTCCCCTGGACCAAGCGCGTGGACGTGCGATTCACGAAAGGCGTGCGGGCCGGAGGGCGAGCCTGGACCGTGTATGCTGACGTGCGCAACCTGTTCAATTTCCAGAACACGCGAGCGGTGTTCGATGAGACGGGCGACGTCGTCAACGCGCAGCACCGCATCCAGGCGTTGGCGCCGGAGTACGGCAATCTGACCGCCGAAGCGAGCGGCAGTGGAGCGCTGGAGCCCGATGGCACCACGATCAACCTGAGTGCCTGCTCGAGCTGGGTGAACCCGGTGAACTGCGTTGTGCTGACGCGGGTCGAGCGGCGCTTCGGCAACGGGAATGGGTTGTTCACGTTGGCGGAGCAACAGCAGACGTTGAATGCTTACTACGACGCCTTCGACGGGCCGTGGTTCTTCTATAATCCGGGCCGCACGCTCCGCATCGGCGTGGAGGTGGAGCTCTAGGCTCCGCCCAGTACTTCACGCACCCGGCTCGCCAGCGCGCCCGGGCTGAAGGGCTTTTGCATGAACGCCGTGCCGGGGTCGAGCACGCCGTGCCGTTCCACGGCGTCGTCGGCGTAGCCCGACAGGTACAGGACCTTGGTGTCCGGGCGCATTTCGAGGAGACGCCGCGCCAGCTCGCGGCCGTTCATCCCCGGCATCACGACGTCGGTGACGAGCATCTGAATGGGGCCCGCGTGGCGCTCCGCCAGCTGGAGCGCCTCGGCGCCGCCACTCGCCAGCAGCACCGTGTATCCCGCCTGTTCCAGCACCTTGCGGATCAAGACGCGCACCATCTGCTCGTCCTCGGCGACGAGCACGGTCTCGATGCCGGGGGCGGGGACCGTGACGACGCGGGGCGTGCGCGCCGTGTCGACGGGCGCATCAACGCGGGGCAGGTGGATCCGAAACGTCGTGCCGGCGCCCGGGGTGCTCGTCACGGCGATGTGGCCGCCGCTCTGGCGCACGATGCCGTACACGCTGGCCAGGCCGAGTCCGGTGCCTTTGCCACGCTCCTTGGTCGTGAAGAACGGCTCGAAGACGCGGGCGAGCGTGGCCGCATCCATCCCGGTCCCCGTGTCCGTCACTTCGATCAGCGCGTACGGCCCGGCGGGCACGTCGGCCCCGTCGTTCACGTCCACATTCCCGGTTCGGATCACCAGCCGGCCGCCGTCGGGCATGGCGTCCCGCGCGTTCACGGCCAGGTTGACGAGCACCTGTTCCACCTGACCCGGATCGGCGCGCACCGCGCCCAGGTCGTCGGCGAGCTCCGTGTCGAGCGCCAGGTCGTCCCCGATCAGGCGCCGCAACATCCTGCCCAGCTCCGTGATGAGATCGTTCAAGTCGAGCACGACGGGCTGAAGGACCTGGCGCGCGCTGAACGCCAGGAGCTGCCGGATCAGGTCCTGGGCGCGAACGGCCGCGTCACGGATGATCTCGACTTCTTCGCGCGCGTGCTTGCCCGGGGGCGTGTCCATCATCAGCAGCTCGGCGGAGCCGAGGATGGCGGTCAGCACGTTGTTGAAGTCGTGCGCCACGCCGCCGGCGAGCCGGCCGATCGCCTCGAGCTTCTGCGCTCGCGCGAGGTCCTGCTGGAGCTCCTGGCGTTCACGCCGCACCGACGCTTCGGCGAGCGCTTTCGTGATGGCGGGCGGCAGTCGCTGCAGCCGGTCCTTCATGATGTAGTCGGTGGCGCCGGCGCGCATCGCGGCGACGGCGGTGTCTTCACCGACGCTGCCCGACACCACGATGAACGGCACGTCGTGACCGGAGGCCTGCAGCACCGCCAGGGCCCCCGGCGCGTCGAAGGTGGGCAGGTAGTAGTCGCTGAGCACGATGTCCCACGTGGTCTTGTCGAGGGCCGCGTGGAACGCCTCGGCGGTTTCGACGCGCTCGTGGGTCGTTACAAAGCCGCCGCGCTTGAGCTCGCGGAGGATCAAGTCCGCGTCCGCGGCTCGATCCTCGACGATCAGCGCGCGCAGCGGCGTCGGTCGCGCAGCCATCGAATTAGGCACGATCTACTATACGGACGCCCGCGCCCTTGCTTCAAGGCCGCCATCCACCAAGTTATGTGCCCATGCGTGTCCTGCTGGGCCTAGCGCTTGCCGCCGTCGTGACCGGGTGTCAGGGGTGGGGATGGCTCCCTGGGCCACAACAGGCGTCGCCCGTGCGCGACACGGTGCCAGCGCGCCAGCCGCCCCGGCCGGTGCCGGTAGCGCGCGACACGGGGCTCGAGGCGCGGGTGTCGCGGCTCGAGTTGCGCCTGCTGGAGAAGGAAGCGCAGGTCGAGGAGCTGCAGTCGCGCCTCGACGACGCGCGACGCGAAGTGGTGCGCGCCATGGCCAAACTCCAGTCCCTGGCGACGCGGGCGGAAGCCGCGTCCGGCATGGCGGAAGCCGAGATCGCGCTGCAGTCATTGCGCACGAGCGGGATTCCGCAGGGCGTGCCCGAGCTGGGGCAGGCCGCGCAGCTGCTGCAGCTGGCGACGGCGGAGTTCGACAAGCAGAACTACGGCGGGGCACTCTACCTGGCGAATCAGGCGAAGGATGCTGCGGCCGCCGGACAGGGTCGCGTCGCGAGCGTCGAACGGGGCTCGCTGCGGCAGGGCGAAGTGCCGTTCGCGCTGCCGCTGCACCTGCAAACGATGGGACGCGCCAATGTGCGGTCGGGTCCCGGCAGCGGCTTCGACGTCGCCTTCACCCTCGACGGCGGCGCACCGCTGACGGGCTACTCCTATGTGGATCAGTGGGTGCGCATCACCGACGACTCGGGGCGCGCCGGCTGGGTCTTCCAGAGCCTGATCGGCCGGCGGCAGTAGCGCGCTAGGCCTCGCGCGACTTGCGCCGGCGACGCTCCGCGGCGCCGGGGGCGACGACGACGCGATCGCGGCCCTCGCGCTTGGCCTGGTAGAGCGCCGCGTCGGCAATGGCGATGAGTGTTTCCCCGATATCGCCGTGCGCAGGGAATTCCGCGACGCCGAAGCTCAACGTGACGGACCCGCCCGGCAGTTTCTCCCCCGCCATGCGCTCGCGCACGCGGTCCGCGACGTCCGCGGCGCCCGAGCCTTCGGTCTCCGGCATCAGCACGAAGAACTCCTCGCCGCCGTAGCGCGCGACCACGTCCACGTCGCGCGTGCACTCGCGCAGGGTCGCCCCCACCTTCTTGAGCACCGCGTCGCCGGCCGGGTGGCCGTTGGCGTCGTTGTACTTCTTGAAGTGGTCCACGTCGGCCATCAGCACCGCGAACGTGTGCTTCAAACGCCGGGAGCGCCGCACTTCGTGGTCCAGCGCTTCCATCATCCGCCGGCGGTTGAAGAGCCCCGTCAGGGGATCGGTCGCCGAGAGGCGCTCCAGCTCTTGATGCGTCTCGCGCAGGCGCGACACCATGTTGTTGAAGACCTTGGTGAGATACCCGACCTCGCCACCCGTGACCACGGGGAGGTCCACCTCGAGGTCGCCCGCCGCCACTTTGGCCGCGCCTTGCGTGAGCCGGTCGAGGGGCCGGACGATCAGCAGGCCGAGGAAATAGCCGAGCGCGCCCACCGCCGCGAACAGTGAGGCCACGATGAGCGCCGTGACGTTGCGCAGCCGCGCCACCTGCCGGAAGGCTTCCGCCGTGGGGATCTCGGTCACCACGATCCAGTTCAGCGCGGGAATGCGCCGCACGCTGCCGACCACGCGCTCGCCCGTGATGCTGGAGAACTGCACCGCGCGCCCCTCGCGCGCGAGGAGGTAGCGGGTGTCTTCACGCGTGTAGGCGAGCTTCATGATGTCGACCGATGCGCCACGCGAGCTCACGATGACCTGGCCCTCCTCGC
Source organism: Gemmatimonadales bacterium (assembly GCA_036004745.1). Lineage (GTDB taxonomy): Bacteria > Gemmatimonadota > Gemmatimonadetes > Gemmatimonadales > GWC2-71-9 > 20CM-2-65-7. The sequence goes on along the minus strand of DASYRD010000124.1, from coordinate 41,368 downwards.
TCATGAGGTACACCTGGCCCGCGTCGCCGGGGGCGAACCGCTTGAGCGAGTCGGCGACGCTGCGGAGATTGACCTTCGCGGCGATGGCGCCCAGGAGACGACCGCTGGCGAGCCGGATCGGTACGGCGACGAGCATCTGCGGCCGCTGCGCAGTGGAGTCCCAATACGGCGGACCGAGCATGAGGTTGTCGCCACGCATCTGCGCCTGCCAGTCCGATGGCAATGCGACGGGATGGCTCTGCCGCTCACTCGACGCGACGACACGCCCCGCCGCGTCCAAGGCCAGCAGCTCGGTGTAGTCGGGGAACCGATCCCGGACCGAGTTGATGTAGTCGGTCACGCGCTGGTAGGGGCGGCCCGACCGCACCACTTGGCCCCCGTTGCGGGGAATGCGTTCGATGTTCTCGGTGACTTCGTACGAGCTCGAGAACACGCGCAGATCGTAGCGCCGTTCCTTGGTCCACAGGTCCAGCTCGCGGGCGGCCTGCGCGCTGAGTCCGAGCAGCTCTTCCGATGCCTTGGCCTGCAGGGCGCGCTTGTTCTCGACGTACGAGACGTACGCGGTGGTGATGGACGGCAGGAGCGTCGCCAGCACCGCGAACATCAGGATCTTGCTCCTGATGGTATCCAGTCGCAGGGCGTTGAGACCCCGCGAAATCGTTTGTTCCCAGGAACTCAAAGACGCGCTCCCTCTTCGGTATCAGCAAGATTCACGTCGCGCGCTCTACCGCAAGCAGGGCCGCCAATCCGTGCGGAGAATCACGCGGTGCCCTGGCGCGCGGCCACGGCCCGCGGCAAACTAGGCGCTCCCCAGCCACCTCTCACCTGCGAGCATCCCATGCATCGTCGTTCGTTCATTGAATACGCCGCCGGCGCCGCGGCCGCTGTCGCCGCCTGGCGCTCTCCCCCAGTCGCCCGGCCGCAAGCCTTCGAGCTCGACGAGGCGACGATCGCCGCCCTGCAAGAAGGCATGCGCTCCGGAAGATACACGTCGCGCTCGCTGTGCGAAGCGTACCTCGCGCGCATCGACGCCGTCGACCGCGCCGGGCCGGCGCTCCGCGCGGTGCTCGAGACCAACCCCGATGCGCTGGCGATCGCGGACCGCCTCGACGCCGACCGCAAAGCGCGACGCACGCGCGGGCCACTGCACGGGATCCCCGTGCTCATCAAGGACAACATCGCGACCGCCGACCGGATGATGACCACTGCCGGCTCGCTCGCGCTGATGGGGGTGACGGCCCCGCGTGACTCGATCGTAGCGGAACGGCTGCGCGCCGCGGGTGCGGTGATCCTCGCCAAGACGAACCTGAGTGAATGGGCGAACTTCCGCGGCAACCAGTCGTCGAGCGGCTGGAGCGGCCGCGGCGGGCAGACGAAGAATCCCTACGCGCTCGACCGCAATCCCTGCGGCTCGAGCTCCGGCACCGGCGCCGCGATCGCCGCGAACCTCGCCGCAGTGGGCGTGGGCACAGAGACCGACGGCTCGATCGTCTGTCCCTCGTCGGCGTGCTCGCTCGTCGGCGTCAAGCCGACGCTCGGTCTGATCGGCGGGGCCGGCATCATTCCGATCGCCCACAACCAGGACACCGCGGGCCCGATGTGCCGCACGGTGACCGATGCCGCGATCTTGCTCGGCGTCCTCGCGGGCAAGGACTACAGCGCGAGTCTTGACGCCAACGGGCTCAAGGGCGCGCGCATCGGCGTGGCGCGCAAAAAGTGCTTTGGGTACAGCCCCGAGACCGACGCGCTCGTCGAAGCCGCCATCGACGTGCTGCGGCGCCAGGGCGCGGTCATCGTCGATCCCGCCGACATTCCGCATCTCGGCGAGTACGACGATTCCGAATTCACCGTGCTGCTCTATGAATTCAAGACCGACCTGAACGCCTACCTGGCCGAGTGGGCGCCGCGCGCGCCGATCAAGACGCTGGCCGATCTCATTGCGTTCAATGAGGCGAACAAGACGCGCGAGCTGCAATACTTCGGCCAGGAGATCCTGACGCAGGCGCAGGAGAAAGGGCCCCTCACCGATAAGCCTTACGTCGATGCGCTCGCGAAGGACCGGCGCCTGTCGCGCACGGAGGGGCTCGACGCCGCCTTCGCCGAGCACACGCTCGACGCGATCGTGGCGCCGACCGGAAGCCCCGCCTGGCCGACCGATCTCGTGAACGGCGACCACTTCCTTGGCGCCAGCTCGACACCGGCGGCCGTGGCAGGCTATCCCAGTGTCAGTGTGCCGGTGGGGTACTCGTTCGGGCTGCCGGTGGGGATGTCGCTGATCGGGCGCGCCTCGAGCGAGCCGACGCTGCTGAAGCTGGCCTATGCGTACGAGCAGGCGGCGAATCCGCGTAAGCCGCCGCGCTTCCTGCCGACGGTGGACGTCTCCTAACGGAGGGGCGCGCCGGCCGCGATCCAGCGCGCCAGCAGGGTGCGCTCGTCGGCGGTCATGCCGGTCTTGTTGGCGAGCGGCATCGTCTGCGTCTCGACGGCGCGCACGAGAATACGTGGTGCGAGACCGGCAATACTCTCGGGGGTGTCGAACGTGACGCCCGCCGGAGGTGCGCCGAACGTATTGTCGGTCGGGAAGCGCGAATGGCAGGGAAGACACCGCTGCACGACGACTGTGCGCACCGCGGCGAAGGTCGGTACCGCGCCGGCGGTGGGAGTCGTCGTCGCCGCGGCCTTGGGTGTGGAGAGGAAGATCGCGCCGGTCAACGCTGCCGCCGCCGGCACCAGCGCCCAGCGCGCCGACGAGCCGCGGCCGATCATCGCGTGGCGCACCGCGCCGCCCGCGACGAACAACAGGAGCAGCACGAGCCAATTGGTCGAACCCGCGTAGGTCGCGGGATAGTGATTGCTCAGCATGATGAAGAGCAGCGGGAACGTCATGTAGCTGTTGTGCACCGACCGTTGCTTCGCCCGCTCGCCCATTGCGAAGTCGGCGGGCCGCCCGGACTTGGTGGCATCGATCATCGCCTGCTGCGCCGGCAGGATCCGCATCCACACGTTCGCGACCATCACCGTGCCGAGCAGCGCGCCCACGTGCATGAAGGCCGCGCGGCCCGACAGCAGGCGGCAGGCGGCGAGGGTGACGACGGTGAGGAGCACGAGCGAAACGGTCGTGGCGATCGCGCCTTCGGCTCGCGTCGCGAGCGGTGATCGCCACAACAAGTCGTACACGACCCACCCAACGACCAGGAGCCCGATGCCGAAGGCCGTCGCCGTGCCACGACCGATGTTGGAGACGGCGGGATCGAGGAGGTAGGCCTGGCTCAGATAATAGATGAGGACGAGCAGGGCGATCCCGGTGATCCAGGTGAACAACGCCTCCCATTTGAACCAATGGAGGACAGCAGGTATCTCACCGGGACCGGGTCGGCGCTTCTCCGTCTGGTAGAACCCGCCGCTGTGCACCATCCACGCCTCCCCCTCCACGCCGGGGCGGGGCGGCGTGGGAGCCGTCAGGGCGCGGTCCAACCAGATGAAGTAGAATGAGCTACCGATCCAGGCGATGCCGGCGATGAAATGCGTCCAGCGCAGCAGCAGGTTGGCCCAATCGCCGAGGTGTCCGAGCATAGGGGCTCTAATTTCACCGTGAAACCACGCCCGGCCAGCCCCCGTCAAGTTAGGCGGACCGTTTCCCGCCCCTACATCATCCGGAGTCGCCTCATGAAGCCTGCGTTCGTTCTGACCGCCGCTCTGCCGCTGCTTGCGTTCGCTGCGTGTGCCAGGGCCGGCGCCGACGACGGCGGCAGCCGTCCCTACAAGGTCGGCGTCGTGGACCGCGGCGACGTGCGGGTCACGGTGGAAGAGACGGGCGTGGTCGAGCCCGAGCGCAGCATCGTCGTGAAATCGCCGATCTCCGGCGTCGTGCAACAGCTCTACGTGCGCGAAGGCGACCGTGTGCAGCCGGGACAGGGGCTCGCCCGCATTCTCCCCGACATCGCGCAGGCCAACAGTCTCGCGCAGCTGCGCAGTGAAATCGCGCGCGCGCAAATCGCCCGCGACAACGCGCGGCGCGATTTCGATCGTGGGCAGGCGCTCTCCGCCATCGGCGGTATCACGGGGGCGGAGCTCGACCAGCGGCGCGTCGCCTACGAGCAGGCCGACAACCAGTGGCGCACCGCCAACGATCAGCTGCGCCTCGTCCAGCTGTCGGGGGTCACGGCCGGCGACTCCGCGGAGGGAGGCGCGCAGTGGGCGCGGATCATCGCGCCGTCGGCGGGCGTCATCATTGCGCGTGGTGTCGAAGCGGGCGAAACCGTCGTGGGCGGCACGAGCGCGTTTGGGGGCGGCACCGCGCTGTTCACGATCGCGGACCTGTCGACGCTCATCGTGAAGGCGGCGATCAATGAAGTCGACATCGGCAAGGTGAAGCGCGGCGACCTCGTCGCGCTGACGGTCGACGCGTTCCCGGGCGACACGGCGCGCGGCCGGGTGCGGCTCGTCCCGCCGGCGGCGCGGCAGCAGGAGCGCGTCCGCGTCTTCGACGTCGAGATCGAGGTGACGGCCGGTCAACAGTTCCTGCGGCCCGGCATGACCGCCAACGTGCGCATCTCGGGCCCCGTGCGCAGCGGCGTAGCCCGCGTGCCCGTCGAGGCGGTGCTGCTCCAGGAGGGTAAGCCCATCGTCTACAGGATCGGGGGGAGCGGCCCGCAGCCCGTGACGGTGACGCTGGGCCTCTCCGATCTCTTCTATGTGGAGCTGCTCCCCGGATCGACGCTGGCCGCGGGTGACTCGATCGCACTCGAGGACCCCGTTGCGGCCGCCGAGCGCGCGCGCAACCCGGCGCGGCGCCGGTAATGCTGATTCAAGGGCGCAGTCTCGCCAAGACGTATCGCCTCGGGCAGGTCGACGTCGCCGCGCTGCGTGGCGTCGACGTCGATGTCCGCCCCGGCGAGTTCGTCGCGATCACCGGGCCATCCGGCTCCGGGAAGAGCACGCTGATGCACATCCTCGGCTGTCTCGACACGCCCACCTCGGGGACCTATCGGCTCGACGGTGAGGACGTCAGCGGCCTGACTGGCAAGCGGCTGGCGCAGGTGCGCAACCGGAAGGTCGGGTTTGTCTTCCAGACGTTCAACCTGATGCCGCGTCTCAGCGTCGAAGAGAACGTGGCCCTGCCGCTCAAGTACCGAGGCGGCATCGCGCGCGGCGAGCGGCGCGCCCGGGCGCTGCGGTTACTCGAGCGCCTGGGGCTCGCGGAGCGGGTGGGCCACCGCCCCGACGAGCTGTCGGGGGGCGAGCGGCAGCGGGTGGCTATCGCGCGCGCGCTCGTCGGCGAGCCCGCCATCCTCATGGCAGACGAGCCCACCGGGAACCTCGACTCGGCCTCCGGCGCCGAGGTGATGCGCACGTTCGCGGAGCTGCACGGCGCCGGTCACACGATCGTGTTGGTGACGCACGATCCCAACGTGGCGGCGCGCGCCCAGCGCGTCATCCAGATGAGCGACGGGCGGGTCGTCTGAACCTTCTCGAGTCGCTCCTCACCGGGCTCGATGAAGTGCGGCGCCATTGGGGTCAGACCGTGCTCTCGCTGCTCGGCTTGATCCTCGGGACCGCCAGTATCGTCACGGTCCTCGCGTTATTCGGTGGGCAGACGGCGCTGACGGAGCAGTTCCTGAACGAAGTCGGTGGACGGGGCACGATTATCGTGTCGGATCGCGACCGATCGGCCCACCCCGGCGCGCAGGAGCTGGCCTCGAAGCGGCTCACGTTCAAGGACGCGCAGTTCTTGCGCGATCGGGCCGGCGCTCTGGCGGCCGTGAGTCCGGGGTGGTCGCAAAACCTCTCGTACCGCGTGGGCAATACCAGCTTCGACGGCCAGGTGATCGGCACCGTACCCGACTACATGGCGATCAACGACATCAAGCCCCTCGTGGGACGCTACCTGAGCGATCTCGACGTGAGGCATCAGGCGCGCGTCGCGGTGCTCGGCTGGAAATACGCCGACTCGCTCTATGGCGTGGCGACGCGCGCGTTGGGACAACTCGTCAGCATCGGCGGCAAGAACTACACGGTCGTCGGCGTGATGGAGCGTGAGGAGTTCTACTTCGCCGCCTGGGAAGACAACGCGCTCGAATACCGCAACGAGCGGGCGTACATCCCGATCAGCACGGCGATCGCCCAGCACAGCGCCGTCGACCACCTCGACTTCCTCACGCTCAAGGGTCGGCCCGGCGTGGCTCGGGGCGTCGCGCAGGCGCAGGTGCGGAGCCTGCTGTACGCGCGGCACGGGGTCGAAGACTTCGACATTCGCGCCTCGGGGCAGGGCGCCGGTGGCGAAGCGGGCCAGTTCCTGCTGCTCTTCAACTTCATCTTTCTCGTTGTCGGCGTTGTTTCGCTCATTACGGGTGGCATTGTCATCGCGAACATCCTGCTGGCGTCTGTTGTGGAGCGGGTGCGCGAGTTCGGCACGCGCATGGCTCTCGGCGCCACGGCCGGCGCCATCTTCGCGCACGTCCTCGCCGAGGTGCTCGTCGTCACCGTGATCGGGGGCCTCCTCGGCCTCGGGCTCGGCACCGCCCTCACAGGGGTGGTCGCGCATTTCATGCAGATGCCCGCCGTGGTGAGCCCATTCATCGCGGCCATTGCGAGCACCACCGCTCTGACGGTCGGGCTCCTCGCCGGGATCTTTCCGGCCCTGCGCGCCGCGCGGCTCTCGCCGGTGGAGGCGCTCCGCTATGCGTGATTGGCTCGAGCTGATCGGCGACGCGCTGCGCGAGATCCGGGGCCACAAGCTGCGGTCGCTGCTGACGCTCTCGGGGATCGTGTTCGGCGCGGCGTCAGTGGTGTCCATGACGTCGCTCGCCTCGGCGATGAAAACCCTCGTCTACGACGACCTCATCTCGATGGGCCAGTCCCGCAGCTTCATCGCCCAGGACCAGGGTCCGCGGTCCGACGCGCGCGGCGCCACGGCGTTGCGGCACAAGGGCCTGCGGATCAACGACCTCGAGGCCCTGCGGGCACTTCCTGGCGTCGAGACCGTCCACGGGCGCGACTGGGGCGACGAGTACGTGGTGAACGCACCGGCCGACCGCCGCCAGGTGCGTATCGACGGCGTGGACGCCGGTTACCTCGAATTGCGCAACTACCGCATTACGGACGGTCGCAGCATCCGGCCCCTCGACCTCGAGAATCGCGCGCGCGTCGCAGTAGTGGGTTCCGAGCTGGTGCACGACCTCTTCGGGAGCATGCCACCGGTGGGTCAGACGATCACCGTGGACGGCGTGCGCTTCCGGGTTATCGGGATTGTGGCGCCGATCGAATTCGACATCATCCCCGCCGATTTCTCGTTCGTCGCCCGACGCATCTACGTCCCCTACACGTATCTCACGCGGTACCGGGAAGGCGAGGGCCGAGTCAACGAGGCGCTCGTCACCGCCGCGCCGTCGGCCGACTTCGGCGACGTGCTACGGCGGGGCGTGACGCTGTTGCGCCAGCGCCACGGGGGCACGCAAGACTTCGAGATCGACAACCGGGCAGCCGATGTCCTCTCGGACCTCGACATGGCCGACAACATCCTCGGCGGCTGGAATGCGGTCATGTTCACGATCGCCGGCGTCACGCTGATTGTGGGCGGGATCGGGTTGTTCAGCGTGCTGCTCATCTCCGTGCGAGAACGGGTGCGGGAGATCGGGATCCGCAAGGCGCTGGGGGCCGATGATGGTGCCATTGTCCGACTTTTCCTCGCCGAGTCGCTGACGCTGGCGTTCTTGGGGGCGGTCGTGGGCATCGGTGGGGGTGCCGGGCTTACCGTCATCACCGAAATAATCGGGAAACAGTTCGGGAAGCCATTCCACATTCCGGTGAACGTCCCCGGCGTCTTTCTGGCAGTCATCTTCGCCCTGATCGTGGGCCTCCTGTTCGGGTGGTATCCCGCCCGGCGCGCGGCCAAGCTCGATCCGATCGAAGCGATCGGCGGCGGATAGCTCAACGCGCCGTTCCCCCTCGCCGTACTACTCGAAACCCACCTAGATTCTCGACCATGAGACTGCTGCTCTCGCTCCTCTGCGTGCCGAGTCTCGCCGCCCAAGTGCCCGATACGACTGTGCGCGACACGGTGCCCCTGCCGCCGGTCACCGTCACCGCAACGCGCCATGCCACGAGTCTCATGGCCGCGCCCCTGGCCGTGACGCAGATCAAGAAGCGCGACCTCTTCGGGACCGCCGGCTATGGGCTCGACGACGCGCTGAGCCTCGTCCCTGGTGTGGTAGTGCAGTCGCGCTACGGCAACCAGGACGTGCGCATCGCCATCCGGGGCTACGGGGCGCGTGGCGCCGGGGACCGCTCCAACGCGGGGACGGCGCGCGGCATCCGCGTGCTGCTCGACGGGTTCCCGGAGACCGAGCCCGACGGCCGGACGTCGTTCGACGGCATCGATCTGGCCGCTGCGCAATCGATCGAGGTGATTCGCTCGAACGCCTCGGCGGTGTGGGGGAACGCCGCGGGGGGGGTCGTCAGTGTCTCAACCGTGCCCGAGTTCGACGATCGGCTGGGCGCCGTCGAGCCGACGGTCGGCTCGTTCGGTTTGCAGCGCTGGGCGCTGCGCAGCGGCGTCCGGCTTGGAGTGGGGAAGCTCGCGGCGTCGTTCGTGCGCAGCGACTTCGCCGGGTGGCGGGAACACTCTGCCAGTGAGCGCTCGCTCCTGAATGTGGCTCTCGTCACGCCGTTGACCGAGCACACCGATCTGGGCGTGTACGCGGTGGGGAGCCACAACGTGTTCCGCATTCCGGGGCCCCTCACCGCGGCGCAAGTGGCGGCGGACCCACGCCAGGCGAACGCGACGTATCTCGGCCGTGACGAGCGGCGCGACAATCTAGTCGGCCGGCTCGGACTGACCGTGAACCACCGGGTCAGCGAGCGCGTGGACCTTGCAGCGATGGCGTTCGTGAATCCCAAGGTCCTGCACCGCTCAGAGCGCGGGACGTTCCGCGACTTCACCCGTTATCATGTCGGCGGCAACACGGTCGTCCGGTTGGGCGGGTTGATCGTCGGAGCGGACTTCGCCGCCCAGGACGGCGCCATTTTGTTTTACTCCCTCACCTCGCAGGGCACCCGCGGCGACACGCTGCGTGACGACAAACGGGAGGGAGCGCGGAATGCGGGGGTGTTCGTCACGGAAGAGGTGACGCGGGGCCGGTGGACAATGGCGCTCGGCGCGCGTTACGACAACATCACCTACGACTACCAGAACTTCCTGGACCCTTCGATCGACGCCCGCAAGGCGTTCACGGGCATCACGCCCAAGGTCGGCGTCACGTACCGCCTCGGACCATTGCACAGCGTCTACGCGTCGCTCGGCGGCGGAGTGGAAGCACCGGCGGGGAACGAGACCGATCCCGCGAGCACGTTCGGGCAGGACACGGTGACGGCGATCAATCCGCTTCTCGATCCCATCCGCTCGATCACCTACGAAGCGGGGACAAAGCGTATCCTGGCGTTCGGCGACGGATGGATCCGCGATCTGAGCTACGACGTCGCGCTGTATCAGACGGCCGTCACCGACGAGATCGTGCCGTACCGCGGGGGCCGGTTCTACTTCACTGCCGGCAAGGTGCGGCGGCGCGGGGCGGAGCTGGGTCTGCGGGCCCGGATGGCGAATGGCCTATCGCTTCAGACGGCCCTGGCGTTCGCTGATCACCGCTACACCGTGTACGTGGTGGACTCGGTGCATTACGGCGCCCCGGGGGCGTTCGCGGACTATGGCGGCAACCGCGTCGTGGGCGTACCGAACCTGACCTATGCGGTGGCGGTGGCGCTGGCGCCGCCGGCGTGGAGGCCGTTGCGCCTGCGCGTCGGCGTGCAAGGGATGTCGTCCTACTTTGCCGATGATGCGAACCAGGTTCGGGTGCCTGCCTACCGGATCGCGACGGCGACGGTGGGGACCGACGAGCCGCTCAAGATCAGCGGTGGGCTGGGTGTGACCGGGTTCGTGACGGTCGTCAACCTGTTCGACCAACAATACATCGGGTCGGCGTTCCTCAATCCGGACGTCGTAGCGGGCGAAGCCGTGGCGTTCGAGCCGGGGCTACCCAGGCACGTGATCGTGGGCGTTACGCTAACGACGCGGTAGCCGCCTCGTCGACTTTTTCCCAGATCCGGTCGGCCCACTCTCGGTGCTCGGGCTTCATGAGGACGGAGCGCAGGCACGTGAGAGTGGGCCGATCGCGTTCCATCCGCCCCAGATCGAAGAACTCCACGGGTAACTCGGCGAGCGCGAGGTGCAGGTGGCGCGTCGCCGCCTCCTCGAAGAGGCGGCGCGCTCGTGCCGAGGCTTCGCTCACGCGCGCCGCGCGCGGCGCCCACACCAGGATATCGAGCTCGGGCGGCGCCGCCGTGACGAAACGCCGGTCTCCCTTCACGCGTTCGTAGAGGGTCAGCGCCGCTTTGCGGCCGGCGGCCAGGCCGCGCGCGAACTCGCCGTCCACCACGAGGGGGAGCAGTCGCTGCGTGGCCCACAGCGCCACCGCGGCAGCGCCTGGCCGTGAGCACTCCAGGCTGATCTCACCCAAATGCAACTGCGTCGAGCTGAAGTACGTGTATGGGGAGTCGTGCTTGTAGAATCGTCCGACCGTCGGATCGTGGAACACCACGCACCCGCACCCATATGGTTGCAGCCCGTGCTTGTGCGGATCGATGACGACCGAATCGACTTCGCGCAGCCGCTCGTACGTGCGACGCGTCTCTGCCGAGAGGTTCGCGGCCAGCCCAAAGTAGCCGCCGTACGCCGCATCGGCATGCAACCGAAACCCGAAGCGCTGGCGGAGGTCGAGAATCGCCGGAAGCGGATCGACTGCGCCGGTCGCCGTCGTCCCGATCGTCGCGACGACCGTGCCGACGTCACCGACCTTCAGCCGCTGCTCGAGCGCCGCGGCGTCCATCCGGCCACGCCAATCGCACGCGATCGCTTCGAAGGGAAGTCCGAGGACGCCGCTGATGCGTTGGTGCGTGTAGTGCGCCTGCGTCGAGGCGACGACGACTCTTCCGGCGTGCAGACGGCCGCCCACCCAGAGGGCTTCGAGGTTCGCGACGGTGCCGCCGCTCGTCAGGTGGCCGACGTGCTCTTCCCATCCGACCATGCGCGCGAGGTCGGCCACCGCTTCCTTCTCCATCGCGGAGCTGGCGCGACCACCGTCGAGGGCGTGGTTGTTGGGGTTGATCCACTGCGCGAGCGCGTAGGCCAGACGCGCCATGGGGTGCGGCGGCTTCATCATCTGGCCGGCGTAGAGCGGATGGAAGTACGGGTAATTGTCCTGCAAGCGCTCGGCGACTTCGCCCAACACCTTCGCGATCGCCGCTTCGTCGTACGCAGCCTCCGCCGGCGGGAGACCGGCGAATCCCGCGCGGAGCCGCTCGAGCGCGGACTCGAGCGGGTCGGTCAAGACTCCGGCTCGCGTCCCAGCGCTTGGAGGTAGGTCCGATCCCACGCCGCCGGGATGCTCTCGCGCGGCGAATAGGGGCCCGGCACATACGCGCGCGAGCTCACGCCGAGCTGGCTGCGCTCGCAGATGTGCCAATCCTGCCTGTTGGTCTTGTCCCAGAACTCCTCCGCGTCCTGGATGTTGTAGCCCGGTGCCGCGGGGGCGTCGGGGTGCACCATCCACTCGCACACCACGCGCGACGTGAGCGGCGTCTGCGGCCACACCGTGTAAAACACTGCGTAATCAGGATGCAGGCTCACCATCATCGTGGGGAACAACGCGTAATAGAACGCGCGATGCTGGTCCTCGGCCGATAGCTCGCCGAGGGGCAGCGCGCAGCTGCGTCCCGAGATCGTCGCGCTCTCGTGCGGCGCCTTGATCTCCATGTAGCCGCCGAGGAACGGGCCCTCGACCAGGTCATTGGCACCGCTCGTGTAGGGCAGCTTGGTGGAGAGCTCCGGATGAATCGTGGGGCAGTGCAGGCATTCATTGTAATTCTGGAGGATCAACTTCCAGTTGGCCCGCACGTCGTATTCGATGCGCCGCACCGTGCGCAACGCCGGCAGGTTGTAGCGCGTGAAGCGCCCCGCGAGGGGACCGAACGCGTCGGCGAGCGGCTCGGCGGCGGGATCGAGGTTCAAGAACAGAAAGCCTTCCCACTCGGCCAACAGCACGGCGTGCAGCGGGTAGGCCTTCTTGTCGAAGCCCTCGACCTCGTGCATGTGTGGTGCGCCGATCAACCGTCCGTCCAACGCGTAGGTCCACGCGTGGTAGGGGCACTGGATCGTTTCCGAGAGACGACCGCGCTCGGCTTCGCACAGCCGCGTCCCGCGGTGGCGACACACGTTGTAGAACGCGTGCCGCTCCCCCGACTGATCGCGCAACACGATGATGCTCTCGCCGGCGATCTCGACGACCATGTAGTCCCCAGGGGCGGCGAGCGCGTTGTCGCGGCCGATGCAGATCCAGCGGCGCCGGAAGATGCGCTCCTGCTCCTCGACGAGCACCTCGGGGGCCGTGTAATAGCGCCCGGGCAGGGTGCGCGCGCCCTGACGGTAGCTGTCTGTCGTCTTGAGAAAGTTCGACATCACGAGGTTTCCTTCAGGATGACTCGCGCCGCGTTGCGGCCCGCCGCGCCCGCGATGCCGCCACCCGGGTGCGTGCCGGGGCCGCACAGATACAGCCCGGCGATGGGCGTGCGATACCGGCTCCATCCCGGCACCGGGCGCATGAAGAGAATCTGGTCGAGCGTGAGCTCTCCGTGGTAGAGGTGGCCCCCCGGTGCCTCGAGGCGCACTTGTCCCGCCGGCAATCCCAGAACCGCGGCCACCTTCTCCACCAGGTTCGCATCGGTCGCGGCGGCATACTGGACGTGCAAATCGAGCCGACCGTCCGCCGCCACCGCCTCGACGTAGGGGCGGGCGGAGGTGCGGCCGTACTTGGCGTCGTCGTGCGCGCGCTCGAGGTGGTCGAGCGACGGCGCGACGCACAGGGCCGTGTAATCGGCAGGCCGCGCGGGCGTCGCCGTTCCGCGCACCACGATGCTGCGACTCTTGATGTTCCTCACGGCGCGCACGAACTCGGCATCGAGCTGCGCCTGGAGGGGTTCGAATGTGGTCCAGGGATCGAGACTCGACACCACGAGCGGTGTCGAGAGCTCCTCGCCGCCCACGCGGACGCCGGTCGCGCGGCCGCTCGTCGCAGCGACAGTGGCTGTCACGCCGCGTCGCAGCTCGACACCCGGTAGGGCCGTCAGGATCTGCGAGATGTTCGACCGCGGCGGCCGGAAGACACCCGCCGCACTTCCGACGTGATGGTGCAGGAAGTTGAACGCGGTGCCGCCCGCGCGTGGCCCCTGGCGCAGGTGCCAGACGCCCGCCGCGCCGAGGATGCCCTTCAGCGTGTCGTTCTCGAACCAGTCGTCGAGCAGCTCCGCGATCGACATCGGGAGGATGCGGAGCAGGTCGATGACGGTCTGTTTGCCAAGACGCCGCACGCGCAGACCGAGGCTCGCCATCCGCAGCAGCTCACCGATCTCGCGCGTCTCGACGTCCGGGGCCGGCTGTACGTACAGCGCCTCGAGCACGCTCGCCAATCGGCGCATCCGAGTGCAGAACTCGGGCCATTTCGCCGCGTCCGCATTACTCAAGCGGCGGATGGCGAGCGCGGACTTCGCCACGTCGCGCGATAGGTCGAGTCGCTCCCCGCCGTCCAAAGGGGCGCTGATCCACGGATCGGGCTGCTCGATGCGCACACCGGTCAGGCCCAGCTCGCGGACGAGTTGCGGAGGGACCCAGCCGCTGTCGGGGCGGGTGTCCGCCTTCTGCCCCGCCTCCAGGACGAGCACGCGGCGGCCCGCCCGAGCGAGATAATGCGCGGCGACGAGCCCATTCACGTCGGCTCCGATGACGATCGCGTCCCCCCCCCAGCGAGCCGCGCTCACGCGCCGTCTCCGAGGATGGCGAGTGCCGCGAGCCGCCCCGACGCGCCCATGATGCCGCCGCCCGGATGCGTGCCGGCGCCACACTGATAGTAGGCGCGCACGGGGGTGCGGAACTTGGCCCACCCCGCCGCGGGGCGCATGAAGAACAACTGGTGCAACGCCAGCTCGCCCTGGAAGATGTTGCCTTCCGACAAGCCCGTGATGCGCTCGATGTCGAGTGGCGTAATGACCTGGCGATGCAGGATGTGCGACTTGAAGCCCGGCGCAAACCCTTCCACCGTGTTCACGACGGCGTCACCAAAGGCTTCACGCTTCGCGTCGGTCCAGCCGCCGTTCAGGTTGTACGGGGCGTACTGCACGAAGATCGACATCACGTGCTTCCCCGGTGGCGCCATCCCGGGGTCGATCATGGAAGGGAACACGATGTCCATGTAGGGGCGGCGCGAGAACTCACCGTACTTCGCGTCGTCGTAGGCGCGCTCGACGTACTCGAGGCTCGGGCTGATCGAGAACGCGCCGCGATGTTGCCGGCCGATCCCCGGCATGCAGGTGAAGCTGGGCAGCGCGTCGAGCGCGAGGTTCACCTTGCCCGAGGAGCCGCGGAACTTGAACCGCTTGATGTCCGCAACGAACTCTCCGGGCAGGTCTTTCTCCTCGACCAGACCGAGGAAGGTGCGCCGCGGGTCGAGGCCCGACACGACGACTTTCGCCGAGATCTCGTCGCCGTTCTCGAGCGCCACGCCCGTTGCGCGCCCGCCCTTCACGAGGACGCGCGCGACGGGCGCGTCGCAGCGGATCTCGGCGCCGAACCCGCGGGCCGCCGAGGCGATCGATTCGCTCACCGCGCCGGTGCCGCCCTTCGCGAAGCCCCAGGCGCGGAAGACGCCGTCCAACTCGCCCATGTAGTGATGCAGCAGGACGTAGGCGGTCCCCGGCGAGCGCGGGCCCAGGAATGTCCCGATGATCCCGCTCGCGGATTTGGTCGCCTTCAAGACGTCGGTCTCGAACCACTCGTCGAGGAAATCCGCCGAGCTCATCGTCATCAGCTTGAAGAGCGCGTGCAGACGCTCGGCGCCGAGGCCGCGGAAATGCTTGCCCAGGCGCAGCAGGGCGAACAGGTCGCGTGGATCGAAGGACGTGGGATCGGGCGGTACCATCGCCAGGATCGGCTTCACGGCCTGCGCCATGAAGTGCATGAGGCGGCCGTACTCGTCGTAGGCCTCGGCATCGCGGGGCGAGTGGCGATACAGCTCGCGCCGCGTTTCGTCGTGATCGCCCCACGCGGCCAGGTAGTCACCGTTTTCCATCGGCGTGACGGTACTCTCGAGAGGCAGGACGTGCAGCCCGTGGCGCGGCAGGTCCAGGTCGCGAATGATTTCGGGGCGCAGCAGGCTCACGACGTAGGAGAACATCGTGAACTTGAAGCCGGGGAAGACTTCTTCCGTGACCGCCGCGCCGCCGACGCGCGGCCGCTTCTCCAGCACCACGACCTTCTTCCCGGCGCGCGCCAGGTAGGCCGCGGTGACGAGGCCGTTGTGTCCGCCGCCGATGATGATCGCGTCGTACGTCCGTGGAGAGGCCATCAGGCGCGTTTCCGATCGGGGTTGAAGAACGGCAGTTTGGTGACACGAGCGGCAGCGCGCTTGCGGTGGTGCTCGACCGTGATCTCCATCTCCACCGCCGTTCCCGGCGTCCCGAAGGTCCCCTCGAGATGCGCGAGCGCGATGTACTGCTTGAGGAGCGGCGACCAGCCGCCGCTCGTCGCGTATCCGACCTGGCGCCCTCCACTAGAGATCGGGACGCTGGTGCGCCACGCCTGGGTCGGCAGGCGCGGGGGGAGGCCCACCGCGGCGTAGAGGCGTTCGAGCGAATCCCAGTCGACGGCGATCCCCGTGAACTGCCACGCCGGCCCGCGCGCCTTCTCTTCGACCAGCGCCGGCTTGCCGTTGAACGCGTCTTTGCCCAGCGCGACGGTCCAGCCGAGCCCCAGCTCGAAGGGCGACGACTTCTGCGCCTCGATGAGCGCGTGCTTCGAGGAGAAGTAGTCCACCTCGATGAGCAAGAGTCCCGCCTCGATGCGCGCGACGTCGAGGGCGAGCATGCCCGCCGGCGTGATGCCGTGGGGCGTACCGGTCTCGATCAGCGCATCCCACACCGGCAGCGCCTGCGCGGCGTCGAGCCAGATCTCGTATCCCAGATCGCCGGTGTACCCGGTGCGCGAAATCGTGACCGGGGTGCCGCGGATCTTCGCGTCGGTGAGATGGAAGTATTTGAGCGATGCGAGGTCCTGCTGCGTCGCGTTCTGGAGAATGGCGCGCGCGTTCGGCCCCTGGAGCGAGAGCGCGGCGGTCTGCTCCGATACTTCCTCGACCTTGACGTCGAGCCCGGCGGCATTGAGGTGCAGCCAGCGCAGGTTCGGGTCGGCGGCGGTCATGCGATAGCGACCGTCCGCGAGCACCGAGATCGTCCCGTCGTCGATCACCTTGCCCTCGGGGTCGCACCACGGCGTGTACAACACCTGGCCGACCTTGGCTTTGCCGACGTCGCGCGTCACGATGCGGTCGAGGAGCCGCGCGGCATCGCGCCCGGTGATCATGTACTTGTAGAGGGGCGAGACGTCGAACAGTGCCGCGGAGCTGCGGATGGCGTGATACTCGCGGTCGTGCGACAGCTCGTAGGCGCTGGCCACCACGTACCCGGCCCAGCGGCGCCAGGCGTGTCCCTCGGAGAGCGCGGCGGTGCGCTGGTGAAACGGCGTCTGGCGCAACGTCACGCCGGGCTCGTTTCGGCCGGCGCGAAGACCACCAGGACTCGCAGCTCTTCCGTAATTGAATGAAAGCGATGGTCGACGCGAGGCGGCACGTACACGATGCTCCCCGGCTCGACGGGTCGGTCTTCGGTCCCGACGCGAATCATCCCTCGTCCACTCGTCACGTAGTAGATCTCGTCCTCGCGGTGCGGCCGCTGTGGATCCGTCTCCCCCACGCCCAGCACGTACAGGCCCGCCGACAGGGCCGGCACGCGGAGAAACTCCAGGTAGCGCTGAGAAGGGCGCAGCTTGGCGATGTGGTAGATATCCATCGGCGCGGAAATCTATATGTTGCCTCGATGCCGCGCCTCCACATCTTTGAGATTCACGACTACCCGTGGTGCCCGCCATCGCTGCGGGACGCGCTCACCGACTTCCTCGAGTTCACGATCAACCTCGGCCGCAGCTACGCCGCCATCGTGCCGATGCTGCGGGACGCGATCGTCCGCTCGGGGGCGACGAGCGTCCTGGACTTGTGCTCGGGGGCGGGCGGCCCCTGGCGAACCATCGGGGCCGAGATGCCGGTGCCCGTGCTGTTGAGCGACAAGTTTCCGAACCGCGCCGCCACCATGGGTGCCGTGCCCTTTCATCCACGGGCCGTGGATGCGGCGGCGGTGCCGGCGGACCTCCCCGGTTTTCGCACCATTTTCACGGCCTTCCATCACTTTCGGCCCGCGGAGGCGCGGGCGATTCTGGCCGACGCGGTGCGTCAGGGGCAGGGGATCGGGGTGTTCGAGATCTCGCGGCGCGCCCCCATCGCGATCGCGCTCATTGCCTTGACCTGGTTCGCGGTGCTGGTGTTCGTGCCCTTCATCCGTCCGTTTCGATGGTCGCGGCTACTCTGGACCTATCTGCCGCCTGTGCTGCCGCTCGTGGGCGCCTTCGATGGCGTCGTCTCGTGCCTACGCACCTACTCGCCGGCTGAGCTGCGCGAGCTGTTGCACGGACTCGACACGTTTGCCTGGCAGGTCGGCGAAACGCGCAGTCCCTGGTCTCCGCTCGTCGTGACCTATCTAGTGGGGGTGCCGAAGCGCTGATACGTTAGCGTCATGACTCGCATCCTGAAGCCCTAGTAAAGGAGGGACCATGCGTCGTCTGATGCCGTTGCTCTCACTGCTGTTGGCCCCCGTCGCCGTGGCGGTCGCGCAGGAAACCGCGTCCGATACACTGCTCACGGTCAACCACTACCTCGACTGGGAGACCGTCAGCGATCCGCAGATCTCGCCTGACGGGTCGCAGATCCTCTACACCCGTCGCTGGGTGAACAAACTCGAGGACCGCTGGGACTCGGCCTTGTGGATCATGAACGCCGACGGGTCGCGCAATCGCTTCCTCGCGAAGGGCTCGAACGCGCGCTGGTCACCCGACGGGAGCCGCATCGCCTACTTTGCGGATGGTGAGCCCAAGGGCACGCAGCTGTTCGTGCGCTGGATGGACGCCGAGGGCGCGACGTCGCAGGTCACGCGGGTGACGGAGTCGCCCGCGAACCTGAGTTGGGCGCCCGACGGACGGTCGTTGGCGTTCACGATGCTCGTGAAGAACGAGCCGACGTGGCGCATCAGCATGCCCGCCGCGCCCGAAGGCGCGAAGTGGACGCCGGCGCCGCGCATGGTCGATCGCCTGCACTATCGCCGCGATCGCACGGGTTTCATCGAGCAGGGCACGAACCAGATCTTCCTCGTCCCCGCCGAGGGCGGGACCCCGCGGCAGCTGACGAGCGGCGACTTCGGTGTGAGCGAGCTGGGCTCCGGGCTGAACTACGATTGGACTCCCGATGGCCGCTCGATCGTGTTCGACGGCCTGCGCGAGGCCGATGCGGACTATCGCTATCGCGAGTCGTACATCTACACGGTCAATGTCGCGACGGGAGCGATCAAGCCCCTGTTCACCACCAAGGGCATGTGGACGAGCCCGGAAGTCTCTCCCGACGGGCGCACTGTGGCATTCATGGGTCGCGAGTACGGCACGTGGTCGTACAAGGCCAACGAGGTGTGGGTCATCGGGATCGACGGCACGGGGATGCGTGCCCTCACGACCTACGATCGGGATCCGGGCGGCATGGAGTGGGCGCCCGATGGGACCGGCATCTATTTCGCGCTGGCGGAGACGGGCACGAGCAACATTTACTTCGCCGCGCTGAAGGGCTCGCCGCGCCGGGTGACCGAGGGCCAGCAGATGCTGTCGCTCGCGTCGATCGCGCGTGACCTCACGGCAGTGGGAACGCTGTCGGATCCGGACGAGCCTGGGGACGTCGTGCGCTTCAGCCTGAAGATGCCGCAGCCGATCAAGCGCCTCACGAGCGTCAACGCCGATGTGCTCGCCAGCATTCGTCTGGGGCGCGTGGAGGAAGTGTGGTACACGTCGAGCGGCGGTGCGCGCGTCGAAGGGTGGATCGTGAAGCCACCGAACTTCGATCCCGCGAAGAAGTACCCACTGATCATGGAGATCCACGGCGGGCCGCACGGGATGTACAACGTCGGGTTCAGCTACCAGCTGCAGAACTTCGCCGCCAACGGGTACGTGGTGCTCTACACGAACCCGCGGGGCAGCACCGGCTATGGCAGCCCGTTCGGCAATGCGATCGAGCGCGCCTATCCGAGCGTGGACTACGACGACCTGATGGCCGGCGTCGACACGGTCGTGGGCCGCGGCTACATCGACACGCAGCGCATGTACGTCGGCGGGTGCTCGGGTGGGGGCGTGCTGTCGAGCTGGGTCATCGGGCACACGACGCGCTTCGCCGGTGCCGCGGTGCGCTGTCCCGTGATCGACTGGATGAGCATGGCGGGGCAGACCGACATTCCGCTCTTCACCTACGGCTTCTTCGACGCGCCGTTCTGGGAGAAGCCCGAGCAGTGGCTCAAGCAGTCATCGCTGATGTATGTCGGGCACGTGAAGACGCCGACGCTCCTGATGACCGGCGAGCTGGACCTGCGCACGCCGATTCCGCAAACCGAGGAGTACTACTCGGCACTGAAGTACCTCAAGGTGCCTGTCGTGATGCTGCGCTTCAACGGCGAGTACCACGGGACCGGCTCCAAGCCGTCGAACTTCATGCGGACCCAGCTCTACATGATGAGCTGGTACCAGCAGCACAAGCTGGGGGAGACCACGGCCGCCGCGAGCGACGGCACGAAGTAGCTCGCTCGACCTACGCGCGGGGGCGGAGCAGCATACCCGCCCCCGCCGTGTTTTTCCCCACGCCGTCGACCGGAACACCCGCCGGCATGGTGCCGTTCCCGGGCACCTTCCCGTTCACGAAACAGCCAATCGCGTTGAGCGTGCCCAGGTTCTGCTCGACGATCTCGTCGTCGGCGACCTTGACGTGGAACGCGCTCTGGAGGAACTCCACCAGCTCGATCACGCCGATCGAGTCGATCACGCCGCTGCCGAGCAACGGATCGTCGTCGCCGAACTTCCAATCAGGACGCATGTAGAGGAAGTTCTCGCGCACCCAGGTGCGCGTGCGGTCGACGATCTCAGTTGGCGAGTACGAACCTGCCTGACTCATATCGCAAGGCTCCTGATTCAACCGGGGTTTCGAAGAACTCGCGTTGCCACAGCTGGGTCGAGAGAATCGCGACGAGCGCCTGACCCTCGCGCACGCCGGTGGCCTGTCCCGTCCGGCAGCGGCGCACCAGGCCGCGGGCGGCGGCAGGATCGAAGATGCCGCCGCGTTTGAGCGCCGACTCGTCGAGCAGCTCGGCGACGTACGGCGGCGGTTCACCCTCGAAGAACGCCGGCACGTCGGGCGCGCGGTACGGCTGCTTGACGCGCTGCGCCGCGCTGGCGGGCAGCACGTTCGCCGCCCAGCGCCGCAGGATCTCCTTCTCGCGGAGGCCGCGGAGCTTGCTGCGGTCGGGGAGCGCGGCCGCGAACTCGAAGACGCGATGGTCGAGATAGGGCACGCGCGCCTCGACGCCGTGCGCCATTGCCATCCGATCGCCTTGCGAGGAGAGCAGGTACGGCGAGAGCAGCGTGACCATTTCCAGGTATGCCGCGCGCTGCAGCGTCGACCAGCCCGAAAAGGCCGGCGGCAATGCGTCGCGCAGCTCGCCGAGCCCGTCGAACCCGTTCACCGCGGCGCGGAATTCCGCGGAGTAGAACTCCTTGATCCACGACGTCAGACCGAAGCGGGGCAGGTGCGAGAACAGCGGGTCGCTGGTCGACCCCGCGTTCAGGAAGAAGCGGCGCCAGAAGTCCCCGGCGCGCGCTCCGCCCCGCGCCAGATAGGGGTAGAGCCGGTCGAAGAGCCGCGGACGCGTCGGCGAGTCGGGCTGACGGAGGCAGAACTCCCGCACGACCGCTTCCTTGAAGAGATCGTAGCCGTAGAACAGCTCGTCAGCGCCTTCGCCGGACAGCACGACCTTGATGCCGCGCTGCCGCGCGAGCTGCGACAGGAGGTAGAGCGGCGCCGGGGCCGTCCGGACGAGCGGCGTCTCGGTGTGCCGGATGACCTCCGGAAAGACGCGCGCGATGTCCGCGGGCCCGATGTGCTGCACGGCGTGACGGCTGCGCACCGCTTCGGCGACCGCCTGCTGGTGCGCGCTCTCATCGAATTGGGGATCCGCGAAGGCGACCGAGAAGGTGCGCAGCTCCGCGCTCGAGTCGCGGGCCGCGAGCGCGCAGACGGCGCTCGAATCGAGGCCGCCGCTCAAGTAGCCGCCGACCGGCACATCGGCGAGGAGCCGGCGACGCACGCTCGAGTCCATCAGATCCACGAGCTGCTGCAGGGCACCGGGTGCTTCGGCCCCCGCGGCGAAAGCGAGCGTGTACCAGCGGCGGAACGTGAGCCGACCGCTCTGCCAGCGGGCGCAGCATCCGGGCTCGAGTGCGCTGACGCCCTGGAACGGCGTGCGCGGTGGCCGCGCCGCCCAGAATGTGAAGACCTCATCGAGACCGGCTGGATCGAGCGCCCGCGGCACCTCACCGCTGGCGAACAGCGCCTTCACTTCCGATCCGAAGTAGAGGTCGCCGCCGCGCTCGGCGTAGTAGAGCGGCAGGATACCGAAGCGGTCGCGAACGAGAAAGAGCGATTTCTCGCGCCGGTCGTAAATGACGAACGCGAATTGGCCGTTCAGCCGATCGAGCATCGCCTCGCCCCACTCGGCGTACGCGTGGAGCAGGACCTCGGTATCGCTGCGCGTCTGAAACGTGTAACCGCGGGCGGCCAGCTCGTCCTTCAAGTCGGGGAAATTGAAGATCTCCCCGTTGTAGACGACCGCGAGCGTGCCCTCGCTGTTTCCCATCGGCTGCGCGCCGCCCTCGAGGTCGATGATGCTGAGCCGCGCGTGCGCCAGGCCGACCTGCGCATCCGTCATGGCGCCGAGGCCGTCGGGCCCGCGGTGTCGGATCGCCGTGGCCATGCGCTGCAGGACCGCCGGCACCACGCCGTTTGGCTCCCGCCGGGCGACCCCTGCAAAGCCGCACATCAGTCGGGATCCAGGACTCTTTCGACGAGCAGGGGCGCCGCGTGCTGGTACACAGTGGCCCCGCGCTTGCGATCGATCTCGCGGTACGCGCGCTCCACTTGTTCGGGGGTCAGCCCGATGTCGCCGGCAGCCTCGGTGGCGCTCTTGCCGGCGTTCCGCGCCTGCAGCGTGAGGTCGAGCTCGGTGAGGGGCAGCGAGAAGAAGAACTCTTCCTGAGTCTGCGGCAGCGAGTAGGTGTCGGTGGTCGGCGTGCGACGGCGAATGCTCTCCGGAACGCCGAGGTGCTCGGCGAGTTGGTGCACTTGGGCCTTATAGAGGTGCGCGATCGGCTTCACGTCGGCGAGCCCGTCGCCACCCTTCACGAAGAAGCCCAGCTCGTACTCGAGCCGGTTCGGCGTCCCGACGACGGCGTAGTGCAGACGATCAGCGTGGAAGTACTCGAGCATCTTGCGGACGCGCTGCTTGAAATTCGTCGCGGCGACGATCTCGCGGAATTCGCGCGCCGGCAGGCGTACTTTGCGGAGCTCCCCGTTCGGGGGCTGAATCGCGAGGTACGCCACGTTCAAGCGATCGGAGTCGAGGCCGCCGTTTTCCGCGAGCAGCTTGCAGCGCCAGTCGTCGTCGTACTCCGGCACGATGCGCCGGATCGCCGCGTCCCGCCGCGCGTAGCACCCCGAGCCCGTCAGGGTCGCCGAGATGTCTTCGACGAGCAACTCGATGCCGAGCTTCGTCGCCAGCTCCTTGGCCATGGTCAGGCTTTCCCCACCGGACTCGCGTTCGGGGAGGGCCAATCCCACGACCCGCTTGCGGCCGACGGCTTCCACCGCGAGGGCCGCGCAGACGGAGCTGTCGATCCCGCCGCTCATGGCCACGACGAGGCCGGAACGGCGCAGCACGGTGCCGACTTGCTGGCGCAGCGCCTCCGCGATCGCGTGGGTGGCTTGGGCGGGATCGAGCCGCAGTTGTTCGGGGACCGCTACAGTCATGCTGCCTCCTTGGGTTCGAGTTGCCTGGCGTGCAAGGTTCGAGCCTCAAGGCTGCGTGCCGAACTGTGAAGGATCGTGCCCGCCTGTGGCGCCCGCGCTACGCTCTCACCGTGGTATGCTCGTTGCTGTGTTGCGGACGCATGAACTGCAATGCAGCGCTGCTCTTGTGGCGGACCGCCGACACGGCGGAGGGAGGTGACCGCCCGGCGATCGTGGAGCGCGACGCCGTCGTCGACTATTCGGGTCTGCGCGCTCGCGCCGCGGGCGTCGCGGCGGCGCTCACGGCCGCCGGCGCTGGACCCGACCGACCCGTCGCGATCTTCCTCGAGCGGGGGTGCGACGCGGCCGCGGCGTTCTTCGGGACGCTCGCCATCGGCGGCATCGCCGTGTTCATCAACGAGACCCTGCGTCCCCGCCAGATCGACCACATCCTCGCGCACTCCGGCGCCCGCCATCTGATCACCAGCGCCGATTTGCTGGCGCGCCAGCCACGGGCACCCGAGGGCGATGCGCAGATCATCGACGTCGCGACGATTCCGATGGGCGGCGGCGACGCGGGCGTGTCTCTCCCGGTGCCGCGCCTTGGCGACGACGTCGCCCAGATCATCTACACGTCGGGCTCGACGGGACAGCCGAAGGGCGTCACGGTTACGCACGCGAACGTCGAGGCCGCGGCGCGTACCGTCGTCGGCTATCTGGGAATCAGCGCCTCGGATCGCATCGCCAGCCTGCTGCCCTTCAGCTTCGTGTATGGCTTGAGTCAGCTGCTGTGCGCGGTGACTGCCGGTGCCACGCTCGTCGTGGAACGGTCACCGTTGCCGCAGCAGGCCGTCGCGACCGTCCGCGACCAGGACGTCACGGTCCTCGCCGCAGTGCCGGCCCTGTGGATGCGCCTCCTCAAGACCGGTGGTTTCGGCAATGCGCGGCTGCCGGTGCTCCGCGTGATGACGAACGCGGGCGGGCACCTGCCGCTCGAAGCGGTCCGCGGGCTCCGCGCGGCGCAACCGCACGTTCGGGTCTTTCTGATGTACGGGTTGACCGAAGCGCTGCGCAGCACCTATCTGCCGCCCGAAGAAGTGGACCGGCGGCCTGACTCGATCGGCCGGGCGATCCCCGGCGCCGAGATCTATGTCGTCCGCGACGACGATACGCCCGCCGGTCCGGGGGAGGTCGGCGAGTTGGTGCACCGGGGTCCGACGGTCACGCTCGGCTATTGGAAAGAACCGGAGCTGACGGCGCGCGTCTTCCGGCCCAATCCGCTCCGCCCCGCCGGGGCGCCCGACGCCGAGCGCGTCGTGTACTCCGGCGACCTGGTGCGGCGCGACGAAGACGGATTCTTGTATTTCGTGAGTCGGAAGGATCGCATCATCAAGACGATGGGATTCCGCGTCGGTCCCGATGAAGTGGCCGACGTGCTCTACGCCTCAGGGGAGGTGTCGGAGGCGGCCGTGACGGGCGAGCCGGACCCGATGTGGGGGGAGCGCATCGTAGCGCACGTCGTGCTCGGGCCCAACGGGTCGCTCGAGCGTCTCAAGGCCTACTGCGGCCGCGAGCTGCCGCGCCACCTCCAGCCCGCCCGTCTCGAAGTGCGCGACGCGATGCCGCTCTTGCCGAGCGGCAAGCACGACGTGGCGGCGCTCAACGTCAAGGCGTGACGATCAGGACCTTGATGTCGGAGCCGAGGTTCGTGTCAGCGTTGACGTAGCCGATGCCGTTGTGGAATTGGCGGAGGTACATGAGCACTTCGGCGTCGGAGGCGCGTTCGGGAGGCGCCACGCCGCGGCCCGCGAAGGTTTGCTGCTGCCAGTACGTCTGCACCGACGCGATAGTGCGGCGATGGACCTGCTTGGTGAACGCACGGCGCACCGGTGAGTCCGCCGCCTGGTCCACGGGGAGCACCGGCTCCCGGTTGTCCCACAGGGTCACCTTCCGCAGGAAGATCTGAGACGTTTGGTCGCGCGTGAGCCGCGCGACCGGGTTCGTGACGTGCACGACGACCCGGTAGGAGACTTCCTGCTGGGCTGCGAGAGGCGCGGCACAAAGCACGAGCACGGCCGAGACGACGAACGGTCGTTTGAACATGGCCCGCAATATAGAAGTCGCGCCCCCCTTCGACGTATCGTACGTCACAGCGGCTAGAGCCTTACGGGGTTGTTGCCGCCTTCTCGACATCTGCCCACGCCGCCACCCCGCCGTGCCCACCCGCCACCCGTTCGACCGTGATGCCTCGCGCCCGCACCAGCGCCACCAGCTCGGCACTGCCCACTGGGGCGAGCGTCGGGCCCGGCGAGAGGACGTCACTGACGAACAGCAGACGCGCCGCCGGTACGTAGGCGGCGAGCATCCCTTCGACGTGCGTGGTGGGCAGCCGGTAGATCACGACTAGACCATCGCCGCTCCCCAGGACGAGGCTGTCCGTGACGCCGCTGATCGGTGGGACGGGAATGCGGGCGGGACCGAGCCGACGCGCGAGTTGGTCGGGGGTCACCGTCTTCCGGGCGGTCGAGATCCCCCGCACGAAGGCTACGTTGCCGGCGGAGGTGATGACGGGCACGCCGGCCGACAGCACGGCGCGCAAGCCACCGGAGTGGTCCCAGTGGTGGTGTGTGTTCACGATCAACCGGACCGGCTTCGTCGGGAACCGCGCGCGCAGTGTGTCCAGCACGGCGTCCATCCGCGCCGCGCCGAGCGGCGCCTCGACCACGACGAGACGCGCCCCCTGATCGACCACCAGCGAGTGGTGCGTGCCGCCCTCGGCGCGCCACACACCGGGTGCGAGCTCGACGAGGGTCACGACGACAGGCGGAGGCGTGGAGCTGCTGTGCTGTGCCTTGGCGGCGATCGAGTCGGGAATCGCGAAGAGCGAGTCGGCGATTACCGGGTTCGCGGACACGGCGGTGATCACCGAATGCACCTGCAAGCGCCCGTTCCAGAACCGGTCGATCTGGCGGGGGAACAACACGCCGCCGCCCACGCTCTGCCAGCGCGTGACCCACGTTTCGGTTCGCCGGTCGCCCAGAACCGGGTCGTCGGTCAATGTCACCAGCACGGTCAGCAACCCGGTCGCCCGGTCGAAAAAGAGACCGACGGTGTCGGGTCCCGCCGCGTAGCGGACGCCGTCGTGCGCCCGGCCGCGGAAGGTCTGCGACGGGAGTGCCGAGAGTGCCGCCGAGTTGTCGAGCGCCGCCAGGAGAATGCGGTCGGGATAGCGCCGCATGTCGGTCTCGAATGTCGCGAGCATGCCCGGGTTCATCGGCGTCTGCTGTCCGTCGGTCTCGGCGAGCCCGATGCCGCCCGCGACTACACGCCGCAGCTTGTTCACGGTCCCGTTCACGTTGCGCGCCTCGAGTGTGCTCAACAGGCGGCCGCCGGCGTAGTCGGTGACCGAGCGTCCAGAGCTGATCGTCGCCCCGGCGGGGGACTCCGGCGTCTCTTCTTGTCCCAACGCGAACACGGCGGCATACGACTCGTTCGACACCGCGCGGAGATCGCGCAGCGCTGCCTCGCCCCCGATCGCGGCCACGCCGCGGGCGACGATGTCTCGGGGGGGGGGAGCAGGGCGTTGGGTAACGCGCGTGGCTTGAGCCGCGAGCGGACCGGCAACGAGTGCCAGCGTGCAGTGGAGATACCACTTCGGTGTCATGTGACGGCCCTCCGACTTATGGTGTGCGATCGGCTGCCACGAGCGCGAGGCGATCGCCTCGGGGGCTCACCGCGAGCCGAGTGAGGTTTGTCAGTCCCTGCGTGGCAAAATCTGAGACCTCGCGGAACTCGGCGCCACCGGCGCGCCACTCGTAGAGTTTCGTGCCCTTCGCCATGAGCAACACGCCGTTCGGCGTCCAGGCGTATTGGTCCACACCGGGTAATGTGCGCACGAGGGCGCGGATCTGACCCGTGGCCACGTCGAGCTCCGTAACCGTCCACACGCTGTCCGCGCCTTTTTGCACAAAGCTGATCGCCGCTCGGCCTGGAATGCGCTGCACCCCGCGACCGATGTCGCTCGCGACGGGCGTGGCGTGACCGGTTCTGAGATCGGCGATCTGGAGTGTCGCAGGCTGGCCGAGCACGAACAGCGCGAGCGTGTGGTCGTCGCCCCAGGCGTGGTATCCCACGGGCTTCACACCGACCAGTACGAGCGCGGGATGCGACCCGTCCCAATCGAAGCGCCACAGCCGCTGCGTCGAGTCGGCCTCGACGCGCACGACCGAGAAGCCGCTGCCGTCGGGGAGCGGCGTTGCCGAGTACTCGCTTTCGGGCGTCGTCTTGGTCAGCTGCACGCTGCGATTGGCGGCGATGTCGTAACGCCAGATGTCGGCCTGTCCGTCGATTACCGACGTGAACAGGAAGGCGCGTCCGTCGGGCGTGAAGAACGGTTGATTGTCGTAACCCGTTCGATGCGTGGCGTTCACGGGCGTCCCCACCTGGACGTGGTCCCCCGCGCCGCGCAGGTCGGCGAGATAAATGTCTGTACTGGGCGGGGCTTGACCGAGTGCCAGCGAGACGGCGACCAGCGCGAACCCGGCGAGCGCTCCCGTAGACCGCTTGGCGAGCTCCTGGTCGCGCAGCTCGCGCCGCAGGACCTTGAGCACCGTGGATTTCGGCAGCTCTGAGCGAAACTCGATCGTGCGTGGCACTTTGAAGGGCGCGAGGTTTTCGCGGCAATACGCGATCAACTCGTCGGCCGTCGCCCGTTGGCCCGATTTGACCACGATAAAAGACTTGACGGTTTCGCCGCGCCGCTCATCAGGGATGCCGATCGTGGCGGCCTCGGCCACCGCGGGATGGCCCGCGAGAATGCGATCGATCTCGTCTGGGTACACGTTGAACCCTCCGCACAGGATCATGTCTTTTTTCCGACCGACGATGAAGCAGTACCCGTCCTCGTCGACGCGGGCGAGATCACCGGTGTAGAGCCAACCATCGCGGATCATGGCGGCGGTTTCGTCGGGTTTGTTCCAGTAGCCCGCCATCACCTGCGGCCCCGCGAGGGCAAGCTCGCCCGTTTCGCCGGTCGGCACGGTCTTCAGTCCGGTCTCGAGGTCCACGACCTTGGCGTCCGTGTCGGGGAGGGGGACCCCGATGCTCCCTGGCTTGCGGCGTCCGACGAGCGGATTGGAATGCGTGACGGGGCTCGTCTCCGACAACCCGAATCCTTCGGAGACGATCGCGCCCGTCAGCTCCTCGAAACGGCGCAGCGTCTCGACGGGCAACGGCGCCGAGCCCGACACGCACCGCTTCACGCTGCTCAGGTCGAACGATTGCACGTGTGGATGATTGATGATCGCCGCGTACATCGCGGGGACGGCGGGGAAGAGCGTGGCGCGGTGCTTCGTGATCGAGTGCATCACGGCGGGGATGTCCCGCGGATTCGGGACGAGCGCCATGGCGCCCGCGATGCCCACGGCGAGGTTCATGCACACTGTCATCCCGAAGCTGTGGAAGATGGGCAAGGCGGTCAGCACCACTTCTTTGCCGTCCACGAGGCTCGGGAACCAGGCGCGCATCTGCTGCACGTTGCACGAGAGGTTCCTGTGCGTGAGCATCGCGCCCTTGGAGGGACCCGTCGTCCCGCCGGTGTACTGGAGCGTCGCGACGTCATCGAGTCCGATCGCCACCGGCGGAGGATGCGGTGCCGTCCTGTCCATCAACTCACGGAAAACGTGCACGCCGGGCCCGCGCGCCACGCGCGCGATCGCCGGAGGCTTCGCGCGTTTGAGCTTGAGCCGCGCCAGCCAGCGGAGCGGAATCCGCAGATACTCGGGGATCGACGCAACGACGTAGTGCTCGACCGGGAGGCGCTCGCGGATGCCGCGAATCTTCGCCTCGAAGATGAAGTCCGTCACCACGGCCACGCGGCAATCCGCGTCCTGCCATTGATACGCGATCTCGCGGGGCACGTAGAGGGGATTCGTGAGCACGGCGTGGGCGCCGAGCCGGAGCGTCGCGTAGTACGCGATCACCACCTGCGGGATGTTGGGCAGCTGGATCGCGACCCGCGTGCCGGGCCGCACGCCGAGTGCCGCCAAGGCGTTGGCTAAACGATCCACCGCGTCCTTCAACTCGCGGTAGGTCATGCGACAGTTATGGAAGAGGATCGCGGGGGCGTCGCCATGCCGGGTCGCCGCTCGCTCGAGCAGCTGCGGCAACGTGAGCCGCTCGTAGACGAGGGACGGCGGCACGTCGGGATCGTAACTGCGGTGCCAGACACGCGGCTCCATGGCCCCTAAGGTCCGTCCATATTGGTGGGATGTCCATCCGGCGCGTCGTGCGGATTGTGGTGTGGGGAGGCGTGGGGCTCCTCGCGGTGGCCGTGCTGTGGCTGCGCGGCTGCGGCACGGCGCGCCAGCTCGACGCTCTGCACCTGCCGCCCGGGTTCACGATCGCCGTCTATGCCGACTCCGTTCGCGATGCCCGATCGCTGGCGCTCGGCGACAGCGGCACGGTGTTCGTGGGGAGTCGTGACGCCGGCGTCGTGTACGCACTGCGCGATTCGAATCACGACGGCCGCGCCGACGAAACGATCACGCTCCTCAAGAATCTCGGCGTCTCGAACGGCGTGGCTTTCCGGAATGGCGCGCTCTACGTCGCGGAGACGTCGCGCATTCTTCGGTACGACTCGATCGAGACGCGGCTCTCCCATCCCCCCAAACCCGTCGTCATCACCGATCGCCTGCCGCGTGAGGGGCACCACGGCTGGCGCTACATCGGATTCGGGCCCGATGGTTGGCTCTATGTGGGCTCCGGGGCGCCGTGCAACGTCTGCGATCCGCCCGGCGCGATGTTCGCGTCGGTGCTGCGGGTCCGGCCCACGGACGGCACCGTGGAGGTGTACGCGCGCGGCGTGCGCAACACCGTCGGTTTCGACTGGCATCCCGCAACGCGCGAGCTATGGTTTACGGACAACGGGCGAGACTGGTTGGGACCCGACGCGCCCCCCGACGAGCTGAACCGCGCGCCGCGAGCGGGATTGCACTTCGGCTTCCCGTACTGTGGCGGCGGAACGATCGTCGATCCCGATTTTGGATCGGGACATCTTTGCGCCGATTACGTGGCGCCCGAGCAAGCCCTGGGCGCTCACGTCGCCGCCCTGGGGATGCGCTTTTACACGGGGACGATGTTCCCCGCGGAGTACCGCGGCCAGATCTTCATCGCCGAGCACGGGTCCTGGAACCGCGTCCTCCCGGTAGGTTACCGGATCACGCTCGTGCGCTTGCAGAACGGCCGCCCGGCGTCGTACAACACGTTTGCCAAGGGGTGGCTGCGCGGCGGGAGCGCGTGGGGGAGGCCGGTCGATCTGCTCGTGATGCCGGATGGCGCCCTGCTGGTGTCCGATGACAAGGCCGGTGTCGTGTACCGAATCTCCTATGGAGGCCCATGATTCCAGCTATCGTGATCGCGATCCTGAGTCTATGGGGTGGAGCGAGCGCCATCCCTCAATGGCGCGACGCGGTGGGCGCCGGGCAGACCGTGGCGACACTGACGCAGGCTGGGTACGGAATCTTTGGGTTGCTCGTTGGCCTCGCTGCCATCTGGCGGCCGCGCATGGTGAGTCCTTTGCTGTGGCTCTGGGCGCTATGCGTCATCACCACGGGGTCTCTCGCGCCGGTGGTGTGGGGCGGAGCGAATTGGTCGGCCGGTGCCTTGGGGGGACTCGCCACTGCGATCCTCGTCGCCTTGCTCGCGTGGTGGCTCGTGGCGGCGATCGCCCCGAGTCTCTGGAAGGAGGCCCCTCGCGCCGAGCTCCTGGCGCGGCTATCGCACCTCAGCCCGGAGGCTCGGCCGCGTTGGGGGACAATGAACGCGGTCCAGATGCTCACGCACGTGAACGACCAGTTCCGGATGGCGCTCGGCGATCTCCCGACAGTCTCCAAGGACCTACCGTTCCGGCACCCGCCACTCAACACGCTGGTCGCGTACGTGCTGCCGTGGCCCAAGAGCTCGCCGACAGCCCCAGAGCTGCTGGCGCGCACCGATCAATCGACGTGGGCCACCGAAGTTGCGACCTTCGCCTCCGTGCTGCACCAGTTCGCGACCCGGCCCGCCGACGCGCCGTGGCCCGTGCATCCCGCGTTCGGCCGGCTGTCGCGGCGCGCATGGGCGAAGCTCGGCTATCGTCACACCGACCATCATTGGCGCCAGTTCGGCGTCTAACGGAGTGCGTCATGAATCCCGACCTGCAGGAGATGTTGCGCCAGATCGAGGCGATCAAAGGCGAGGGCCAGGCGGTCTGCGCTGGACTCAGCGAATCGCAATTCAACTGGCGGCCCGGCGAAGGACGCTGGTCGATCGCGGAGTGCCTCGTGCACCTCAACAGGTCGGTCACCGCCACGCTGCCCGCGTTCGACCGGGCGATCTCGGAAGGACGAGCGAAGGGACGCACGGCGGAGAGCGGGGGACCGGCGCGCTACGGCTGGTTCTCCCGCTGGATGATTGGCTCGATGGAGCCGCCACCGAAGCGCCGCATGAAGACGTTCCCGATCTTCCAGGTACCGGTGGGCGGGACGCACGCGATCGTCCGCGTGTTGCCTGAGTTCATCGCGGTGCGCGATAAGCTTGCGGAGCGGGTGCGCCAGGCCGACGGGCTCGACCTCAAGAAGAATCGGACGGTGTCGCCGGTGACCCGGTTGCTGCGGATGCCGCTCGGCGCGTACCTGCAATTCGTGATCACGCACGACCGGCGCCACGTGTGGCAGGCTCGGCAAGTCCGCACCGCCCCTGGGTTTGGCTCGTCCTGATCCGAACGGTCTCCTGACGTACCACTGCTTGACAGCCTCTGGGCCACTGCTACTTTCTTAGCACTATGCTGTTTTTTTAGCATAACGAATCTTCCTCCAGGCCCAACCGTCAGAGGAGCAGGCGATGTCTAAAGAACCAAACGCCCAGTTGAGCCGGCGCGAGCGCGAGATCATGGATGTCATCTATCGATCGGGCCGGGCCACCGCCGCCGACGTGATGGAGAATCTGACGGATCCGCCGAGCTACTCGGCAGTGCGGGCGTTACTGCGGGTGCTCGAGGACAAGGGCCACCTGCGCCACGAGGAAGACGGACCGCGCTACGTGTTCGTGCCCACCGTTCCCCGCGAACGCGCGCGGCAGTCGGCGCTGCGCCAGCTGGTGCACACGTTCTTCGACGGTTCGACGGAGCAGGCGGTCGCCGCGCTGCTCGATCTGTCCTCGACCCGCCTGTCTGATGAAGAACTCGACCGTCTGCGCGATCTGATCGCGGACGCGCGAAAGGAGGGGCGCTGAGATGATCGCCATGCTCGCCGATGCTTTCGTGAAGGCCACGATCGTCCTGTTGCTCGCGGCAGCCGCGACGCTGCTCCTCAAACGGTCCTCGGCCGCCGTGCGTCACCTCGTCTGGGCATTGGCATTCGTCGGACTGCTCGCGTTGCCGATCGCGTCCGCCGTGATGCCCGATTGGAGTCTGGCCGCGTGGCCGCGCCTCGATGCGCCGGTCGCGTTCCAGGCCAACGAGCTCCCGACGCGTGAGGCCCAGGGGACCGCACGCGTGTTGATTCCGGCCGCGACGGCCACGGCCACAGCGGCGCCGTCGGTCGCCGTCGACGTGCCGGTGCGGTGGAAGCTGGTGCCTGACTGGAGCGCGTTCGTCGTGCCGGTGTGGCTCGGCGGCGCATCCGTCGTCCTCGTGACGCTCCTCCTCGGGCTCGCGCGCCTGGCCTGGCTGCGCGGCTCGTCGCGCCCGGTGCGCGACGGCGGGTGGATCGCGCTCACCGCCGACCTCGCCCGTGCGCTCGGCATTCGTCGTCCGGTGCGCCTGCTCCAGAGCGCGGGTCCGGCGATGCCGATGACGTGGGGCGCCGTGCGACCGGTGATCCTGCTGCCCGCGGATGCCGACACGTGGCCGGTCGAGCGCCGGCGTGACGTGCTGTTGCACGAGCTGGCCCACGTACGGCGGGGGGATTTCCTGACGCAGCTCGTCGCGCGCGTCGCGTGTGCCGTGTATTGGTTCCACCCGCTCGCGTGGCTTGCCGCCGGACGCCTCCTCGTCGAGCGCGAGCGCGCCTGTGACGATCACGTCCTGCGCGCCGGCACGAAACCGTCGGCGTACGCGAGCCATCTGCTGGAAATCGCGCGCGGGTTGCGGGCCGCTCGTGCCACGTCGCTCGCGAGCGTATCGATGGCGCGTCCCGCACAGCTCGCGACGCGGCTCCTCGATGTGCTCGATGCGAATCGACGCCGCGAGGTCGTGGCGCCGCGCGTGGCGGTGCCCGCGTGGATTGCGGCGGCAGCCATCGTGATACCGCTCGCCGCGCTGGCGCCCGGTGTCGCCACGCCTGCGCCGGCGTCGCGATCGATCGACACGATTCCGGAGCAACGCACGGCCGTCATGAAACCGAAGGCCCGGGTCAGGCCGGCGGCGGTGGAGAGCGTCGGGCGCGACACCCTGAAGGGGTGCGCTCGGCAAACGAAGCATCGCAGCTCGAGTACGAGCCAGGAGAATGACGACCTCACGATCCTGGTGACGGTCGGGGGATGCACCGTCCGTCTCGATGCGACGGGAAAGTTCACGTTCAACGAGGACTACACCGACATCGCGTCGGTCGCCGCAGATGCGCGGGTCGTGATCGAAGTGGATTACGGCGCGCATGACTATCGTTTGACGATCCGTCCGGGGGCCGAGCGGGTCTTCAAGGTCGATGACCAGATCCGGCCCTTCGACGCGGAAGCGAAGGCGTGGCTGGGCGAGACGCTGACCTACCTGCTGCGCCGCACCGGCTATGACGGTGAAGCCCGCGCGCGCTGGATCCTCGAGCGACGCGGCATTCAGGGCCTGATCACCGAGATCGGCGAGATCTCGGGTGATTACGCGCGCCGCATCTACTACCAGGCGGCGATCGAAAGCGGCAAGCTCGATGTGGCCGGCTACGAACGCCTGGTCGGAATGGCCGCGAGCACGATCGACAGCGACTACGAGCTCGCCGAGCTGTTGATCGCCGTCTCCAAGGCACAACCACTGACGGAGCGCCTGCAGACCGCCTTCGCGGCGGCGGCGAAAACGATCTCGTCGGACTACGAGCGGCACCGTGTCCTGTCGGCTGCCCTGTCGCGTCCCGGACTCACGCCCGCCGCACAGGCGGGGATGCTCGATGCGGCCGCGAGCATGGGCTCCGACTACGAGCTGGCGACGCTCCTCATCGAGCTGAACGACGCGCGCCGCATCGATGACGCGGTGCGACCCGCGTTCTTCACCGCGGCCAACTCGGTGTCTTCCGATTACGAGCACCGCCGCGTGTTGTCCGCGGTCGTGGGGCGGGCGGGTGCGAGCCGCGCGGTGCTCGGCGACGCCCTTGCTTCGGCGAAGACGATCGGGTCCGACTACGAGCTTGCCGAGCTGCTGACGGAGATCGGCACCGTGTACACGGTGGACGACACGCTGCGGCCCGCGTTCTTCGCGGCGGCGGCCACGATCAGCTCTGACCATGAACACGCGCGCGCCCTCGCCAGCGTGCTCGAAACTCGCAACCTATCGCGCCCCGTGGTCCTGGCGTTGCTCGAATCGGCAAAGGGGATCCAGTCGGACTACGAGCTGGGTGAGCTGCTGCTCGCCGTGATCCGGAAGGTGGCCCCGATGGATGATACGGTCCGCGCCGCGATTCGCTCGGCGGCCGCGACGATCGGCTCGCAGTACGATCGCGGCCGTGTGTTCGAGGCGCTGCCATGACCGGGATGCTGTTGGCGGTCGCCCTGCTGCAGACCTCCCAAACTCCGCCGGTGACAGCTGCCGCGCCGGCGGCGGCGTCCAAGCAAGTCCGCGCGGTCCGCCTCGAAGGCACCAGCATCAGACTCGACGGCCATCTCGACGACGCGGCCTGGGCATCGGCCTCCTGGATCACCGATTTTGTGCAGAAGATGCCAAAAGAGGCCGCCCCGCCCACCGACAGCATGCGCATCGCCCTCCTCTATGATGGCGACGCGCTGTACATCGGTGCGCGCATGTACAGCAAGAATCCCTCGAAGCTCCAGGCGCCCCTGTCTCGCCGCGACAATACGTCGCAGGCCGAGCACGTGTGGGTGTCGTTCGACACGTACCACGATCGTCGCACCGCGTACTCGTTCGGCGTGACCGCCTCGGGCGTGCGCATGGATTGGTATCACCCCACCGACAACGAATACAACCTGGACGCCGGCTTCGACCCGGTGTGGCAGGCCAAGGCGGTCATCGACTCACTCGGGTGGACGGCGGAAATGCGCATTCCGTTTTCGCAGCTGCGCTTTACCGACAAACCCGTGCAGGTGTGGGGATTCAACGTCGACCACTGGAATCCGGCGACGAGTGAAGACGTCTTCTGGATCCCCGTCCCGACGAACCGGACGGGCTGGTCGTCGTACATGGGCGAGCTCGTGGGGATCGAAGGCATCAAGCCCACGCGGCGGCTCGAGTTGGCGCCCTACTCGGCCGGCAACTCGACGATCACCGGTGGGCGCGACGTCCGCGACCCGTTCGACGACGGGAAAAACCTGGAAGCGCGCGCCGGAGCGGACCTCAAGATGGGGCTGGGGCCCAACATCACGCTTGACGCCACCGTGAACCCCGACTTTGGCCAGGTCGAGGCCGATCCCGCCGTCGTGAATCTCTCGGCGTTCGAGTCTTTTTTCGACGAGAAGCGACCGTTCTTCACCGAGGGCGCGCAGCTGCTGCGCGGCAACGGGCCGAGCTATTTCTACTCACGGCGCATCGGCGCGCGGCCCGGCTGCCCGGGCTTGGCCGATTACCAGGACTGCCCGCAGAACGCCACGATCCTCGGCGCCGCGAAAGTGACCGGACGGCTCGCGTCCGGCATGTCGCTCGGCGGCCTCGCCGCCGTGACGGCGCGGGAATACGTCCGCACCTACGACACGGCGACCGCGACATACGGGCGGACGGTGGTCGCGCCGGCCGCGGGCTACGGCGTGGTGCGGCTGCAGCAGGAGTTCGGCGCCGCGCAGTCCGTCGTGGGCGTGACATTGACGACCGTGCAGCGCGACCTCGGCGGCGATCCCCTCCTGCTGTCGCGGTACAATCGCAAGGCGTACGCCGGTGGGGCCGACTGGGTGCTGCGCTGGGATCGGGGTGCGCATGTGCTGCGCGGCTACCTGGGGTTCAGTGCCCTCAGCGGTGACGCCGCCCAGATCGATCGCGTGCAGCGCTCGGGTGTCCATTTCTTCCAGCGCCCCGACGCCGGCTACGTGCATTACAATCCCGCCCGCACGTCGTTGTCGGGCTCAGTCGGCTCGCTCTACCTCAGCAAGACCAACGGCAACTGGCTCTACGACCTTCAGTACACGTGGGAGTCGCCGGGCTTCGACCCCAACGATGCCGGGCGGCTGGGGAACGCCGACGGCCGCACCGGGTTTGCGGGCCTGATCTATCGACAGACCAAGCCGCGCGGGAAGTTCCAGAACTACAGCTTTTCCATGGGCACTTTCGCGGAGTTCGACTTCGGCGGGGATCGGCAGTTCTGGTACATCGAGCCCGCGCTCAACCTGACCTTCCGCAATTTCTGGACGATTCAATCGTATTTCGATTTCTATCCGCGGTCCTTCGATCACTCGCTGACGCGTGGCGGGCCGACAATGGCGACGCCCCAGGCGTGGAATTACGTCATCCGCCTGGGCAACGCCTTTGGCGCGAAGACCGCCTGGAATTTCCGCGTCTATTACGGCGAGGACGAGCTCGACGGCCAAACGTACCGACTGAGCGGTGGGCTCTCGATCCGTCCCTCGACGCGGTTCCAGTTCTCGGCCACGCCGAACTACGTGCGCTGGGGGATCCCCCGCCAGTATGTCACGACGTTCGGTTCCGGCGGTCCGGCGGCGACGTACGGGTCGCGTTACGTGTTCGCACACATCGATCAGCCCACGTTCATCTTGCAGCTGCGCGCGAACTACACGATCGCGCCCGATCTGACGCTCGAGCTGTACGGGGAACCCTTCGCCGCCGCCGGCAAGTACCGTGGGCTCGGCGAGTTGTCGCAGGCACGGAGTTTCCGGCTGCGCGAGTACGGCACCGCCGGCACCACGATCGCGCGCGATCCGAGCGGCAACTATACCGTCACTGACAACGGCGGCGCCGACACGCTCCAGATCCCAAACCCCGACTTCCACGTCCTGTCCTTCCGTAGCAACGCCGTGCTGCGGTGGGAATGGCGGCCGGGCAGCACGCTGTACGTGGTGTGGCAGCAAAGTCGGGGGTCCTTCGATCAGAGCGGCCGGCTAGTGGGATTCCGGGATTTATTGGACTCGTTTGGGGCACAGGGAGACAACTTTTTGGCGATTAAGGTGAGCTATTGGATTCCCGTAAACTAAAGACGCCTAGACGCCGAAACCTGAGACGCCTAGACGCCGAGACGCCTAGCGGAGGTGAGGTCTGAGTGCGTAGGTAGTCCTACCACCTCAACCCTCGGTACCGCTAGGCGTCTCGGCGTCTCGGCGTCTGCCTATGCGTCTCGTTCCCTCTCCAGCAGTGCTTTCTTCCGCTCCAATCCCCATCTGTATCCGCCGATCTCTCCATCCTCCCGAACCACTCGATGGCAGGGGATCACTAGGGCCGCCGGATTCCTCGCGCATGCTCTCGCCACCGCCCGACTCGCTGTCGGGTGTCCGATGCGCCGCGCGATGTCGGAGTACGAGCGCGTCTCACCGTACGGAATCTTCTGCAGCTCCTGCCATACCCGCCGTTGAAAGGCGGTCGCGCGGATGTCGAGCGGCAATCCGAGATGGGGCTCGCTGCCATCCAGGTAGCCGAGGATCGCCTTCACAGGACCCTCGAGCGTGAGCTGATCCTTGAAGATGTGGGCGGCGGGGAACTCGACCGCGAGGTCGGTCTCGAGCGCCGCCGTGTTGTCGCCGAGGCTCACGCGACACACGCCGCGCGGCGTCGCGGCGACGAGCAGGCGGCCGAGGGAGCAGGGCACGACGGCATAGGCGATCTCGGTGCCCGCACCGCCACGCGCGTACGTCGCGGGCGTCATGCCCAGCTGCGCGTTGGCGCGTTCGTAGACACGACTCGAGGAGCCATAACCGGCTTCATAGACCGCGGGACTCACGTGGGGCCTCCGTTTCAGTTCGTGTTTGAACCGCGCGACGCGATGGGCATCGCGGTATTGCTGAGGCGTGATGCCGAGGACGCGCTTGAACGCGCGCAGCAACCCGTGCGGACGCTGTTTGAGCCGCCGGGCCAGGGCGTCCAGGCGGGGAGCGTCGGAGGCGTCGAGCGCGCGGCACGCCTCGCGCACCAGCGCGATCGCGGGATCGCCGCCGTTGGCCTGCGTGGGGTGGCAGCGGCGGCAGGCGCGATATCCCTCGCGCTCGGCGGCCTCGGGAATCGGGAAGAACGTCACCTGGTTGCGCCCCGGGCGGCGGCTGGCGCAGGAGGGCCGGCAGTAGATGCCGGTCGATCTCACCGCGTAGACGAAGGCTCCGTCGTAACGGCGGTCACGGGCCAGGACGATGCGCCAGCGATGCTCGGGGCTCACGGGAGGGAACTTAGCGCGCGGCTGCAAGCCGATCTATCCGATTTCGGCCGTCAAACCCTAGCATCCCGGGATCCGGAACGCTCCAATACGGGTGGAGTAGCTGGTCGCGTCTTTCTTGAGATAGTCGCCGACGTACCAGATGGTGCAGTCATCGCTCGGATCGATGGCCGTTTGCGAGTAGTCTTCCCACCGCAGCGTGTTCGTCTGCGCCGCCTCGCCCTCGGCGAGAATCGTCTCGCGCAGGGTGAGCATGCCGAGGGGATCGTCCGCGCGGCGCGCGGCGAAGCGCTGGCCGGGGAAATGTGGCGTTCCGCCGAAGGAGTACCCGATCCCGATGTTGCCGCGCTTGTCGAGCGCGGGGCTCGCCATCCAGCGATAAGAACTGTCGGGCGCATAGGTGCCCTGCTGGCGCAGGCGCAGCGTGCGGTCGGGCTGCACGATGAACTCGTACCAACGCACGCCGCCGCCCCCCACGGCCGTGGCGACCGAATGGACGCCCACGATCGACTCGCGACCGGCGACGTTCCGATACACGAGCCGCGCCATGATCTTGTCGCCCTGGGCGTCCAAGTGCTGGGCGGTTCCCGGTTGCCGGACGCAGGTCGTGAGCTGACCGTCGCAGAGATAATGATAGGGAGCGACGGTGATCGTGTCAGGGCCGGTGAGTCTACTGTTCGCCGGGGTGTCCCAATCGACCTGGAACCGCCACGCGAAGATCTTGTCGTCGTCGAAATCGCCGCGCAGCTGCGTGCCGCCCGCGGCGATCACAATGTTCGGGGCGCCGGCCGGCGGCAGCGTGCGCCCGTCGAGGTCCGCGTTGTTCAGGAAGTTGACGTCGTCCACGACGAAGCATTGCTCGGTGGCCGGCTGGCCCGCGAGCAGGCGCCGCCGATCCACCACGCACGTATGCTTCTGGATCACGTCGTCACCGGTGCTCGTCGGCACGTAGTAGCCGTCGGGCCAAACCGCCGGGCGCGGGTAATCGGGAAAAAGCGGGCGCAGGAATTCGTAGCGGTAATACGAACCGAGTGGGTCGGGGCTCGCGCTCACCGCGTAGCACATCGAGTAGGGCCCGCGCTCCTCCGGCGGAGGGGCTGGGCGGGGTAGGGTAGGCCGAGCGGTGTCGGCTGGTGGCGGCGGTGCCTGTGGTGGCACGAAGAGCGGCGTCGCCGGGCCCGGTTGCCCCGGAACGCCGGGGGGACTGACGTACGCGGTCTCTCCCGCGCGCCACGGCGGCGGTTGATCGGGTCGCTCGGCGCTGCGGCGGAATACCGGCATCACGATCAGCCAGCGCTCCGCGAGTTGATCGTAGCGAACGACGGCATCGCCGTTGTTGCGCGTTTCGCACGCGCCGCCGAATCCGCGGAACAGGATGTTGGTGGGCACAGCGCCGTACAGAACCTTGCCTCCCTTTGTGAACACGGCCAGACGTGAATTCACGATTTGCACGATGTGTCCCGGTCCCACCGCGATGCTGTTATCGGAAGGGTTACGTCCCGTCGTCGTGCCGTGCGGGCCCACGAACCCGACGCCGAGGCCGTCGAAGCTCGTCACGAGCGTTGCGGGGGGCCGGCGGCCTTGAACTGTCTGCTCCACGCTCGCTCGATCTCCTGTCCAACCGGCGAGGGCGACGGCACAGAGACCGACCAGAGTTTTCATTTAGCTCCAGGGCTCGTCAGCCGACGGACCGTAGATCGAGGGGACTTTCCCGCCCGCCATCCGCAGGTAGACGGTGAATTGCCCGCGGTGGTGGACCTGGTCCATCAAGATCTGCCAGAGGAAGTCGAGCCGCCGCACGTCGCCCCGCTGCTTCGGGCCCGTGGCGGCTTTCACGGTCGTATTGAGGAAGGCGTCGTCGGCCTGGCGAACCTTGTCGGCGAGAAAACGAAAGCCACGCTCGCACTCGTTCACGACGGCGTCCCACGTGCCGGGCTTGGGGGGCATGTCGGGGGGCGGGAATTTGAACTCCCCTTCGGCCGCCTGGCTGGCGCCGAACCCTTCGAACACGAACGTCCAGGCGAGGTCCTTGGCGTCTTTCGACCTCTCGCTGGGCTTCAAGTCGCCTTTCGCGGCGGGGTAGTTCCGCAGGACCTTCATGGTGACCGCGGCCTCGCGCTCCCAGTTCTCGAGGAAGCGCTGCTTCTCAGATGGTGGCATCGTCCTTCTCCTTTCCTCAAACATCTGTATACCGGTTGCGCCCGGCCAGGCAAGTGTTATACTGTACCGACACAGTGGCATTGGAGCGCGGCTGGTGTTCGACGGCATCGATGCTCGCAGTCCCGTCCCCTTGTACGCCCAAATCGCCGAGCGCGTCCGGCTTGCGATTGCGACGGGCGCGCTGGGGACCGCCGATGCGCTCCCCTCCGTGCGCCAGCTCGCGACCGAGCTGCGCATCAATCCCGCCACGGTCGTTCAAGCGTATCGCGATCTCGAGGCCCAAGGGTTCGTAGAGATCCGCCACGGCGCGGGGACCTTCGTGCGCGAGCTGGCGCCGGGACGGCGAGCGCGGGAGCGGTCCCACCACGCGGCAGTCTTGGTTCGCAAGCTGCTCGCTGAGGCGCGCCGCATGGGCGTGTCACTCGCCGAAGTACAGAAAGCGATCGAGGACGAGATGGGAGTCAAGACATGAGTGACGCGATCGAGATCGAGAGCCTGCGCTATCGCGCGGGGAGCTTCGAGTTGAAGGACGTGAGTTTGCACGTGCCCGCCGGTTCGATCTACGGTTTCCTCGGACCGAACGGCTCTGGCAAGACCACCACGATGCGGCTCGTCCTCGGCTTGCTGCGTCCCCTCGGCGGC